>NZ_LR700942.1:914990-926134 GCF_902497585.1 Terribacillus sp. AE2B 122 | reverse complement strand
TTATCTTTCGTTAAATCATAGCTTGTACTAATTAATTCATGGATTTCTTTCTCGGGAACAGTACTGTCTAATATTATAGAGTTTCAATGCTCTTTATTTAAATGATAATATGGCAACTCTTTAGATTGGCACTATTTGATTTGTGTTCTAACTATTAACGCCAAGTATTCATACCGCCTCTGACATTAGTTATACTATTGAACCCCATTTTTTTAAGCACTTTTGCAGCTTGCGAACCTCGCATCCCGCTTTGGCAGATGACAACTACTTCTTTATTTTGATTTAAGCTCGAAGCTTTACTTTTCAATTCGTGAAGTGGAATATTCTTGAATTGCTTAATATGCTTTGCATTGTATTCACCAGAGGTACGGACATCGATAAACTGTTTATTCTTATCATTTAAAATACCTTTCAGTTCAGCGGTACTGATTTGTTTAGCTGCTTTGTTAGAGAAGCGATTTCTAATAACAAAATAGATTATTAGAGCTACAAGAATGTATAGGATATATTCCAAAGTTCTCTCTCCAATCAATATTAGATAAATAGATTTACATTGCCGTCTTCAGCATCACCTAGGTATGCAGCAACTCCTGCATACTCAATGTCATCTAACAATTCTTCTTTTTGGAGTCCCAGTAAATCCATTGTCATCGTACAAGCAACGAGTTTGACGTCTTGCTCCTGCGCCATTTCAATGAGCTGCGGAAGGGTCATTGCATTGTGTTTTTTCATTACTTTTTTAATCATTTTAGGACCCATTCCTGCCATGTTCATCTTAGATAGACCCATTTTATCTGCACCTTTAGGCATCATCTTTGCGAACATCTTCTCTAAGAATCCTTTATTGACCGTTACATCTTCTGCTTTGCGAAGAGCATTTAATCCCCAAAACGTGTGGAATATTGTAACCTCATGGTCATAAGCTGCAGCACCATTGGCTATTATATATGCTGCCATTGCTTTATCATAATCACCGCTAAATAAAACGATAGTCGTACGTTTCGTTTCTGACATTTTCATTTCTCCTATTCTTTGATACCTGTATAGGTATAATTTTGTTATGCTTTTTTAATCCAAAACTTCAATACGCCATCTTCTTCTGTATCTTTTAGTAACTCATGGCCGCCGGATTTCGCCCATGCGCTGAGATCAGCTTTTGCCCCTTTGTCAGTCGCATGTACTTCCAACACATCTCCTACATTCAGTTCATTGATTGCTTTCTTCGTTTTAACGATTGGCATTGGACAAGCTAGTCCTTTGGCATCTAACACTTTATTACTTTGCATAGATTAATTCCTCCAACATTTCAATTTACCCATAGGGGTATTATTTTCTGTAAAAAAATATCTAAATTACCCATAGGGGTATATTAAAGGGCGTGAGGATGAAAGTCAACCCCACTACTATTTACTTATCGGCTTTTAACTAACAAATTTACTGCTTCCTTCACCAATTCGTCAGCTTCTGTCCCGTTCTCGTTAGCTTCTCGAACACATTCCACTAGGTTAGAGCTCACAATTACACCAATAGTGCGGTCAATCGCAGTTCTTGTAGCGCTCAGCTGTGTAATAACGTCCTTGCAGTCTTTATCTTCTTCCATCATTTTTAATATACCGCGTAACTGTCCCTCGATACGTTTTATTCTATTTTTACTTTGGTTATCATATTTCATAAGGTTTCCTCCTTATATGAATTTTAGTATATTGCAATTACAATCGCATTCCGTTAATTTAAAGCCGATTACTTTGTAGCCTTTATTTTGCAATATCCTTATTCCGATATTTTTTTCTACTTTATTACAAGCGATGACGAAAACTTGATCACCCTGTATTTCGTGCATATGCCGTTTAAGATACGCAACTGGAATTTGAATTGTATCGTCTACATAACTTCCGTAAGAATTATTATAATCGCGTAAGTCTATTTTAACCACTTGATCTATTTGTGAATACAATCTATCGCTACAAGGAACATTTAATACAGGAAAGTATCTTCTGTAAAGGCTGAAGGAGACAAGCAGCGCGAAGATTAGAAGCGTAGAGATCATTATCACCAATCCTCTAGTAATTAAAAAACAGAATGTTACTCAACTCAATATATACCCTTATGGGTACCAAGTCAATGTTCTATGATCTCAGCTTATATTAGTTAAAGATAGAAGATATCATTAATAAATAGGTATGAAAGTAATTACAGATTTCCGTTGTTGACAATATTTTTTTTGTTTGCTAATATACCCTTGTGGGTATTCGAGTTCTTAGCGAAGCTCATTTTTAAGTTATTTTTTTTGCTTTATATAATACCCATACGGGTATATGTATGAGGGTTATAAGTTTCTACCACACTAACAATAAAGGAGGAGCAAAATGAGTACAAAACCAGAAATTGAAGCAATTTTGCCAACACAAGTGGCGGAGAGTCTAGAAAGGAAAGAGAAACTTCATATTATTGATGTAAGAGAACACAATGAAGTGGCTCTGGGTAAAATTCCAGGTGCTAAACACATTCCATTAGGAGAGGTTCTGACACGCTTAGACGAATTGGATAAAGATAAGGAATACATCATGGTGTGCAGATCTGGAAATCGTAGTGGACTGGCTTCAGAGTGGTTAACAGATAAAGGGTTCAAAGTGAAGAATATGACAGGTGGCATGAATGACTGGGAAAGTGAAACAGAATAAGCCTAAATGGGGGATGAAAAATGAGTATTAAAACAGATCATGTATTGGATGCGAAAGGACTAGCTTGTCCGATGCCAATCGTCAAAACAAAGAAAGCAATGAAAGAGGTCATGCCAGGACAGGTTATCGAGGTTCAGGCCACTGACAAAGGTTCTCTAGCAGATATTCAAGCTTGGGCAAAAAGCAGCGGTCACCAGTATCTCGGTTCAACAGAAGAAGGAGAGGTATTGAAACACTACCTCCGCAAATCAGGTGATGCAGAAGCGAAAGAAGATAAAAACTTCCCGCATACCGTTCAAAACGAAGAAATTATTCAGAAACTGGATGCAGGTGAAGACGTCGTAATTCTGGATGTTCGGGAGCCAGCTGAATATACCTTTGGCCATATACCAGGAGCAGTTTCTATTCCATTAGGAGAACTGGAAGATCGTATGGACGAGATCAGCAAAGATAAAGAAATATACGTTGTCTGCCGAACAGGCAGTCGCAGTGATTTGGCTTCTAAGCAAATGGAGGAAAAAGGATTCAAAAATATCAAGAATGTTGTCCAGGGTATGGTGGAATGGTCTGGCCCATTAGAAAGAATCAATAATAACTCAAATAGGAGGAATTGAAAATGGCAACTAAAGTAGCAATCATCGCAAGTAATGGAAGTTTGTTTGATGCATATAAAGTGTTTAACGTAGCAACTGCTGCAGCAGCAAGCGACGCAGAAGTAGGGATTTTCTTCACTTTTGAGGGACTGAATTTGATTCATAAAGAAGCTCATAAGCAGCTTCCAATTCCAGCAGGAAATGAACATTTTGAAGAAGGTTTTAAGCGGGAAAATGTACCTTCCATTCCTGAACTAGTGGAAATGGCTCAAGAGTTAGGTGTGAAAATTATTGCATGCCAAATGACAATGGATGTAATGAGTTTAGATAAAGATCAGTTTATAGAAGGCATTGAGGTCGGGGGAGCAGCGAGTTTCATCCATTATGCGTCCGATGCCAACATCAGTTTGACATTCTAAGGAGGAAAGGGAATATGAAATTAATTACTGCAAAAGAAGCAGCAGAAAAGGTATTAAGTAAAGAACCTTTATTTATTCTGGATGTAAGGAACCAAGATGCATTTAGTGATTGGAAAATTGAAGGCACTAATATTGAACATTTGAACGTGCCGTACTTCGATTTAATAGAAGGTGTCGAAGAAATCGTTGATAAAATTCCAAAAGATAAAGACTTGCTAGTCGTATGTGCTAAACAAGGATCATCCGAAATGGTAGCAGAAATGTTGGATGAAGCTGGTTTTGAAGATGTGCTCGTCTTACAGGGTGGAATGAGAGCTTGGAGCGAGTATCTTAAACCCGTTAAGATTGGGGACCTTAGCAATGGTGGATCCATCTATCAGTTTGTCCGCGTTGGTAAAGGCTGTCTCTCGTACTTCATCGAATCTGATGGCGAGGCACTCATCGTTGACAGCAGCAGATCTGTAGATAGTTATATTGATTTCGCCAAAGAGAAAAACATTACAATCAAACATGTTGTAGATACGCATCTTCATGCTGACCATATTTCCGGAGGGCGCCTGTTGCGTGAAAAAACTGAAGCATTTTATCATTTGCCTCCAAAGGATGCAGAGGAAGTTCAGTTTGCCTATGAGCCGTTAGAAGAAGGGAAAGATTTGCAGGTAGGTGGAGCTACTGTGCGTGTGCAGTCTATCTACTCTCCAGGCCACACAATCGGAAGTACTAGCTTGATTGTGGATGATAAGTACTTGCTGACCGGAGATATCTTGTTTGTGGAATCCATTGGACGTCCGGATCTTGCTGGAAAAGCAGGTGACTGGGCAGATGATTTACGTAATACGCTTTATAACACGTATGAACGACTAAATGATGAGCTTATCGTCCTTCCTGCACACTTCAGCAATACAAGTGAGCTAGGAGATAATGGAGCAGTTCAGGCAAAACTGGGTGATTTATTTGAAAAGAATGATGGTTTAAATATGGACGAAGAAACATTCCGTAAAGCAGTATCAGAAAATCTACCACCTCAGCCGAATGCTTATCAAGAAATTCGTCAAACAAATATGGGTAAAATCAACCCAGAAGCTAACGAACAAAGTGAAATGGAAATTGGACCGAACCGCTGTGCCATTCATGGTTAAATCAAGATCAAGAAATAAAGGAGCTTATAAAAATGAACAGTGATAAAGTGTTAGACGCGAAAGGACTAGCTTGTCCAATGCCGATCGTCAAAACAAAGAAAGCAATAAATGAGTTAAATGCAGGAGATGTGTTAGAAGTACATGCGACTGACAAAGGGGCAAAAGCCGACCTTAGTGCATGGGCGAAATCTGGCGGTCATGACTTACTGCAAGATACAGAAGAAGATGGCGTATTGAAATTTTGGATAAAAAAAGGTTAATCCAGAGGAGGGAGAGTTACTCCCTCTTTTTTAGTAAGAGAGGAGCAGCAGAATGGATATCACTTTCATTTTGATCCTATTCGTCATAGGTCTGATTGGTTCGCTGCTGTCCGGTATGCTCGGAGTCGGCGGGGCAATCATAAACTACCCCTTGTTATTATATGTACCTGTTTTATTGGGTTTCACAGGTTTCAACGCTTACCAAGTATCCGGTATTGTGGCTGTTCAGGTATTCTTTTCGACACTTTCCGGGGTATTTGCATACCGTAAGGGGAATTACTTGAATAAACGTCTCATACTGACCATGGGGATTGCTGTCTTGGTTGGAAGTTTTATTGGGAGCTTTGGTTCACGTCTATTAGCCGAAGAAGACATCAACCTTGTATATGGAATATTAGCTATCATTGCATCAATAATGATGTTTGTCCCTAAGAAGGGGAAGGATGATATAGAGCTGTCCGACGTTACATTTTCTACAGGATTGGCAGCAGGTTTATCCTTTTTAGTAGGGATAGGAGCAGGGATTGTAGGAGCTGGAGGAGCATTTCTTCTCGTGCCAATCATGTTAGTTGTGCTGAAAATACCTACTCGTATGACAATCGCCACATCCCTGGCTGTTACATTCATTTCTTCTATAGGGGCTGTTGCGGGAAAGCTCTCAACAGATCAGGTACCGTTGATTCCTTCTATTATTATTGTAGTCGCAAGTCTCATTGCTTCACCGATAGGGGCTGCATTAGGAAAGAGGATGAATGTTAAACTGCTTCAGGTAATACTCGCTGTGCTGATTATTGCTACAACAATCAAAATATGGATGGATATCCTTAGCTAACTTGCACTAGAACTTATTTAGAAGGAGATGGATGAATATATTTCATTATGCTGTGGAGACTTCCCATACTGTAGAAGAAGCTATTGAATCTTTGGAAGAGAATCTGAAAGAAGAACAATTCAATGTACTTTGTCAGTTTGACATCTAGGAAAAGGTTAGACAAAGGCTTGAAGATCAATTAATCGTTTTGCGTACTTGAAGTATGTAATTTTTTTGATGCCCAACGAGTTATACAGCATAATAAGTTAACGGGTTATATCCTTCCATGTAAGATAGTTGTCTATGAAAGTGATGATGATACCAAAATAGACATGCCAAAACCACCGCATTAGTGGGGTTAACTGAAGATGATGGTGTTAAAGGCTATGCAAAGGAAATTGAAGATCGATTAATTGAATGTATAAATCAATCGAAGTAAGAAAAAATTTTAGCATTACAAATACCCCACCTGTTTAGGAGGGGTATTTGTAATGCTAAAAGAAGAGTTACATTCTTATAGTTCCCTATAACCCTCTTTTTTATTGTATATAGAGCATTTCCTATCGAGTCAAATTCACTCTGCCATCATTTTAAAAGTATTAAAACGTATATTACATGCTTTTATACCTTTCTAAACATTAGATAATACACTGTTTGTATATTTCGTTCATCCATAATGCCATATTCATTCAGCTGGTGATAATTCATCATCTATTAACCATTTGTGGTTTTTAACTTCTTCTCCTCCAGTAGTTGGAGAGAAGTCAACCATATAAACAGTTGTTTTTTTTGCTGATTCTATAGTGGCCTTCGCACCATCCATGCCTTCCATGTGATCTGCATTAAGGGTAACCTCAGTACCAGGCTCTATTGGATTAGTTTCTACACCCTCTATTTCCTCTTGAATGACCCATTTGTGATTAGTAACCTTTTCTCCCCCAGTAGTTGGAGTGTATGAAATTACATATGCAGTAGTATCAAAAGCCCCCGATATTGTGGCTTCTGCACCTTTCATACCTTCCATATGATCAGCCTCAATTATTACTTTGCTTCCCTTTGGGTATTTAGGATTCACTTTTTCCTGTAAACCTTCGGGTAAGTCACCTGAACTAGAGTGGTTCATACTGGAGTGATCCATCTCAGTATTGCTATCGCTCTCATTTGAACTAGATGTATCATTATTTTCACCGTTCGAACAAGCAGCAAGACCTAATACGAGGATTACCAAGAGTATTGAGAGTATAATCTTTTTGAATTTCATATCTATCTCCTCCTTCAACCAAGTATACCCATGTAGGGTATAATATAAAACTCGACTTATTATTCATTTTATGCCACTTATTATAAAGATTTTTCAGTAGATATTAGATAAAATCAAGATACTATATTAAAGTACATTATTAGTTTAATTCAGATGCGATAATAGAAACATGTTGCTGAAAGTATAGAGATCCGATTTGAATAAGTTGAGTGTTCAAAAAAGTACACTTTTACGAACACTCTCAATCTAATTGAATACTAACTAAAACAACGTTCAAAAACATATAAATAAGTTTTTGAACGTTCAGTATTTTTTAAACACTTTCACGAACATTTTTTTGATGGAATTAAGATAGAATAAAACATCGAGGTGTAATAATATGGAAGTGAGTATTGGGAGCCATATGACTGATATGATAAAAGTGCAAGTCTCTTATTAATTGATTCACAGCGGTAGGTGATTAACGCTTGTATCTATATGGATTTGCATCTTTTCTGCTATGTCCTTTTACATATGACCTAGCCAGTCGATATACCCTTCAATATGTTGTCTCGAAATCCGTGTTAAATATTTCAATTAGGGCCATTTAGTTCGTTACATCTTGGTATTATTGTTATTGTGGTGCCTCTTATGATTTGCATTCCTTTTATGGGGAATAAAAATTTTTAACATTTCGTATTAAGAACCATCCCTATTACTTACCCTCGGTTGATGTTTGATATATCCCGTTAAGGACATATTATGAAACAGTGCTTTAATAAAGGAGTTGTATAAAATGGATGAAAAAAAAGATGCAGAAATAAAACGCTCTTCAAAAGCAGTAAACATTCTACCTCAGATCAATAGTAAAACTAAGCTAGGCGACTTACGAAAAATCGCGAAGGACATTAAGAAAGATCACGAACTAGCTATGGAACTTTGGTCAACCGAAGAGTTTCTGCCCAGACTATTAGCAATCTTAATTATGGACAAAAAACTTCTTTCACAAGATGTGCTAAATAAGCTTGATAGAGATATGCAGACTCACACTTTTGATGAGCGAAATAACTTGATGGATTGGTTAATGGCTAATCAGCTAACCAAAGACAAGAAGAAAATTGCATTGATGGAGTCATGGGGAAATAGTCCTTCTGCTCTTCAAAGGCGAGCTTTCTGGTATTATCAAGCGCGATTGAGATGGACTGGACAAACACCGCCTGATAACACCGCAGACTTGCTATCTGCATTAGAAGCTAATATTACGCAGGAAGAACCGGAAGTTCAATGGGCTATGAATTTCACCGCAGGCTGGATAGGCGTTTATGATGAAAAGAATCGTGCACGTTGTATTAAAATTGGTGAGAAAACGGGTCTTTACAAAGATGAAATAGTATCAAAAGGATGCACTCCCAGCTATTTGCCGGAGTTCATTACGATCGAAGTTAACAAACGACATAATAATTAGTTACCTCTAAAAATTTATAGAGTTTAAAGAAAGGAATTCAAAGCCTCAAATAGATGAAACTCGTCTCAATAATTATTAAAGAGATTCCTTGAGTAAAAGTAAAGACGATTATTTCTGAGCTAATCGTCTTTACGCGATTAAATAGCTAGTATTGAATTAAGATAGTTATCACTCGACATTCCCTACAACTTATACAATATTTATTTAATTGTTTGTGCGAAGCGTCAACAAACGCTTTAGTTTATTATCAATAAATTTATTATCGGTACTGTTAATTCCTCGACCGGCGAAATGTCCCCATACTGATTTAATAGGATGATATTCAACATTAGAAATAAACTTAGCCTCATATTCGTTAGTTTCTGCGGTGCAGAAGAGATCAGTACTACCTGGCATGATGTAGGTAATCGCTTCAATACTTTTAAGTGCCTCCTTAAACTCTCCATTATAATCGGAGTTTGCACTAATATCTGCATGTTGTCCTGTCCATAACATGGCTAGAACATTGTGAGGATCCATACTCATAAAACTGTTTTCCCAAACTCCCACCGTAAAATCTTCTAAAAAGTTAAAGCCCATCTCACGAAAGAGTTCTTCTTTATAGAAAGTCTGTGATAATCCCCATCCTGCATAGACACGGCCAACTGCTCGCATGTCCTGAGAAGTCAATTGATTTAAATTATTAGAATCCGAGCCAACTGAGGCCATGAGCGCAGCCTTAAGTCCATCGAGGACCACGTAAGTTTGCGGCCAAGTCTTTGCATTTCCGCAGAAAGAGGCAATTCGATTCACCATGTTAGGATAACTTGCTGCCCATTGGAATGATTGAAGACCTCCCATTGACCACCCAACAACAAGATCAATCTTCTGAATGCCGAATTTTTCAGTCACCAGTCTATACTGTAATTGAACGTTGTCATAGATGGTTACCTGCGGAAAATTAACTTTGTCGAATGGTGCAGGCGTATTACTTGGAGATGAAGATAATCCATTCCCTAGCAAATTAGGAACGATAATGAAATACTTCTGTGGATCTAGCGACATTCCGTTTCCAATTAACCATTCATTATTAACATGTTGGTCGCCAAAAGCAGTTGGATAAACGATAACATTATCTTTCTTTTCATTCAATTTCCCGTAAGTTTTATAAGCAAGAAAAGCGTCTGGTAATGTCACTCCAGATTGGAAGGTTACATCACCTAAATTAAAAATCTCATACTCTTTCATTGTTTTCACTCCTATCTAAATGAAACACAAACGTTTAGAATGTATTTCTTGTTATTGAGTATATAACCGTGTTACTTTCAATAAAAGTGAACAAAATTCAATATAGTATTCAATAATTTTGAAAGTTAAAGGGGGATTTATTATGGAATTGCGCCAATTGAATACGTTTCAAACAGTTGCAACAACTTTAAATTTCAGTAGAGCTGCTGAAGCACTAAATTACGTACCCTCCAACGTCACGATGCAAATAAAAGCATTGGAGGAAGAACTCGGGGTTCGTCTCTTTGATCGCTTAGGAAAGCAGCTAGTTCTTACGACTGCGGGTAAACGTTTTTCAACTCATGTCCAGGACATTTTAAACAAATTGGACGAAGCTCGCAGTAGCGTCCTTCATGACAATGAAGTTCTAAGCGGTACCCTAACTATCAGTGCCAATGAGGTTGTTTGCGCCTATCGACTTCCAGATGTCTTCAAAGTTTTTCGGTCGCGATATCCAAGAGTTCGTCTTATCTTTCGATCTGTTCCGAATCTACAACTCAAACAAACACTTTTTGAGGGAACCTCGGATGTCGTTTTTATACTTGACGAACCCATTCAATCAACGGGACTTGCAGTAGAACCATTGACGGAAGAAACTTTTCGCCTTTTCGCCGCTCCAGATCATCCACTTGCGAGACAAAATGAATTACAGCTTGAAGATTTTCACGAAGAAGTGTTTCTAATTAATGAAAAGGGTTGTCCCTATCGAACCATGTTTGATCGAACATTTAAGAAAGGTGACATTGACAGTATTTCATCTTTAGAGTTTCAAAGTGCCGAAGCTATTAAACAATGTGCAATTTCAGGAATCGGTATTGCCTTTCTTCCTGAAATAGTAACTGAAGTCGAAGTTAACCGTGGCGAACTTATGCCTCTTTTATGGCCAATTCCAGACTTGGATGTATATACACAGATCTCATGGCATAAAGATAAGTGGCTTTCACCGATCATATTAGCTTTTATAGAGACAGCAAGGGAAGTTATGAGAATAGAGGAGTTCTGTTGAATTAATAACCAAGAAGTGACAAATATTGTTGGTGGAGAAGGAGTTCTGATGTTCGAAGCAAGGACAGAAGGGGATCAGTTCTATACTCTACTGCCTTTTTATACACTTGGGAAGGTTAAGGTAGTTTTGGAGCCAACGCTAATATCACCTTCCAAGGAGATCCTGCTGTCGTACAATTAAAAGCACAGTTGGGATTAGAATAAAAGAGCTGCCTTTAGGCAGCTTTAAAGAAAGACCCTTTTATACAGAAAAGGGTCTTTTCAT
>NZ_LR700942.1:775207-914980 GCF_902497585.1 Terribacillus sp. AE2B 122 | reverse complement strand
TTATCTTTCGTTAAATCATAGCTTGTACTAATTAATTCATGGATTTCTTTCTCGGGAACAGTATCGTCTAATATTATAGAGTTCCAATGTTCCTTATTTAAGTGATAAGCAGGTACTATAGAATCGTATTCATTTCTGAGTTGTTCATTCATACCAGGTTCGTTTTTTACATTAATCCAGATTCTGTTCTCTCTCTCGAATATCCAAGCAAATGTTTTATCATTATTCTTATGTCTTATAAGTGTCCAATTATCATCTCGAAAAGGTTCATCTTCATAAACATCTTTATACTCTTTGCAATAGTTTATAGCTTCTTGTCTGTTCTTCATAATTAATCAACTCCTCAGTGTTTATATATCCAATTTCTTTTATAAAGATCTCCCAAGAAGAAAGGATTCTCTTTGAGAGTCGAATAGATTTTCCGCGTATAATATTTCAATAAACAGACCATCTAGTACAGATAAATAGCTATTCACAACATCTTCAGGCTGCTTGTGAATTTTAGCAATTGATAGTTAGCTCGGTTAAAATCTTACCCACTTTACTTATCAATAAAAGATGTCGCGTTCATATAGTCCTTGGTTCTTCACCGACTCCATCTGACGGCCTTCATTTTGATCTTTACTACTTACACGTATATACCCAAACTTCCTAACTTCCATACTATTAATCATGGATTATCAGAAAAGGGGATATATTGTATATCCATTCCCTGGATCGATTCGGAAGGAAGAGATATTACAAGAGTGGAATGACATTACAAAAAATATCCAAGCGGATATTATCGTACTTGATATGCCCTTATTAAATACTACGCAATATAAGGACAGTAGGGGAACCTTTAAAGCTGATTTAGTATTACAAAACCTTTCATGGATGGCTTAAGAAGAACGTGACCGTATTCGAAAGCGTCACCGAGAAGGAATTGATGTTGCTTTACGGAATGGTGTGAAGTTTGGTAGACCGAGGATAGAAAGTATCGACGGTTACTCCAGTTCACCCAATCTCTATACGAGTAGGATTTTTCAAATATCTATGGCATAGATTTTCAGCTTCTTTAGGCAGAGTAGCGGAAAAAGATAGTATGTTAGGATATATAACATTTCATTCGTTTTCATAAGGCGTATACGTTATCTTTAAAAGGATAGAAGCTCAAATATAGTAACGCTCATAAAATCTAAACAACTTGTATGGTATGGGGGAGTAACTATGGAAATTAAGGAAGTTACAGTTATTGAAGCGTATAAAGAAGAACTAGCAAGTTTATTTCAAACGGTAGTCGCTGATGGCGCATCGATGAACTATTTGCATCCGATGAGCGATGAGACTGCAATAAGCTACTGGAATTCTGTACTCTCTGAACATGTTCGGCTTTTCATTGGGCTGATTGATGGTCAAATTGCTGGGACTGTTCAGCTGCACTACAGCGACAAGGAAAACGGGCAGCATCGTGCAGAAATCGCTAAATTGATGACCTGTACGAAAGCCAGAAGGCAGGGCGTCGCTAGAAAGCTGCTGCAGTATGCAGAGCAAGCAGCGAAGCAAGACGGCAAAACATTACTTTTGCTTGATATGGAAAAAGAAGGACCTGCCAATCGGCTTTATCAGTCAGAAGGTTATGTGCTATTCGGAGAAGTGCCGGATTTCGCCCAGGATGCATTTGGGACATATCTTGCAGGCAACTTTTATTATAAGACAATAAAATAAGGAAGTGCGCTGCTACAGCGCACTTCCTTATTTATTTTTCAAACGCTTTGCAAAGGACTCATCTGGCGTAACATACAACGTCTTTTGTTGATCGTATGTTACAAAGCCAGGCTTCGCACCGTTTGGCTTTTTCACGTGACGAATCTTTGTATAATCGACGGGTACCGAAGAAGAAAGTTTGGATTTACTGAACCAAGCAGCCAGTTTTGCTGCTTCTTCTAATGTTTCCTCGGAAGGTTCAGTCGCGCGGATAACGACGTGGGATCCTGGAATATCCTTCGTATGAAGCCAAGTATCCTGCTTGTGAGCAAGCTTCATCGTCAAATATTCGTTCTGCTTGTTATTATGTCCTACGAGGATTGTTGTGCCATCTGTCGCGGTATAAGTTTCCGGCTGTGGCAGGTTCGGTTTTTTGTTCTTTTTCTGCTGTGCTTTTGCCTTTAGATAACCTTGCTCGCGCAATTCCTCACGGATCTCTTCGACATCCTGCTCCCGAGCACCTTCTACTTGCTGGATGAGCTGATCAAGATAATCAATTTCTGCATTCGTTTTCTCAAGCTCCAATTCCACCATCGTACGCGATTTCTTTAACTTGTTGTATTGCTTGAAATAGCTTTGCGCATTTTCACTTGGTGTTTTATGCGGGTTGAGTGTAATGGTGAGCTGCTGCTGATCTGGATCATAGTAATCTGTGACGACAGCTTCTGTATCACCTTGTTTGATTTGATGCATATGAGCAGTTAGCAGCTCTCCGCGACGCTGGTAGCTGTCGGCTTTTTCTGCTTTTTTTAAGGTATTTTCATGGATAGAAAGCTTTCGGATATTCTTATCTCGTTCATTTTTCAGGAAACGAATCAAGTCGCCAGCCTGCTGTTTAACACGATCGCGTTCTGCTTTTCCAGAGTAAAAAGCATCAATCAATTCACTCATCGAATTGTACTGTTCTCGCACACCCTCGATGCCTGCAAGATCCATAACGTAGAAGTCTTCTTTCTTTCCTTTAAAGTAAGTAGGCTCATAGTCGTCTTGCTTCAGCTTATCAATGAAATGTGTGTAAACCTGGGCGTATTTCTCTTTATCACCCATATAGGCCTGCTCAGCCATTTCATTGGCCAAAACAGGAGATACACCTTGCAGCATAGTCAAAATCTGTTTGTTCATCTGGCCGGTATTGAAGTCAAGCTTCCGGGCAAACTCGGCTGGTTCCAAGGTGAACGGGTTCAGCTTCTCCTGACTAGGAGGAAGCTTGTACGTCTGACCGGGAAGAATGGTCCGGTGCCGGTTCACACTAGATGAAATATGTTTGATGCTGTCGATGATCATATCCGTTTCATTATCGACCAGCATGATATTGCTGTGTTTTCCCATCACTTCCATGATGATTCGTTTTGATGTCTGGTCACCAAGCTCATCTTTGCTTACGAAACTAAGCTGGATGATTCGTTCATTTTCGAATTGCTCTACTTTTTCCAGGAACCCGCCTGCAAGATGCTTGCGAAGAAGCATACAAAACATAGGAGGATTCTGGGGATTCTGATAGCTATCGTTTGTAATATGCACTCGTGCATAGCTTGGATGCGCCGACAATAATAGTGCGTGATTCTTCCCTTTGCTGCGGAAGGTAAGCACGATCTCCGTATCAGTCGGCTGGTATATTTTTGACAGACGGCCAGTTGCCAATGTGTCATCGAGCTCTTTGGCCATCGCTCTAGTTACTATTCCGTCAAATGCCATATGTTTCACCTCATTCTCTGCTAGTATAGCATTTTATCGGACAAGCACGCATACATTTACTTTAGAAATAAGGGTGGAGGTATGCAAAGTGCGATGGTATCAGATTTCAGCAGAGGAAACAGCTAAACAGACATATTCCGACACACATAAAGGACTTAGCACAAAGGAAGTACAGCAGAGGCTGAAGCGGGATGGAAGAAATGAATGGAAAGAAGAAAAAGGAGTTTCCCAGCTTGCACTATTTTTCGGACAATTTAAAGACTTTATGGTTCTGGTGCTTCTCGCAGCGACGGTCGTCTCTGGACTATTAGGCGAGTATATCGATAGCATTGCCATCCTGCTGATCGTTCTGTTAAATGCGCTAATCGGTTTCTTTCAGGAAAGGAATGCCGAAAAATCTCTCAGCAAACTGAAGGAATTAAATGCTCCGATGGCGCGTGTGCTGCGGGATGGACAATGGGCGAGGATATCGTCAGCAGAACTAGTCGTTGGTGATGTCGTATCGTTGACCGCAGGTGATCGGGTGCCTGCTGATCTGCGCTTAGTTAGTGTGACAAGTCTGGAAACGGAGGAATCTGCACTTACCGGAGAATCATTGCCAGTTGCCAAGGTGACGGAGAAATTGCAAGCAGATCAGCTAGGGCCTCAGGATCAGCTTAATATTGCATTTATGAGCTCACTTGTGACACGGGGCGGTGGAACCGGAATTGTCATTGGAACCGGTTCAAATACGGCAGTTGGGCAAATTGCTGAGCTGCTTGTTGATACAAAACGAAAGCAGACTCCGCTTGAACGAAGGCTGGAGAAACTCGGAAAGGTACTTATTGTCATTGCCTTGCTTCTCACTGCATTAACAGTTCTTGCGGGAGTTTATCGGGGCAATCCGTTATACGAGATGCTTATTGCAGGTGTCTCACTTGCAGTAGCTGTAATCCCAGAAGGTCTTCCGGCAATTGTGACGGTTGCTCTTTCACTTGGTGTGCAGCGTATGATCAAACAAAAAGCTATCGTCAGACGGCTGTCTGCTGTGGAGACGCTTGGTTCAGCTACAGTCATCTGCTCAGATAAAACGGGAACACTTACAGAAAATCAAATGACAGTCAAAGAGATTTTCCTTGATGGAAACACCTATACGGTAACAGGGGATGGCTACGATCCATCCGGTGGATTTTACCGGGGCGGAAAAGAGACGAAGGAAGAAGCACTTTATCAGCTTCTTCGCTATGGCGTCCTGTCGAGTCATGCAAAGGCATTCCGAAAAAAGAAGCGCTGGATGATTGATGGTGATCCGACTGAGGGAGCACTTGTAGTCGCAGGGAAGAAAGCGGGAATTGAAGCGGATGACTTGTCCAGTTATAGCATTGTGCATGAAATACCCTTTGACAGCAAACGGAAACGGATGACTGTTTTGGTCAAAACACCAGAAGGAAAACTGATTGCGATTACGAAGGGAGCACCAGATGTTTTAATAGAAAAAGCTGCGTATCATGGAGCAGAAAAAAAACTGCTTGCTGGCAAGGATAAGAAAGCATTGTATGAAGCGGTTGATCATATGGCAGCTAAAGCGCTGCGGACGATTGCTATTTGTGTCCGGCACTTCCCGGCTGGATATCAGCCGAAAGAAGAAGATCTTGAAAAAGAAATGATATTTATCGGTCTGAACGGATTGATCGACCCGCCTCGTAAAGAAGCAAAAGATGCAATCATCGATTGCCGTAAAGCTGGCATCAAGACAATCATGATAACAGGTGATCATGTGAAGACAGCAGCCGCGATTGCCAATATGCTGCATATTCTGCCTCCAGGCGGCAGAGTCGTGGAAGGCAAGAATCTGGATCACATGTCAGATGAAGAACTACAGGCAGAAGTGGATAGTATGTACGTGTTTGCACGTGTGACTCCGGAACATAAGCTTAGAATTGTCCAAGCTCTGCAGAATGTCGGTCATATTGTTGCGATGACAGGTGATGGCGTCAATGATGCACCTGCGATTAAAGCAAGTGATATAGGCATCAGTATGGGCGTAACAGGAACCGATGTTGCCAAAGAAGCAAGTGCACTTGTCTTGATGGACGACAATTTTGCCACTATCAAAGCAGCCATCAAGGAAGGGCGGACAATCTATTCTAATATAAGAAAGTTTGTGCGCTACTTGCTCGCATCCAATGTTGGTGAAATCTTGGTGATGTTATTTGCCATGATACTGGCATTGCCAATGCCGCTCGTACCTATTCAAATTTTATGGGTGAATTTAGTGACAGACGGTCTGCCAGCCATTGCCCTCGGTATGGACAAGGCAGAGGATGAGGTGATGAAGCAGAAACCGCGTCATCCGAATGAAGGGATCTTCGCGAGAGGGCTTGGTACGAAAATCGTCACACGCGGTATTCTGATTGGGTCTGTGACAATCATTGCTTTCATGCTGATGTACCAAGGAGATCCGGAAAGACTTGTGTATGCACAGACAACAGCGTTTGCTACATTAGTTATGGCGCAGCTGATTCATGTATTTGACTGCCGCAGTGAAAAATCGGTATTTGCTCGCAATCCGTTTGGAAATGGCTGGCTTATCGGGGCTGTCGTCTCATCTATCGTTTTATTGCTTGCTGTTATCTATGTCGGTCCGCTGCAGCCGATCTTCCACACGACAGATTTGATTATGCGAGACTGGTTATTGATTTTGGCACTTAGTGCTGCTCCTACTGTACTCTTCGGTTTTATAAAGAAATAAATAAAAGCATGCTGCCTAGCAACACAGGCAGCATGCTTTTATTTTTCCAGCGTTCTTGATACAGGACAAACAGCCTCGATTCTGATACACTGTGACTACTAAAAAGCCGGAGGGATTAGCTTGACGAAAAGCATGACAGGGTATGGCAGGAGTGTGGCATCCGGAAACAGTCTCACGGTCACAGCGGAATTGAAGGGTGTCAACTCCAGGTACTTGGATATCAAATGCAAGCTGTCGAAAGCGGCTGCTTTTCTTGAAACGTCTGTAAAGGATCAGTTGCAGCAGTCTGTTAGCAGAGGCAAGCTGGAACTAATAGTGGATATTGACGGCGGAGGTTTGCGAAAACGCGAATTATCCATTGATTGGGAATTAGCTGAGGAATATATGGTTAAGCTGAGAGCTATACGATCCGCTTTTGACCTTCGTGGAGACATTACGATTGATACACTGTTGTCTCAATCTGCTGACATTCTTTTGGAAGAAGCACAGCCTGAGCTGACAGAACTGCCGGACTTGGTGGAAAAAGCGTTGCAAGGCGCTTTAGAAGCCTTCATCCAAATGCGTACAGTAGAAGGCAGTGCTTTAGCAAAGGATATCCGAAACAGGATGACTGACATCCAGACGATGCTGAAGCAGCTGGCAGAGCTGCGGCCGCAGGTGATGGAAGCATACAAGCGGCGCATCGAAGATAGGATAACTAGCTACGTTGATGGTGGATTGCCGGAAAACAGCCGTCTGTATCAGGAAATAGCTCTGCTGGCCGAAAAGGGTGATATAACGGAAGAGCTTATCCGATTGGAAAGTCATTTAAATCAGCTTGCTTTAAATTTGGAGAAGACAGGGCCTGTCGGCCGGACATGTGATTTTATCCTGCAAGAGATGCAGCGTGAAGTGAATACAATCGGCTCCAAATCGACAGCTTCTTCTATCAGTATAATCGTAGTAAACATGAAAACGGAGCTGGAAAAAATAAAAGAGCAAGTGCAAAATATAGAATAGTA
This sequence comes from Terribacillus sp. AE2B 122, assembly GCF_902497585.1. NCBI lineage: Bacteria > Bacillati > Bacillota > Bacilli > Caryophanales > Bacillaceae > Terribacillus > Terribacillus sp. AE2B 122. The sequence goes on along the minus strand of NZ_LR700942.1, from coordinate 907,807 downwards.
TTGAGTTTGGTTTAAGATATAATTATAATGAATAAGATATGGTTTAATTGATGATAAAGGTATAATGATAAGAAGATGCTTCTATTAATTAAAGCTGTAGAGCGGATTCTCATGACATTATAAGACGTTTGAAACGCCAGTCAAAAGAGCAGTACAGCAAGAAGGGAGAAGCAAGATGAGTTTAAGATTGATTAATATCGGGTTCGGAAATGTTGTTTCCGCAACCAGAATAATCTCGATAGTTTCTCCTGAATCGGCTCCCATCAAGCGAATTATCACGGTTGCCCGTGATGCGAATAAGCTGGTGGATGCTACATATGGTCGGCGAACAAGAGCTGTCATCATCACAGATAGTGATCACGTCATCCTTTCGGCTGTACAGCCCGAAACGGTGGGGCAGCGTGTCCTGCGTGACGATGAACTATCTGAGGAATAGCTAGGAGGAAGCACATGATTGAACAGAAAGGGATCCTTTTCATCCTGTCCGGACCATCCGGTGTTGGAAAAGGGACGGTAAGGAAGGCATTATTCGAACAGGACACACATTTGCGTTACTCAATCAGCATGACAACTAGAAACATGCGGCCTGGAGAACAAGATGGTGTGGACTATTTCTATAAATCGAAGGAAGAATTCGAGCGTTTGATTGGTCAGAATAAGCTCTTGGAATATGCGAGCTATGTGGACAATTATTATGGTACTCCCCGGGATTACGTAGAAGAGACTTTGGAAGCAGGTCATGATGTCTTTCTAGAAATCGAGGTACAAGGTGCTCTTCAAGTGAAGGAGAACTTCCCGCAAGGTGTCTTTATCTTCCTGATTCCGCCTAGCCTGGAGGAATTGAAGAATCGCATCGTCGGACGCGGTACAGAGACGCCGGAACTTGTGAAGAACCGTCTGAATGCTGCCCGAGACGAAATCGAAATGATGGATGCTTATGACTATGTGGTCGTCAATGATCAGCTGAATCATGCCGTCTCGAAGATTCAGTCTATTGTACAAAGTGAGCATTGCAAACGCGAACGCGTCGCAAAAGAATACAAGAAAGCATTGGAGGTTAATTGATATGATGTTAGAACCGTCTATTGATAAACTACAGGAAAAAATTTATTCGAAATACACACTGGTTACTTTGTCATCGCAACGTGCGCGTCAACTGCAGGAAACGAAGACGTCTAAAATTGCTAACCCGAAATCGTATAAATACGTTGGTATCGCGCTGGAAGAAATTCAAGCAGACAAATTGGAATATACAGAAGAATAAACGGTGAGGATGCCAGGTGCATCCGATGGAGATGCCCTCGCGATGGTGAACACCAAGCGGGGGTTTCTTTCTTATTGTGCATGAGGAGGGGGAAGTGAAATGAATGTAGCTGGAAAGACAATTTGTCTGGGAGTTTCCGGGGGCATCGCTGCATATAAGGCATGCGCATTGACGAGCAAACTGACACAGAAGGGTGCAGATGTTCATGTCATCATGACAAAACATGCAGCAGAATTCGTGACACCGCTCACGTTCCAGGCGTTATCCCGCAACCCAGTATATACCGATACCTTTGATGAAAAACACCCGGAGAAAATTGCTCATATAGATTTAGCAGATAAAGCAGACCTATTCCTGCTTGCACCAGCAACAGCTAACGTGATAGGAAAGCTTGCTGCTGGTATAGCAGACGATATGCTGACGACTACATTGCTTGCAACAGAGGCACCTGTCTACATTGCGCCTGCTATGAACGTTCATATGTACGCACATCCTGCTGTAATCCGTAATATGCAGCAGCTGGATGACTGGGGCTACCACTTTATCGAACCAGAAGCTGGTTATCTTGCTTGTGGATATGTTGGTAAAGGCAGGCTGGAGGAGCCGGAATCCATTATCCGAATCCTGGAAGAAAGAACAGAACCTAAGCGCGATTTAGAAGGTAAAAAAGTGTTAGTAACGGCTGGACCGACTCAGGAAACAATTGATCCCGTCCGTTTCTTCACGAACCATTCCTCGGGCAAAATGGGCTATGCTGTGGCAGAAGCCGCCGCTAAACGCGGAGCAGATGTAACACTTGTGAGCGGACCATCCCAGTTAACTACACCTATTGGGGTAAAACGGATAGATGTTACAAGTGCCCAGGATATGCTGGATCAGGTACTAATAGTTTACGGTGAGCAGGATATCGTCATCAAAGCTGCAGCTGTAGCTGATTATCGGCCAGTACAAACATTTGATTCTAAGGTGAAAAAACAGGATGGAAACTTGTCCATTGAAATGGAACGGACTACCGATATACTTCTGACACTCGGTCAGCGGAAGCAGCATCAGTTCCTTGTCGGTTTTGCTGCGGAAACAAATGATGCCGTAGCTTATGGCAAAGGAAAGCTCGAGCGGAAGTATTTAGATGCCATTTGTGTGAATACAGTCGGGAAGACAGGCGCAGGCTTTCAATCTGACACCAATGAAGTGATTTACTTGAATAGAGAAGGTAAGGAACAGCACCTGCCGTCTGATACGAAGAAACAGATTGCCCACCGGATTCTTGATGAGATTGTGGAAGATATGGAGGCTGACAGAAAATGAACATCGCGAAGGTTGTTGTTGACGTCCCGGCCAGTCAGACCGACCGCGTGTATGATTATTTGATTCCTGAAGAACTGATCAACGTACTCCAGCCGGGGATGCGTGTCATCGTACCATTCGGTAATCGCCGCATCATGGGTTTCGTCCTGGAGATCAGCAGTTCTGCTGAAGTGGACAAGCTAAAGGAAATTCAGGAAACAATGGATTTGCTTCCGGCACTAACACCTGAATTGCTTGATCTAGGAGTATGGATGGGGGAGCGGACATTAAGCTTTCATATCACCGCCCTCCAGGCGATGCTGCCGCAAGCGATGAAGGCCACATATCAGAAAGTACTTGTTCGGACTGGGAATATACCAGATGCATTGCTGCCGTTATTTCAGGAAGAAGATACGAGCATGTACGAGCAATTCGAGCATAGTGGTGTTCCTTTAGCGGTTTTGCAGCAGGCAATCAAAGCAGGTCAAATAGAACTGCGCTACCAAGTCAACTCGAAGGAAACGAAGAAAACAATCCGTATGATTGATGCAGTCAAATCTGTTGAAGAACTGCAAGAGGCTTTAGGCAATGTGAACGCCCGCGCTATGAAACAAAGAGCGCTCCTTGAGCATTTCATTGAAGAGCCAGGGCAGATTGCGCAGAAGCATCTGCTTGAAATGTACGAGACGACAGGCTCTACACTTAAGCCCTTACTGGATGCTGGATTACTTCGGTCATATGATAAAGAAGTACTCCGGGATCCATACAAGGATAAGCAAATTGAACGTACGAGACCCTTGCAGCTTTCGGATTCACAGGCGAAGGCTCTTGAACCGATACTTGAAAGCATCCAGTCAGAAGCACATGAAGTCTTTCTTTTGCATGGCGTTACGGGAAGTGGGAAGACGGAAGTTTATTTGCAGGCAATCCAGCAGGTGCTGGAAAAAGGACAGGAAGCGATTGTCCTAGTTCCTGAAATCGCACTTACTCCCCAGACAGTAAACCGATTCAAAGGAAGATTCGGCTCTGAAGTTGCCGTGCTGCACAGTGCTTTATCAGCCGGTGAGAAGTACGATGAATGGCGAAAAATCCAGCGCAAGCAAGTTAAGGTAGCCGTCGGCGCCAGATCCGCCATTTTTGCTCCCTTTGAAAATTTGGGAATCATCATTATAGATGAAGAACATGAAACGAGTTACAAGCAGGAAGATCACCCGAAATATCATGCCCGGGATATTGCTGTTTTCCGAGGGGAATATCATCATGCCCCGGTTGTTCTGGGCAGTGCGACACCTTCGCTCGAATCATATGCTAGAGCTGAAAAAGGCGTCTACCATATGCTGGAGCTTCCGGAGCGCGTGAATCATGCGTCGATGCCTGATTATCAGATTATCGATATGCGGGATGAGCTGCATGCAGGCAACCGATCGATCTTCGCCCGAGAATTGCTGGAACAGATGAAAGAACGTATCCGTAGAAAGGAACAGATAGTTCTTTTCCTAAACCGTCGTGGCTACAGCACATTTGTCATGTGCCGCGACTGCGGTCATACAGTCGAATGCCCACATTGCGATATAACACTCACCTACCACAGAAGCAGTGAGCAGCTCAAATGCCATTATTGCGGTTACGAAGAGCAGATGCCTTCTATCTGCCCAGCTTGTGAAAGTGATACGATACGTTATTTTGGTACAGGTACACAAAAAGTAGAAGAATCACTCACACAGCTGCTGCCGGAAGCCCGTGTCATTCGAATGGATGTTGACACGACAAGGCGGAAGGGTGCGCATGAAAAGCTGCTTGGAGCATTTGGCAGAGGCGAAGCGGATATACTGCTTGGTACCCAGATGATTGCAAAAGGGTTGGATTTCGAAAGAGTGACGCTTGTAGGTGTCCTGGCGGCAGACTCCATGCTGCATTTGCCTGATTTCCGTGCTGCAGAAAAGACGTTCCAGTTGCTGACACAGGTGAGCGGACGAGCTGGTCGGCACAGTCTGCCTGGTGAAGTCATCATCCAGACATATTCTCCGGAACATTACAGTGTTGAACTTGCTGCAGCAGGGGATTATCGTCCATTTTTCCAGACGGAAATGCAAACACGCAGAGCCTTTCAATATCCGCCTTATTATTATCTAGCTCTATTGACGGTCAGTCACCAGAACCAGGTAAAAGCAATGCAGACGACCCAGACGATTGTACAGCTGCTCCAGAAGCACCTGTCCGATCAGGTCCGAATACTTGGACCTACTCCATCGCCACTGGCGCGGATCAAAGATAGATATCGCTTCCAGTGCATGGTAAAATACAAAAACGAACCGAACCTTCGGGATGTGATCAGGAGAACCCTTCATCACTACGAAGATGCGCGGAAAAAAGAAGATTTGCAAATACACGTTGATTTACAGCCGTATTCGCTCATGTAGGAAAGGAGCTTTTTTGAATGAAACGAATTGTATTCATGGGTACACCGGATTTTGCAGTACCCGTACTTAAACAGCTGACAGAGGAAGATTGCGAGGTGGTGCTCGTTGTCACCCAGCCTGATCGCCCGAAAGGCCGCAAGCGAATCCTCACCAGCTCACCTGTGAAGGAGGAAGCTCTCAAGCATGGAATACCGGTTTATCAGCCGGAAAAAATCAAGCAGAGTTATGAAGAAATCTTTTCCTATGAGCCGGATTTGATCGTAACGGCTGCTTTTGGGCAAATATTGCCGAAGGAGCTGCTTGATTATCCGCAATTCGGATCTATCAATGTTCATGCTAGTTTGCTGCCAGAACTTCGCGGCGGTGCTCCGATCCATTATGCCATTCAGCAAGGGAAAGCTGAGACTGGCGTTACTATCATGTATATGGTAGAGAAACTGGATGCCGGTGATATGCTGCTGCAGCGTTCGGTACCTATTACAATGCAGGATCATGTAGGAACGATGCATGATAAATTAGCAACGCTTGGAGCGGAAATGGTTCATGATATTCTTCCAGATATCTTTTCTCATTCCGTGAATCCAATCAAACAGGACGAAGAGAAGGTTACATTTGCTCCAACAATCAAACGCGAGCAAGAAGTAATTGATTGGAACCGTTCAAACTGGGAAGTTTTCAATCATATCAGAGGTATGCATCCATGGCCGGTGGCTTTCACAACGTACATGGACAAGCCTTTTAAGATATGGTGGAGTGAACTTCTGGATCGTGAATATGATGGAGTGCCAGGTGAGATTGCTAGCATTGAAGCCGATGGCATTATCGTAGTTTGCGGAAACAATACAGCAGTCAAATTAACACAGGTACAGCCAGCAGGTAAAAAGCAAATGACTGCAGCAGATTATCTGCGCGGTGTCGGTAAAGAAATGCAAGCTGGAGAAAGGTTGGGCGAGCATGAAGAAGTATGAACTCCGTGATACAGCTGTTACATTGCTATCTCGTATTGGAGATCAGGGCGGCTACAGTCATTTGCTGCTGGATCAAACGATCCGGAATAAAGGTTTTGACAGCAGAGATACAGGCCTGCTAACCGAAATCGTTTATGGAACATTATCTTATAAACTGACATTAGAGTATTTTCTTCGTCACTTTGTATCAAAGAAATTGGAATCATGGGCGAAATGGCTTTTATTATCCGCTTTCTATCAAATGTACGTATTGGACAGGGTGCCTGACCATGCTGTTATCCACGAATCTGTTGAAATTGCAAAGCAGCGAGGCCATAAAGGTATCGCATCGCTTGTAAATGCTGTTCTGCGTAATGCACAGCGAAAAGGATTCCCTAAATTGGATGACATCCAAGACCCAGCCGAGCGTATTTCGCTGGAAACGAGTCACCCGAAATGGCTTGTCGAGCGATGGATTGCGCAATACGGAGAGAAGACAGCACGCGAAATGTGTGCCGTAAACCAAGTGGAGAAACCAATAAGTGTGCGCGTACAGCCAATGCTGATTACACGCGATGAAGCGATGGAAGAACTGGAGTCCCAAGGGTTTACTGTCCGTCCTTCCAGCATCAATCCGCAAGGGATCATCGTAGAAGATGGGAACATCTTGAAAAGTGATTTGTTCCTTTCCAATCAAGTGACTGTCCAAGATCAGACGAGTATGCTTGCTGGTCAGATGGTTGATGCAACAGCCGGTATGACTGTGCTGGATGCATGCAGTGCACCGGGCGGAAAGACGACACATATTGCAGAAACGATGGAGAATGAGGGCAAGCTTTATGCGTACGATCTGCATGCCAAGAAAGCGAAGCAGGTACAGCAGAAAGCCGAGAAGCTGAAGCTGACAATCATTGAAGCCGATCAGGCAGATGCACGCAACTTACATGAGCGGCACCAACCAGAGAGCTTCGATCGTATTTTACTTGATGCACCTTGCTCTGGATTGGGCGTACTCAGAGGGAAACCGGATATCAAGTACCATAAATCGGAACAAGACGTCTTATCACTTGCTTCCATTCAGGCTGATCTGCTTGAACAGGTAGCGCCGCTTTTGAAAAAAGACGGAAAGCTAGTCTACAGTACTTGTACAGTGGATCAAGCAGAAAATGAACAAGTAGTCCGAGCTTTTCTTGAGCAGCATCCGGATTTTGAAGTGGATCCAGAATTCCAGAACGATTTGCCGCAAGCAGTTAAGAAAGCCCCTGGTCTTACCGATGCTGGTTTGCAAGTATTCCCGCAGGATTTTGATACCGATGGCTTTTTCCTTGTCCGACTTGTTAGAAAAGGGTAAGAAATGTGGTAGGATAAATTTGGAGCAGCAAACAGACTGCATATAGATGAGGTGAGAAGCGTGAGAGGTTTTTTCATTACCGATCGTGGTCAGATCAGAAGTCATAACGAAGATGCAGGCGGGGTATTCTCCAATTCTAATGAACAATATCTTGCTGTCATTGCCGATGGTATGGGTGGACATAAAGCAGGTGATGTCGCCAGTCAGCTAGCTATTTCCCATTTACGCAATTGGTGGGAAACTGCTGATTCCTTCGATTCTCCGCAAAGGACAGAAGAAGCTATCAAGCAAGCAATCAAAGATGTTAATTTGCGTGTATATGAAGAATCACGACAAAGTGAAGAATTGACAGGTATGGGGACGACGATTGTTGCCGCAGTATGTACAGATGATTTTGTTACAATTGCCCATATTGGGGATAGCCGCTGCTACTTGCTTAATGAAGAAGGATTCAAGCAAGTGACAGAGGACCATTCTCTTGTAAATGAACTAGTCCGCTCTGGTGAAATAACAGAACAAGACGCCGAGCATCATCCCCGGAAAAATGTCCTGCTGCGCGCACTCGGAACGGATCAAGATGTGGAAATGGACCTTGTGTCAATCACTTGGGAAGCTGGAGATCGTCTGCTATTGTGCTCAGATGGGCTATCAAACAAATTCGATAAACAGGAGCTTTTGCAGTACCTCACATCTGGAGAAGAGATTGAACATATCGCTTCGCAGCTCGTGACGGTTGCCAATGAGCGAGGCGGGGAAGATAATATCTCCTTAATCATTGCCGATTTGGCTGATACACCTGTCCGGGAGGGTGCATAGCATGCTCGAAGGACGTACGCTGAATGAACGGTACGAAATTCACCGTCTGATCGGCGGAGGCGGTATGGCAAATGTCTATCTTGGCCAGGATATCATCCTCGATCGCGAAGTCGCCATTAAAGTCCTGAAGCTGGAATATGCAAACGATGATGAATTCATTGCAAGGTTCCATCGGGAAGCCCATGCGGCAACCAGTCTTTCACATCCGAATATCGTCACGATCTATGATGTGGGAGATGAGGATGGCATCTACTATATGATCATGGAATACGTCAGCGGAATGACATTGAAGCAATACATACAGACGCATGGTTCCATCGTGGTGCCTGATACAGTCGATATTATGAAACAAGTCACTTCCGCGATTTCACATGCACACGCAAACGGAATCGTTCATCGTGACATCAAACCGCAGAATATCCTGATTGATGATTACGGGAAAGTGAAAGTGACCGACTTCGGTATAGCTACTGCTTTGAGTGCAACGTCATTGACCCAGACGAATGCTATGCTGGGCTCTGTGCACTATCTGTCACCAGAACAGGCAAGGGGAGGTATAGCTACCAAGAAGTCCGATGTCTATTCCCTCGGTATTGTCATGTTCGAATTGCTTACCGGTCGTCTTCCATTCTCCGGTGAGTCTGCAGTCAGTATTGCTTTAAAGCATTTACAAACTGACACACCATCTGTCAGACGCTGGGCTGGCGATATTCCGCAAAGTGTCGAGAATATCGTTTTGAAATCCACGACGAAGGACCCTTTTTACCGTTACATGAGCACATATGATATGGAGACAGATTTGGAAACATGTCTGGATCCCTCCAGGGCAAACGAAGAGCGTTATGCTCCGCCTAAGGAAGATGGCGATACTACAAAAGCGATCCCGATTATTTCAGAGAAGGATCTGAACAAAGCATCGTTAGCTGATACGATCGTACATAACGGTCATACGAATCCACCGAACCAAGAAGAGCAGAAAAAGCCGAAAAAGAAGAAACGGTGGAAAGTGCTTATATGGATAACGGTCATTCTCGTATTGCTTGCAGGTGCAGGAATAGGAATTGTACTTGCAACCACGCCGAAAGAAGTGACAATGGTCGACGTTAGAGGTGACTCCTATGCAGATGCTGTCGATAAGCTGTCCGACCTTGATTTGCACGTAAAACGGGAAGCAACCGCCTCTGATACGGTAGAAGAGGGAAGCGTCGTCAAGACAGATCCTTCAGCAGGCAGTAAGATTAAGGAAGGCTCCAGTGTGACGGTTTATACAAGTATCGGCAAAGAAAAAGAAGAATTTGATGATTACGAGGGCAAGACATTCTCCCAAGTGGAAAAACTATTGGATGATAAGGGATATAAGAATGTACGATCTTACGAGGAATTCTCTGATGAACCTGTTGGTACAATCATCTCCCAAATCCAGCCTCAAGCAGGGACAAAAGTGGTTCCAGAGGATACAACGGTCATCTTTGAAGTGAGCAAAGGGCCAGAAGCGGTGACATTGACAGATTTGACAGGTATGACGGAAGAGGAAGCACAATCTTATTTAGATAAAAATGATTTGGATGGCAATTTCATTGAACAGCCGTCAGATGAAGTCGAAGAGGGTGTTGTAATTCGGCATGATCCGGGTTCAGGACAATCGATTGAAGAAAATGGCAGTGTCGATCTGTACGTATCAACTGGCCCGGAGAATTTGCCTCCTGCGACGCACACGGTTACATTTACTGTTCCTTACGAGCCTGATGATGCACAGACAGGCGAAGACGAACAGACCGAAGAAACACAGGAAGATCCTATCCCTCAGATAGTTCAGATTTATGTGGGTGACGCAGACCATGATGTGACAGAGCTCTATGATGAACGTGCTATCACAGAAGATGAGGAAATTACGCTTACACTCAGTATACCTGCTGGCGGAGAAGCTGAATATCGTGTATTGCGTGATGATGAAATTGTTTTAGAAAAAACTGTTCCGTATGAAGACAGGGAAGGTGAATAAATGCCATCAGGTAAGATTATGAAAGCACTGAGTGGATTCTATTATGTGCTTACAGAAGACGGAGAAACCTATCAATGCCGTGGCAGAGGTGTATTCCGCAAACAGAAAATAACACCGCTGGTTGGTGATCAAGTGGAATTCGAAGCGGAGACAAAGCAAGAAGGTTATGTGCTGGATGTTCGTCCACGGAAGAATGAGCTAGTCAGGCCCCCGATTGCCAATATAGATCAGGCGATCATCGTAACATCAGCAGCTCAGCCAGATTTCAGTACAGCATTGCTTGACCGCTTTCTTGTATTAGTAGAGTCAAAAGCTATCGAGCCAGTTATTTTCATTACGAAAATGGACATGCTGTCAGCAGATCAATTGTCCAGAATCGAAACTTTTAAAAAGGATTATCAACAGATCGGCTATTCCGTTGAGATGTTATCCTCCAAAGAAGAAACGAATTTAGAACAAGTGCAGCTGCACATGAAAGATAAGATCTCAGTTATAGCAGGTCAGTCAGGTGTGGGTAAGTCTTCGATGCTGAATGCTATTGATCCGCGTCTGGACCTGGAAACAAATGAGATATCCGAAAGTCTAGGACGCGGACGCCATACAACAAGACATGTGGAGCTTATACCAATCGGTGGGGGTCTTGTTGCGGATACGCCTGGATTCAGCTCATTGGAGTTCACCGAATTGGAAGCCGAAGAGCTGCCAACTTGTTTTCCGGAATTCAGAGAGCGTCAAGATGAATGTAAATTCAGAGGCTGTATGCATCACAAGGAACCTAAATGTGCGGTTAAACTAGCTGTCGAAGCAGGAGATATTCCTGAATACCGTTATACACATTACCTGCAGTTCCTAGAGGAAATTAAATCGAGAAAGCCGAGGTATTAATGATGACAAAAATCGCACCATCTATTCTTTCAGCTGACTTCGCCAATTTGGCAAATGAAATTCGAGATGTAGAAAAAGGCGGAGCTGACTACATCCATGTCGATGTCATGGACGGTCATTTTGTCCCGAATATTACAATCGGTCCCCTTATCGTGGAGGCGATTCGTCCTGTGACAAAGCTGCCCCTCGATGTACATTTGATGATCGAAAACCCGGATCAGTACATTGAAGCATTCATCAAGGCTGGAGCGGATATTATTACAGTCCACCAAGAGGCTTGCGTCCATTTGCACAGTACAATCATGATGATTAAGGAGCAAGGAGTAAAAGCTGGTGTTGTATTGAATCCTGCCACTCCAGTAAGCTTGATTGAAGAGATTTTGCCAGAGGTGGATATGGTGTTATTGATGACGGTGAACCCAGGCTTTGGCGGCCAGCGATTTATTCCTTCCGTGTTGAAAAAAGTAGAAGAGTTGTCCAGGCTTCGAGAAGCACTCGAACTCGACTTTGAAATTGAGATTGATGGCGGTGTGAATATCGAAACAGCAGGACTATGTACAGATGCCGGTGCGGATGTGCTAGTTGCCGGGAGTGCTGTCTATAATCAGGAAGATCGGGCTGCTGCAATCGCGGCAATCCGGGAAGCAGCTGAATGACGTATGAATACCAAGCTTAGTATTGGGCTTGTCGGCGGTGCGGGAAGACTGCCGGAATTACATTCTGAACATCATCATATATGGATTGGAGCAGATGCGGGAGCGCTAGCGCTGGCATCTGCTGGTATCCGAATGAAAGTAGCAGTTGGTGATTTTGATTCTGTGTCGGAAGAAGAATTGATTACGATTCGTCGATACGCAGATCAGGTACTGGTGTATCCGCCTGAAAAAGATGAAACGGATTTCGAACTTGCCATCCGGCAAGCAGAAGAAATGGGCGCCGCGACTGTGGCGGTGTATGGGGTAACTGGTGGAAGACTTGATCATGAACTAATCAACATTCAGATGCTTTATCAGCTGCTTGACAGTTTCGAGCAGGCAGTCATCATCGACTGGCAGAATAATATCCGTTTGCATCGACCTGGTACATACCGGATAGAACAAGATGATACATACCGTTATATATCATTTCTTTCCTTCTCTGAGCAAGTTACTGGTCTAACCTTGACTGGCTTTAAATATCCTTTAACAGATGCTTCAATCCATTGGGGAGAAACATTGTCCATCTCTAATGAGCTTGTTGCACAATATGGTACTTATTCATTTGCTTCAGGCATAGTAATAATGATAAAGAGCAAGGATGTTTAAAAGCTACAGCGTTAGGCTGCTTAGGAAAAAGGAGGAAGGGGATCTTATGAAATTTTATACCTTTAAACTCCCGAGGTTCATCGGTGGCTTCGTCCGCGTCATTATCGGAACGTTTAAAAAAGATTAGCACAAAAAAAGCACTCCTTTCGAGAAAGGGTGCTTTTTTTGTCGCATGCGAATGCTACCATAAAAGTATTTTAGAAATGCTATTTATACGCGTTCGATGTTACCTTTTTTAAGTGCACGAGCTGAAACGTAAACTTTTTTCGGTTTACCGTCAACAAGAATGCGAACTTTTTGAACGTTTGCTTTCCAAGTACGTTTATTAGCGTTCATGGCATGAGAACGAGCATTACCAGAACGAGTAGTACGTCCTGTGATTACACATTTGCGTCCCATGTTATCCCTCCTAATATTACGAGTTAGTTTGTAACACTAAACAAATTTATCACAACTCGGCACGTAATGCAATAATCTAACAAAAATATATCAAGAAAAATTACTTGACAGTAAACTGTTTAGCTGGCATTGTAAAAAGGGCTATTTTTAATCCGCTTTCAAATAGCGCTACCATATAGTATAGTAGGAATATATTTGATAAGCGTTAGGAGGAGCCGTATGAGCCTTCATCTGACTTCAGAAGATGGAAAAATCACGATCTCAACGGATGTGATCGCAACATTGGCTGGAAGTGCCGCGGAAAAATGCTATGGCATCGTTGGTATGGCTTCCAGACATCAATTACGTGACGGCATAGCAGAAATTCTTCGCAGGGAGAACTACTCGAAAGGGATAGTTGTAACCCAGGCGGACAACAAAGTCCAGATCGACTTACATATTATTGTAAGTTATGGAACGAAGATATCCGAGGTTGCACATAATGTGCAGTCCCAAGTGAAATATACATTGGATCGGGCATTGGGCGTACTGACGAGCTCTGTGAACATTTATATACAAGGCGTCAGTGTTTCTGCAGACTAAGATAGCCGGCAGATTTAAGGAGGAAACAGTTTGAGTGTTGGAAATGTGGATGGAAAGACATTTGCGGGGATGCTTCTGACAGGTGCACATCATCTAGCGAATAACGCGAAGACGATTGATGCGCTGAATGTATTTCCCGTGCCGGATGGCGATACAGGCACAAACATGAATTTGACAATAACGTCTGGGGCAAAAGCTGTACAAGATACCGACAGCGAAGAAGTCGGTGTGCTTGCTGCGGCCTTTGCCAAAGGTCTGCTGATGGGAGCTAGGGGAAACTCTGGTGTCATTCTCTCTCAGCTTTTCCGTGGCTTTGCCAAAGCATTGGAAGGGCAAAAGGATCTGACAGCGGGCAAGCTTGCTAATGCGTTGGATGCTGGTGTCAAATCGGCTTATAAAGCCGTCATGAAGCCAGTGGAAGGGACGATTCTTACTGTAGCGAAGGATGCTGCAGCCGCTGCGGTAGAAAAATCAAAAACTGAAGCTGATCCAATAGAGTTATTCAGATATGTAGTGAAAGCTGCCAAGGAAAGCCTCAGTCGCACGCCTGACCTCCTTCCAGTTTTGAAGGAAGTCGGTGTTGTAGATAGCGGTGGTCAAGGCTTAGTTACTGTTTATGAAGGTTTTCTTGCAGCATTGACAGGAGAACAGCTGCCTGTAGAGGTGCAGCATGGCAAGATGGAGAATCTCGTGAGTGCAGAGCATCACAAGCAAGCGCAGGATTTCTTGGATACAGCTGATATCACTTATGGCTATTGCACGGAATTTATGGTTAAATTCGAAGCAGACAAGCTTCAGGAGAACCCTTTTGATGAGCAGGCTTATCGAGAGGAATTGGACGGACGCGGGGATTCCCTGCTTGTAGTAGCTGATGAAGATGTCGTAAAGGTGCATATTCATACCGAGTATCCTGGTGAAGTGATGACATACAGTCAAGCATTCGGCAGTCTGATCAATATGAAAATAGAAAACATGCGTGAACAGCATGCGGCTATTGTTGGTACTAAAGAAAAGAAGGAACGCAATCAGCACGCCATTGTGACAGTTGCAATGGGTGAAGGTGTGAAAGCATTGTTTGAGAACCTTGGAGCAAATGTCGTCATCTCAGGCGGACAGACTATGAATCCAAGCACCCAGGACATTGCGGACGCCATTAAAACAGCTAACGCAGATTCCGTCTATATCTTGCCTAATAATAAGAATATCATCATGGCTGCTGAGCAGGCAGCTAAAATGGCAGAGGTGCAGGCGTTTGTAGTTCCGACAAAGACGATACCGCAGGGTATGCGATCATTGCTTGCTTTTGATGCTACCCAGTCACCTGATAGCAATGCTGAAGCTATGAAAGATGCAATCTCGCAAGTGAAATCCGGACAAGTGACACATGCTGTTCGTGATACGACAATCGAAGGCGTATCGATAAAAGAAGGGCAATTCATAGCTATTCAGGAAAGCAAAATCATAGCAGCTGCTTCTGATGCAGAAGAAGCGTTGGAGCTGCTCCTTGAGCAAATGGTCAGTGAAGAAGATGAATTGATAACAGTTATTCGCGGTGAAGACGCGGAAGACACTGATGATCGCTTGGAGGATTTTGTTGAAGGAACATTCCCTGAAGCAGAATTAGAGATTCATGAAGGAAATCAGCCTGTCTACACGTACTTGGTAGCAGTTGAATAATGATGGAGAAAGCTCCTTGACGGGAGCTTTTTTCATTGGTAGCAGTAGGAACATATGTGTGATACATGCTAAAATAGAAGAAGAAGGAGTGAGCCTATGAAATATCAATCCGTATTCGATATTATCGGACCGGTCATGGTCGGTCCATCCAGTTCACATACTGCCGGGGCCGCCCGTATTGGCCGCGCCGCAAGACTCATTTTTGGAATAGAGCCGACTTGGGCTACGGTCCATCTGTATGGATCATTCGCGAAAACGTATCGCGGTCATGGTACAGACCTAGCTATTGCTGGTGGTCTGCTTGGCTATGATACAGATGATGATCGAATCAGGTTCGCATTGGAAACAGCCGAAAAACAAAATATTAAAATCGAATTCATTGAAGATACAGCTGCTACGGAACATCCAAATACAGCAAGAATTAAGCTGGGAACAAAAGACAGCAGCATGGAGCTGGTCGGTATTTCTATCGGCGGCGGAAAAGTAGAAATCACAGAGCTAAACGGCTTTGAACTGCGTATGTCAGGTAATAAGCCCGCTATTTTGATCATGCATAATGATCGTTTTGGGGCGATAGCTTCCGTGACTCAAATTTTAGCGCAGCACGAGATAAATATAGCGCATATGGAAGTTTCCCGGAAGGATGTCGGGAAGGATGCGCTTATGGTAATCGAGACGGATCAAAACGTGGAGGATGATGTGATGCAGGTTTTAGAAAAAGCTCCACACATTAACCGTGTATCCCGCTTGATGAATTAAACAGGAGGAATGAATATGTTTCGCAATGTAGCGGAATTGCTTGAACAAGCGAATGCAGACAGTATATCTATTTCAGAAGTGATGATCCGCCAGGAAATGGATATACATCAGCGTTCCCGTGAGGAAGTCATGGGCCAGATGGAACGGAACCTGCAAATCATGGAAGAAGCAGTAGAACGCGGATTAAAGGGGGTTACATCCCATTCTGGTTTGACAGGAAATGATGCTGTATTACTTCAGCAATATATGGCGAAGGGCAACACGCTTTCTGGTCATCTGCTTTTAGATGCTGTCAGTAAAGCAGTGGCGACGAACGAAGTAAATGCTGCAATGGGGATGATTTGTGCTACGCCAACGGCAGGAAGTGCCGGATGTGTACCAGGAGCTCTCTTCGCGGTTAAAGAAAGATTAAATCCTACCCGGGAACAAATGATTCGTTTTTTGTTCACAGCGGGTGCTTTCGGATTCGTTGTGGCCAACAATGCATCCATCAGCGGTGCTGAAGGTGGTTGTCAGGCGGAAGTAGGCTCTGCTGCGGCGATGGCCAGTGCAGCTGTGGTGGAAATGGCTGGCGGTACACCAGAACAGAGTGCCGAAGCATTTGCGATAACGTTAAAAAACATGCTCGGACTTGTATGTGATCCAGTCGCTGGGCTGGTAGAAGTACCGTGTATTAAACGAAACGCTGCTGGTGCATCTAATGCAATCGTATCTGCTGATATGGCACTTGCTGGAATTACAAGCAGAATACCTTGCGATGAGGTAATTGGGGCTATGTACCGGATCGGTAAGAGTATGCCATCAGCCCTTCGAGAAACTGCAGAGGGTGGTCTGGCTGCCACGCCGACGGGGCGCAGATTGGCCGATATGATTTATGGGATAACGAAAGGGAAAGAGTGAGGAATGTGTTAAAGCAACCGGTTGATCAAGTCAAGGGAATCGGTGCAAAGCTTGCGGAAGGATTGGCGAATATGGGGATCTTCACAGTCGAAGATCTCCTTTTTCATCTGCCGTATCGGTATGATGTCTTCGATGTCCAGCCGTTAGCTGAACTGATTCATGATGATAAAGTGACGATTGAAGGTGAAATAGCCTCACCGGCTCAAGTGCAATATTACGGACGGAAAAAGAACAAACTAACTGTAACGCTCTTGGTTGAGAATGTTGCAGTGAAGGCGATTATGTTCAATCGTGCATTTGCCCAGAAACAGCTTATGCCGGGCAAAAAGGTAACGATGACAGGTAAATGGGATCAGCATCGTCTGCAGCTTACTGTCAGTAACTTCAAGGTTGGCGGAGCAGATGAGCTGACTCCTGTGCAGCCAGTCTATGGTGTGAAAGGTACAGTGACAGTTCGACAACTGCAAAAAAGCGTGAAGCAGGCGCTGGAACAGTATGATGAAGACATCGAGGAAATTCTGCCAGCGTCATTTTTAACATCATATAAAATGCCAGATCGAAAAACAGCATTGCATTATATGCACTTTCCGCCTGACAGACAGGCGCTGGCTCATGGTCGTAGACGATTCACATATGAAGAATTTTTATTGTTCCAGCTGAAAATGCAATTTATCCGAAAACAAAAACGAGAAGCATCTGCTGGAGGAAGCTTAGCTTATGATCACGAGCAGGTACAAGCTTTTGTAGCCACTCTTCCTTTTACGTTGACGAACGCCCAGCAGCGTGTGCTGAAGGATATTATGCGGGACTTACATTCTTCCTACCGAATGAACCGTCTCTTACAAGGAGATGTTGGATCTGGTAAAACAGCTGTCGCAGCTGTTGCCCTTTATGCGGCAGTTACAGCAGGTAAACAGGGTGCGATTATGGTTCCGACAGAGATTTTAGCAGAACAGCACGCCCAGTCATTAACTAGTATGCTGGATGGTTTTGCCACAGTAGCACTGCTCACTGGTAGTGTCAAAGGCAAGCGCCGGAAAGCAGTCCTCGAACAGATTGTAAATGGAGAAGTAGACATTGTTGTCGGGACACACGCACTGATTCAGGATGAAGTACATTTTAAAGATCTTGCTCTAGCTATTGTTGACGAACAGCATCGATTCGGTGTTGCACAGCGCCGGACACTTCGAGATAAAGGCCTTCATCCGGATGTTCTGTTCATGACTGCTACGCCGATTCCGCGGACCCTGGCCATCACTGCATTCGGAGATATGGATGTATCAGCTATAGATGAGATGCCAGCAGGGCGTAAAGAAATAGAAACGTATTGGGTTAAGGAAAATACGATAGATCGGGTGCTGGATTTCATCCGGAAAGAAGTCGCGGCCGGTCATCAGGCGTATGTCATAAGCCCACTGATTGAGGAATCGGACAAGCTGGACATCCAGAATGCCGTCGATCTTCATCAGATGCTTGCTGCTGTTTTTGAGCCGGATATTCGAGTCGGGCTCATGCATGGACGCTTGCCATCTGATGAAAAAGACGCGGTTATGAAGGAATTCGCCGACAATGAAACCCAAGTTCTTGTGTCTACCACAGTAGTAGAAGTTGGCGTGAACGTTCCGAATGCCACGCTGATGATCATCTATGATGCAGAACGATTCGGGCTATCTCAGCTGCATCAGCTACGGGGGCGTGTAGGTCGCGGAGATGCACAAAGTTACTGTATATTAATTGCCGAACCAAAAGGGGAAATTGGGAAAGAACGCATGCGCATCATGACAGAAACAACGAATGGATTTGAGCTGTCTGAGCAAGATTTACAGCTACGAGGTCCTGGTGATTTCTTCGGGAAAAAGCAGAGCGGGATACCGGAATTCAAGGTTGGTGATATGGTGCACGATTACCGGGCGCTTGAAACAGCGCGTAAGGATGCAGAGCAAATCATTTCAGAAGAAAGATTGGAAAATGACCCCGCTTATCGCAATTTATTGCAAGCGCTGGATACAGAGTTTGCACTGAACGGGAATGTGCTCGACTAAAAACGGCTGTTGCAAATTCTGGTCTGCTATTATATATTACTTTTAGTACCTAGTCTTAATTTTGGCGGTGGAGAAATGAGAAGAAGCAAAAAAGACAGACAGGACTTACTGCGGGAAACGATTGAAAAAACACCGTTCATAACAGACGAGGAATTGGCAAAGAAATTTGCTGTCAGTATTCAGACAATCCGATTGGACCGAATGGAACTGACAATTCCGGAGCTGCGGGAACGGATTAAGCACGTTGCTCATTCCCAGTGGGATGAAACCGTGAAATCTATTAACATTGATGAAGTGATTGGAGAAATCATTGACTTAGAGCTCGATGAACGAGCGATCAGTATATTAGATATTAAACCAGAGCATGTTTTCACGCGGAACCAGATTGCCAGAGGGCATCATCTGTTTGCGCAGGCCAATTCCTTAGCGGTCGCGCTGATTGATGATCCGTTCGCACTCACTTTCCACTCGGAAATCACCTTTACTAGACAGGTGAAACTCCATGAGCGGGTAGTAGCCAAAGCGAAAGTCATTCGTCAGGACAGGAAGCGGACGGTCATCCAAGTGGATAGTGCTGTTGATCAAGAAGAAGTATTTAAAGGTACGTTCGAGATGTTCCGCTCGAGCGTGAAAGAAGGGAAATAAGTTATGCGAATAGCAATCGACGCAATGGGTGGCGACAACGCACCGGAAGAGATAGTCAAAGGTGCCGTGCTCGCAGCGAAAGAGGATGCATCCTTGGAGCTGACACTGGTTGGAGATCAAAGCAAGATTGAACCTCATCTTGGTGAGGTCCGTCCGGCTAACATCCGGATTATACATACAGAGGAGTACATTACAGCAGACGACGAACCTGTCCGGGCAATCCGGCGCAAGAAGCAGTCATCACTTGTACTGACTGCTCAGGAAGTAAAAGAAGGCCGTGCTGATGCTTGTGTTTCAGCGGGAAATACAGGTGCCATTATGACAGCAGGTCTGATGATAGTCGGCCGCATTAAAGGCATCGAACGGCCAGCATTGTCGCCAACTCTTCCGACAGTGGATGGAAAAGGATTTGTCCTGCTTGATGTTGGCGCCAATATTGACGCCAAAGCGAACCATCTATTACAATACGGCGTAATGGGCTCCATCTACGCTGAGAAAGTTCGCGGTATAAAAAATCCTCGTGTAGGATTGCTCAATGTAGGCACGGAAGATGGTAAGGGCAATGATCTCACGAAGAAAGCTTTCGAGCTTCTCAGTGATGCACCAATAAACTTTATTGGTAATGTAGAAGGCAGAGATTTCCTTTCCGGAGATTTTGATGTTGTTGTGACGGACGGCTTTAGTGGCAATATCGCTCTGAAAACAATAGAAGGAGCAGCATCGATGTTCTTCTCGACCATCAAGAAGGCCTTCTTAAAGAACACAAAGACAAAGCTTGCGGCTGCTATGATGAAACCGCAGCTGAAGGAAATTAAAGCAAGCACAGAATATGCAGAATACGGCGGTGCTGCTTTGTTTGGCCTTGCTGCACCTTTTGTAAAGGCGCACGGTTCCTCCAATGCGCGTGCTATACAAGTTGCTATCCTACAAACAAAGCAAATGGCAGAAAATAATGTAACAGGTATTATCAAAGATACAATCCAGAGCATGAAGAAAGACGAGGAGGACGTTAAGTGAAACGAGTAGCTTTTGTGTTTCCTGGACAAGGCTCACAAGCAGTGGGCATGGGTCAGGAAATGTACAACGAATATGATGAAGTGAAAAGTCTTTTCCAAGCGGCAGACGAATTATTGCCGCAGCCAATTACACCTTTAATGTTCGAGGGACCGGCAGAAGAGCTGACAAAGACAGAAAATGCACAGCCGGCATTGCTTCTGACAAGTGCTGCTATCTACCAGGTATTGCAGAATGAAGGTGTTAGACCAGTCGTTACGGCCGGACACAGCTTAGGAGAATACAGTGCACTGGTTGCAGCTGGCGTTTTCCGTGCAGAAGAAGCTGCTGTACTCGTTAACAAGCGCGGTCAGCTAATGGAAAAGGCTTATCCGTCGGGGCAAGGTTCCATGGCTGCGGTATTAGGCCTAAGTTTGGAAGACATCAAGACTGCTCTTCAAACAGTTGATGCGGAGCATGGCGAAATTGTCGATGCTGCCAATATCAACTGCCCTGGACAGATCGTCATTTCCGGTACAAAAAAAGGCATCGAACTTGCAGAGCCACTTTTGAAGGAAGCTGGAGCTAAACGTGTGCTTCCGCTGAATGTCAGCGGTCCGTTCCACTCCAGGCTGATGAAACAAGCTGCGGAAGAATTCGCATCTGCACTTGCAGACGTGGAAAAAGCTGATGCATCGATTCCAGTTTATGCAAACGTAACAGCAGAAAAAGTGCTAGATCAGAAAGAGATCGAGCAGTTACTCGTGCAGCAGTTGTACTCACCAGTCCGTTTTGAAGAGACTGTTGTTAATATGCTTCAAAATGACGAACTGGATGCTATTGTCGAAGTGGGACCTGGTAAAGTGCTAAGCGGATTAGTGAAGAAAATCAACCGCCGTACGACAACGTTCAATGTACAAGATCCCGATTCATTGCAAGCATTCTTGAAGTGGTACAAGGAGGAAGAATAAATGCTATCAGGTAAAGCAGCACTAGTTACAGGTGCATCACGCGGTATTGGCAGAGAGATCGCGCTGGAACTTGCGAGTAACGGAGTGAACGTAGCGGTAAACTACTCCGGAAGCAAAGAGAAGGCAGAGGCTGTTGCAGAGGAAATCCGTGCTCTTGGGCAGGAATCAATTGTAATCCAGGCGAATGTAGCAGAAGAAGAAAGCGTAAAAGATATGGTCAAGCAGACTATTGAAGCATTCGGCAGTTTAGACATACTAGTGAATAATGCTGGTATTACGCGAGATAACCTGCTTATGCGTATGAAGGAAGAGGATTTCGATGCAGTCATCCAGACGAATTTGAAAGGTGTATTCCTTTGCACAAAAGCAGTAACTCGTCAAATGATGAAACAAAAAGCTGGCCGCATTATCAATGTGGCGAGCATTGTTGGTGTCAGCGGTAATCCTGGCCAAGCTAACTATGTCGCTGCAAAAGCAGGAGTCATTGGTTTAACGAAAACAGCAGCCAAAGAGTTGGCTGCGCGAAACGTTCTTGTGAATGCTGTTGCTCCAGGATTCATCACGACTGATATGACTGATGAAATGACAGATGAGCAGAAACAAGCGATGCAAAGCATGATTCCGCTAGGTAAACCAGGCAAGCCAGAAGACGTTGCGCGTGTCGTTCGTTTTCTTGCGTCAGAAGATAGCAATTACATTACTGGTCAAACGATTCATATCGATGGCGGCATGGTAATGTAATACAATGAAAAAACTGTAGTTTTCCGGGACGAAATGTCCTATAATAACGAAGGGAGGTGAATTTCCTATGGCAGATGTATTCGAGCAAGTAAAGCAAATCGTTATTGATCGTCTTGATGTAGACGAATCCAAAGTAACACTAGAGGCTTCTTTCAAAGAAGATCTAGATGCAGATTCCCTTGATGTTGTGGAATTGGTTATGGAATTGGAAGATCAATTCGACATGGAAATTTCTGATGAAGATGCTGAAAAAATCGCTACTGTTGGCGACGCTGTAAACTACATAAACAGCAAACAGTAAGATTTAAATAAGATGCATAGGAGAAAGTCCCGTCACTAGTAGGCGGGGCTTTCTCCGCATCATCACAACTATTGGAAAGTGGGGACAGCAGAATGAGCTTATATAAACTGCAGGAGAAGCTTGGAATCCATTTCCATGATGAAGCTTTGTTGCAGAATGCCTTGACCCATTCATCTTATGTGAATGAACATCGTCACCTGAAGAAGACGGATAACGAACGATTGGAATTCCTCGGCGATGCTGTATTGGAGCTTGGTGTATCACAATTTCTGTACAAGCATTATCCTGATATGCCAGAAGGGAATATGACGAAGCTTCGTGCTGCTATAGTCAGAGAGGAATCTCTCGTACTCTTCGCTAAAGAAATGGATCTTGGTACATATGTGCTGCTCGGAAAAGGAGAAGAGCGCACTGGGGGCAGAACACGTCCTGCATTGTTAGCTGATGTGTTCGAGGCATTTGTCGGTGCTTTGTATCTCGACCAGGATTTCGATGTGGTACTCGGATTTTTCGAAAAAATCGTCTTTCCAAAAATCAGCCAAGGTGCTTTTTCACATGCGATGGATTACAAGAGCAGACTGCAGGAGGTTATTCAGCAGGACAAAGATAAAGTGATAACGTATACGATCGTTGATGAAAGAGGTCCTGCTCATAGCCGTGAATTCGTTGCGGAGTTGAAGGTTCAGGGAGAACTTGTCGGTACAGGAGTAGGCCGGACGAAAAAGGAAGCGGAACAGCAGGCTGCCCGCATTGCTTTGGAAGCTTTAACTGAATAGAAAAAACGGCGGAGAGCAAGTTAGTCTCCGCCGTTTTTTATTTTCGGTAGTTCGCCAGTTCCTGGATAAATGCTTCTGTCTCAGATACACTGAGCTGTCCTTTTGATTCAATATGATCATATAAAAACTTAATATCATCGTACTTCTCAATTTGGTAGTCTTCTGGCTGCATGATGGAACGGTTAACGACAACAAGCCGGTCAGCGATGCCGTTGATGAGGATGGACAAATTCTCCTCTGATGCCTGTTCGAGCTTCATGGGCGAGCCTCCTTTGGCGTAATTGATACCTATTATGTACCTTTAGTTTATGATAAAATAAATAAGTTAAAAACAAAAGAGAAACCAATAACAATGCAGAAATAAGCGATAAGCTTTCAATATAGGAGAATGAGTATGTTCCTGAAACGATTAGAAACCGTCGGATTCAAATCATTTGCCGAAAAAGTGACACTTGACTTTGTACCAGGTGTAACGGCAGTGGTAGGTCCGAATGGAAGCGGGAAAAGTAATATAACCGATGCCATCCGCTGGGTATTAGGCGAGCAGTCGGCAAAAAGTCTGCGAGGATCCAAAATGGAAGATATTATCTTCCAGGGCAGCGATACGAGAAAAGCGCTTAATGTAGCGGAAGTGACACTTGTATTGGACAATGCCGATCAGACGTTACCGCTGGAGTATCAGGAAGTGAGTGTGACCAGACGGGTATTCCGTTCTGGAGAAAGCCAATTTTTGATCAATAACCAAAGCTGTCGTCTGAAAGATATCATTGACTTGTTCATGGATTCTGGATTAGGAAGAGAAGCCTTCTCCATTATTAGTCAAGGAAAGGTAGAGGAAATCCTAAGCTCCAAACCAGAAGAAAGGCGGTCTATCTTCGAAGAAGCTGCAGGTGTTTTGAAATACAAGCAGCGAAAGAAGAAGGCAGAATATAAGTTAGCAGAAACGCAGGAGAATTTAAACCGAGTAGAAGATATTACGTATGAAATTGAAGGACAGCTTGAACCATTACGTGAACAAGCTGCTATTGCAAAAGATTTTCTGGAGAAAAAAGCCCAGCTGAAAGATGTCGAAATCGGATTGCTAGTTGCGGAGATTGAGCAATTACATAAAGAGTGGCAAGCGGTTCTCCAAGAGCTTGAAGTAAATAAACGTGAGCTTGAAGTCAAGAAGCAGTCAATTGGAGAAAAAGAACAGCTGCTTGAGTCGGAGAAGACAGAATTACATGCGCTGGATGCCTCTATTGACGAACTGCAAGCCTCCTTGTTAATCGTGACACAAGAGCTTGAGAATTTGGAAGGCAAGAAACAGCTTTTGAATGAGCGTTCCAAGCATCTTGCAGAAAACAAAGAAAAGCTGGAAAAAGATACTGAACAGCTTGGAATCACATTAGAGCAGCAGTTGAAACAACTGGACCAGGAGCAAGCAGCTCTGGTTACGTTGGATACAGAGAACAAAGCAATTAAATCAGACTTGCGATCTTTGGACAAACAGCTATCCCGTACGCAGGAAGATTTGAGTGAACAAATCGAAGAAAAGAAAAGCGATTATATCGATTTACTGAATGAACAAGCTGCTAAGCGGAATGAGACTAACTCACTCAAACAGCAGCTCACTGGTATTGATGCGAAAAAAGAACGTCAGCGTACAAAATACAAAGACGTCGTTTTGAATCGTGATGAAATCAGTGAAAAAAGAGAGCAATTGTCTGAGAGTCTCAAAGATGCTACCGAAAGCCGCGAGCGTGCTGAGGAGAAAGCAGATTCACTTCGGATGGAAGCAGCTCAAAAACGGGAGCAGTATCAAGAAGCACAGAACAAGCTGTACACCGGGTACCAGCATATTGAGAAGCTTCGTTCCAAGCAGGAAATGCTGCAAGAGATGAAAGAGGAGTTCCAAGGATTTTTCCAAGGGGTAAAAGCAGTCCTCAAAGCGCGCCAAGATCAAAAGCTCGAGGGAATTGAGGGTGCTGTCATCGAATTAATTGATGTACCATCTGCGTATGTCACTGCGATGGAGACAGCTCTTGGAGGTCAAGCCCAGCATATCGTGGTCGATACGGAAGCAAGTGCCCGTCAGGCAATCAATTGGCTGAAACAGACACATAACGGCCGTGCGACATTCTTGCCGCTTTCATCGATTCAGCCAAAACAGATCCCTGTGAATGTACTGGGCAATGCTTCCACTCGGGAAGGATTCATCGGTATTGCAGCAGATCTCATTCAGGTTGATCCCCAGTACAAGCGGGCAGTTGATTTCCTGTTAGGTAATGTGGTCATCGCAGAAGACCTTCAGCATGCCAATGACATTGCTGCTGCTCTTGGCAGACGTTACCGCGTTGTTACGCTGACAGGTGATGTTGTAAACCCTGGAGGATCTATGACTGGCGGAGCGCAAAAGCGCAACAGTCAATCTTTGTTTACAAGAGAAAAGGAAATGCAGGAAGTCACGGAGAAACTGTCTGATTTCCAGGCACGTACGGAGGTATTCGAACGTAAAGTCGCGCAGCTGAAAGAAGAACTTCAGCAATTGGAAACTTCAGCAGAGGAAACCCGACATAGCTTGAAGCAGCTGCAGGAAGCGGAACAGGAGCTCCAGGCAGCATTCACCGAAACGAGTATCCGCTTTATGCATGCCAATGATAATCTCACCATGTATGACCAGGATAATGCGCAGTATGACACAGAACGAGAAGAAGTGGAAAAACGCATTGAGCAGCTCCAGGCAGAACTTGCCGGTTTGGACCAGCAGCTCCAGGATATTCAGCGGGAGATTAGTGAACTGACAGAAGCTCACCAGGCATGGCAGCAGACTAAGGAAATTAAACGGGAAGAACAGCAGGCCCTCCAGATACGGTCTGCAGAAAGCCTTGCTAAGCTTGAAAACCAGCAGCAGCGGCTCAGTGAGTTTACAGAACAGCTAGAGCTGACGAAGCAGAAGTATGAAGAACAGCAGCGGGTGCTGCAGCAAATGGCTGAAGTTGGTGAGAAAGGACAGACAGAGGAAGAGATTGCAGAGCTGATCACAGTGAAGCAACAGCACAAGCAGCAGACAACAACACTGATCGAGGAACGTAAAGCAGAACGGCAGGAGCGCTATGACTGGGTGCAGCAAGAAGAGCTGTCTGTTAAAGAAGCAAATCGTCTTCATCAGAATCTGGTGCAGCAAGTACAAGATCAGGAAGTCCGCTCGAACCGTTTGGATGTAGAGCTGGAAAACCGTCTGATGAATTTGCAGCAAAGCTATTCCCTGACCTTTGAAAAAGCATTGGCGACGTTTGGTAGAGCAGAAGATATCGAAACTGCCCAAACTGAAGTTAAGCTGATTAAGCGTGCTATTTCGGAACTCGGCAGCGTCAATGTAGGTGCAATAGAGGAATTTGACCGGATTAATGAAAGATATAGCTTCCTTACTGAACAAAAGGACGACCTTTATCAGGCGAAATCAACTTTGCTTGCCGTTATTGACGAAATGGATGAAGAAATGAAACGTCTGTTCGAAGATGTGTTCAATAAAATAAAAACAGAATTCACGGAAGTGTTCCGTTCGCTCTTTGGCGGAGGACACGCGGAGCTGAAGCTGACCGATTCTGATAATCTGCTTGATACTGGAGTTGATATTATCGCGCAGCCGCCAGGTAAGAAACTGCAGAATCTAGGTTTGCTTTCGGGCGGAGAGCGTGCTTTGACAGCAATTGCCTTGCTGTTTGCCATTTTGCGTGTAAGGCCTGTACCATTCTGTATCCTGGACGAAGTGGAAGCAGCTCTGGATGACGCAAACGTCAGCCGCTTTGCTCAATACATGAAGCAATTCAGCGAAAAGACCCAGTTCATTGCCATAACACACAGAAAAGGTACAATGGAGGAAGCAGACGTTCTCTATGGCGTGACGATGCAAGAATCCGGAGTTTCTAGATTGGTTTCTGTCCGTCTGGAAGACGCGCCTACACTAGTGAAGGTATAAGAAAGGAAGAACAAAATGAGCTTTTTTCAGAAACTGAAAAACAAATTCTCTAATACAAGCAACGAAACAGATCAGCAAACACCTGAAAAGTACAAAGAAGGTCTGAAAAAGACCCGTACTTCCTTCTCTGATCGGATGAATAATTTGATGGCACGTTATCGAAAAGTGGATGAGGACTTCTTTGAGGAATTGGAAGAAGTACTTATCGCTTCCGATGTAGGTGTGAACACAGTGATGGATCTCGTGGATGAGCTTCGTATGGAAGCAAAACGCCAGAACATCAAGGATAGTATTCAGCTGAAGGATGTCATCTCTGAGAAACTGGTTGAAATATACCAAGGTGATGAAGATGAACAGCCGCAGAAGCTAAAAATGAATGATGATGGACTTACGATTTATTTGTTTGTCGGCGTCAACGGTGTCGGCAAGACAACTAGTATCGGTAAGCTGGCGTATAAGCTGAAGCGGGAAGGCAAGAAAGTCGTCATGGCCGCAGGAGATACTTTCCGGGCAGGAGCGATCGAACAACTGCAAGTATGGGGAGAGCGGACTGGTGTAGAAGTGATTCGCCACAATGCTGGCAGTGATCCTGCAGCTGTTATCTATGATGGTATTAAAGCGGCACAGGCTCGTGGTGCAGATGTACTTCTTTGTGATACAGCCGGCCGTTTGCAAAATAAAGTGAATCTGATGAATGAACTGAACAAAGTACATCGTGTTATCGAACGTGAAGTACCAGGAGCACCGCATGAAGTGCTACTCGTACTGGATGCAACAACAGGGCAGAATGCTCTTGCACAGGCGAAGACATTCCAAGAAACAGCCAATGTCTCTGGTATCGTTTTATCCAAGCTGGATGGAACAGCTAAAGGTGGTATTGTCTTGGCGATCCGGAACGAGATGAAAATCCCGGTCAAGTTTGTCGGTCTAGGCGAACAAATGGAGGATTTGCAGGAATTTGATCCAAATGCCTTTGTATATGGTCTATTCGCTGATTTAATGCAGGATGAGGAACAGGCGGAATAGCAGTTTCTTGACAGCTGCGCACTAGGTTGGCTACAATTTTGTAAAGGCATTTCACTTAACAAGGGGTGCGGCTCATGTTAGAGAAAACAACTCGGATGAACTATTTGTTCGATTTTTATCAGGCACTGCTTACACCAAAGCAGCGCAGTTATATGGAAATGTATTATCTGGAA
Organism: Terribacillus sp. AE2B 122; assembly: GCF_902497585.1. Classification (NCBI taxonomy): domain Bacteria; kingdom Bacillati; phylum Bacillota; class Bacilli; order Caryophanales; family Bacillaceae; genus Terribacillus; species Terribacillus sp. AE2B 122. Next base: position 879,585 of record NZ_LR700942.1, on the reverse strand, counting down.
GATTTGTCACTCGGAGAAATTGCGGAAACATTTGAAGTTTCCCGTCAGGCAGTCTATGATAATATCCGGCGTACAGAAGCGATGATAGAAAGCTATGAGAAAAAGCTGCATCTTTATGATCGCTTCAAGGAGAGGAGCACGCTGCTGGATGAGCTGGAAGAAATAATGGACTCCAGCCAGTCCGGAGCAAAAGACTTGATCCAAAAGATAAAAGAATTAGATTAGGAGGTCGATTCCATGGCATTTGAAGGATTAGCCGACCGACTGCAGAGTACGATACAGAAAATTCGCGGGCGCGGTAAAGTTACAGAACAAGACGTAAAAGAAATGACACGTGAAGTACGACTGGCGCTTTTGGAAGCAGACGTTAACTTCAAAGTTGTGAAGCAGCTGATCAACAAGATCAAAGAGCGAGCTATCGGTCAGGAAGTAATGGAGAGCCTTACACCTGGTCAGCAGGTTATCAAGGTTGTTCAGGAAGAACTGACACAGCTTATGGGCGGCGAGCAGAGCAAGATTGCTGTCGCAGACAGACCGCCGACTGTCATCATGATGGTTGGTTTGCAAGGTGCGGGTAAGACGACAACAACAGGCAAGCTAGCAAACCTTTTGCGCAAGAAACACAACCGTAATCCGTTGCTCGTAGCAGCTGACGTATATCGACCGGCTGCTATCGATCAGCTAGAGACACTTGGCAAGCAGCTTAGCCTGCCGGTATTTTCGATGGGGACAGAAGCAAACCCAGTCGATATTGCTAATGAGGCGATCAAGAAAGCGAAAGAAGAGCATCATGATTATGTCATCATTGATACGGCTGGCCGTTTGCATGTAGATGAGAAGCTGATGGATGAGCTGACACAAATCAAAACGAACGTCAAACCTGCAGAAATCTTCCTTGTGGTAGATGCAATGACAGGTCAAGACGCTGTAAATGTAGCGGAGAGCTTTGATAGCCAGCTTGATATTTCTGGTGTTGTATTAACGAAGCTTGATGGTGATACACGAGGCGGGGCTGCACTATCCATTCGTGCTGTAACCGGGAAACCTATTAAATTCGTCGGTATGGGAGAGCGCACAGACCAGCTGGAAGCCTTCCATCCGGAACGAATGGCTTCTCGTATCCTTGGCATGGGAGATGTGCTTTCACTAATCGAGAAAGCACAAGAAAACGTCGATGAGAAGCAAGCGCGTGACTTGGAAGAGAAAATGCGCAGTATGAGCTTCACTTTCGACGATTTCCTCGAGCAGATGAGTCAGGTAAAGAAAATGGGGCCGCTTGGTGACCTTCTGGATATGCTTCCTGGCGCAGGCAAGATGAAGAACATGAAGAACGTCCAGCTGGATGAGAAGCAGCTTGTGTACGTCGAAGCAATTATCCAATCGATGACACGCAAGGAACGGCAGGAGCCGTCTTTAATCAATGCCAGCCGCAAGAAACGGATTGCAAAAGGCTCTGGCCGCAGTGTATCCGAAGTCAATCGTTTGCTGAAACAATTCGAAGATATGAAGAAGATGATGAAGCAAATGACGAACATGCAAAAGGGTAAAAAAGGGCGCGGAATGAAATTTCCTTTTATGTAATGTAAAAACCCTTTACAGTGATTATTTAATCTGTTACAATCATATCTTGTGAGAAACATTATTTTGGAGGTGCAACAACATGGCAGTTAAAATTCGTCTAAAACGTATGGGTTCTAAAAGAAACCCTTTCTATCGTGTCGTAGTTGCTGATTCTCGTTCTCCTCGTGACGGACGTATTATCGAGCAAATCGGAACATATAACCCAACAGTTAACCCAGCTGAGGTTAAATTGGATGAAGTAAAAGCGATGGACTGGATGGCTAAAGGCGCTAAGCCAAGCGACACAGTTCGTAACCTTTTCTCTAACGAAGGAATCTTGAAAAAGTTCCACGACTCAAAAAACCAGAAGTAAAGGGCTGATCGATTCTGAAAGCACTCATTGAAGCGATGGTTGCTCCGCTTGTTGATTTTCCTGAGCAGATCGTCGTGCATCAAAGGGAAGAACAGCATAAGGTCATCTATCAGCTTCAGGTGCATGAATCTGATATTGGCAAAGTGATCGGCAAGGACGGCCGTAATGCTCGTGCCTTTCGCGCAGTGCTGCGTGCTGCATCCGCTGATCACGAAAAACGCATTTATCTGGACATAGTGTAAAAGGGAGAGGGAAACCTTTCCCTTTTTTACAATGTAAAAAAAGTTTTTCCAGCAGAAAGCCAGGTGTCCGATGAAGATAATCCGAAGCTTGCGCGTCGATGAAGTGATCACTGAATCCAGCAAAACAGCACTCAGAGAACGTCTTCAAAAGACAGCGCGTCAACTTGACCAAGAGTGTCAACAGCTGTTGTTCGAGAAACGAAAACTCGAAAAGAAACAAGGTGTATCCAAACAGGATGTGCACAAACGTTTCCAGGCAGAAATCCGGAAACGAGAGGAAAAAGCGGCTACGATCGCATTCCAGCTTTCGCAGCTGGACGTGCTGCCGATTGGCAGTGAGATCATGATTCAAGAGGTTGAAGCTCTTGTTGAAGTTGAAGTAGGCATGAAATGGGACGAGCTTGCATCGAAAAAAATCGTCATCCAAGATGGCATTGTCATCCGGATAGAATAATGAAGGTGATAAACTATGGATATAAAAATGTATAATGTAGGGAAAGTCGTCAATACACATGGAATAGCTGGAGAAGTCCGGGTCGTACGAATCACGGATTTCGATGAACGCTTTGAGCCGGGAGAAGAATTGTATTGGTACGAGGACGAAAACAGTAAGCCCCAAAAGCTGATTGTAAACACACATCGCAAGCATAAGACTTTCGATTTGCTTACTTTCCAAGGGTATACAACGATTAATCAAGTGGAAGAATTGAAGGGTGGTATCCTGAAAGTTCGCGAGGATCAGCTCAGCGATTTGGAAGAGGATGAGTTCTATTACCACGAGATTATCGGCTGTACAGTTGAGACAGTTGAAGGAGAGGTGCTTGGTAAGGTGAAAGAGATCCTGTCCCCTGGCGCAAACGATGTTTGGGTTGTACAACGTACGAAGCAGAAGGATCTGCTAGTGCCTTATATAGAACAAGTCGTTAAACAGATTGATATTGAAAGCAAACGCATCGTTATTGAACCGATGGAAGGATTGCTGGATCTATGAAAATTGACATTCTGACGCTATTTCCGGAAATGTTCGAAGGCGTGCTGCAGCATTCCATTCTAAAAAGGGCCCAAGAGCTTGGAGCCTTTCAGCCGAATCTGGTGAACTTCCGGGAATTCACGACAAACAAGCATAAGAAAGTAGATGACTATCCGTATGGCGGCGGAGCAGGTATGGTATTGGCGCCGCAGCCAATCTTTGATGCGATTGAACATGTGACAGAGGGATCTGCCAAGCCTCGTGTCATTCTCATGTGTCCGCAGGGTGAGCCGTATAACCAGAAGAAAGCGGAAGAATTGGCGAAAGAGGAGCATCTGATTTTTATCTGCGGTCATTATGAAGGATACGATGAACGTATCCGTGAAAACATTGTGACAGATGAGATCTCTATCGGGGACTATGTGCTGACCGGAGGAGAAATCGGTGCGATGGCGGTTATGGATAGTGTTGTCCGTCTTCTGCCTGATGTTTTGGGCAATGCTTCTTCTGCACCTGAGGATTCATTCTCGACAGGACTGCTGGAACACCCTCATTATACGCGACCTGCCGACTTCCGAGGCATGCAGGTGCCGGAAGTTCTTACCTCTGGTGATCATGGTAAAATAGAAGCCTGGCGCCGGGAACAATCGCTTTACCGAACAGCTACAAGAAGGCCTGATCTTCTTTCGGATGCAGAGCTTTCTGACAAAGAACGTGATCAAGTGAAAAAGTGGCAAAAAGATTGAATAATACTTTGAATTCATAAGCCAAGTATGGTATATTAAATGCTGTGCTTACAACGGTAAGCGCCATATTACAATGTTCCGCTGTCGTATTTTTACGAGAATGAGCATTGGTGAGAAGGAGTTGAACAGAATGCAGGAATTAATTCATGACATTACAAAAGAACAGCTTCGCGCTGATCATCCTGAATTCCGTCCCGGAGATACGGTTAAAGTTCACGTTAAAGTAGTAGAGGGAACTCGTGAGCGTATCCAGTTATTCGAAGGTGTCGTTATTAAACGTCAAAACGGCGGAATTTCAGAAACTTTCACAGTACGTAAGATTTCTTCAGGCGTTGGTGTAGAACGTACTTTCCCAGTACACAGCCCACGTTTAGAAAAAATCGAAGTTAGCCGTCGTGGTAAAGTACGTCGTGCGAAACTTTATTACCTACGTAAACTTCGCGGAAAAGCTGCTCGTATCAAAGAAATCCGCTAAGTACCAGAAAAGAGAGCTTGCTTCGTCAAGCTCTTTTTTTGCTATATAGACCAAATAGATCTAGTAGACAATTGGAGGCTTATAGATGGCCAAACAGAAAAATGAATGGCTAGATTGGCTGAAGGCTTTAATCATCGCTGTCATTATTGCGGTGGTAGTTCGGATGTTCCTGTTTGCTCCGATTGTAGTTGACGGACCTTCCATGCAGCCAACCTTGCATGATAATGATTTTATGATAGTGAATAAGATAAGCTACCGTTTCGGTGAGCCTGAACAGAAAGATATTATAGTCTTTCACGCTACTGAATCGAAGGATTACATCAAACGGGTGATTGGTGTGCCGGGAGATCATGTCGAAATGATCGATGATACATTGTATATAAATGGTGAAATCGTGGATGAGCCTTATCTGGACAGTGAGAAAGAGGCACTTGCAGATGGCGGTAACCTGACGAATGATTTCACTCTTGAAGATCTGCCGGGCAATTACGAGGAGATTCCAGAGGGCTATGTGCTCGTACTCGGGGATAATCGTAGAAATTCAACCGATAGCAGATACATCGGCTTAATACCGGAAGATCAGATTGTCGGTAAAGTACAGCTAACGTTCTGGCCGCTTGATCGCATCGGTCTGACAAAATAGGAGGAACATATTCTCGTGACGATTCAATGGTTTCCCGGCCATATGGCCAAAGCTAGAAGAGAAGTAGAAGAAAAACTAAAGCTCGTAGACTTTGTCATCGAGTTGGTGGATGCAAGGGCACCAGAAGCATCACAAAATCCGATGCTTCGCAAAGTGCTGGGCGACAAACCGAAAATGGTCGTACTTATGAAGAAAGACTTGGCTGATAAATCGGTTACTGATGCATGGATCCGATATTATGAGGAACAAGGTACACCAGCTCTTTCTGTCAATGCTGATGAGAAAAACGACATACAGCGTGTTGTCCAGCGCGCACATGATATGCATGCTGCGAAGCGGGAAAAATGGAAGCGCAGAGGCGTGCAGAATCCACCGCCTGGTCGTGCAATGATTATCGGTATACCTAACGTTGGAAAATCAACACTCATCAATCGGCTTGCAAGTAAAAAAATTGCAAAAACAGGCGATCGTCCAGGTGTTACCACGCAGCAGCAGTGGATCAAAGTGAAGAAGGATTTCGAGTTGCTGGATACACCAGGGATCCTTTGGCCGAAATTCGAAGACCCGCAGGTTGGTTTAGTGCTTGCTGCCATTGGTACGATCAAAGATCAAATTTTGCCAATGGAGGAAGTAGCAACGTTTATTCTTAACTATCTGAAAGAGCACTATCCGAAGCAAGTTGCACAAAGATATGCGATAGAGGATATTTCCATGGACACAGTCGAAATGTTCACCCATATCGGACGATTCCGAGGTGCGCTTGAAGCTGGCGGTGAAATTAATTATGAAAAAACGTACGATATCATTATTCGGGATCTCCGCAGTAAGCGGATTACGAATGTGACATTCGAAAAACCAACAGTGTAAGAAACGGACATACATATTTCTTTTATGTATGTCTTTATTTTTTGTCTACATAACCGATAAACAGAGAAAAGGGAGATTGTTTATGAAAGATGTATTGACGATCCAGCAGATACGAGCTCACTTACAGGAAGGAACATATTCGGAGGAGATGCTTTCATCCTGGCAAGAGGATCATCGTACAGGTGTTCAGAAGCTTATGGACGCCCATAAAAGGAAACAAGTGAAAGAACAGGAGCTTCGCGAGCAATACGATCATATGTGCAGCTTTGAAAACGCCTATTACGAGAAAGGGAAGCAGTATATCGCGGGTATAGATGAAGCGGGCAGAGGTCCGCTCGCGGGTCCGGTTGTTGCAGCAGCAGTAATCTTGCCAAGAGATGCCTACATAGCAGGCTTGAATGATTCGAAACAGTTGAGCGAGGCGAAAAGGGAAGCTTTATATGAGCAAATTATCGACACTTGTATTGCCTATGGAGTAGGTATCGTAACCAGCCAAAGAATTGATGAAATCAATATCTATCAAGCTGCCAAACAAGCAATGCTGGAGGCTGTCGATGAGTTGGAATGTCAGCCGGACCATGTGCTGGTAGATGCTATGCCTCTCTCAGAATTGTCTTGTACATATGAATCCTTGATCAAGGGAGATCAGCGCAGTGTTTCGATTGCAGCAGCAAGTATCATTGCGAAAGTGACAAGAGATCGGATGATGAAAGAGGCGGATACAGCCTATCCAGGTTATGGCTTCAAAGATCATATGGGCTATGGAACCAAGCAGCATCTGGAAGCATTGCGTAAGCAAGGGATTACCCCATTACATCGACTGAGCTTTGCCCCTGTCAAAGATCTTTCCCGCGTTTAAGAAGGAAGTGACATCATGCATCACCTTAGTATCCAAAGCTCTCAAGGTATTAAGCAAGCTCAGCAGCCGCAAGAGGAAAGAAACTTTAGGCCAGGGGAGGTCGTAACTGGAAAGATTACGAAGTTTTTTCCTGATAACAAAGCATTGCTGCAAATCGGTGCCAAGCAAGTTATTGCAGAATTGCAGGCATCACTGACTGCAGGAGGTACTTATTGGTTTGAAGTAAAAGAAGGAGGAGAGCGTCCTTTATTGCAGGTTTTGCCCCAAACCGCTGGGAACCAAGCAGATGTCTCTCAGTTAATTGAGCTTGCTGGTATGAAACCGAATAAAATGAATACAAGCTTAGTGGAAGGCTTGATGAAACAGCAGACTGCATTTACGATGCCTCAGCTGAAACAAGCACTAAATCTTTTGCAGCAGAAAGAATTGCAGCCCGTGGAAGTAAGGAAACAAGCGCTGCAGCTTATGCTTCAGCGGCAGCTGCCCTTAACAGAAAGTGTCCTCCAAGCTATCACGGCTCGACAGACACAAGATATGACGGCTTCCCTTCGTGAACTCACCAATACTGTACCAGTCGGGAGTGATAAAACAACGCCACTTCAACAGATGCTCGGAAAATTGGCACCTGCTGGTCCAGCAGTGCATGAACAGCAGCTTGTACAGCAGATTATCCAAGAGGCACAAGCAGGAAAACAGGATATGTATCAAGCTATCCGCCCGTCTTTACCTGCTGCTGTGCCAACCTTTACTGTTTGGCAAAGAGAATGGCTGGCATATGATAAGCAAATGGATGTTGGCAGAAGTGTTCCGCAGCAGTTAATTCAGGAATCTGGGAGTTCATCTAACAGAACAGCAGGAATACTACCGTTTTCTCAAGCACTTGATAGTTTCATATCCGAGATGCAACTTGTCGGTAAGCAATCTCCGGCTGCCCAAGAGAGCCTCCAGACTGCGCTGTCGACGGTCCGTCAGCTCCTTAGTATGTTTCCGGATCGGTCGCTGCCTCATGAAATAATCACCAGTCTGCGCACAGCTTTGGACCCCTTTCAGTCAGCACCAATGGCTCAAGACATATACAGCCAGCTGGCAAAAGGGAATGTAGATAACCAGCTGCTGCAAGCGAAGAGTACCGAATTATTGCAGCTTCTCCAGGTGACACAAACGAATGAGCAAAGCAAAGATGGAGATTTTTTCAAAAATCTGCTCCAAGATATTGTAAGGCAGACTGGATTTTCATATGAACACGATTTAAACGATGCCGATGCTGCGAATCTGCCTTTAAAAGGTTTGCTCCTGCAGCACGCAGCACAAGGTAATGAAAGAGCAGAGCTCTCCTCTCAGCTTCTTCAGCAAATTACCGGAAGCCAGCTGCTTCAGGTTCAGGATGATAAACAAATGGCTTACATCCAGCTTCAGCTTTCAGGCGCTCCGTTTGGATTCGATAAAGATATTCTGATGGAGCTGGAGGGCAGAAAAGAAGCTGACGGACAGTTATCTTCTGATCACTGCCGTATTTTGTTTTATTTGCATTTACCTTTTCTCGATGACATGGTAGTAGATATGTACGTACAGAAAAAGGCTGTCAGTCTGCATATTTATACAGAAGAAGGGAAAGCAGAACAAGTCATGCGTCCGCTTCAGCAAAAGCTAAAATCAGCACTTGATACAAGCGGCTATCATCTTTCTTCTGTAAAATATACGGTCAGCAACAATGCAAAAGAAGCAAGCTATGTTGATACAAGCTTGCATGCTGTACATACCGAGCAGAAAGGTGTCGACTATCGCATATGACAGAAAAAAGGTACGTTCGGCAAGCAGCGGCCCTGAAATATGACGCTGCAAAAAAGCAGGCGCCGGTCCTTACAGCAAGCGGGAAAGGTCTGACTGCCGAGGCAATCATAAAACGTGCTCAGGATAATGGTGTGCCGGTCCAGCAAGACCCTGCATTAGTAGGTCTATTGGCGGAGTTGGAAGTAAACGAGATGATTCCAGCGGATCTCTATGAGGCAGTGGCAGAGGTCTTTGCATTCATTTACCAGGCAGACAAGCAGGCAGGGAAATAAGCGTCTCTTTGATGGGATGCTTTTTCCATAAATTCTCTTATGAAAGCATTTTCATAAATTTTCAACAAAAAGGCATCCTCTTCTTTATTCGCCCTTATAAGTTTTATGTAGATTCTGTCTTTTCCATAGTTTTTGGTAGACTTTTGCAGAAGAAATCGTTTACAATAGTTTTGCACGGAATCTGACGGGGAGGGTACAGAATGAATATTCATGAGTATCAAGGCAAAGAGGTTTTGCGTGAATTTGGTGTGTCTGTTCCTGCTGGTAAAGTGGCATTCAGTGTCGAGGAAGCTGTAGAAGCAGCTGAAAGCCTGGGCACAAATGTATGCGTTGTCAAAGCGCAGATCCACGCTGGCGGACGCGGCAAAGCAGGCGGTGTGAAAGTAGCGAAAAGCTTGGATGAAGTTCGTACATACGCGGAGGAAATCTTAGGCAAGACGCTTGTAACACATCAGACAGGCCCAGAAGGAAAAGAAGTGAAACGACTTCTGATCGAAGAGGGCTGTGATATCCAGAAAGAGTATTATATCGGTCTTGTTCTTGATCGCAGCACATCCCGAATCGTAATGATGGCGTCTGAAGAAGGCGGTACAGAGATTGAGGAAGTTGCAGCAGAGACACCGGAAAAAATCTTCCGGGAAGCGATCGACCCTGTTGTCGGTTTGACTGGCTACCAAGCTAGAAGATTGGCATTTGCTATTAATATTCCGCCAGAATCGCTGAACAAAGCTGTCGGGTTCATGATGAGCTTGTATCAGGCTTTCGTAGAGAAGGATTGCTCCATTGCTGAGATTAATCCGCTTGTTACGACTGGCGATGGTCAAGTATTGGCGCTTGATGCCAAACTGAATTTTGACGAAAACGCACTATACAGACATAAAGATATCGTCGCGCTTCGCGACTTGGATGAAGAAGATGAAAAAGAAATCGAAGCTTCTAAGCATGATTTGAGCTATATTTCCCTTGATGGGAATATCGGCTGCATGGTAAACGGTGCGGGTCTCGCAATGGCTACGATGGATATTATCAAGCATTACGGCGGAGATCCCGCTAACTTCCTCGATGTTGGGGGCGGTGCTACGACTGAAAAAGTTACCGAGGCCTTCAAAATCATTCTGGCTGATCAAAATGTCAAAGGTATCTTAGTCAATATTTTCGGAGGCATTATGAAATGTGACGTTATTGCTGAAGGTGTAATTGGTGCATCCCGTCAAGTCGGATTGGAAATTCCGCTTGTCGTACGTTTGGAAGGAACGAACGTGGAGCAGGGCAAGAAGCTGCTCGAGGAATCCGGATTGAACATCACATCGGCAGCGTCCATGGCAGATGCAGCAGAGAAAATCGTCGCACTTGTAAACTAACGGGGGAGGTACAAATTCATGAGTGTTTTTATTAATAAGGAAACAAGAGTACTCGTACAAGGTATTACTGGATCTACGGCGCTTTTCCATACAAAGCAGATGATTGAATACGGTACCCGGATTGTTGCCGGTGTTACGCCAAAAAAAGGCGGTACCGAGGTGGAAGGCGTACCTGTTTATAATACAGTGAAAGAGGCAGTACACGAAACTGGCGCTACTGCTTCAGTAATCTATGTTCCGGCAGCTTTTGCAGCTGATGCGATTTTAGAAGCTGTGGACGCGGAGCTTGATCTGGTCATCTGTATTACAGAGCATATTCCAGTTATGGACATGGTTCGTGTGAAGCGAGCGATGGAAGGCAAAAAGACAAGATTGATCGGTCCGAACTGTCCTGGTGTCATCACACCGGAAGAGTGCAAAATTGGTATCATGCCTGGATATATTCATAAAAAAGGACATATCGGCGTTGTATCACGGTCTGGTACCTTGACGTATGAAGCAGTGCATCAGCTCACACAAGCTGGCATTGGCCAATCCACTGCGGTTGGTATCGGCGGGGACCCAGTTAACGGAACGGATTTTATCGATGTTTTGAAAGCATTCAATGAAGACAGAGAGACGAAAGCGGTCATCATGATCGGAGAAATTGGTGGTACAGCGGAAGAAGAAGCTGCCGAATGGATCCGTCAAAATATGAACAAACCTGTCGTCGGTTTCATCGGCGGTGCAACAGCACCTCCAGGGAAACGTATGGGCCATGCTGGTGCCATCATCTCTGGTGGAAAAGGCACAGCTGACGAAAAAATCAAAGTCTTGGAAGCTTGTGGTGTAAAAGTAGCGAATACGCCAGCAGTTATGGGAGAAACTTTGATTGAAGTGCTGAAAGAAAAGGGACTGTACGAAATCTGTCAAACGCATTAAGATGAAAGTGGGCCGATTATTCGGTCCGCTTTCTTATCTTTTTCAGAGACAGGAGTGGTAAATTGGAGAAACGTAAAAGATTATTGTTGCTGCACCGAGTGCTGCGGGGACGGCGTAAGGTCATGCAGCGTATCCTCACACTCGATCCTCGATTGGACAACCTTCTACATTCATCCTTCCATGAACTGATGAGTTATTATCAGCTCCCCGAATCTTTTGCACTTACATTGTTCCACGAATTGCAGGACGAAACACATCTTACCTCTTTGGAGCAGGACATGCAGACCTTTTGCACTTTAACTTGCTTTGATGAAGCTTTTCCAGCTGCTCTAAGACACATACCTGATCCTCCGCTTGTACTTTATGCTGCTGGCAATATCGAGCTCCTTGGCAGGCTGCCTGCAATCAGCGTAGTCGGCACTCGTCAGCCAACGAAGGCTGCTGCCGATAAGGTGGCTTATTTTTTAGCTCCGTTAGCTGCTGCCGGATGGACAATTATCAGCGGTATGGCAAAGGGAATCGACACTATGGCGCATCAAGCAGCGATTCGCAATAATGGCAATACAATAGCTGTATTAGGAGGCGGTTTACGTCAAATATATCCTCGTTCGAATCAGGAGTTATTTGACAAATTAGCAGTGACACAGCTTGCTCTCAGTGAGTATTATCCCGATCAGCATCCGCAGCAGCATCATTTTCCGGAACGGAATCGAATCATCAGTGGACTTGGTTTCTGTACCCTAGTAGTCGAAGCCAAAAAACATAGCGGTACAATGCATACCGTCATGCATGCATTGGAACAAGGAAGAGATGTATTTGCTATACCCGGAGACCCTCTGGAGGACCGGACAGCAGGCTGTCATCAGATGATTTCAGAAGGAGCCGGAATCATCTTTGAACCGGGTCAGCTGATTGACGAATGGGAACGTAATAAGTCGAAATGGATACACTTTATATAGTAGAAACTTGCTTTTTTCTGTATGCTTTATTACAAAATATAGCAAGTTATGTTTGACAAACGGAATATAAGTATTTAATAATAGGGAAGATTTATCGGACAATATATAAAAAATAAACAGAAAAAGAAAACCTCTTGGGAGGAAACAATATGGCAGATTATCTTGTAATCGTGGAATCTCCAGCTAAAGCGAAAACAATCGAACGTTATCTAGGTAAAAAATATAAAGTAAAAGCAAGCATGGGACATATCCGTGACTTGCCGAAAAGTCAGATGGGTATCAATGTAGAAGAAGACTTTGAACCTCGCTACATCACTATCCGAGGAAAAGGACCTGTGCTCAAAGAATTGAAAAGTGCAGCCAAGAAAGTAAAGAAAGTATATCTCGCAGCCGATCCCGATCGTGAGGGTGAAGCGATTGCATGGCACTTGGCGCATAGCTTAAACATCGATGAGACTTCTGAGTGTCGTGTGGTCTTCAATGAGATAACGAAGGATGCGATCAAGGAGTCCTTCAAGCATCCGCGCAGTATCGATATGGATTTGGTTGATGCTCAACAGGCTCGGCGTATCCTAGACCGACTTGTCGGATATAATATTAGCCCGCTGCTATGGAAGAAAGTGAAGAAAGGCCTGAGTGCCGGACGTGTCCAATCTGTAGCCGTGAAGATGATTATGGATCGTGAAAACGAGATCAAGAAATTCATTCCAGAAGAATACTGGTCAATAGATACAGCTTTCCAATCCGGAAAAAGCAGTTTTGAAGGATCATTTTACGGAGTAGATGGTGAGAAAGTAGGCCTCGCGTCCGAAGAAGAAGTCAATGAGATACTCGAAAAATTGAACGGAAATGATTTCCAAGTCGATAGAGTGAACAAAAGGGAACGTAAACGAAACCCAGCAGCTCCATTCACGACGTCTTCCCTGCAGCAGGAAGCAGCGCGCAAACTCAATTTCCGAGCTCGTAAGACAATGATGGTGGCGCAGCAGCTTTATGAGGGAATTGATTTAGGTAAAAAAGAAGGCGGAATCACTGGTCTGATCACCTATATGCGTACCGACTCCACTCGTATATCTAACACAGCCAAAGAAGAATCAGCCAATTACATCAAAGAAACGTATGGCGAAGAGTTCCTTGGTTCAGGTGCAAAAACGAAACAAACCGAAGGTGCTCAGGATGCCCATGAAGGTATTCGCCCAACGTCTGCGTACCGGCACCCAGATAGTGTAAAAGCAATCTTGTCACGTGATCAGTTCAGATTGTACAAACTCATCTGGGAACGTTTCACTGCAAGTCAGATGGCACAGGCTGTCCTGGATACAATGACCGTTCACCTTGTAAATGAGGGTGTAGAGTTCCGGGCAACAGGATCCAAGGTTAAATTCAAGGGATTCATGAAGGTTTATGTGGAAGGTAATGATGATAACAAGAGTGAAAAAGACAGGCTGCTTCCGAATCTGGAAGAAGGCATGACAGTGAAGGCGGAGGAAATCACACCGAACCAGCACTTCACACAGCCACCTCCGCGCTATACGGAAGCTCGGCTTGTCCGTACGATGGAAGAGCAGGGAATCGGCCGTCCATCTACCTTTGCACCGACTCTGGATACAATTCAGCGCCGCGGCTATGTAACGCTCGACAACAAGCGTTTCGTACCGACAGAACTAGGAGAAATTGTAATTGATATTCTGGAGGAATTTTTCCCGGAGATCATTGATTTGGAGTTCACAGTGAAGATGGAAGAAGATCTTGACCACGTTGAGGAAGGTAAGACACAATGGGTCACTATCATCGATGAATTCTATAAAGGCTTCGACACAAGATTGGAAAAAGCGGAGCAGGAAATGGAAAAAATCGAGATACGGGATGAACCTGCTGGTATCGATTGTGAGGAATGCGGGCATGAGATGGTATACAAAATGGGGCGCTACGGTAAGTTCCTCGCTTGCTCCAATTTCCCGGATTGCCGTAATACGAAGCCGATTCTGAAAAAGATCGGAGTAACTTGTCCGAAATGTAAGGAAGGCGAAGTTGTCGAACGTAAGTCGAAGAAAAACCGCGTATTCTACGGCTGCGATCAGTACCCAGACTGTGATTTTCTCAGCTGGGATAAACCGATCTCGAGACCATGTCCGAAATGTGACTCCATGCTTGTCGAGAAGAAAGCGAAAAAGGGAACGCAGATTACATGTTCCAGCTGTGATTATAAAGAAGAAGTTCAGCAGTAGTACGAAAAGACTCCGGCTTAATGATAGCCGGAGTCTTTTGTTTGAATTGTTAAGACTTTGTGAAAACAAGAGCAGGAACCGGAAATGATTTGACACAGTTTTATACGAGGTCTATAATAACGGATTGGAAAGGAATTTTGCTTGACACACTTGAGGGGAAATACCGTATGACAAATGGATTCGTCATTTCTATGATGTAACTGCTCCGATCATTGAAAAGGACAGCATCAATATGTACAGAGTATACCTAAAATCACGCAATGACAAAGGTGAAGCTGCTTATTTGAACTGTCGATGACGAAAAAGAAAAGAGAATCTATCATTTCTAGCAAGCGCTTGTTTAAGCTGAAACGGTACCTTTGAAAGAATTCGAGAAAGAGATCTACATCTCAGGATGCATGCTGATTGAAGTGATGACAGAATGCTGTGAAATGATGTACTCTTCGGTTCGCTGAAGCCGGCAGGATTGAAGGATTCGTAAAATGGGGAAAACCATATGCAGCGTTCGGTCTCGTTAGGATGACACCGCGGAACACTTTACAACCTTGTCGAATTCCATATTTACTTTAATCGGAAGTTATTGCACATTATATAAAGCATGCAATCAGTAGGATCTAGCTAATAAACGCTAACTTCGGTTTGATCCATGAACTGAATAAGACGATTAAAAAATAAGCAAAATTGTAATTAAGCTTATGTTAACCGTACATTGACTTCAATTCAGAATTTTTCTACAATTTAATTTCTAACGTTTGCTTCTCTGCTTGAAGTTATGATAAGCTTTATACGCTTGAAGTGAGGCGATTAAATTGAAAAATGCAGAACAGTTCGTTCAAGAGTTCAAATCTTATTTGCAAGTGGAGAAGCATGCTTCCCCGCATACGGTTTACTATTATCTGAATGATGTGAATTTTTTCCTTGAATTCCTTCATTCGGAATCTATTTCGTTTGAACAAGTAGATCCGGGAGTAGTACGCGTTTTTCTTACACGATTATATGAGAAGAAGCTATCAAGACGGACGGTATCTCGGAAGATATCCAGTCTTCGTTCTTTTTACAAGTACCTGGAGCGGGAAGATATTGTCACGGCAAACCCATTTTTGCGGCTTGTTCAGCCAAAGGCACCTGCTTATGTACCCAGCTTCCTTTACGAACAAGAGCTTGAGAAACTGTTCGAAGCTTCTGATTTGGAAACTCCGCTGGGACAGCGGGATCAAGCTATCCTTGAGTGTCTGTACGGTACTGGTATGCGTGTCAGTGAGTGTGCAGGAATAACATCAGGCGACATAGATTTCTCTATCGGGACAGTCCTTGTCCGCGGTAAGGGACGTAAGGAGAGGTATGTTCCGTTTGGCAGTTTCATGGAAAAAGCAACTCAGAGATATTTACAGGATGGCCGCAATCGTCTTTTAGAAAAGGCGCAGGAAGATACCGACAAACTGTTCTTAAACAGCAGAGGAAAACCGATTACGGAACGTGGGATTCGTCTCATCCTGAATAAACTAGTTGAGCAGTCCGCTGTACATATGCACCTGCATCCGCACAAGCTGCGCCACACATTTGCCACGCACATGCTGAATGAAGGTGCTGATTTGCGTGCTGTGCAGGAATTGCTTGGTCATGAGCATCTGTCCTCTACACAGATTTATACGCATGTGACGAAAGATCGGCTGCGTACGATATATATGAATACCCATCCGAGAGCGAATCGGGATTAAAGGAGATGGATAGCCATGAGTTCTGAATTTCATGCCACCACTATTTTCGCCGTACGTCATAAAGGTGAGTGCGCAATGTCTGGAGATGGACAGGTGACACTCGGCAACCAAGTTGTCATGAAACATAAAGCAAAAAAAGTCAGAAGATTATTCAAAGGTCAGGTGCTGGCGGGCTTTGCTGGTTCGGTAGCTGACGCGTTTACGCTTTTTGAGAAATTCGAAGGTAAGCTGGAAGCATATAACGGCAACCTTGCCAGAGCTGCGGTGGAATTAGCGAAGGAATGGCGCAGTGATCAAGTCCTTCGGAAGCTGGAAGCGATGCTGATCGTGATGAACAAAGAGCAAATGTTTCTTGTTTCAGGAACTGGGGAAGTCATTGAACCGGATGATGATATTTTGGCTATCGGCTCAGGCGGCAATTTTGCCTTAAGCGCAGGACGCGCTCTGAAAAGATACTCCGAAGAGAAGTCGGCAGCTGAAATTGCTCAGGCTGCGCTTGAGATTGCTGGAGAAATTTGTGTATTCACGAACGATCAAATCACGTTGGAGACATTGGAGGCGTAATGATGGAGGCTAACTTAACCCCGAAACAAATCGTAGCGCAGCTGGATCGATATATTATCGGTCAGCAAAATGCCAAGAGATCAGTAGCGGTGGCATTAAGGAACCGTTATCGCCGCATGCAGCTTGATAGTGATTTACGCGATGAGATAACGCCGAAAAATATTCTGATGATCGGACCGACAGGTGTTGGTAAAACAGAGATCGCCAGAAGGCTGGCGAAACTCGTTGGGGCGCCATTCATTAAAGTGGAAGCAACGAAATTCACTGAAGTCGGCTATGTCGGCCGTGATGTAGAATCGATGGTAAGGGATTTGACTGAAGCTTCCGTAAGGCTTGTGCGGGAAAACAAGATGGAAGCTGTACAGGATAAAGCCGAAGAACAAGCCAAGAAGCGACTCGTTAAACTGCTTGTTCCTGAGACGAAAAAGCAGGCGAATAATTTCAAAAATCCATTCGAGATGCTCTTTAACCAGCAGCAGAGTGAAGAGCCAGAGGAAAAACCTTCTGATGAAATCGAATCCAAACGAGCTCGTACAGAACGGATGCTCGAAATGGGCGAGTTAGAAGACACTATGGTAACAATTGAGATTGAGGAGCAGCAATCCTCCATGTACGATATGCTTCAAGGATCCGGTATGGAGCAGATGGGGATGAATATGCAGGATGCTTTGGGGCAATTCATGCCGAAGAAAAAGAAAAAGCGTCGTTTGCCTGTATCTGAAGCAAGACCGCTACTTGTTCAGCAGGAAGCGCAAAAGCTGATCGACATGGACGAAGTATCGCAGGAAGCAGTACAACTGGTAGAACAAGCCGGAATCATCTTCATCGATGAAATAGATAAAGTTGCTGCTAAAGGCGAACAAGGTGCTAATGTATCCCGAGAAGGTGTCCAGCGAGATATTCTTCCAATCGTAGAAGGTTCTACTGTGACAACAAAATACGGACCTGTTAAGACAGATCATATTTTGTTCGTAGCAGCAGGGGCCTTTCATATGGCAAAGCCGTCTGATTTAATACCGGAGCTGCAGGGGCGTTTTCCGATCCGTGTTGAATTGGAGAAGCTATCTGTCGAGGATTTCAAGAAGATCCTTATCGAGCCATCAAACGCATTGCTGAAGCAGTATAAGGCATTATTGGAGACAGAAGGTATAAATGTGGAGTTTACGGACGAAGCTGTTACCAGATTAGCGGAAGTGGCTTTTGAAGTGAATCAGGAAACAGATAATATCGGTGCTCGTCGTCTTCATACCATCTTGGAGAAGCTGCTGGAAGACTTAAGCTTCGAAGCAGCTGATATCAACATGGGGACAATTCAGATTACCCCTAGCTACGTAGATGACAAACTAGCATCAATCGCAAAAAATAAAGATCTGAGCCAATATATTTTATAACATTACAGGAGGAAATCATGAAATTATTAGATAAAGCAAGAGATATAAACTTTATGCTGCAAAAGACAGCAGGAAAGGCTGTCAACTTCAACAATATGTCAGAGACATTGCAACAGGTTATTGAGAGTAATACCTTTATCGTAAGTCGCCGCGGTAAATTGCTTGGTGTTTCGATTAACCAGGCAATCGAGAATGACAGAATGAAGCAAATGCTTGAAGAAAAACAATTTCCGAAAGAGTATACAGAAGGACTTTTCCAAGTTCAGCAAACAACTGCAAACATCGGTATCGATAGCCCTTATACAGCATTCCCTGTCGAGAACAAAGATCTTTTCCAGGGTGGTTTAACTACAATTGTACCGATCATCGGTGGTGGTGAACGTCTTGGTACATTGATTCTCAGCCGTCTTGCAGAAAACTTCAGTGATGATGATTTGCTGCTAGCTGAATATGGTGCAACAGTTGTAGGGATGGAAATCCTTCATCAGAAAACAGCAGAAATCGAAACAGAAGCGCGCAGCAAAGCTGTTGTGCAAATGGCGATTAGCTCCCTTTCTTATAGTGAATTGGAAGCAATCGAGCATATCTTTGAGGAATTGGACGGCAGCGAAGGTCTCCTAGTAGCAAGTAAAGTGGCAGATCGTGTGGGTATTACACGTTCCGTTATCGTTAACGCGTTGCGTAAGCTCGAAAGCGCAGGAGTTATAGAGTCCCGTTCTTTAGGGATGAAAGGTACTTACATTAAAGTTCTTAATAACAAATTCCTAGTTGAATTACAAAAGCACACAAGCTAAACCAGAAGAAGCAGGCCAAATAGCCTGCTTCTTTTTTTGTGTATTATTTGTGACTCTTATACTACATTTAATATGAAATTATATCCATAATAGAAAGCCCTTACAAAAAATGGCGGATTTGTGTAGGAAAATGTGTTTATTTATTAAACATTTAAAGGGAAGTGTATATAATAGCAATTGTGATTTTTTGGACTTTAATCATAATGTGTAAAAAGTTAATACTAATATTACCTTGATTTCTGTAAGTGGTTGGTTAATATATAGGTACAAAGGATTAGTATGCTTAGACCATTTTTACATATATAAGAAAATTATCATAGAATATATAGACACATCTTCCTCCTTTCAATACAATTATCGTGTACATTAGAGCTATTTCGACGTTACGCATAGCGATCTGGGAGGAACTACGATGGACCTATACGGCAAAACGATTCAAGCGTTGGATCGATCACTGGATTATGCCAATCTCAAAAATCAGACCATTGCTAATAATATAGCTAATGCAGATACACCTGGGTATAAAACAGAAACAGTTTCATTTAAAGATACACTGCAGCAGACGATGGATGCAGGATTTACTGCCAAGCGTACGAATCAGAAGCATCTGGTATTCGGCAGCTCAGAGGAAGCGTCGGAATTCCAAGTAACCAAGCAAGAAAATACTTCTTACACCAATAGTGAAAACAACGTAGATATTGATAAGGAAATGTCTGAATTGGCAGATAACCAGCTATACTATCAGGCACTTGTAGACAGGATGAGCGGTAAATTCAACAGCTTGTCCAAAGTGATCAAAGGAGGTAATTGATTGTGACTATTTTTTCTTCCTTGAATACAAGCGCAAGTGCGCTTACAGCCCAGCGATTGCGGATGGATGTTGTATCATCCAATATTGCGAATGCAGAAACGACACGGGCAACTATTGATGAAGATGGGAACTATGTCCCTTACAGACGTAAAATGGTTTCCTTGGAGACGCAGGAAACAAACAGCTTCTCTTCTTTCTTAGAAAGGGCACAAGGCAGCTCGACTAGTTCAAATGGTGTGAGAGTATCTGAAGTCACTGAAGATGAATCCGAATTTCAGATGGTTTATAACCCATCTTCACCTGATGCGAACGAGGAAGGTTATGTAGCAATGCCTAATGTCGATCCTTTAAAGGAAATGACAGATTTAATGAGTGCTACGCGATCCTATGAAGCTAACGTTACAGCAATGAACGCAACAAAAGGAATGCTTCAAAAAGCTTTGGAAATCGGAAAATAAAGGGGGGTAACAAATGGCAGTTGAAGGAATCAGCGGAATGGTCGGAACGAGTGGCCTAACTTCCGTAAAGCAGGCAACGCCAGCTCAGGCACAATCAAGCTTCACAGAAAGCTTAAAATCCGCAATCGAAAGCTTAAACGAAACACAGCAGGCATCGGATAAAATGACACAAGATCTCGCGGCAGGAAAGGTTGATAACCTGCATGATGTTATGATTGCGTCTCAAAAAGCAAGTGTAGCACTGGATGCAGCTGTACAAGTACAGAAGAAAGCAATCGATGCTTATACAGAAATGATGCGCATGTCTATGTAAGTAGGATATATAACGTATCCTCATTCAAAGTAGATATGCTTTTATTATGAATTTGACCTATGCTTTGGGGGAACAAGATGAATCAGCGAATTGCAAGCTACAAAGAAAAGATAACGAGTTTCTGGCAGACAAGACCTGGATGGCAAAAAGCACTAATAATATGTACCCCGATTGTTCTTATTCTAATCATCGGTATCACTTCTTTTTTTGCGACAAAAGAAACGATGGTTCCGTTGTATAAAGATCTTTCTGCCCAAGAAACTGGCAAGATAAAGGAAGAATTGGATGCGCAAGGTGTCAAGTATGAACTTCAAGGTAACGGATCAACTATCCTTGTGCCAGATACACAGGCAGAAGGGCTGCTCGTTGATTTAGCGGCAGAAGGTTTGCCGGAAACCGGCAGTATTGATTATTCTTTCTTCAGCAACAACGCTTCATGGGGTATGACAGATAACGAGTTTGATGTTATTAAACTCGATGCCTTACAGACTGAGTTGTCTACGCTTTTGACCAATATTGATGGTATCAAGAGTGCTAATGTATTGATTAATAAACCTACTGATCCTGTATTTGTTACTGACGAACAAGAAGAAGCATCTGCATCAATCGTTTTGAATACAGAAACAGGCTATGATTTTCAGCCAGATCAAGTAGAAGCGATGTATCGATTGGTATCGAAAACCGTGCCGAATCTTCCTGAAGAAAATATTGTTATAACTAACCAGGACTTTGAGTACATCAACATGGATACTGCCAAAGCAGGCGGAGATGCTTATACAAATCAGATGGGCATCAAGCAGGAAGTTGAGCAAGGAATTCAGCAGCGTGTGCAGCAAATGCTAGCTGCCATGGTCGGTGCTGAGAATGTTCGTGTATCTGTAACAACGGATATCGATTTTGATCAGGAAACACGCACTGAGGAACTTGTGGAGCCTGTTGATGAAGAAAATAACGAAGGTCTGCCTGTAAGTGTTGAGACAATTACAGAAACGTATGAGGGCGAACCAACGGCAGAAGGCGGCGTTGCCGGAACTGGAGAAGAAGAAGTTCCGAATATAGCTGCCGAGGATGAAACTACCGGTGACGGTGCTTATAACAATGTGAAAGAATCAGTGAACTATGAATTCAACAAAATAAAGAAAGAAATCACCGAGAGTCCATATAGTATCCGTGATATCGGCATTCAAGTTGCGGTTGATAGCAACAAGAACACCGCAGCACAGAATGGAGAGGCTCAACAGCTTACACAACAAGAACAAACACAAGTAGAAGAAAGCATCACCTCGATTCTAAATTCGATCGTGTCGACTTCTGTAGACGCAGAAGTAGCACAGACAATAAATCCTGAAAACAGTGTCTCAGTAGTCTTCCAGCCATTCGCTGCAAGTCAGGCTGCACAATCAGATGACACCGCTGGTTCAGGAATCCCAGTATGGGCATATATTGCTGGCGGAGTTCTTTTAGCTGCTGTAGCAGTACTCATATTCATGCTCATCCGTTCCAGAAGGAATCAAGAGGAAGAGGAAGATGATTTGCTGGAAAAAGAAGTGACAGCAGTACCAGTGGTAGTCGAAGAAATAGATGATACTCCAGAAACTGAATCAACACTGAAACAAAAGCAATTGGAAAAATTAGCACAAGAGTCACCAGAAGACTTCGCTAAACTACTGCGAAGCTGGATGGCTGAAGATTAAAGGAGCAATGAAGGAATGGCAGCTGTGAAAGGACGTTTGACAGGAAAACAGAAAGCGGCGGTCTTGATGATCTCTCTTGGAGCTGATACGGCTGCGAACGTGTACAAGCATTTGACTGAAGAAGAGATAGAACGCATGTCTCTCGAGATTTCTTCGGTCAAGAAAGTGGACAGTACAGAGAAGGAATCCATCATTGATCAATTCCACCAGATTGCCATTGCTCAGGATTATATATCCCAAGGCGGGATTGCCTATGCAAAGTCAATCTTGGAGAAGGCTCTAGGAGTGGATGAAGCTGCTGCAATCATGAACAGGCTGACATCCACCTTGCAAGTAAGACCATTTGATTTTGCAAGGAAAGCAGACCCAACACAGATTCTCAACTTTATTCAAAACGAGCATCCTCAGACAATTGCACTGGTTCTTTCTTATCTGGATCCGGAGCAATCCGGTCAGATATTGTCTGAGTTGCCGCAGGACATGCAGGCAGATGTTGCGAAGCGTATCGCTACAATGAGCAGTACATCGCCAGAGATCATAAGTCAAGTAGAACAGATACTTGAGAAGAACTTATCAGCGACTGCGACACAGGATTATACGCAGACTGGCGGTATACAGGCAGTTGTAGAAGTACTCAATGGAGTTGACCGCAGTACGGAAAGGACCATCCTTGATGAACTCGAAGTGCAAGACCCTGAGCTTGCCGAGGAAATCAAAAAGCGTATGTTTATCTTTGAAGATATTGTCACCTTGGATAATCGCGCGATACAGCGTGTCATCCGCGAAGTGGAAAATGATGATTTGAAACTCTCACTAAAAGTGGCAAGCGACGAAGTGAAAGATATTGTGTTCCAAAATATGTCTGACCGAATGGCGCAGACATTCAAGGAAGAGATGGAATTCATGGGTCCTGTTCGCTTGAAGGATGTGGAAGAAGCGCAAAGCCGAATTGTTTCTGTTATTCGACGATTGGAGGAAGTTGGCGAGATAATCATATCCCGTGGCGGAGGAGATGACATCATTGTCTAATATCTGGCAATCGGTTGCAGTGCAAGAGTCAAAAGTAATTGGTATAAAACCGATCAAGCTGTCGCTTGAGACTGCTGATGGTGCTGAACAAGCAGTATCTTTCCAAGCTGAGAAGCAGCGTTCAGAGCAATATGTCCAGGATGCGAAGAAAGAAGCTGACCAAATAATGGCAGCTGCCAACAAGGCAGTGAAAGAGCAAAGAGTCCAGTGGGAAGCAGAGCGGCAGGAATTGATGGAGCAAGCACAGTTGGAAGGATATCAAAAAGGTTTTGCAGCGGGACAGCAGGAAGGTCTGCAGTCGTATCAAGCGAAGATTGAAGAAGCACAAAATATGATTCAGCTGGCTCAGCAAGACTACAAAGCAACAGTAGAAGGCAGTGAGGATGCGTTGCTTGATCTAGGATTGAGACTTGCAGAAAAGATTCTTCATGAAAAACTGAAAGATGAACCAGAAAGCTATCTATCGCTTGTAAAGGGTGCTATTGCTGACTGGAAGGAACGATCCGATCTGCGACTTTACGTCCATACAGACAGTTATGAACTTGTCCTGCAGCAAAAAGAGGAATTAGCTTTGCTGACTGGAAATGATTTCGATCTTATGATTATGCCGCAGCATGATTTACCTGCTGGCGGCTGTATCCTTGAAACCAAGCATGGAAGAATTGATGCAAGTCTTGATTCACAGCTAACTGTTCTTCGAGAAAAGTTGTTTGAGATCAGACGAGAGGAAACTCTTTGATGTTAGGGAGATATATTGATGAACTGGATAATTTGGATACCTACAAACGATATGGGAGAATTCATAGGGTCGTCGGATTGCTGATTGAATCACACGGTCCAGTCACAAGTGTCGGCGAAGTCTGTTATATTCATCCTTCTTCAAGTTCAGGAGAAAGGTTTCTGGCAGAAGTAGTCGGATTTGATGATGAAAAAGTGCTGCTTATGCCTTTTGCTCCTTTGAAAGACGTTGGACCTGGCTGTTTAGTCGAAGCGACTAGTTCGCCATTGTCAGTCAAGATAGGTCATGGGCTGATCGGCAGTATTATTGATCCGTTAGGACAGCCCTTAGATGGCAGTATGCTCCCTAAAGGCTTGAAGTCGTTTACAACGGATCGTAATCCTCCGAACCCAATGACTAGGCCTCGAATTTTAGAGCCGCTGGAGACGGGGGTACGAGTAATCGACAGTCTATTGACAGTCGGTCAGGGACAACGAGTTGGAATTTTTGCCGGAAGCGGCGTCGGTAAGAGTACCCTTCTAGGGATGATAGCCCGAAAATCGAGTGCCGATGTCAATGTTATCGCTCTGATAGGAGAACGAGGGCGTGAAGTTCGAGAGTTCATCGAAAAGGACTTGGGTGAAGAAGGGATCAAAAGGTCAATAATCGTCGTTGCCACATCTGATCAGCCGGCTCTCATGCGGATTAAAGGTGCTTACACTGCGACTGCTATTTGTGAGTATTTCCGTGATCAAGGAATGCATGTGAACTTGATGATGGATTCGGTCACTCGGGTCGCAATGGCACAGCGTGAGATCGGTCTTGCCTCAGGCGAGCCGCCTACGACGAAAGGATATACACCGTCTGTTTTTGCCGCTTTGCCAAAGCTGCTTGAGCGAACAGGAACAAATGAACTTGGAGCCATTACAGCATTCTACACCGTGCTTGTAGATGGGGACGACATGAATGAACCGATTGCCGATACAGTGCGTGGTATTTTGGACGGACACTTCGTTTTAGATCGGAAACTAGCTGAACAAGGCCAATTTCCTGCTTTGAATGTCCTCAAGTCAATAAGTCGGGTGATGCCGCAAATCACCGACGAAGAAGTTTATCAGCTTGCACAGCGTTTACGGACGATGCTGGCTTTATATGAGGAAAACCGTGAACTGATTCAAATTGGTGCTTACAAAAGAGGTACGAATAATGAAATAGATGAAGCAATCGGCTATCAAAAACAAATCTTGGATTTCCTTAAGCAAGGAATGCATGAATTTACCAGTCGCCCGGATGCAATTCAGCTCATGAAGCAGCTGCTAGGAAAGGGATGATCTAATGGCTGAAGCAAAGGTTTTCGAAAAGATATTACGTATGAAAGAGCGAGAACGTAAAACCGCACAGCAAGCTTTTGCAGAAAAACAGCAACAGTTCGAAGCAGCAGCAACAACTTTATATGAACTGCTCAAGAAGAAAGAAGATGCAGAAGAGCAGCTGTCTAATGGCTTAGCGGCTTCTGTTCCTATCCAGCGGCTATCCGAGCACCATGATTTCCTGGAAACAATCAACCGGCGCATCGACCGGGCTCAAATAGCTGTACAGTTCGCTCGTAACGCTATGCTGGAAAAACAGGAACTGCTATCGGAAGCGTACATCGAAGTGAAAAAGATCGAAAAGCTTTTGGAGAAGAAAAGGCAGGAAGCATGGCGCAAGCTGCAGGAGGAAGAAAATAAGCAGATGGATGACATATCGATCCGCCAATTCTTAGCAAATGGAGCACGATAGTATATGGTAAAACAAAAAAAAGACCAACAAAAGAAAAAAGGCAAAGGAAAAGGGTTTATCCTCTACTTCTTATTGCCTGTCGTACTGGCAGCAGCGCTCGTGATTGCTATTTTAGAGTTCTCAGGCGTATCTGTTGCAAAGCTCGCCTCTGGCATTCCCGTCATAGGAAACATGGTTAATGATGAAACTGCAGCAACAACGGGCAGTACAGCCGATGCAGAAAAGCTGAAACAGCAGCTTAAGGACCAGCAAGCAACCATCGACATGATGAAAGAAACAGAGGATGCTAAAAATACAGAGATTGATGATTTAAATCAGCAAATCGTCAAACTGGAAAATCAGATTAATGGTACTGAACCAGAAACTAATACTGCTGCAATGCAAGCAACTTCTGCTGATGGTGAGACAGCTGCAGGAGAAGAAGCGGTGACTCCATTTAAAGAGGCAGCATCATCTTTCAGCAAAATGGATGATACTAAAGCAGCAGCCATCATCAGTAAGCTGGATAATGAGAAGGCTTTAGGAGTTCTTCAAGAGCTTTCCGGTAAAAAGCGGGGAACCATTCTCGCTGCAATGGATCCCGAGGCAGCCGCTTCTTATACAAGTGCAATGGTAGACGATGCAGAAAAGGAGGGTGAGGCAGTTGAATAATGTCATTATGTCCCTACTCCCGACCAGTGCCAATTCCAATGTGCAACGTAACACATCAGCACCTTCGGATGTGTTCCAAAGTTTATTCCAGCAAGTAAGTTCCAAAACAGGTGAACCGACTGTGAACGATCAAGCTGGCAGTGAAACTATGCTGTCAGATGTTCAAAATCAGCAGGATATGCAAGTTATCCTGGAAGCATTATTCGACAAAGTCCCTTCCGATGGCTCTTTGGAACTAGAAGAGCAGCCTGAAGATGCTTGGGAACTGATGGAACAAGTGCTTGGAGAGGAACAGCTTGCTGCTTATCTGCCGAAGCAATTTAAGGAAATGGCAGAGAACGTTTTACAGACTATTAAACCGAAGGATAAGGAATCGGCTGTGAGTGACCTTTTAGCGCAGCTTGGACAGTTGCAGGAGCAGTTGACGACTGGAAGTCTTCCTGTGACAGGTAGTGCAAAAGAGATGGTTTCTCTGCAAGCTTTGCCAAGTTCAAACTTTTCTATTATGTCTTTGCCAAACAAGAAGGAAGCTGAAGGTACCAAGTCTGCTGCAGATAATACTTCTGCCCAGAAGGCAGCAAAAAACGAAGTAGTTTCAGAGACCTTGGCAGCCAAATTGGATAGGCGCGACACGCTATCTGTTCTATCAAATCGGTCAGTAACAGGCTCCGGCTTGCTGGAAGCGCATGCTGTTAGAAATCAAGCAGCTCTTACGCAGCAGTCAGAGACAAAACGAACCGAGACTGCTAACGCGGTTCGGCAACTTGTGAATGCAGCAGCTAATGGTGGAGAAGAAAAATTACCGACTAGCACAGCAGCGGCACAGCAGCGTGATTCTCAAGCTTTGGATCAAAAGCAAGTTAGCTTGTTTCAGGTTCCGAAGCAGGAGCAGCTTGTCTTCCATTTGAAACAAGCTGATCAGACGCCGGAGCAAGCTAGTGAGGAACTTATCCAAAAACTTGAACAGGCAGTGAAGTTCAGCGGTATTTTATCTGACAGAAACGGCTTGAAGGAATTGTCGATTCAGCTTAAGCCTGGTAATTTAGGTGATTTACAAGTGAAATTAGTCCGTGAGAATGGAGATATAACCGTTCAGATTCTTGCTACATCAAAGCAGGCTAAAGATTTGCTTGAATCCAACATTTCAAGTCTCAAGCATATGTTCTCTCCTCATCAGGTAACAATTTCTGAGAGAGCAGATCAATTCCAGACAACGTCCGCTGAAAGTAACGATCAGCAAACGTTCCAGGAAAAAGATGAGGAACAGTCAGATCGGCAACAAAGACAGCAAGAAAATGTAATGCTTGAAGAAAACCAATCCACCTTTGCGGACATTTTGCATGAACAAAAGGAGATTAAGGTATGACGACTACAGGAGCAATTGACTCCAGCTATTATCTGGACTCACAAAACAAACGAACGCCCAGTGCAACACTTGATAAAGATGATTTTCTCCAGATTCTTATGGTTCAGCTGCAAAACCAGGATCCTACAAGTCCAATGGACGATTCGAAGTTTGTTGATCAGATGACCTCCTTCACGACCTTGGAACAGGTAATGAATATGTCTGAGGCTGTTGAATATATGGCCGGAAATTCATCGATCATGTCGCCGGTTCTCGAGTACAGTCATATGATTGATAAAAATGTCACTTATAACGAATATGACTTGGATACAGGGGAGATCACAGACACCATTACAAGTAAGGTGACAGCTGTGACACAGCAAGGTGGATATGCCGTCTTGGAATTGGAAAACGGGAAATCGATTTTCGCAGATGCAGTAACTAAAGTAAGCAATGAATAATAAAAGAAAAGGATGATGAAGCATGTTACGTTCACTTTACTCTGGTATTTCTGGTATGAAAGGTTTTCAAACAAACTTAGACGTAGTAGGAAACAATATCGCTAACGTTAATACTTCTGGATATAAGAAAAGCAGAATTACTTTCCAGGATTTGATGAACCAGCAGGTCAAAGCATCTAATGATCCTACAGCAACAACTGGAGGTACGAATGCCAGCCAAGTCGGATTAGGATCCAAAGTCGGTTCTATTGATAACGTACATACACAAGGGAACCGTCAAACTACTGACCGAACTTTGGATCTCGCTTTAGAAGGAGATGGAATGTTTGTGCTATCTTCAGCACCTACAGGAAATAACGATTTGAACGCAAATACTGTCAGTTTTACTAGAGCCGGTAACTTCTATCTTGACGGAGAAGGCAGAGTTGTTAACAGCAGCGGACTTTTCCTTCTAGGTACTGATGGTGAAGCTATAACGATTGACAAAGAAGCTACTAATATTAGTATCAACAGTCAAGGTCAGGTTCAATATAACTCGGCTGATGGGGAATTAACGACAGCTGGAACTATCGGAGTAGCAAAATTCTCCAATCCAGATGGTCTTGTGAAAAATGGAAACAGCACGTATCGTAACTCTGCGAATGCTGGTCTGTCAGAAGCAGGTATTTCTGCGCCAGGTGAAAATGGTACAGCTGACATCGTCTCAGGGGCTCTGGAAATGTCCAACGTCGACCTTTCCGAAGAGTTCACGAACATGATTATCGCGCAACGTGGATTCCAGGCCAATACTAGAATCATCACTACATCCGATCAGATACTGGAAGAGCTTGTTAACCTGAAACGTTAAGAAGGGGGTGAAGGGAGCTTTAAGCTCCCTTTCAAATCATGATTCAGCTAACAAGATTGAATGGAGAATCATTTACATTGAATGCACTATTCATCGAACAGATACAATCCTTTCCTGACACAACGATCACACTGACATCAAATAAGAAGATCATTGTTCGGGATTCGGAGATAGAAGTGGCAAGAAAGATACGCGAATTCTATCAATCTATCGGTTTGATCGGTGTGAAGGAGAAACAAGAGAAAAATGAACGCTAAAGTTATCATTATTATTTTATCAGTTGTCATCATTTTAGGGGCTGGCGGATTTGTAGCATGGAATTTCTTCACAAGCCCTACGTCAGAGGCTAAAGAACCTTCGGCAACTGAGCTTGCGGAGTATTCAGTAGCAACAGATGAGATTACGACTGATTTGGAGGATGGCAGTATCGTCCGTATCCAATTCCAGCTCATTACAGATGGCGAGAAAGCGAAAGAAGAAGTGACTGCAAGACAATTTCAGCTGAAAAATATCGTAATCAAGGAAATGACTACGATTAATAAAGAGGATTTCCAGGCTGGTTTAACAGACTTAGAAGAAAACCTTAAGAAAAAAATGAATGAAGAAATGCAAGAAGGCAAGATCGATGATGTGTATACGATCAGCAAAGTACTACAATAAAAAACCACTGAAAAGCAGGAACGGAGGTGACGTGCATGGCAGAAGAGGTCTTATCGCAGAATGAGATCGATGCACTGTTATCCGCTATATCTTCCGGTGAGATGGATGCAGATGAGCTGAAGCAGGATGAGAAAGCCAAAAAAGTAAAAACGTACGATTTTAAACGGGCACTCCGTTTTTCGAAGGATCAGATCCGCAGTCTTACACGTATTCATGAGAATTTCGCCAGATTGCTGACAACGTTCTATTCCGCGAGACTGCGAACTTTTGCTCAAATATCGGTCGCATCTGTAGATCAAGTGCCTTACGAGGAGTTCATACGTTCTATTCCGACGATGACTATCTTAAACACATACAGTTTGGCACCGCTAGAGGGAAAAATTCTGATTGAGTATGATCCGACTATCGCTTTTGCGATGCTGGATAGGACACTTGGCGGAAGCGGCGGCAGTGTGAATAAGATCAACAACCTTACAGAAATTGAAACGACTTTGATGACTCAGTTTTTAGAGTCTGGTATGGAGAATCTTAAAGCTGCCTGGCAGTCAGTGGAAGACGTTGATCCAGTGATGGAAGAATTTGAGGTGAATCCGCAATTTATTCAGATGGTTTCTCCAAATGAAACTGTAGTCGTTGTCACTCTGAATTCAACCATTGGAGAAACGTCCGGCATGATCAATATCTGTATACCGCATGTTGTGCTGGAGCCGATTGTATCGAAGCTTTCCATTCATTATTGGATGCAGGCTCCCGTAGACAAACAAGGCAATGAATCAGAATGGCGAGATTTATCCTCGAGTATTCAGAAAGCTTCTATCGATTTAAAGGCGATCCTTGGAGAGACAACGATTCAAGTAGAAGAGTTGATGAACCTCAGGGAAGGTGACGTCCTGATGCTAAATCAGCAGATTGACCGTCCTCTTGACGTGAAAGTAGATAATCAAGTGAAGTTCAAAGCACAGCCAGGTAAACAGAAAAATAGAATGGCGATACAAGTAATGGAAGAGATTGAAACAGGGGGGGAAGAAAATGAGTGACAATATGTTGTCTCAAGAAGAAATAGATGCATTATTAAATGGAACATCCGACAATTCTAGCAGCATAGATGATGAGCAGCTCCTCCCTGAGGAAGATTTGAATTCTATGGAAGTGGATGCACTAGGTGAGATTGGTAATATTTCGTTTGGCAGTTCAGCAACAACACTATCGACACTTTTGAATCAAAAAGTCGATATCACGACGCCAAAAACTGCTGTAATAAATAGATCGGATTTATATGATAAGTTCCCGCAGCCAAATGTGGCGATTGAGGTCAGTTATACAGAAGGATTCGCGGGGGCCAACCTTTTTGTTATTAAACAGAGAGATGCAGCTATAATTGCAGACTTGATGCTCGGCGGAGACGGAAATGCTCCTGCTGAAGAATTCAATGAAATTCATCAGAGTGCTGTACAGGAAGCAATGAATCAAATGATGGGCGCAGCTGCAACGAGTATGAGTACTGTATTCAGCAAAAAAATTGATATTTCTCCGCCATCAATTGCACTGATGGATCTTTCTGCTGGTACTGGGGCCGATAAACTTCCTGAGGATGAACAACTAGTAAGTGTCTCCTTTGATCTGAAGATTGGTAACTTGATAGATTCTTCTATCATGCAGCTTTTGTCGACAGAGTTTGCCAAGGATATGGTGAACGAGCTGCTTCAGCCAGCTCCCGAAGAACCAGAAGCAGCAGCTGTACCACAGCAGCCAGCTCCAAGCCAGCCCGAGCCAACTATTCAGGAAGCACCAATGCAAACGATGCAGCAAACTGCACCGCAGCAGCGGCCCGCTCAGCCTGCGCCGAATGTGCAGCAAGCAGCATTTACAAGCTTTGATACACCAGCAGCTCCGCCTGCTGAACATCCGCGCAACCTTGACTTGCTGATGGATATACCGCTAAAAGTATCGGTTGAACTCGGTAGAACAAAACGTACCATCAAGGAAATTCTTGAGCTGTCTGTCGGTTCCGTTGTGGAATTGGACAAGCTTGCTGGAGAACCGGTGGATATACATGTAAATGATAAATTGATAGCTAAAGGCGAAGTAGTCGTTATCGAAGAGAACTTCGGTGTGCGTGTTACAGACATCTTAAGCCAAACAGACAGATTGAAATCAATTAACTAATTTGACCATTGAGAGGAAGAGAAAATATGGGGAACAGAATTTTAATCGTAGACGACGCTGCATTCATGCGCATGATGATCAAGGATATTTTGACTAAGAACGGCTTTGAAGTAGTAGGAGAAGCACAAGATGGTCAGCAGGCAGTAGAAAAATACAAGGAACTAACTCCGGATCTTGTGACGATGGATATCACAATGCCTGAGATGGATGGAATTGCTGCAATGAAAGAAATCAGAAGTCAATATCCTGATGCAAAAGTTATCATGTGTTCTGCTATGGGCCAGCAAGCGATGGTTATCGATGCTATTCAAGCAGGTGCAAAGGACTTTATCGTCAAACCATTCCAAGCAGATCGCGTTGTAGAGGCAATTCAAAAAGCATTAAGCTAAAAAAGGTGAGTAGGAAATGATGAAAAGAACAGTCTGGGCATGCATGCTCGTCGTATTACTGCATCTTATCGTTTCTCCTGTTTCTGCCGAAGCGGCAGCAAGCGTGGAGGATTGTTTAAAAGAAGGTGCAGCCCAATCAGATGACTGCAAAGATATGAATGAAGCCGGAAACCAACAAGAAAATACACCAACAGTAGATTCGGCTGATTCAGCAGCTGGAGGCACATCGACCTTCTTGAATCTGGTCAAGCTTGCATTGGCACTAGTCGTCGTGCTCGGACTGATCTATGTCCTACTGAAATTTTTAAATAAGCGGAATCGGCTGTTTCAGCAGGTACGGGCTATGGAGAACATAGGCGGTATTGCACTAGGTAACAACAAATCCGTCCAGATTGTCCGAGTCGGTGAAAAAGTATTTATGCTGGGTGTGGGCGACAATGTCGATTTGCTTACGGAAATTAAAGATGAGCAGACGATTAAGGAACTGACAGAACAGGATCAGCAGGAAATGAAGGCATCTGCCCTGCTGGCGAACATTCTGCCGAACAGAAAACAGCAAGAAGAGAAGCAGCAAGAAGACAGACCGAAACAAAATGAATCTTCAAGCAATTTCCAGGATCTTTTCAAAGAGGAAATAGGGAAGCTGAAGCAGTCAAGAAATAGGTTGAAACAGCAGCAAAGGAAGGATACAGACGATGAATGATTTTATCAATATATTTTCTGGAACCGACCCCGAGAATGTATCTACCTCGGTCAAATTGCTGTTATTATTGACTGTTTTTTCCCTGGCACCAGGAATACTGATTCTGATGACCTGCTTTACACGAATTGTGGTAGTTCTATCGTTTGTACGAATGAGTTTAGGTACACAGCAGACACCACCGACGCAAGTATTGATCGGAATTGCATTATTCATGACTTTCTTTATTATGGCGCCGACTTTCAATGAGATTAATGATCAAGCTATTACGCCATTGATGAATGATGAAATATCACTAGATGAGGCTTATACAGAAGCGAGCGGTCCGATCAAGTTGTTCATGGCGGAAGAAACACGGCAAAAGGATTTATCTTTATTTATGAATTATGCCGGTATCGAAAGACCGGAATCAGTCGAAGATATTCCGTTAACAACGCTTGTACCGGCCTTTGCAATCAGTGAGTTGAAGACGGCCTTCCAAATGGGTTTCATGATCTTCATCCCATTCCTTGTTATTGATATGGCAGTAGCAAGTATCCTTATGTCGATGGGTATGATGATGCTGCCGCCAGTAATCATTTCATTACCATTTAAAATTTTGTTATTCATCCTGGTGGATGGCTGGTATCTGGTCACATCCTCGTTACTGCGAGGGTTTTAGCAAATGAAGGAGCGTAACGTTTATGAGCAGTGAATTTGTTATTTCCATCGCAGAACGCGGAATTTATACAGTGCTGATTGTCAGCGGACCTTTGCTTATTCTGGCGCTTGCTGTCGGGTTGATTGTCAGTATATTTCAAGCAACAACACAGATACAGGAACAGACGCTAGCGTTTATTCCTAAAATAGTTGCTGTATTAGTAGGTTTGGTTTTCTTTGGTCCCTGGATGCTGACAAGAATGGTTGAATTCACAGCAGGTATCCTTGAGAATCTGGATCGGTTTGTGGGCTGAGTAGATGCTGTCGCAAATTGATTACACCGTTGTACCAGCATTTGCATTAATTTTAGTTCGTCTTATTGCTTTTTTTGTTACGGTACCTCTGTTTTCTTACAGAAACGTACCAACAACATTCAAGATTGGCTTCAGCTTCTTCCTTGCCATGATTATTTTCTTTACGATCGATCGGCCGACAGTTCCGGTTGACCAGACGTATTTTCTGTTACTTTTTAAGGAAGCAATGGTAGGACTGTCAATCGGACTGCTCGCTTTCATCGTCATCCAAGCAATCAATGTTGCTGGAGGATTAATCGATTTTCAGATGGGCTTTGCAATCGCCAATGTCATTGATCCTGTTACAAGAGCTCAAAGTCCTCTGACAGGGCAATTTCTTTATACGATTGCTACGCTGTTCCTGCTGTCTGTCAATGGTCATTTACTCTTGATTGATGGTATTTTTTACAGTTATCAGCTTATTCCATTGGATGAGATGGTACCATTCGGTGATCAGTCGATTGTAGAACTGGTGCTCCGTTCCTTCAGCCAAATGTTCCTTATTGCATTCCAGATGAGCATCCCTCTTGTCGGATGTTTGTTTCTGGTCGATGTAGCTATTGGGATAGTTGCTAGAACAGTACCGCAGCTAAACGTATTTGTAGTAGGGCCTCCGATCAAGATATTAATAGCTTTTGTGCTGCTGTTTCTATCAATGGGTATCTATATGACAGTTGTTCGGCAGCTGTTCGATTATATGCTTGTAACAATGCGCGATCTGATGGTGCTGTTTGGAGGGGCTTAAATGAAATACCGTTTGGACCTGCAATTTTTCGCTGGTGAAAAGACAGAGAAAGCAACTCCGAAGAAACAGCAGGATACTAGGAAAAAAGGACAAGTGGCCAAGAGTCAGGATGTCAATACTGCTATATTACTTCTATTCTCTTTAGGACTCTTGGCGTTGATGGGCGGTTATTTTAAAGATCAGTTCCTACAGCTTTTCACGCATGTATTCAATAACTATCTCACCGAGGATATTACCGCGAATACTGTGCAGACACTGCTTGTTGAGATGAGCATATCTCTTGCGAAAATAGTCGGTCCTGTAATGGGAATTGCTATTCTGGCTGGACTGGTCTCTAATTTCGCGCAATTCGGTTTGCTTTTCAGCGGGGAAGCAATAAAGTTTGACTTGAAGAAAATCGATCCAATCCAAGGGGCAAAACGGATATTTTCAGTCCGGGCTTTGGTCGAACTATTAAAATCATTGCTCAAGATTGGACTGGTAGGGGCAGTAACATTTTATGTTCTTTGGCAGAACATGGATACGGTTATGACTATGTTCACGAAGTCTCCTGAAAATGCCATGCAGTTTTTCGGAAAGATAACGTTATACATGGGTTTTGCAGCAACGCTTGCCTTGCTGTTTATAGCAGTTCTGGATTATGCATATCAGCGATTTGATTTTGCAAAGAACATTCGGATGTCCAAGCAAGACATCAAGGATGAGTATAAAAACATGGAAGGTAATCCTTTGATTCGTTCCAAAATAAAAGAAAAGCAACGCCAAATGTCCATGATGCGGATGATGAGCGAGGTTCCAAAAGCAGATGTAGTTATTACGAACCCAACACACTTCGCAATTGCTATTAAATATGACGACACGAAGTCGGATACACCCATCGTTATAGCGAAAGGTATGGATCACGTAGCACTGAAGATTAAGGAAATAGCTAAAGCGAACGATGTGACAATGGTAGAAAACAGACCGCTGGCACGCGGATTATATAAGAATGTGGAGCTGAACCATCCGATACAGGAAGAATTCTTCCAAGCGGTTGCGGAAGTGCTCGCCTTTGTTTACCGCACGGAGCGTAAAACGTAAGAGAAGAGGAAGGAATTACAACATGAAACTTAAGGATATGTCAGTACTTATAGCAGTAATATTAGTGATCGTCATGCTGATCATTCCGTTGCCGGATTGGCTTCTCAGCATTCTGATCCTGACGAATATCTCGCTTGCTTTAATCGTCATTCTGGTGGCGATGAATACGGAGGAAGCGCTGCAATTCTCAATCTTCCCTACTCTCTTACTTTTGCTTACCCTGTTCAGGCTGGCATTGAATATATCGACGACAAGAGCAATTCTTTCAGATGGTCATGCTGGCGGTGTAGTAGAGACTTTCGGCAGCTTTGTGATCGGTGGTAATCCGCTTGTCGGGTTTGTCGTATTTATCATCTTGGTTATTATTCAATTTTTAGTTATCACGAAGGGTTCGGAGCGAGTATCTGAAGTGGCGGCCCGATTCACACTTGATGCGATGCCAGGGAAGCAGATGAGTATCGATGCCGATTTGAATGCTGGCATGATATCAGATGTAGAAGCCAAAGAGCGCCGTGAAAAAGTGGGAAATGAAGCAGATTTCTACGGAGCAATGGATGGAGCGAGTAAATTCGTAAAAGGTGATGCCATTGCCGGTATCATTATCGTATTGATCAATATCGTATTTGGATTGATTATCGGGATGATGCAAATGGGCATGAGCTTCCAGGAAGCCATCAATACATTTATGCGACTCACTATCGGTGACGGACTGGTTACACAAATTCCGGCTATTTTGATTTCTACTGCAACAGGTATTGTGGTGACACGAGTAGCTTCAGAAGGAAATCTGAGCAGTGATGTAACGAAACAGCTATTCCGATACCCGAGTTTGTTATATATAGCTGCAGGGGCAATCTTCATGCTCGGTTTGACACCAATCAACTTCTTCCTGACAACTACGATTGCCGCTGTACTTGCTGGAATTGGTTATTTCTTGTCCAGAGTTCAAAAAAAGCAGGAGACTGTCGCAGAAGTGACCGAGGAAGTGCAAGAAGAAACATCTATGAAGTCTTCGGACAATGTTGTGAATCTGTTAAGCATGGATCCTATCGAATTCGAATTCGGTTATGCCCTTATACCGCTTGCTGATACGAATCAAGGCGGGGACTTGCTCGATCGGATTGTCATGATCCGTAAACAGCTTGCCATCGAACTTGGTATTGTGATTCCGGTTGTAAGGATACGCGATAATATTCAGCTCGGTCCCAATGAATATCGTCTGAAGATAAAGGGCAACGAAGTCGCAGCTGGAGAGGTGCTGCTGGACCACTACTTAGCGATGAGTCCGGGTGTGGAAGATGATGGA
Organism: Terribacillus sp. AE2B 122; assembly: GCF_902497585.1. Classification (NCBI taxonomy): domain Bacteria; kingdom Bacillati; phylum Bacillota; class Bacilli; order Caryophanales; family Bacillaceae; genus Terribacillus; species Terribacillus sp. AE2B 122. Next base: position 842,704 of record NZ_LR700942.1, on the reverse strand, counting down.
CTGGATGGAATTGAAACACTTGAACCCGCTTTCGGGCTGCCCGCTAAGTGGATTAGTGAGGAGACGAAGGACGATGCCGAGCTATCAGGCTATACGGTCGTTGATCCTCCGTCTGTTGTATCGACCCACCTCACGGAAACAATTAAGCGCCATGCACATGAATTACTTGGCAGACAAGAAACAAAGCAGCTTATCGATCATCTGAAAGAATCATACCCAATATTGGCAGAAGAAGTGACACCGGAACCGCTGTCGGTTGGAGATGTGCAAAAGGTGCTGGCAAAACTGCTGCGTGAGCATGTATCAGTTAGAAATTTGCCGGTTATATTCGAGACGTTGGCTGATTTTGGCAGGATGACGACAGATACAGATCTGTTGGCAGAATATGCACGACAAGCACTTGCACCGCAAATCACGAAGCAATATGTTCAAAATAGTCAGCCGCTGCAGGTTATAACTGTCTCTGGAGCTGTTGAAAAGGTCATAGCAGATCATATCCAGCAAACAGAACATGGAAATTATTTATCTCTGGATCCGGAATCACAGCAGAAAATCGTACAGTCAGTTATGGAACAAGCAGAACGTCTGTCGTTGAGAGAAGAAACAGTCATTGTTCTATGCTCTCCTACAATCCGGATGTATGTTCGTCAACTGCTTGATCGGAGTTTACCGCATGCAGTGGTTCTATCTTACAACGAATTGGATAATACAACAGAAATCAGGAGTGTCGGGATGGTGAATGTCGCATGAAAATGAAGAAATATACAGCTGACACAATGCCCGAAGCAATGATTCAGATTAGACGTGAACTAGGTCAAGATGCAGTCATCCTTCGAACAAAAGAACTGACAAGCGGCGGTTTTTTCGGACTCTTCAAGAAGAAGCGTATTGAAGTCATTGCGGCATTGGATCAGCAAGATCTTAATAGCAGTAATCGTAACGAGCGAAAGCCAGCTATTTCATCCACAATGTCTCTTGAAAAGAAAGAGACAAAACAAGCTGAAACGGATATTTCAGCAGAAATTGCGGCTCTCAAGAAGGAGTTAAGTTCTGCGCTTTCCAACCAGACCCGGCATTATGCATTGCCAGTACAAGGTCTATATGATCGACTTCTGCACAATGAGGTCCATCCCCAGATCGCTTCCGGACTTATGGAACGGCTCTTAGAAGAAGCTTCTAGTAAAGATGTCGAACAAGTGCTGCTTAATACGTTGGTGAAACGTTTTGAAAAGGTCCAGCAGCCCGCACAGTTTGATAAGAAATTTATACATCTTGTGGGTCCAACTGGGGTAGGAAAGACGACAACGATAGCTAAGCTTGCTGCGAAGAGTGCGTTAGTAGATAAAAAAAGAGTTGCTTTTATTACGACTGACACTTACAGAATTGCGGCAATCGATCAGTTGCGCACATACGCCAAAATATTGGAAGTTCCGCTTGAAGTTGCTTATTCGCTTGAAGATTATCAAGCTGCAAGAGAGAAGCTTGCTGATTATGATTTAGTATTCATCGATACAGCCGGAAGAAACTTCAAAGATTCCACTTATGTAAAAGAGCTAGAACGCACGCTTGACTTGCAACATGAAGCGGAGACGTATTTAACTTTGTCCATTACGACAAGAGCTAGTGATCTGTCTGAGATTTATGACCAGTTCGCACATTTGCCGATTAAGCAGTTTATTTTCACGAAATTAGATGAGGCGAGCCGCTATGGAGGTATCCTTAATCTGATTCAGCAAGCACATATCGGTGTAGCGTATCTAACCCATGGCCAGGATGTACCGGATGATATTATTGCTCCATCTGCTTCTTACTTGGCAAAACGTGTAATGGAGGCGACTGCGCGTGCATGATCAAGCAGCTAAACTCCGGGCGAGTGTGCAGCACATGCCAATTGGACGCACCATAGCTGTTGCCAGTGGGAAAGGCGGAGTTGGCAAATCGAATTTCGCTCTGAACTTTTCGTTAGCTTTAAGCAAGCTTGGCAAGTCAGTCCTGCTTATTGACTTGGATTTAGGAATGGGAAACATTGAAATATTGCTAGGTACTTCGGCCAAGCATTCCTTTGTGGAAATGATTCAGAACCGTTTAAAACTTGAACAGATTGTGGAAGCGGGACCTGATGGTCTCGACTTCATTGCTGCGGGAGCAGCGATGAATGAACTCTTTCATATGGACGGTCCCGGATTCACACATTTCCAAAAAGAGTTTGAAAGAGCACAGCAAGTCTATGACTTTGTATTCCTTGATATGGGAGCTGGATTAACGGAAGAAAGTGCATCGTTCATCTTAGCAGCAGATGAAAGTATTGTGGTAACCACGACTGAACCTACCAGCATGATGGACGCATATGCCCTGATCAAACATATCAAGCAGCGGAATGCTGATTTGCCAATGTATCTGCTTGTAAATCGGGCAATGGACAAGCGTGAGGGACAGGATACAGCAGCTCGAATGAAGGAAGTAATACGGACATTTCTTCATACTGAGATAATGCTTTTAGGAATCTTGCCTGAGGACAAGCAGGTTCCCAAATCGGTGAAAATGCAGGAGCCATTCATAAATCAAAAGGATTCAAAAGCGGGAACTAGCATAAAGCAGCTCGCAGCCACCTATCTGAAGCCTGCAGCAGAAACAACAGCTAGAGAAAGAACATCATTTATAGGCAGATTAAGAGATATTTGGACGGGAGGAACTCGCAATGGGAAAGATCCGCGTTTTAGTCGTTGATGATTCCGCTTTTATGCGGAAAATTATTTCGGATTTACTGAACAGTGATGATCGACTGGAAGTTATCGGAACAGCCCGCAACGGCAAAGATGGTCTGGAGCAAATCAGTCAGCTGAAACCAGATGTAGTGACGATGGATGTAGAAATGCCGATCATGAACGGACTGGATGCGCTGAAGCAAATCATGCAGAAGCATCCGCTCCCAGTAGTCATGCTCTCCAGCTTAACGAAGCAAGGTGCAGATATGACCATTCATGCCATGTCACTTGGTGCGGTTGATTTTATTGCAAAGCCGTCTGGTTCCATATCCTTGGATTTGGATAAGGTGCGGGATGAGTTGGTCGTCAAAGTTGTGGCAGCAGCATCCTCTCGTCTCTCAACTAGAGAGCAAGTAAAAGCAGCAGAGGTAAAGGTTTTTGCGAAGGCTCCTGCGAAAAAATCTGCTGATCGCAATTTGGTAGCTATCGGCACTTCCACAGGAGGTCCAAGAGCTTTGCAGGAAGTTATCGGGAAACTGCCTTCTGCACTTGCTGCTCCCGTAGTTGTCGTCCAGCATATGCCAGTAGGTTTCACGAAGTCTCTGGCAGAAAGGCTGGATAGTTTAAGTGCAATTAAAGTCAAGGAAGCAGAACAAAATGAAACCTTAAGGAATGGCGTGGTTTATATCGCGCCAGGAGGATATCATCTGACGATAGTACAGGCAGACAGCAGACTTATCGCCAAACTGACATTGGAAGACCCTGTGAAGGGGCATCGGCCTTCTGTAGACAGAATGTTCGAATCAATCAGCAGTCTGGTAAATGTGGATGTATGTACAGTCATCATGACAGGCATGGGAGCAGATGGAACCGAGGGTCTGAGAAAAATGAAGGCCAAGCTGCCATCTGTATACAGCATCGGTGAATCAGCAGAATCATGTGTTGTTTATGGAATGCCTAGGGCTGCTGCAGAAGCCGGACTGCTGCACCATGTTTGTCCGGTCCAGACAATCGCTTCGGCAATCCAGCAGAGAATCAATCTATTAGAGGGGGTCAACAAATGGAAATAGATCAGTATTTAGGTGTATTTATCGAAGAAAGCAAAGAACATCTTCAAGCTTTGAACCAGAATTTACTAGTACTTGAAAAGCAGCCGGAAGATATCGGTGTAGTCAATGAAATTTTCCGTTCTGCTCATACGCTAAAAGGCATGTCTGCTACGATGGGTTATCAAGATTTAGCTAATTTGACACATCAAATGGAAAACGTACTTGATGCAATTCGTAACCATCAGATTAAAATTAACCCAGACATCCTGGATATTGTTTTTGATGCTGTGGATAGTCTGGAAGAAATGGTCCTCGATATAGAATCTGGAGGAGCAGGAACTAAAGAGGTTAGTGAATTGGTCAGTCAGCTTGCTGCAATTGAGTCTGGTGAAGCGCCGCTTCAGTCTGCCGCAGCAGTTGCAGAGGAACCAATCAGTGATACATCAGGTCTTATTCTGGATGAATTTGAGCTGGCGGTACTGCGAGAAAGCGAAGAAAAAGGATTCCAAAACTTCTACACCAAAGTTACGTTGCGAGAGGATTGTATGCTGAAGGCTGCTCGAGTTTACATGGTATTCGAAGTACTTGAGTCCTTGGGTGAGGTCGTTAAAAGTAATCCGGATGTTTCCCAGCTTGAGGATGAAGCATTCGATCTGACATTTGAAGTATTACTTGTGACTCAAGAGCCGAAAGAACTTATCGAAGAAAAGGTCCTGAAAGTATCGGAAATTGATGCTGTTTCCATCCAAAACTTCTTCATCGATACATATAAGCACGTACAAGATGAAGGGCTAGAAGAAGTAACTGCTTCTGTGGATAAAGAAAAGGTTGAAGAAACAACAATCGAGAAAAAAGCCCAGCAAAGCAACAAGACGATTCGTGTCAATATTGAACGCCTTGATATTCTGATGAATTTGTTTGAGGAGCTAGTTATAGATCGCGGCAGACTTGAGCAGATTGCTGATGATGTAAAACATCCAGAACTACATGAGACAGTCGAACGGATGGCGAGAATTTCCGGAGATCTTCAGAGTATTGTTCTGACTATGCGAATGGTATCAATTGATCAAGTATTCAATCGCTTCCCACGCATGGTGCGACAGCTTGCAAAAGATCTTGGCAAGAAAATAGATCTGCAAATTGAAGGCGCTGAAACAGAGCTTGACCGTACAGTCATCGATGAAATTGGTGACCCGCTTGTACATTTGATTCGCAATAGTCTGGATCATGGTGTTGAAACTCCGGAAGTAAGACGAGAGTTAGGTAAGCCGGAAACGGGTACGATCAAACTGAAAGCCTACCATTCTGGTAATCATGTATTTATCGATATTACCGACGATGGTGCCGGGATCAACCGGAAGAAAGTTACTGAAAAAGCAATTAAAAATGGTCTTATTACAAAAGAACAAGCAGCAATAATGAATGACAACCAGGTATTCAGCTTGATTATGCAAAGCGGATTCTCAACAGCTGACACCATTTCAGATATTTCAGGTCGTGGAGTTGGGTTGGATGTTGTCAGAAATACAATCGAATCACTTGGTGGAACAATTACAATAAATTCCGAAGAAGGAAAGGGATCTATATTCAGTATTGAATTGCCGCTGACATTATCAATCATCAGTGTCCTACTTGTAGAGATCCAAAATGAGAAATATGCTGTTCCGCTATCTTCGATCATTGAGACAGCAATTATTCCGAAAGCGGATATCATGCATGTTCATAATCAAGCCGTAATCGATTTCCGTGGCAGAGTCGTTCCGCTTGTTTCCTTGAAGGAAGTTTTCCAAGTACCTGAAGTAAAAGAAGAAACGGATTATTACTCTGTGGTCATTATTAAAAAAGGTGACAAATCAGCTGGACTAATTGTGGACGGCTTTATTGGACAGCAAGAAATCGTCCTTAAATCACTTGGAAATTACTTGACTGAAATATTCGCTATCTCTGGAGCTACTATTTTAGGAGATGGCCAAGTAGCACTTATTATCGACAGCAATGCGTTAATTAAATAAGGAGGGTTCATCATGGCAGAAGAAATCGTACAAGATGTGAAAGTAATTGTTTTTCAGTTAAAAAACGAAGAATACGCAGTACCTGTAACACAAGTAGGGTCTATCGAGAAGATGGAGCACATTACGAGAGTTCCAAATACAGAGAGCTTTATCAAAGGTGTTATCAATATGCGCGGTGTTGTTACGCCAATCGTTGATTTGCGAAGCCGTCTTGGACTTGAAGAGACTCCGGTCGATGAAAATACAAGAATCATCATTGTGGATTTGGATGACACATCAATGGGTTTGATTGTGGATGCAGCGAATGATGTCTTGGATATTCCAGTAGATAAGATCGAAGAGGCGCCGCAAGTTATTGGGGCAATCAATGTCGATTACATCGATGGAGTAGTGAAACTTGAAGACAGACTTGTGATTTTACTTGATCTAAGAAAAGTCTTGAAATTCCATGAAATCGAAGCAATCAAGTCCATCGAAAGCTAATGTATGATCTACGCTATATAACGGAAGATCAGCTGGATGCATTGAAAGAAGCAGGAAACATCGGAGCAGGCAATGCAGCTACGGCGCTTTCCACTTTGCTCCGCCAAGATATCGATATGAAAGTGCCGGCAGTTCGAATCTGTCACTTTAATGAATTGATTGAATCTATCGGCGGGGCTGAGCAGCCGCTGGCAGCTATCTATCTTACGGTTCAGGGAGATGCGCCAGGGAATATGTTCTTTTTGCTCCAACCTGCTGAAGCAGAGTTATTCGTACATTATATAACTGGAGATGAGAGTTTTTCATGGTCCAACACGTCCAATGATGATATCAATCTTTCTGCTTTGCATGAAATGGGAAACATCCTGGCAGGAAGTTACTTATCTGCAATAAGCGACTTCGCCAAAGTGAATATGCAGCCATCGGTTCCGCAAATCAGTGTCGATATGGGGGGCGCCATCTTAGCTAACGGTTTAATCGAGATAGCCGAGGAAAGCGATTTTACCGTCGTCATCGATACGGTCATCTCACTGAGCGATCCGAATCAGCAGCAGCATATGGTTGAAGGGAAATTTCTGCTGCTGCTTCATCCAGATGCATTCGGTCATCTATTTCGTGCTTTAGGAGTCGAGGAAGATGATTGAAGCTGAAATCTTGCATGTCGGGATTGCCGATGCAAAAATCGTCGCCTATCCACAGCATCTTCGGACAGCCGGTCTTGGGTCTTGTGTCGGGGTTGTCGTATACGATAAGCAAAAGAGAATTGCTGGTATGGCACATGTCATGCTGCCCGATTCTAGTCTGGCTAAACAGACACAGATGAACCGAAATAAATATGCAGATACAGCTATGGATGACTTGATTGCCAATCTGCTGCGTCATGGTGCAAGCAGGAGTCGTTTCAAAGCGAAGCTTGCAGGTGGAGCGCAGATGTTCTCCTTCATGTCCAGTGACGAGAAAATGCGAATTGGACCGCGTAATATTGAAGCAGTGGAGCAGAAGCTTCGAGAATATCGTATCCCCATCGAGAGCAAGGATGTCGGGGGGAGCAATGGACGTACGATTGAATTCAATACAGATACTTGTGGTTTGAAGATTAAAACAGTAAGTAAAGAGGAAGCGATCATATAATGGAGCAGCTTCATTCTTATGACGTAACAGCAAACAAAGGAGGGAGTTTCATGATCAATTATGGATCAGAAACAGAACAGCAGTATTGGAACAGCTGGTTTTATAAAAAAGATAGCGAAGCTGCCAATGAATTGATGCGGATGTATATGCATGTAGTAGATTACCATACGCAGCGCATCGCTGCGCACCTTCCCTCCAGTGTGAGCAGAGATGATGTCAGAAGCTTCGGTTACACAGGATTGTATGATGCTTTACAAAAGTTTGAGCCAAGCCGGGATTTTAAATTTGAAACTTATGCTTCCTTCCGAGTCAGAGGTGCCATCATGGACGGTCTGCGGAAGGAAGACTGGCTTCCCCGAACGGTACGTGATAAAGTGAAGAAAATAGAAGCAGCTGCGAGCAATCTCGAACAATCACTAGAACGGAAACCGACCAGCATAGAGATTGCAAAGCAGACTGGCTTGAGCCGGGAGGAAGTAGAAGAAGCGGTACGAGATGCACTATTCTCCAATGTTCTTTCCATGGATGACAAGCCTGCCCGCCCAAAGCAAGACAAACAGGATACTAGTTATGTTCTTCCTGATCTCAAGACACCGCAGCCGGAAGATGCAGTGCTGCAGAAGGAACTTGTTCTTCAGCTGACAGACAGCATCAAGCATCTAAATCAACATGAACAGCTTGTTATCAGTCTTTTCTATAAAGAAGAATTAACGTTTACCGAAATCGGACACATACTGGAATTGACAACATCACGGATTTCACAAATTCACAAACGTGCCATCTTCAAATTACGGGAATCTCTAGCCAAGCTTTCAGCAACTAGCTGAAAGCTATTTCCAATTTTATATAGAAAGAAGGTTCTCCATGCTCACACTACTAGTCTGTGCCAGTCTGCTCCTTCATGTACTGACCTTCATCGCTATCCGCGCATTGCAATCAAACGTACAGCAGCTGGAAAGCCGGCATCAGAAGGACAAACAAGCGTACGAAGCGATGCTCAGTTCTATACTCACTGAATTGAAAGAAGAGAATGATCGACTTCTACATGCAGAACCTCAGCCAGGCAAAGCCTACTCGCAAAAAAACGTGGAGGAGAAAAACAGCCAACCTGCTCCCGCAACAGAAGACGACACACAGCCTGTTTCTGATTACACACCGCCGCAACCGGTGGAGGAAGAAGATCAAGTATCCATGTCCAATCTCAGTCGAGTTCTGCAGCTTCATGATCAAGGAATGGCTTCTGTTGAGATAGCGAAGCAGCTCGGAATGGGGAAGACGGAAGTAGAATTGATTCTTTTAATGAAGAAAAATGGTGAAAATAACAGAAAAAGCTGAGAAAGTACAAAAACATGTCTAAGATGCTTGATTGATGGTTATAGCTGTGCTATATTTATTTTTGGTGTTAATACACACGTCTGCCGATTTTTACGGGAGGTGCTGACAGTTTGTCAGTTCCCGATAAAAGATGAAGCAGTCGGAGGAGAAAAAACCATTAGGAGGAAACACTATGTCAGTCATTTCAATGAAACAATTGCTTGAAGCTGGTGTTCATTTCGGTCACCAGACTCGCCGTTGGAACCCAAAAATGAAGAAATATATCTTCACTGAGCGTAACGGCATCTACATCATCGACCTTCAGAAAACAGTTAAGAAAGTCGACGAAGCTTACAACTACGTGAAAGAACTTGCTGCTGATGGCGGTACTATTCTTTTCGTAGGTACGAAGAAACAAGCACAGGAATCTGTGAAAGAAGAAGCGATCCGTTCTGGTCAGTACTTTGTTAACCAACGTTGGTTGGGTGGTACGCTTACTAACTTCCAGACAATCCGCAAACGTATCAACCGTTTGAAATCCATCGAGCGCATGGAAGAAGACGGTACTTTCGAAGTACTTCCTAAAAAAGAAGTAGTAGGTTTGAATAAAGAAAAAGAACGTCTTGTTAAATTCCTTGGCGGTATCAAAGACATGGAAAGAATCCCTGACGCTCTATTCGTTATCGACCCACGCAAAGAAAGAATCGCTATTGCAGAAGCTCATAAATTGAATATTCCAATCATCGGTATCGTTGATACTAACTGTGATCCGGACGAAATCGATTACGTGATCCCTGCAAATGATGACGCAATCCGCGCTGTCAAATTGCTTACTTCCAAAATGGCTGATGCTATCTTGGAATCCAAGCAAGGTGAAGAATTGGAAGACCAAGAAGCTACAGCTGCTGAAGAAGCTACAGAAGCTGTAAGCGAGTAATGGATGAAGGGTGATAAGGGGGGACCTTTTATCACCCTTTTTTCAAGAATTAAATTGTCCAAACCCTAAGGAGGCATTTACGATGGCAATCACGGCACAAATGGTAAAAGAATTGCGCGAAAAAACTGGCGCAGGTATGATGGATTGTAAAAAAGCTTTGACACAAACAGATGGTGACATGGAGAAAGCGATCGATTACCTTCGCGAGAACGGTATTGCGAAAGCTGCTAAGAAAGCGGATCGTATCGCTGCAGAAGGTTTAACTTTCATCGCTACAGAAGGCGACCTTGCTGTATTGCTTGAAGTGAACTGTGAAACTGACTTCGTTACAAAGAACGATCAGTTCAAAACACTATTGAATGATCTTGCTCAGCATATCCTTACTAACAAACCAGCTAACGTAGAAGAAGCATTGGAACAAAAAATCAACGGTGACCAAACTGTTGAGGAATACATCAATGCTGCTATCGCGAAAATCGGAGAAAAGATTTCTCTTCGCCGCTTCGCACTTGCAAGCAAAGAAGGCAACCAAGCATTCGGCGCTTATACACATGGCGGCGGACGTATCGGCGTATTGGCATTGCTTGACGGTACAACTGATGCAGAGCTTGGTAAAGATGTTGCAATGCACATCGCTGCGGTTAACCCTCGTTACGTTTCCCGTGATGCAGTTGCTGCTGACGAAGTAGAACGTGAGCGCGAAGTATTGAAAACACAAGCTCTAAACGAAGGTAAGCCAGAAAACATCGTTGAAAAGATGGTAGAAGGCCGTCTTGGTAAATTCTTCGAAGAGATCTGCTTGCTTGAACAAAGCTTCATCAAAGATCCAGATCAAAAAGTGAAGAAATACGTATCCGACAAAGGTGCTTCTGTAGTTAACTTTGTTCGTTATGAAGTGGGCGAAGGTATGGAAAAACGTGAAGATAACTTCGTTGACGAAGTAATGAGCCAAGTTAAAAAATAAGTACGACAAAAGAGGGGACACTTTGTGTTCCCTTTTTTACAAAATACATACCTTTGGAGGCAATGATGACTACAGCACCTTATAAACGAATCGTATTAAAACTAAGTGGAGAAGCATTAAGCGGCCAAGTCGGCTATGGTATTGAACCTTCCGTCATTCGTTCGATTGCGGAACAAGTAAAAGAAGTAGCTGAAATGGGAGTGGAAGTTGCAGTTGTCGTAGGCGGCGGTAACATCTGGCGCGGAAAAGTCGGCAGCGAGATGGGAATGGACCGTGCAAATGCTGACTATATGGGTATGCTGGCAACAGTGATGAACTCTCTTGCATTACAGGACAGCTTGGAGAACCTTGATGTTCCGACAAGAGTTCAGACATCCATTGAAATGCGCCAAGTAGCTGAGCCGTATATCCGTCGTAAGGCGATTCGTCACCTTGAGAAAAAACGTGTCGTCATCTTTGCGGCAGGTACAGGAAACCCGTACTTCTCGACTGATACAACAGCAGCCTTAAGAGCGGCTGAAATCGAAGCTGAAGTAATCCTGATGGCAAAGAATAATGTCGATGGTGTGTACAATGCTGATCCTAAATTGGTAGCAGATGCTGTGAAGTATGACACTCTAACTTATTTGGATATCCTGAATGAAGGACTGGGAGTCATGGATGCGACAGCCTCCACTTTATGTATGGACAATGATATTCCACTACTTGTGTTCTCTATTAGTGAAAAAGGAAACATCAAAAAAGCAGTTTCCGGTGAAAGTATCGGAACGATTATTAGGGGGAATAAATAATGTCAACAGCAATCATTTCTGATGCGAAAAGCAAAATGACACATGCAGTACAGGCTTTCTCCAGACAGCTGGCGACTGTACGTGCAGGACGTGCGAACCCATCACTTTTGGATAGTGTTTATGCAGATTATTATGGTGCTTCCACACCGTTAAACCAATTAGCAAGTATTACAGCTCCAGAAGCGCGTATGCTTGTAATCACGCCTTATGACAAAACAGCAATCTCTGATATCGAAAAAGCTATCCAAAAGGCTGACCTTGGTCTATCTCCTTCCAGTGACGGTAATTTAATTCGTCTTAGCATCCCTGCACTGACAGAGGAGCGACGGAAGGATTTAGTGAAAGTCGTTTCTAAATATTTAGAAGAGGCGAAAGTGCAAATCCGTAATATACGCCGCGACAGCAACGATCAATTGAAGAAAGCTGAGAAGAATAAAGAACTTACAACTGATGAATTAAAAGGCTTCCAGGATGATGTGCAAACGGAAACTGACAAGCACATCACCCAGCTAGAAGGTCTTGCAAAAGACAAAGAAAAAGAAATATTGGAAGTTTGACCCTTAACCATGTAAAATAAGTAGTACAAGACCCTCTTGCTAAAGGGGGTTTTTGCTCTTTTTGAGAGAAGCAAAGAGCAGTACTGCACAGGGCGCCTCTGGCTCTTTTCAGTCAGCAGAGAAAAAAGCCCAATGGAGGATTCAAAATGATTAAACTTCCTTTTTTCAATAGGAAAAGAAGAATAGAATTACAGCCATCGACTCTAAATCTTGAAAACATTCCAGGACACGTGGCCATTATCATGGATGGAAATGGTCGCTGGGCGAAAAAGCGCGGCCTTCCTCGAATTGCGGGACACAAAGAGGGGATGACAACTGTTCGCCGGATTGTAAAAGCTGCAAATCGGATCGATGTGAAAGTACTTACACTGTATGCTTTTTCCAAAGAAAACTGGAAACGGCCTCAGGCGGAGGTAGACTTTTTGATGAAGCTGCCAAAGGAGTTTCTTACGACTTACTTGCCTGAGCTCATCGAAGAGAACGTTAAGGTACAGACGATCGGAGATTTTGAAGGGTTGCCTTCCTTCACTAAGGAAGCGATCAAAGAAGCGATGGAGCAGACGAAACATAACGATGGCCTCATTCTCAACTTCGCACTGAATTATGGCGGACGGTACGAGCTCGTTCATGCTGTGCAAAGTATGATGCAGGATATCTCCGATAAGAAACTGCAAATGGAAGATATCGATGAGTCATGTATTTCCAGCTACTTATATACTGAAAAATTGGCAGACCCGGATTTAATCATCCGTACAAGCGGCGAGCATCGGTTAAGCAACTTTCTGCTTTGGCAGAGTGCTTATTCAGAGCTTTGGTTCACGGAAGTATTGTGGCCTGATTTCGATGAACTGCTTTTCGAGCAGGCAGTCAGTGATTTCCAGAACAGAAAACGGCGCTATGGCGGTATTTGAGGTGACTATTTAACAATGAAGCAACGATTGATCACAGCGGTTATTGCAGGCATATTCTTCATGATTTTTGTGTTGCTTGGCGGAGCATGGTTTGAGGCGTTTATTTATTTGATCGCGACCATTGCCTTCATCGAGCTGCTGCGTATGCGCAAAATCGCGAAATATAAAGTACCATCCATCGTGAGTGTCCTGTTGCTATGGGGGCTATTGGCCCCGGACCTGGGCATGATCAACACAATGTTCGATTTACATATCAATAAAACGGATATCCTTTTATTTTCCGTTATTCTACTCTTGAGCTACACAGTACTGGCAAAGAACCGGTTCACTTTCGAAGATGCAGGATTCCTGCTGATCACAGTTGTGTACATCGGTTTTGGCTTCCTCTATTTCATCATTACGAGGAACGCTCCGAATGAGATAATCGGAGATCATATTGTAACAGGATTGTCCAAGTTCATTTTTGTCCTGGTTGTCATTTGGGCAACTGACTCGGGAGCTTATTTCTTTGGAAAAGCATTCGGTAAACGTAAGCTTTGGCCAACAATCAGTCCGAACAAGACAATCGAAGGAGGCATAGGCGGCCTCGTTCTTGGTTGTATAGCAGGAATTGTATTCCAGTTTATTTCCCCTGTAAGCAGCTCTATTTTAATTGTTGCCGGAGTATGTATCTTGATTGCTCTCTTCGGTCAGCTTGGGGATATGGTTGAATCTGCTTTTAAACGTCATTACCTTGTAAAAGATTCTGGAAAAATCCTGCCGGGACATGGCGGAATTTTGGATCGTTTCGACAGTATGATTTTTGTTTTCCCGATCTTGCATTTAATCCAATTCATTTAATAGAGTATATATAGAGGAGCGTGTCCGATGAAAACAATCGCATTATTAGGTGCAACCGGTTCAATCGGTCTGCAGACATTGGATGTCATCCGCACTCATCCGGAAGCATTTCGACTTCACAGTATGGCATTCGGACGAAACATTGAAAAAGCATTGCCGCTTATCAAGGAGTTTGAACCGGCTGTAGTAGTTGTACAGGATGAACAGACAAAAGAGAAACTTCATCAGGCACTTCCGCATACAGAAATCCTGGTCGGTTCCACTGGAATGGTAGCAATTTCTTCAGCAGGTGAGGTCGATGTTGTCGTAAATGCTGTTCTCGGCAGTATCGGACTGGAAGCGACGCTGGAAGCAATTCGTGCTAAGAAGCAGGTAGCATTCGCCAATAAGGAAACGCTGGTTTCAGCCGGTCATCTTGTCATGGCTGAAGCGAAGAAGCATGGTGTTAATCTGCTTCCGGTAGATAGTGAACACGCAGCTATATTCCAATGTTTGAACGGGGAAAAGCTTGAGGACGTGAACAAGCTGATCATTACCGCTTCTGGCGGAAGTTTCCGAGATAAGACGAGGGATGAGCTTAAACATGTAACACTGGAGGATGCCCTTCGCCATCCCAATTGGAGTATGGGAAAAAAAATCACCATCGATTCTGCAACAATGATGAACAAGGGCTTGGAAGTTATTGAAGCACATTGGTTATTTGGGATTGATTATGATGATATCGAGGTTGTCCAGCACAGGGAGAGTATCATCCATAGCATGGTAGAGTATAAGGATTACAGTGTCCTTGCCCAGCTTGGTACACCAGATATGCGGGTTCCGATCCAGTATGCACTCACCTACCCTGAAAGACTTGATTTAGCCGTTTCAAAAAGGTTAAACTTAGTGGAAATAGGCAAACTCCACTTTGAGGAAATGAGTATGGAACGATTTCCTTGTTTGCGGATGGCATACGAAGCGGGCAGAGCCGGCGGCACTGCCACTACCGTATTGAATGCTGCGAATGAGGAGGCTGTAGCGTTGTTTCTTGCAGGGAAGATCTCTTTCCTGACAATAGAGGATTATGTAGCGCGCGCATTAGATGCACATGCCTATGAATCTTTCCCTTCTTTGGAAACAATCATGGAAACAGATCGTCTCACGCGGAGTCAAGTGAGGTCCTATATCCAATAAAGGCAGGTGCCCATTGTGACAACTATTATTGCGTTTATCCTAGTGTTCGGGCTGCTCGTTTTCGTGCACGAACTCGGACATTTGATTTTTGCGAAGCGGGCTGGCATGCTAGCGCGTGAATTCGCCATCGGTTTTGGACCGAAGATCTTTTCCTGGATGAAAAATGAGACACTTTATACGATCAGACTACTCCCAATTGGGGGATATGTTCGCGTTGCCGGTGAAGATCCGGAAATCGTGGAATTGAAGCCTGGTCATCATATCGGTCTCGAATTCAATGACAAACAGGAAGTAACGAAGATTATCGTCAATAATAAATCCAAGCATCCGTATGCACGTGTCATTGAAGTTGAAAGTGCAGATTTGGATCATAGCCTGATGATATATGGTTATGAGATAGGTGAGGAAGAACGACTTTCCTTCCCTGTCCATGAGAAAGCTATGTACGTGATGGACGAGACAGAAACTCAAATCGCTCCATATAACCGACAATTCGCTTCCAAGAACAAGCGGCAGCGAGCGATGCAATTGTTTGCAGGTCCGATGATGAATTTCCTGCTTGCGCTTGTGCTGTTTTTCATCCTTGCTCTTATACAGGGAGTACCAGCTGACAACGCAGCCGTAGGAACTGTACAAGATGGATCTGCTGCACAAGAAGCTGGAATTCAATCAGGCGATGAAATTACAGCAATTGATGGAACGCCTGTGCAAACTTGGGATGAGTTCACGGCTATCGTTCGTGAGAACCCCGATAAAGAACTTGAGGCAACAATTGTTCGAAACGGTCAGGAGCAGCAGTTGATGATGACTCCTGCACTTGTGGAAAACGGCGATCAGAAAATTGGTCAAATCGGTGTAACGCTCGCAATGGAGAAAAGTTTCTTAGGTGCGATTCCTTACACTTTCCAGCAAACTTGGGAATTCGGAACAATGATCATAACCAATTTAGGACAGCTGATTACTGGTCAGCTTAGTATCGATGCGCTTTCTGGTCCAGTAGGTATATATGATGCAACAGATCAAGTAGTAAAAACAGGATTTATCAATCTGATCCAATGGACAGCACTTCTAAGTGTCAATCTCGGGATCGTTAACCTCGTTCCGCTGCCCGCACTTGATGGTGGACGATTGTTATTTATCGGTGTGGAAGCATTGAGAGGTAGACCAGTTGAACCACAAAAAGAAGCAGTGGTCCATTTCATTGGATTCGCTTTGCTCATGCTTTTGATGATTGTGGTCACTTGGAATGATATACAGCGGCTATTTTTATGATGCAGAGGTGGAAGAATGCGACAAAGTAAAACATTTATACCAACACTAAGAGAAGTTCCAGCTGATGCAGAAGCAATCAGCCATCAGCTGTTAGTCAAAGGCGGATATATCCGCCAGACAGCATCTGGAATCTACAGCTACTTGCCGCTTGGTACGAAAGTGCTGCGAAAAGTAGAAACGATCATCCGTGAGGAGTTGGATCGTACAGGTGCGAGCGAGATGCTTATGCCAGCACTACAGCCTGCAGAATTATGGAAAGAAACAGGCCGATGGAAGGTATACGGACCTGAACTGATGCGTATGCATGACCGGAACAACCGGGAATTCGCACTTGGTCCTACTCACGAGGAAGTAACAACAAGTTTAGTACGTGATGAATTGAACAGTTATAAGAAATTACCGCTTACGGTGTACCAAATTCAAACGAAGTACCGTGATGAACAGCGTCCTCGTTTTGGACTATTACGCGGCCGAGAATTTATCATGAAAGATGCATATAGTTTCCACGCTGATTACGAGAGTTTAGATGAAGCTTATGAGACTATTTCTGACGCTTACCATCGCATCTTTAAACGAGTAGGGTTGAATTTCCGTGCAGTAGTAGCCGATTCCGGAGCAATGGGCGGAAAGGATACCCACGAATTCATGGCTCTTGCATCTGTTGGGGAAGATACGATTGCATTCAGCGACGTATCAGATTATGCTGCCAATATTGAAATGGCTGAAGTAATCGATCAAGGTCAAAAGTCTGATAGAGAAGCTCTTACTCTTGAGAAGATCGAGACTCCTGACGTGAAGACGATGCAGCAAGTAGCTGATTATCTTGGGCACTCACTTGAAGAGGGCTTAAAAGCAGTCGTATTCAAAGTAGATGACCGTCTTGTTATGGTCATCTCACGTGGAGATCATGAAATCAATGACATTAAGGTAAAAAACCTTTATCAAGCACAAATAGTTGAACTTGCTGCTGAAGCAGAAGTGAAAGAACTGCTTGGTGCTGGTTTTGGATCTCTTGGTCCAATCAACGTACATGAAGATATAGACGTTATAGCAGATAATGCTGTTAAGTATGTGGCTAATGTAACTTGCGGAGCGAATGAAGATGGCTTCCATTATAAAAATGTGAACCCAGAACGCGACTTCCAAGTGAAGCAATATGCTGACCTAAGATTCATCAAAGCTGGCGATCCATCTCCAGACGGTAACGGTACAATCCAATTTGCTGAAGGTATCGAAGTTGGACAGGTATTTAAGCTTGGTGAATTCTATGCAGAAAAAATGCAGGCTAAATTCCTTGATGAACAAGGAAAAGCTCAGAACCTGATTATGGGATGTTATGGAATTGGTGTTTCGCGTACACTTGCGGCCGCTGTCGAACAGCACAGCAAGGAAGGCGCGATTGTGTGGCCTAAATCCATCAGTCCATTCCAAGTACATCTGATCAGCCTTAACCCGAAAAAAGACGAACAGCGCGAACTGGCTGATCGTCTATATGAAAGATTACTTGAAGCGGGCGTCGATGTGTTGTACGATGATCGTAAGGAACGTGCCGGTGTCAAATTCGCAGATAGTGATTTGATTGGTATTCCAGTTCGCGTCACAGTAGGTAAACTTGCCGCTGATGGCGAAGTGGAAGTGAAGTTCCGTGATACAGAACAAGAAGCAGTTTCACATGAGAATGATTTGCTTGATCAGATAGCTGCTTATTTATAAAAATGTACAAGCCCTTGTCAATCCTTTGACAGGGGCTTTCGCAAGACCGCAGTACCACTAGCGGGGGAGGAGAAGTCACAATGAGTTTAAGCCGCAATGAGAAAATGGACATGCTCCTTGAGCAGATCCAGCTAGATGAAGAAACTATCGAAGCTCATTTCAAAGAGAGTCAACTGGAGAGATTGGAAGTTGACCCGAAAGAAAAGTCCTGGCACTTTCATTTTCAATTGGCCAATCTGCTGCCTCCAACCATATATAAAATCTTTACTGCTAAGCTGACAGAAGCTTTCGCACATATTGCTGCTGTGAATTGGTCAATCCGATGTGTTACGAACACAGTGGAAGGTGACCACATCCAGGATTATTGGAAGGATTTCGTCCTAACTTATCCCAAACTGTCACCTGCTTATAAGGATCTTGTCCAAACCCAATCACCAACAGTTAACGGTAATAAGATTATGTTAACTGCCAGAAATGAAGCAGAAGCAAGTGCTTTAAAGAAAAGACTTGAACCCGCTTTTCAAACTTATTGCGAGAGAATCGGTGCTGGTCTTTATATGCTTACTGTTACCGTGCAAGAACAAAGCATGGAAGAAATGACTAAATTCCGTGAGCAAAAGGCACTAGAGGATAGTTTGCTCGTTCAGAAGGCTATCAAGGATTCTGAAGAACGTGCGAAGAAACAGGATGAGGCTCCTCAAGGTCCTGTTATGATTGGTTATGCTATTAATGACGAAATTACACTCATGCAGGATATTCAGGATGAAGAACGTCGTATGGCAGTTCAAGGATATGTTTTTGATGTGGATATTCGTGAATTGCGCTCTGGTCGCCACTTGCTCATCGCGAAAGTGACGGACTACACAGACAGTTTCCAAATCAAAATGTTCTCTAAAGGTAATGAAGATGCCGATAAATTCAAGCAGCTCAAAAAAGGCATGTGGATAAAAGCACGTGGAAGCATCCAGACAGACAACTTCACAAATGAACTGACCATGATGGCAAATGACATCAATCAGATCACTGTCACCCTTCGCCGGGATGAAGCTGAAGAAGGGGAGAAGCGTGTAGAACTGCATGCGCATACGCTTATGAGTCAGATGGATGCTGTTACATCAGCCAGCCGTTTAATTGAGACAGCAGCCAGATTCGGACATGAAAGTATCGCAATTACAGATCATGCTGTCGTACAGAGTTATCCGGAAGCCTTTGCTGCTGGTAAGAAAAATAATGTAAAAGTTATCTATGGATTGGAAGCCAACCTTGTTGACGATGGAGTTCCGATTGCATACAACAGTAAAGATATCAATTTGGAAAAAGCGACTTATATCGTATTTGACGTAGAGACGACAGGACTGTCTGCTTCCTATGATAAGATAATCGAACTGGCTGCAGTGAGGTTCCATGATGGAGAAATTGTCGACCGCTTCGAACGGTTTGCCAATCCGCACCAAAAGCTGAGTCAAACGATTATCGACTTGACTGGCATCACCGACGATATGCTCGTAGATGCACCTGAAATCGAGGATGTTTTAAATGATTTTAAAGCCTGGATGGGCGATGATGTTTTAGTTGCCCATAACGCAAGCTTCGACATGGGCTTTTTAAATCAAGGCTTCAAGCGAATTGGTTTGGAGAAAGCACCGAATGCAGTAATTGATACACTGGAGCTTGCTAGGTTCCTGTTTCCACAGCTGAAGAATCACCGTTTGAATACGCTATGTAAATTCCTGGATATCGAATTAACGCAGCATCACCGCGCAATCTACGATACAGAAGCTACTAGTTACTTGCTTTGGCGTTTATTGAAGGAAGCCTTCAATAAAGAAATCATGAATCATAACCAGCTAAATAACTACATGGGGGAAGGAAACGCTTATCAACGTTCCCGTCCATACCACTGTACAATCTATGTGCAGAATGAAGCTGGCTTAAAGAATATGTACAAGCTTGTCAGCATGTCACATGTAGATTACTTCTATCGTGTACCGAGAATTCCTCGTTCCAAGCTGGAACAGCATCGAGAAGGTTTGATCATAAGCTCAGGCTGTGACAAAGGGGAAGTGTTCGAGGCAATGATGCAGAAATCGAAGGAAGATGCAGCAGAAGCCGCAGCATTTTATGACGTGATTGAAGTACAGCCTCCAGCTAACTATTATCATTTGATCGAGAAAGAGCTTGTCCAGAATGAAGCTCATCTGTTTGACATCCTTCGCAACCTTGTCGAACTTGGCGAAGATTTGGATAAGCCAGTAGTTGCGACTGGTAATGTACATTATATTGAAGAACACGAAAAGCAGTACCGAAATATCTTGATCAAGTCTCAGAACGGTAACCCGCTCAGCAGACAGACTTTGCCAGATGTCCATTTCCGTACGACAGCTGAGATGCTTGCTTGCTTTGATTTCCTTCCTCCTGAGAAAGCGAAAGAGATCGTTGTGACAAATTCGAAGAAGGTTTCTGACATGATGGAAGATGTGAAACCGGTCAAAGAAGATCTGTACACGCCTAATATTGATGGTGCAGAGGACGAAATGCGCCAGATGAGTTATGATCGTGCCCGGAGCATTTATGGTGATACATTACCGGATATAGTCGAGAAACGAATTGAAAAGGAATTGAAAAGTATAATCGGTCATGGCTTTGCTGTTATTTATCTAATTTCGCATAAGCTAGTGAAGAAATCTCTGGAAGATGGATATTTGGTTGGGTCAAGGGGGTCGGTCGGTTCGTCCTTGATTGCGACGCTAACCGATATTACTGAGGTAAACCCGCTTCCGCCCCATTATGTTTGCCCTGACTGTAAGCATCACGAGTTCTTTAATGATGGATCGGTTGCCAGTGGCTACGACCTGCCTGAGAAAAATTGTCCGTCATGCGGTGAACCATTGAAGAGGGATGGGCAAGATATCCCGTTTGAAACTTTCCTAGGATTCAAAGGAGATAAAGTTCCCGATATCGATTTGAACTTCTCCGGAGCTTATCAGCCGCAAGCCCATAACTACACAAAAGTGCTGTTTGGAGAAGACAAAGTATATCGTGCGGGTACAATCGGAACAGTAGCAGAAAAAACAGCCTACGGTTATGTAAAAGGCTATGCCAGTGATAATCAGCTTCACATTCGCAATGCGGAAGTGGATCGTCTTGTGCAAGGAACGACCGGTGTTAAGAGAACGACCGGTCAGCACCCAGGTGGTATAATTGTTGTACCTGATGACCAAGATATATATGACTTCACACCTATCCAGTTCCCAGCAGATGACCGCAATTCAGAATGGAAAACGACCCACTTTGACTTCCACTCCATTCATGACAATCTGCTGAAGCTGGATATTCTCGGACACGATGATCCGACCGTTATCCGAATGCTTCAGGATTTGTCTGGTATCGATCCGAAGACGATACCGACGAATGACCCGGAAGTGATGAAGATCTTTTCCGGACCAGATGCATTAGGTGTGACGGCAGAACAAATAATGTGTAAAACAGGTACACTTGGTGTACCAGAGTTTGGAACGCGTTTCGTCCGCCAGATGCTGGAGGATACGAACCCGTCGACTTTTGCCGAGCTTGTCCAGATTTCCGGTCTTTCCCATGGTACAGATGTATGGCTTGGAAATGCTCAGGAATTAATCAACAGCGGTATTTGCACATTGCCTGAAGTAATCGGATGTCGTGATGACATCATGGTATATTTAATGCACAGAGGTCTTGATTCATCGCTTGCGTTCAAGATCATGGAGTCTGTCCGAAAAGGAAAAGGCCTCCAAGAAGAATGGATAGAAGATATGAAGAAGAACAATGTACCGGATTGGTATATCGATTCCTGTCTAAAAATCAAGTACATGTTCCCGAAAGCCCACGCAGCTGCATATGTTCTCATGGCTGTACGGATTGCCTACTTTAAGGTGCATCATCCAATTCTCTTCTATGCAGCGTACTTCAGTGTACGAGCTAGTGATTTCGAGCTTGATACGATGATCAAAGGGCCGGATGCAATCCGCCAGCGTATTAACGAAATCAACCAAAAGGGACATGATGCTTCTCCAAAAGAGAAGAACCTTGTGACTGTACTGGAGCTTTCCCTTGAAATGTGTGAGCGAGGCTTCCATTTCCAGCGGGTAGATTTGTATAAATCCAGTGCGACTGACTTTCTTGTTGATGGAGACAGCTTGATTCCGCCGTTCAATGCAATTGATGGACTAGGTACCAATGCTGCGCTTAATATCGTGAAAGTCCGGGAAGATGGCGAGTTCCTTTCAAAAGAGGACTTGCGTGAACGAAGCAGGATCAGTAAAACGGTATTGGAGTATATGGATCAGCATGGCTGTCTGGAAGGAATGGCTGACCAGAACCAGCTTTCGCTATTCTAACAGGATTCTTGCCTAAATAAGAAACTTGTGGTATATTATCCAATAGCGGTATTGATACGAACCAGATCAAGAGTGGGATTCCCCACTCTTTTTCATACCATGGATTCGGCATCAAGTTTGTAAGGGGAGCGCCTCTTCGTTTTTTTGTAGCAAAAAGCACATGATAAACATTGTTCCCTTGCTTCCATTTCGGGCAAGGGTTTTCTATTGAGAGGCACGCCCCAACCCATTTTTAAAGTAATATTCGCCTGAAAGCGTGCAGTAAAGGAGGAAGCATTTTGGCAGCCAATATAACGGAAGTTACGGAAAGCTATCTACAGCCGATCGTGGAAGAGCTGCAGCTTGAGTTGGTTGACGTAGAATTCGTCAAGGAAGGCAAGAACTGGTTCCTACGTGTTTATGTCGACAAAACGGAAGGCATTGATATCGAGGAGTGCGCCATCGTCTCTGAGAAGTTGAGTGCAATTCTAGATGAGAATGATCCGGTTGATCTTCCATACTTCCTGGAGGTTTCTTCGCCAGGAGCGGAAAGACCGCTTAAAACGAAACAAGCAATTACAAAAAGCATCGGTAAGACAGTACATATAAAGCTGTATGAGCCGATCGATAACGAGAAAGAGTATCAAGGTACATTGAAGGCGTTCGAAGACGATGTATTGACATTGGAAGTCATGATCAAAGCGAGGAAAAAGGAAGTGTCCCTTCCATATGAGAAAATCGCGAAGGCACGTCTGGCTGTAACGTTTAACTAAAGGGGGATATACGAGTGAGCAGCGAGCTTTTTGATGCCATTACTTATTTGGAGAAAGAGAAAGGGATTAATAAGGACGTCCTGATCGAAGCGCTGGAAGCAGCCTTGATCTCCGCTTATAAAAAGAACTTCAAGTCTGCAACGAATGTGCGTGTTGATTTGAATGAAACAACAG
The DNA here is from genome assembly GCF_902497585.1 of Terribacillus sp. AE2B 122. Classification (NCBI taxonomy): domain Bacteria; kingdom Bacillati; phylum Bacillota; class Bacilli; order Caryophanales; family Bacillaceae; genus Terribacillus; species Terribacillus sp. AE2B 122. Next base: position 819,553 of record NZ_LR700942.1, on the reverse strand, counting down.
GGTCCATGAAAGTTTTCGCACGTAAAGATGTTGTCGAGGAAGTCGAGGACAGTCAGCAACAGATGACACTAGATGAAGCTCGTGCTGTTTCAGGTACGTACGATATCGGTGATGTTGTTGAAATTGAAGTGACACCGAAGGACTTTGGCCGTATTGCAGCGCAGGCAGCGAAGCAAGTCGTTACACAGCGTGTACGTGAGGCAGAGCGTGGTGTCATCTTCAGCGAATATGCGGATCGGGAAGAAGATGTTATGACAGGTATCGTCTCCCGCAATGATCCAAGATTCATCTACGTTGATCTTGGCAAAATCGAAGCGAAATTACCGGAAAGCGAACAGATGTCTTCTGAGAAATATGAAATACATGATCGCTTGAAGGTATATGTAACGAAAGTGGAGAACACGAACAAAGGACCAAGCATTTTCGTTTCTCGGACTCACCCAGGTCTTTTGAAGCGATTGTTTGAAATGGAAGTGCCAGAAATTTATGATGGTACTGTAGAGATTCGTTCTGTGGCACGTGAGGCTGGAGATCGTTCGAAGATTTCTGTATACGCATCTCAAGCAGAAGTCGATCCGGTCGGTTCCTGCGTTGGTCAGCGAGGTCAGCGTGTCCAAGCAATCGTGAATGAACTGAAAGGTGAAAAAATTGATATCGTTGAGTGGTCGGAAGATCCGGTTGAATACGTATCAAATGCGCTTAGTCCTTCCAAGGTCATCTCTGTTCTAGTCAATGAGGATGAAAAAGCAACAACGGTCATCGTACCTGATTACCAGCTGAGCCTTGCAATCGGGAAACGTGGTCAGAACGCCCGCTTGGCAGCTAAATTAACAGGCTGGAAAATCGATATTAAATCTGAGACTGAAGCACTTGAGCTTGGTATATTGACTAAGCAGGATGCAGAAGCAGACGACTTCGACGATTTTGACGACGAAGACACATATTGATAAGGGGCGCTGTATATGAAACAAAAGAAAGTTCCGCTTCGAAAATGTGTGGTTTCCAACGAAATGAAGCCAAAACAGGAATTGATCCGGGTTGTCCGCAGCAAGGAAGGCGAAGTCTTTGTGGATGAGACCGGCAAGAAGAACGGTCGCGGTGCGTATGTCTCCAAGGATACGGCTATCATAGAAAAAGCGAAGAAACAAGATACGCTGGCGCGCCACTTGAATACACAGATCGATGATTCTATTTATGAAGAACTTGAGCGATTAGCGAAAGGTCAGCAATCATGAGTAAAAATTATTTGAATTTGTTAGGCTTAGCTGTACGTGCCGGACAGTGCACCTTCGGAGAAGATGCCATTGTCCGGGATGTCCAGCGGCAGAAAGCAAAGCTAGTAATAGCTGCCAGTGATGTCGGTCCCCAAACCTTAAAGAAACTTCGCAACAAGACTGATTTCTACAACATCGACTTCCTGCAGGTAGAGGAGGACCGGGATCAATTATCACAAGCGATTGGTAAATCCGGCAGAGTCGCAATTGCCATTTTAGATCAAGGCTTTGCAGACAAATTGAAATCTTTGCTCACTGAATCCACTCGGAGGTGAACGTATGTCAAAGATTCGTGTTTATGAATACGCAAAAGAAAAAAACGTTTCCAGTAAGGAAATCATCACTAAATTAAAAGATATGAATATCGAAGTATCCAATCATATGTCCACAATTAATGAAACGGCAAAGGACAGACTGGATAAAAGCTTCACAGCAAAAAGCGCGGGTAGCGAGAAAGTAGCGATTAAAACGGGGAACTCAGCAAACACAACTAACTCAGCAAATAATAGCGGTCAAAACAATAAGCCTAAAAGCAAGAGTGGCGGCGGTGGACCGAACCGCAACCAACAGCAGCGTAATGGTGCTAAAAAACCAGGCAAAGGCGGACAGAACAACAACAGACGCGGCGGCCGGAACAATAACCGGAATAAAGCACCGCAGCAGAAGCGTCCTGAAATGCCGACTCCAGATAAAATTACCTTCAAAGGTTCTTTGACTGTCAGTGAATTGGCAGCAAAACTTCACAGGGAGTCCACTGAAATCATTAAGAAGCTCTTCCTTCAAGGTGTCATGGCAACGAAGAACCAGGAACTGGATAAAGATGCTCTTGAAATGATTTGTGCAGAATACGACGTCGAAGTTGAAGAAGAAGTAGATGTTGATGTAACGGATCTAGATAACTACAAAATCGAAGATAAAACAGAAGACATGCAGGAACGTCCTGCTGTTGTTACAATCATGGGACACGTTGACCATGGTAAAACAACACTACTTGATTCCATTCGTGATACGAAAGTGACGGAAGGCGAAGCTGGCGGAATCACCCAGCATATTGGCGCGTATCAAGTCGAAGAAAACGGTAAGAAAATCACATTCCTTGATACACCTGGTCACGCGGCTTTCACTAGCATGCGTTCCCGCGGTGCGCAAGTTACAGATATCGCAATCCTTGTCGTAGCTGCTGATGATGGCGTTATGCCTCAAACAGTCGAAGCGATCAACCATGCGAAAGCTGCTGAGGTTCCAATCATCATAGCAGTAAACAAAATCGACTTGGAAGGTGCGAATCCAGACCGAGTAATGCAGGAGCTTACTGAGCATGGTCTAATTCCTGAAGATTGGGGCGGCGACACAATTTTCGTCCAACTATCTGCGAAAAAACGCGAAGGTATAGATGATCTGCTTGAAATGATCTTGCTCGTAACTGAGGTTGAAGAACTGAAAGCGAACCCGAACCGTTTGGCTGAAGGTACTGTAATCGAAGCGCAGTTGGATAAAGGTCGCGGTCCTGTTGCGACATTGCTTGTTCAGAATGGTACGCTTAATATCGGTGACAGTATTGTTGTCGGTAATGCATTTGGCCGTGTACGTGCAATGGTGAATGATATGGGACGCCGTGTGAAAACAGCTCCTCCATCTACGCCAGTTGAGATTACAGGATTGAACGTCGTACCAAATGCGGGTGAACAATTCATGGTGTTTGAAGACGAGAAACAAGCTCGCCAAGTCGGTGAAGCAAGACAGCAGAAGCAAGTTGAACAAAACCGTTCCACTGGCGCACGTGTCAGCCTTGAGGATCTGTTTAATCAGATCAAACAAGGTGAAGTGAAAGACATCAACTTAATCGTGAAAGCGGACGTACATGGTTCCGTAGAAGCGATGGCAGCGTCCTTAGAGAAGATCGAAGTTGAAGGCGTAAAAGTCCGCATCATTCACACTGGTGTAGGTGCAATTACAGAATCTGATGTAATCTTGGCATCTGCTTCAAACGCGATCATCATCGGTTTTAACGTTCGTCCGGATGTTAATGCGAAAAAAGCAGCGGAATCTGAAAACGTCGATATCCGTCAGCATCGTATCATCTACAAAGTAATCGAAGAAATCGAATCCGCAATGAAAGGGATGCTTGATCCTGAGTTCGAAGAGAAAGTCATCGGACAAGCGGAGGTTCGTCAAATTATCAAAGTATCCCGTATCGGTACGATTGCCGGAAGTTATGTGACGGAAGGTAAAATCACACGTGATGCTTCCATCCGTGTCATTCGTGATGGTGTGGTTATCGTGGAGGACGAAATCGATTCCCTGAAACGATTTAAGGATGATGTACGTGAAGTTGCTACAAACTATGAGTGTGGAATCACTTTGAATAACTTCCATGATCTTAAAGAGGGCGACGTCTTTGAAGCATATGTAATGGAAGAAATCGAAAGAAAATGATTCTGGCTGCCGTTGTAGAATGTATGATCTATGACGCGCATTCTCTCAAGGATAAGCGTTCAGTTGTCAAGCGGATCACGACGCGAATTGGAGGGTCTTTCAATATCAGCATCAGCGAAGCTGACTACCATGATTTATGGCAGCGCACTTGCTTTGAGCTGGTGACGACTTCTCCTGATCGTGTTCGTGCTGAACGTGTGATGGACCAGGCGCTTGCTTTGATTGATTCTTTTCCGGAGATCGAGAGAACAGTTACTGATAAACAGTGGCTTTAGCATCCCTCCTCCGAATGATGATGAGGTGATTATATGAGTGAACTACGTGCAAATCGTGTTGCAGAGCAAATGAAAAAAGAGCTTGGTGACATTATTTCTAGAAAAATTAAAGATCCGCGAGTCGGCTTCGTAACAGTGACGGATGTTGAAGTGACTGGAGACCTGCAGCAGGCGAAAATTTACATTTCCGTTCTTGGCGAAGAGAAGCAGAAGCATAACACACTTCTTGGTCTTGCGAAGGCAAAAGGATTCATCCGTTCCGAGATCGGCAAACGCATCCGTTTGCGTAAAACGCCGGAGCTTGCATTTGAATTCGACGAAGCGGTTGAACAAGGTAATCGGATCGAGCATCTTCTTAAAGAGCTTAACGATTCTGATAGATAAGAACAACGGAGAATCCCTTCGCCCTTCATGGGAGGAAGGGATTCTTTTTTTACATAAAAAAAGGGGTGCTGGCATTGGATGGGATCCTAGCATTATGGAAACCGAAGGGGATGACTTCCCACGATTGTGTGTTCAAAGCACGCAAGATTTTACAAACGAAAAAAATCGGGCATACAGGTACGCTGGATCCAGACGTAGAGGGTGTATTGCCGCTCTGTATCGGTCAGGCAACGAAGGTCGTGCCGTATTTGACAGATACATCAAAAACTTATGTGGCTGAAATAACACTAGGAACTGCAACTGAGACGGAAGACAAAAGTGGTGAGGTTATCGAAGAAAAGCCGGTCACTGAACCGATTTCTATGCAAGCTATTGAAAAGGTACTGCAAGCGTTCACCGGAGAAATCGAACAGATACCGCCAATGTATTCTGCTGTTAAGGTAAACGGCCGTAAACTGTATGAATACGCCCGGAAAGGGGAGCACGTGGAGCGTCCAGTGCGACATGTGACGATTCACGAAATTGTTCTCGATAAAGCATCTGTAAACGAAGATGGAAGCGTGTTCCGATTTACGGTCAGCTGTTCAAAAGGTACTTATATCCGGACCTTATGTGTGGATATAGGCAAGGCTCTTGGCTACCCGGCTCATATGAGCAGTCTGGAACGGACTCAGGCTGGAGCATTTCGTACACAGGATACGATCACTTTTGCTAAAATGGAAGAGGCAATGGAAGCAGGAAATATGGAACAATTGCTGCAGCCGGTCACGAAAGCGATTGAATTTATGCCGCTGATCGAGGCAGATGAAGCAATTGAACTAAAGGTCAGGTACGGCCAGCGACTCTCGCGGCCGGCGGAAGCAGATCTCTACCGTGTGCAAAAAGCTGATCAGCTTCTCGGTATTTATGAGACACACCCTGCCTATCCACATTTACTGAAGCCAAAACGAGTATTCGTATCAGGGAAAGCAGGTGGCACAGATGCAAACGATTAAATTAAATTATTCAGAAACAATGAAACTGGATGACATGCCGGCTGTAAGTGCAGCGATTGGCTTTTTCGATGGCATTCACCGCGGACATCAAGAGGTCATCAAGCATGCAATAAATGCTGCCCAGGAAAATCAGCTGAAAAGTGCTGTTATTACCTTTCATCCGCATCCATCCGTTGTGTTGGGAAAAGCGGACACTAGAGAGGATTATCTGACACCGCTCCATGAAAAGGAAGCAATTCTGGAAAGTATGGGCATCGATTATCTTTATTTGATAGGTTTCACGAAAGAATTAGCCGGTCTTAGTCCGGAGAACTTTATCGAACGCTTTATCAATGGATTGGCAGTTCGTCATTTAGTATCGGGATTTGATTTCACATACGGAACAAAAGGTGCGGGTAATGCGGATACCCTTCAGAAAGCTGCTGAGCAGCATACCTTTACGTATGAAGCGGTAGCGAAAGTGGAAAGTGCGGAAGAAAAAATTAGTTCGACAAAAATTCGTGAGCTAGTAGCAAACGGTGATATCGCAGATGCCGTGGATTTGCTTGGTCATCCACTTACGTTGACTGGAGAAGTCATCACTGGTGATCAGCGTGGCCGCACAATCGGCTATCCGACGGCGAATATCCGTATCGCTGAGGAGTATTTCCTGCCAAAGGTAGGTGTTTATGCGGTAGAGGTACTGGTAAAAGGGAAAACATATGCCGGCATGGCGAACCTAGGCTTCAAGCCGACCTTCCAGCAGGATGCTGTCGTACCGAATTTGGAAGTGCACATCCTTGACTTCGATGAGCAAATCTATGGAGAAGATGTGACTGTCTCCTGGCGGAAATTCATTCGGGAAGAAGTCAAATTTAATGGAATTGATGCGCTTGTTGCGCAGCTGGATCGAGATAAAGAGCAAATTAGCACATATTTTGCATAGAATCATGTCCCAGAGACTTGCAATCTGTCTGTAAAAGGTGTAATCTGGACTATGGAAAACCTTCGCTTGGCAATTTGCTGCTCCGGCGATTGCTCGGGGAATGGGGTTTACAAATAGAATTTTCAGGAGGAATAACAAATGGCAATTACAAAAGAACGTAAGAATCAACTTATCGCAGAATACAAAACACATGACACTGACACTGGTTCACCAGAAGTGCAGATCGCTGTTTTAACGGAGGAAATCACTACACTTAACGAACACCTTCGTACACACAAAAAAGATCACCATTCACGTCGTGGACTATTGAAAATGGTTGGTCGCCGCCGTAACTTGCTAAACTATCTTCGCGATAAAGATGTTACTCGTTACCGTGATCTAATCCAAAAACTTGGCCTACGCCGATAAGATTGACTAAGAAGCGGGAATTTTTCCCGCTTTTTCTATAGGAGAAAACCTATTCTACATAGTGTTATAAACGGTGCCTTGTCTGGAGCATAATACAAACAAGACATGATGCAAGATAAATGAGAGGGGCTTTATTCATGGCAGATCAAAAACAAGTGTTCTCCACTGAAATTTCCGGACAGAATTTCACTGTCGAAATTGGAGAACTTGCCAAGCAAGCGAACGGCGCTTGTCTCATCCAGTACGGCGATACGTCCGTACTATCCACTGTCACAGGTTCGAAGGAACCGAAGGACTTACCGTTCTTCCCATTGACAGTAAACTACGAAGAAAGACTTTATGCAGTAGGTAAAATACCAGGCGGTTTCATTAAACGCGAAGGACGTCCGAGTGAGAAAGCAGTACTTGCTTCCCGTCTTATCGACCGTCCGATTCGTCCATTATTCCCAGACGGATTCCGTAATGATGTACAAGTAATCAGCATGGTCATGAGCGTGGATCAGGATTATTCTTCTGAAATTGCTGCAATGATCGGTTCTTCCATTGCGCTGAGCATTTCCGATATTCCATTCCATGGTCCGATCGCTGGTGTAGTAGTCGGCCGTGTCGATGGCGAATTCGTCATCAACCCTACGAAAGCACAGCAAGAGAAAAGTGACATCGACCTGACTGTTGCTGGAACAAAAGATGCAATCAACATGGTAGAAGCAGGCGCGCAGGAAGTGCCGGAGGACATCATGCTGGAAGCAATCATGTTCGGACACGAAGAGATCAAGCGACTTGTTGCTTTTCAGGAAGAAATCGCAGCTGCTGTCGGTAAAGAGAAGATGGAAGTTAAACTCTTCGATTTGGACAAGGAATTGACAGAAGATGTCAAGAACCGCTGCTACGATCAGCTGAAAGCAGCAATCGAGGTGCATGAGAAAAAAGCACGCGAAGCAGCAATCAGTGAAGTGAAAAACGAAATAGTAACGTTCTATGAAGAACAAGAAACCGATGAAGCTACGATCAAGCAAGTGAAGGGCATCCTTGATAAACTTGTGAAGGAAGAAGTTCGTCGTGCTATCACGAAGGACAAAATCCGTCCTGATGGACGCGGAGTGGACGAAATCCGTCCATTGTCTTCCCGTATCGGTGTACTTCCTCGCACACACGGATCTGCTTTATTCACACGTGGTCAGACACAGGCACTTAGTGTTTGTACACTGGGCGCACTTGGTGATGTACAGATTCTTGATGGTTTAGATACAGAAGAAACAAAACGTTTCATGCATCACTATAACTTCCCGCATTTCAGTGTTGGAGAGACTGGACCAATCAGAGGACCGGGACGTCGTGAAATCGGACATGGTGCTCTTGGTGAGCGTGCTTTGGAAAAAGTTATTCCTGATGAGAAGGATTTCCCTTATACAATTCGACTTGTATCTGAAATCCTAGAATCGAACGGCTCAACTTCACAGGCTAGTATTTGCGCAAGCACAATGGCCATGATGGCTGCGGGCGTACCAATCAAAGCACCAGTTGCAGGAATCGCAATGGGTCTTGTAGCATCTGGTGATGATTATACAATCCTTACTGATATCCAAGGTATGGAAGATGCATTAGGCGATATGGACTTTAAAGTTGCCGGTACTGAAAAAGGTGTAACAGCCCTGCAAATGGATATTAAAATCGAAGGATTAAGCCGTGAAATCCTCGAAGAGGCACTTACACAAGCACGTAAAGGCCGCCTGGAGATTCTTGGTCATATGATGTCAACAATCAGTGAACCGAAGGAAGAGCTTTCCGCTTATGCTCCTAAGATCCTGACTATGACAATTAATCCGGATAAGATCCGTGATGTAATTGGACCGAGCGGTAAACAGATCAATAAGATCATCGAAGAAACTGGCGTCAAGATCGATATCGAACAAGACGGTACTGTATTCATTTCTTCTACTGAATCTGTGAAGAATGAACTAGCAAAGCAGATTATCAGCGACATTGTACGCGAAGTCGAAGTGGGCGAAGTTTACGATGGTACAGTGAAGCGAATCGAGAAATTCGGTGCCTTCGTTGAATTGTTCAAAGGAAAAGACGGCTTGGTTCATATCTCCGAGCTTGCTGAAGAACGTGTAGGCAAGGTGGAGGATGTCGTTAAGATCGGTGATAAACTGAAAGTGAAGGTTAAGGAAATCGACCGTCAAGGGCGAGTAAACCTTTCACACAAACAGTTATTGGTCGAAGCTAAGAAAGAAAAAGAAGAGCAGGAAGCTGCAGAATAATATGTAAGAGAGAAGAAACTGGTCTAGCCAGTTTCTTTTTTTTAAACGGTTAAACATGCTATGCTTGTTCTTCCTTGTCCCATTCCCTCATAAGCTAGAGTAGAGGAGGGATGGGAATGCACCGGATTATCATTCACCTGGTCGTATTTATCACACTGCTATTTCTGCTTATCGATAGCGGGCATATGCCGTTTCAGACAGCGTCTGTCAACCATCATCCAGTTTTTTCTGATATAGCAGTACGAGCAGATGAACAGGAGCTACGGCAGGAAATAGAAGCGGTACGCAAAGAAGTCGAACAGCCGGCTGAAAATGCGCGAATCGATAAGATATGGAAAAAGGTGCCCGGAAAGGCTGGCGTCAAGGTAGATGTCGACGCTTCTTTGGAAAAGATGAAGAAGGCAGGTATATTCGATAGGGAGCTGCTTGTAGTGAAAGAAGTGGAACCTGAAATAACACTGGATGAACTTCCAGCATCGCCAATATACCGGGCCAGGGAAGATCAAGAGCAGGTTGCCTTATTAATCAATGTCTCATGGGGAGAAGATCATATTCCTGCAATCCTGCAGACATTGAAGGATGCAAATGCCAAGGCCAATTTCTTTATTGAAGGTAAATGGGCGAAAGAGCATAACCAGCTAGTCGAAATGATCAAGGAAGAAGGGCATGTCATCGGTAACCACGCATACAACCATCCCGATATGAGTCGAATGAGCAAGACCGATTCGGCGGAGCAGATAAGCCAGACGAATGAAATCATCCATGCGATTACAGGTGATAAACCAGTCTATTTTGCACCGCCTAGCGGGAGCTTTAATGATGGGACCATTCTGGCTGCCAATGACCAGGAAATGGAGACAATTCTATGGTCTGTCGATACCATAGATTGGCAAAAACCAACAGTTCCTGTTATGATGAAACGCGTGACCGAAAAACTGCATCCTGGAGCTTTCATTTTGATGCATCCTACTCCTGTTGTGGAGGCTGGGTTAGCTGATATGCTAAAAGCTATTGAAGAAAAAGGGTACAGTGTATCGACTTTGGATACGATATTGAATGAAGGAAGATAATGGTACAGCGAGTTATATTGCTGATTGGGAGGATTTAAATTTGCTGCAAACGCACACTTGCAAAAATGGACTACGAGTTGTAGTAGAAAACATGCCATCGGTACGTTCCGTAACGATCGGCATTTGGATTTTGACTGGTTCAAGAAATGAAGAAGAGAAGAATAATGGTTTGTCGCACTTTTTAGAGCATATGTTCTTCAAAGGTACGAAAAATCGTTCCGCCAAGGAATTAGCTGAAGCATTCGATGCTATCGGGGGCATGGTCAATGCATTTACCTCTAAAGAATATACATGCTATTACGCTAAAGTACTGGATACACATAAGGAATTCGCACTAGAAGTGTTAGCTGACATGTTCTTTGAATCTCAATTCTCACAAGAGGAAATTGAGAAGGAGCAGAAAGTCGTTCTAGAAGAAATCAAGATGGCAGAAGATACGCCGGATGATATTATCCATGACTGGCTGGCAGAAGCAGCTTATGGAAAGCATCCGCTTGGGTTGCCTATTCTCGGAACAGAAAGCACACTTATGAGTTTTACAAGTGAGTCTGTAAGACATTACAAAGAGTCGCATTATGTGCCGGAGAAAATGGTTATTTCTGTTGCTGGTAATGTAGATGAGTCTTTCATCAAGACTGTAGAGGACCAGTTTGGTAATTTCCAAGCTGAATCTGCTCATAAAGCGCTTCATGCACCTCCATTCACACCAAATACGATCAGCCGATCCAAGGAAACCGAACAAGCCCATTTAACAATCGGGTATCAAGGTCTGGAGCTGGATGATCCGGCAAGCTACAGTCTGACGGTTGTGAACAATGTCTTGGGCGGCAGCATGAGTTCAAGATTATTCCAGGATGTGCGGGAGGAGAAGGGCCTAGCTTATTCTGTGTTTTCCTACCATAGTACATACCTGGACAGCGGTATGCTCACTATCTATGCCGGAACTGGCAAAGAACAGTTAGATGAGCTTCAGGAAACAATTCGTCTGACGTTGGAGAAGCTGAAAGCGGACGGCATCACTGACAAAGAGTTCCGCAATACGAAAGAGCAGCTAAAAGGGAATTATATGCTTGGACTGGAAAGTACGAACAGCAGAATGAGTCGAAATGGCCGTAATGAATTGCTGCTCGGCAAGCATCCATCCTTAAATGAGTTAATCGAAAAAATCGATAACGTGACGATGGATGATGTTGATGCTGTTATCCAGCAGATATTCGGTAAGGAACAAGCAAGAGCGATTGTTGCACCAAAATAAAAGGAGCTGATCTGCTTTGCGTTTCAAGGACATAGGTGATAAAGAGATCATTGATGTGAACAATGGCGAACGTTTAGGTGTGCTTGGTCAGACTGATATAGAGTTCAACCCTGTCACAGGAAAAATCGATGCATTTCTCATTCCGAATTACAAATGGTTCGGGTTGCGCAAGGAAGGCAGCGATAATCGAATTGCCTGGGAGGAAATCCAGACAATCGGAAAACATATGATTTTAATACGGACATAAATAAGTGGCTGGGACAAAAGTGTTTTTGGCCAAACAAAAATCCGCATGATGCAAATTTCTCATTGAATTTGTATCATGCGGATTTTTTTATTCCAATCGCAAGTAAGAATCCCGCTCCGGCAAAATACTCGCTTTCCACGGCCTCAGCCTCCTCGCGGAAAGCGCAGTGTATTTTAGGAGCGGCAATTAAACATACCATTCTGGTGATTTTTCGTATCGTATTTAGGCATGAGTCACTTAGTTATGTCTCAGCCAATTTTGTGTTTACCCAATGCCCCAATTCAATCACTCCTGGCGGTAATCCTCATATTATAACTCGAAAGCAACTAATCTCATTGATGAAAAATCTAAGAAAATACGCTTTAAAGCGAGGTGAGAGTTTGACCACTGAATTGACTATCGCTGTTCTTGGCGGTGATGCCCGCTACTTGGAGATGATTCGCAGCTTACAATGCAGTGCGAATGCATCTGTATTTGCGGTGGGCTTCGAACAAATCAGTCAAAGCTTCACCGGCGGTATCCAGCGGGAATTGGAAGACATTGATCCACAGAGTCTTGATGCGGTTATTCTTCCGATTCCTGGAGTTGGCTCAAATGGACAGATCGAAACAGTATTCTCAGATAAGAATATTCAGCTGACTGAAAGCTGGATAGATCGACTTCCTAAGGATTGTGTCATTTTCACAGGTATTACAAATGACTACCTGACAGAATTATTCGAGAAACGGAATTTGCGTCTTGTTTCCTTGTTCGACAGAGATGATGTCGCAATTTACAATTCGATCCCGACTGCCGAGGGCGCTATCATGACTGCAATCAAACATACCGATTTCACCATTCATGGCTCCAATGTCGTTGTACTTGGATTCGGCCGTGTCGGTAAAAGTGTGGCAAGCAAATTCAATGCACTTGGTGCTATTGTGCAAGTCGGATCGATCCATGATGCCGATATTGCCAGGATAAGTGAAATGGGAATGCGCGCCTTTTTCCTTGATCGTCTTCCGGAAAAGGTAAAGGATACTGATATCCTGATCAATACAATACCAGCCCTTGTTGTGAAGAGAGCAATTATCGAACAGCTGCCTGTCCAGACGCTGATCATCGATCTTGCTTCCAAGCCGGGCGGAGTAGACTTCGACTATGCGAAAAAACGAGGCATTGAAGCGATCCATGCATTAAGCCTGCCTGGTATTGTCGCCCCGAAAACTGCTGGAAATATATTGTCTGTCGTCATTAAGCAAATTTTAACCAACAGCTGAAGGAGGAGTAACATATGAGTTTAGCAGGAAAAAGGATCGGTTTCGGTATTACGGGCTCTCACTGTACGTACAGTGAGATTTTTCCGCAAATCGAACAGTTGGTGAAACTTGGAGCAGAAGTGGTGCCGATTGTCAGCAACACTGTTCAATTCACTGACACGTATTTCGGGGATGCTAAGGATCATCTGCAAAAAATCAGTGATCTGACTAAAACGAAGATAATTAAAACGATTCCGGAAGCAGAGCCGTTAGGCCCTCGTGAACCTTTGGATTGCATGGTCATAGCACCGCTTACAGGCAACAGCATGTCGAAGCTCGCTAATGCGCTCACAGATAGCGCGGTACTGATGGCGACGAAGGCGACTTTGCGAAATGAGAAACCTATCGTGTTAGGAATCAGCACGAATGATGCCTTAGGACTGAATGGGGTCAACCTAATGCGGCTGATGGCAGCGAAATACATGTATTTCATCCCATTCGGACAAGATGATCCTTATAAAAAGCCAAACTCCCTTGTTGCTGATATGACAAAACTTCCTGAAACGATTGAAGCCGCATTGCAATACAAGCAGCTGCAGCCAGTGCTGGTCCAACGTTTTTCCTAAACTCCTCAAACGATAACCTATGATAGAAAAATTGTGATAGAATAGTGCTAGCGTTAAAATCAAATAGCGTACCAACCAGTATACGTATCCATTTAGATAGACAGAGGAGAGGGTTCATTCATGACACAGCAAGGTTATCATATCGCAGTAGTAGGCGCTACAGGCGCTGTAGGCCAAAAAATGCTGGAAACTCTCGCAGAACGTAATTTTCCGATCAGCGAGCTATCCTTATTATCTTCCAGCAGATCTGCTGGACAACAAATAGATTTCAATGGCAAAAGCTATACTGTGAAGGAAGCCAAACCGGAAAGCTTTGAAGGTGTCGATATCGCATTATTCTCTGCAGGCGGTTCTGTTTCCAAAGCCTTGGCACCGGAAGCAGCAAAGCGCGGAGCAGTAGTTGTCGATAATACGAGTGCATTCCGAATGGATCCGGAGGTACCTTTAGTGGTACCAGAAGTTAATGAAGATGATCTGAAGCTCCATAAAGGAATCATTGCAAACCCGAATTGCTCCACAATCCAGATGGTTGCAGCATTAGAACCGCTGAAAGAAGCTTACGGGCTGTCTCGCATCATCGTCTCTACTTACCAAGCTGTATCCGGAGCAGGAGCAGTTGCAATTGACGAATTAAAAGATCAGGCACAGCAATTCTTGAACGGCGAGGACATGGATGCAAGTGTCCTGCCAGTCAAAGGTGACAAACGTCACTTCCCGGTAGCATTCAATGCACTGCCGCAAATTGATGTGTTCCAGGAGAATGGCTACACATATGAAGAAATGAAAATGATAAATGAAACGAAAAAAATTATGCATGCAGAAGACCTTCATGTTTCGGCAACTTGTGTACGTCTTCCAGTTTTCACTTCCCACGCAGAAAGCGTCTATGTAGAGCTTGGTCAAAGCGGACTTACTGTAAAAGAAATACAGGAGAAACTTGCTGCCGCTGAAGGAATCGTGCTTGAGGATGATCCAAGTACGCAGACTTACCCAACACCGCTTTCTGCAGCTGGCAAAAAAGAAGTATTTGTAGGAAGAGTGCGCAAGGATCCAGATCATGACAACGGATTCCACCTGTGGATTGTTTCCGATAACCTTTTGAAAGGTGCAGCGTGGAATAGCGTCCAAATCGCAGAACGCTTAATCCAATATAACTTGCTTACAGTCTGAGGTGTAGAAATGAAAGTGTTAGTCCAGAAATTCGGCGGTACGTCTGTTAGGGATAACCAGGCGGAAGCCATCCAGCATATCGAAGCAGCGCTTCAAACAGGGAATAAAGTAGTGGTCGTCGTATCGGCAATCGGAAGACATCCGGATCCATACGCGACCGACTCTTTGCTGGGGTTGATTGGTTTACCTGGTGAGACGCACATATCTAAAAGGGAGAAGGACTTGCTGCTATCCTGCGGCGAGGTCATCTCTTCTGTCGTCTTTTCAAATGCTCTCAATGCAAAAGGAATCCGGTCTGCCGCATTGACTGGAGCACAAGCTGGCTTTATTACTAATGAAGATTTCACAGCTGCGAAAATCAAAGAAATGCGAGTTGAACGGATTTGGAAGGAGCTAGAGGCGCATGATGTCGTCGTCGTAGCTGGCTTCCAAGGTATGACAGAGGATGGAGAGATCACTACAATAGGCCGGGGCGGAAGCGATACATCCGCTGCTGCTCTCGGTGCTGCTCTGCAAGCGGAGTACATCGACATCTTTACGGATGTAGAGGGCATCATGACTGCTGATCCGCGCGTAGTAGAAGAAGCACGTATGCTCGATGTTGTCACGTATACAGAGATATGCAACTTGGCTTATCAAGGTGCGAAGGTGGTACATCCGCGTGCAGTTGAAATAGCGATGCAGGCAAAGGTTCCGATGCGTGTCAGATCTACAGGTTCTTTATCAGAAGGAACGCTAGTGACATCATCCAGAGACAATTTTGCAGGCAAGGATATTCCTGATCGGCTTATTACTGGTATCGCACATCTTGCTGGTATTTCTCAGATCAAGATCGAAACGGATACGGATGCTTATAAAACACAGTCTAGTGTTTTCAAAGCAATGGCCGAAGCAAATATTTCGGTGGACTTTATCAATATTTCTCCAAATGGTGTCGTCTATACAATTGCTGCCGAGCAGGTGATGCTCGCGCAGGATATCCTTCGTGAGCTTGGTCTGGAGCCGAAGGTAATCAATAACTGTGCGAAAGTATCTCTCGTCGGTGCGGGTATGACAGGTATACCTGGAGTGACGGCGAAAATTGTCCAAACATTGACCGATAAAGAAATCGATATCCTGCAATCAGCAGATAGCCATACGACTATTTGGGTATTGATTAAAGAAAAGGATCTTGTAGCAGCAGTGAATGCGCTGCATGCAACATTCGAACTTAGTCTATAAGTCATGATAATTGTTGAAGGCAGAGGAGTTTTACGATGAAATTCGGTAAAGTTATTACAGCAATGGTAACCCCATTCGATAATCAAGGTCAGATTGATTTTGATGCCACTACTCGTTTACTCGACTACTTGATCGAGAATGGAACAAACGCTGTCGTCGTAGCTGGAACAACAGGCGAATCGCCAACGCTTTCCCACGAAGAAAAACTTTCTTTGTTCCGACATGTAGTGAAAACGATAGACGGACGAATTCCAATTATAGCTGGAACCGGCAGTAACAACACACAAGCGAGTATCGAGCTTACAAAAGAAGCTGAAGAAATTGGTGTTGATGCGGCACTGATTGTTGCGCCGTACTACAATAAACCAAACCAGCGCGGATTATATGCACATTTTGAAGCAGTTGCAAATAGCACGAAGCTGCCAATCATGCTTTATAATATCCCAGGTCGCTCTGTTGTAAAGATTGAACCGGAAACTGTTATGGAACTGTCGAAGATTTCGAATATCGTTTCTGTGAAAGATTCCACTGGCGACTTGAGCAGTATGACAAAGGTCATTGCTGGTACGCCTGATGATTTTAGTTTGTACAGCGGTGATGATGATTTGACTCTGCCAGTAGCTGCTATCGGTGGTAATGGAATCGTATCTGTATCTTCCCACGTTGTCGGTAACGAGATTCAAGCTATGCTGCAGGCATATGAAGCTGGAAATATCGGAGAAGCTTCTCGTATTCACCAGCAGATCCTGCCGGTAATGCAAGGATTGTTCCAGGCGCCGAACCCGACACCAGTGAAAGAGGCATTGAATCAAAAAGGTATCGCAGTAGGCGGTGTCCGTCTTCCGCTAGTTGAACTAACGGATGAAGAAAAAGAGAATGTCAGTAAGCTATTGAAATAAATGACGAAAGAAGCAGGAGGACTCCTCCTGCTTCTTTGTTCATGTATGGTGCCTGGCTCACTGTCCATACTAAAAGCAAGTATGGAAAGGAGCTAGGAATATGGCTAAGGAACGTAACGATAATCAAGAGAATGAAAACGAAGAATCAGGCGGAAAATCCATTATTGAAAAAATCCAGCAACTCGGACAGACATCAGTTGCCCAGGCACCTGATTCCCGTGTTCATGTGCTGTCTATCATCGGTCAGATAGAAGGACATATGCAGCTGCCGCCACAAAATAAGACAACAAAATATGAGCATGTCATTCCCCAGTTGATCGCAATTGAGCAGAATCCAAAAATAGAAGGATTGATTGTGCTGATGAATACGGTCGGAGGAGATGTCGAAGCGGGTCTTGCGCTTTCGGAGATGATTGCATCACTCTCAAAGCCGTCTGTATCTATCGTACTTGGAGGAGGACATAGCATCGGAGCTCCAATAGCCGTAAGTACGGATTATAGCTTTATCGTGCCAACAGCAACGATGACAATCCATCCAATCAGGCTGACAGGCTTAGTCATCGGTGTTCCTCAAACTTTTGAATACTTGGATAAGATGCAAGATCGAGTTATAAGCTTTGTCACCTCTCATTCTTCGATAACCGAAGATAAATTTAAGGAGCTAATGTTTGCGAAAGGAAATCTCACCCGTGACATCGGTACGAATGTAGTTGGAACCGATGCAGTTTCCTATGGACTGATCCATGAAGTTGGTGGAGTACAGCATGCCATGAAAAAGCTGAATGAATTGATGGAGCAGCGGCAAGCAACCTTGAACGGGGAATTACAATGATTCTGTATACACCCCTTGCCGCAGAAGATATTTTTCCAGTTGAGGCAACACAATTTGAAGCTCATCAAATTATGCAATATAACGGAAAAACAGTTCAAGCCGAACATGTGGGTAATGGCATGTATCGTGTACATCAGTTGATGTCGACAGATCCTGCTGACTTTCTTGATGAAAACTGTGCACCAGGAAAATTGTTCTCCTTATAAATGAATACGTACGTTCGTCTTTTTGCTAGCTATGTTATACTGAATTCAGATGGCAATTGACGTATGAATTAGAAAACCCTTGTCGTTGGCAGGGGTTTTCTTTACATCTAAAGAAGTACATAAGCAATGCAAAACAAGGAGATCCCCTACAATGGCTAAACGAAAAACAAAAAAACGACAAACCAAGTTCAAGCAAGTGATGAGCTTTGAAGTAATCGGACTATTATTAGTATTTCTTGCAGTATTCGGCAGCGGCGCAGGAGCAATCAGTGATGGGGCGATACCGAACGCGCTTGAGCATTTATTCCGCTTCTTCTTTGGAAGCTGGTATTTCCTGCTTGCTATCTTTATGGGTGGGGTCGGCATCTACTTGATGGCAAGATGCAAAAAGCCGAACCTGCTTCATAAGAAGCTGATCGGATTATATGCAATTACAGCTGGTATTTTACTGTTCACCCATATTCAAGCGTTCGAGGATAAGCTGAGTCAGGTAGAACAGCCATCGATCATCAAGACGAGCTGGAACTATTATTTAGCTTATGTGCAGGATACGATTGATCCAGCGGCTCTAGGCGGTGGGATGGTAGGAGCTATCCTTTTCGCACTAAGTTATTATCTGCTGTCTGCTACAGGAGCTAAGATCATCGCTTTCTTTCTAGTGGTAATTGGTATTCTGATTTTGACCAATACGTCCCTTAGTTCCGTCGTTCAAAAGCTGTTCGCCATTCTGAGAAAAGGAGCAAGTGCTTCTTCAGATAAAATGAAAGACAAGCTTTCGGAAACAAAAGAGCGTAAAAAATCGGAACGACCACAGAGGAAGCAGAAACGTCAACAAGTATTAGCTGAGAAGGAAGAAGCAGCAGAGGCAGAACCGGAGCCTATTCATGAGGAACCAATTATCCAAGATTTCACGAATATTGCATACGCAGATCCTGAACCAGAAATTATTGAACCTAAACAAGAGAAACCAAAAGAACCAGTTGTAGAGCCTTCTTCAGATGAGAAAGAGGCACTGCCGGCGTCAGAACTGGAAAACAGGGACTATCAGCTTCCTAGCATTACGTTGCTGAAACAGCCGAAGAAGAACAGCCAGAAACAAGAACGCTCCCAGATTCAAGCTGTTGCACGTAAACTCGAGCAGACGTTCCAAAGTTTTGGAGTAAAGGCAAAGGTAAGCAAGGTACATGTCGGCCCAGCAGTAACGAAGTATGAAGTTTATCCCGATACCGGTGTGAAGGTAAGTAAGATTGTAAATCTGCACGATGATTTAGCACTTGCCTTGGCAGCGAAAGATATCCGTATAGAAGCGCCGATACCAGGCAAATCAGCTGTCGGAATTGAAGTGCCGAATAAAGAAGTGGCGAGCGTGTCGCTGCGAGAGGTGCTGGATAATAGTCAGGTAAAAACAGGCTCCAAGCTGAGTTTTGCTCTTGGGCGTGATATATCAGGTGAATCTGTTGTGGCAGAACTTAATAAGATGCCACATTTGCTTGTTGCAGGGGCTACCGGAAGCGGGAAAAGTGTATGTATCAACGGCATCATAACAAGCATTCTGATGCGTGCTAAGCCACATGAAGTGAAGATGATGATGATTGATCCGAAAAAAGTAGAGCTAAATGTCTATAACGGTATTCCTCATTTGCTGACACCAGTCGTGACGGATCCGAAAAAAGCTTCCAGAGCATTGAAGAAAGTTGTAGCCGAGATGGAGCGCAGATATGATCTGTTCTCTGATTCTGGTACTAGAAACATTGAAGGTTATAATGCCTATATTCAAAAGCAGAATGAATTGAATGATGAAGAGCAGCCTTTCCTGCCATTCATTGTTGTGCTAGTTGATGAGCTTGCCGATTTAATGATGGTCGCTTCTAGTGAAGTAGAGGATGCCATTACCAGATTGGCACAGATGGCACGTGCAGCAGGGATCCATTTGATTATCGCTACCCAGCGCCCATCAGTTGACGTTATCACTGGTGTTATCAAGGCAAACATTCCGTCACGTATCGCCTTTAGCGTAAGTTCTCAGATAGATTCCCGTACGATTCTGGATGGCGGAGGTGCTGAGAAGCTGCTTGGTCGAGGAGATATGCTGTTCATCCCAGTCGGTTCTTCCAAGCCAACTCGTATCCAAGGTGCGTTCCTTTCCGATGAAGAAGTGGAGAATGTCGTTAATCACTGTATCGAACAGCAGAAAGCACAATATCAGACAGACATGATTCCGGATGAAGAAACTGAAGTACAGTCAGAGGTTGAGGATGAACTTTATCATGACGCTGTATTCCTTGTAACAGATATGCAAAGTGCCAGTGTTTCCATGCTGCAGCGCAGATTTCGCATCGGTTATACGAGAGCAGCACGTCTGATAGATGCTATGGAAGAGCGTGGAGTAGTAGGACCATATGAGGGGAGCAAACCGCGACAAGTGTTAGTTTCTAAGTCAGCGGAGGACAAACTATTGTAGGACATAATTTTTCAAGAAAAGCACCAAAAAGTAGTTGAATCACTCAAAAAAAAACGAGAATATTCGTGTTTTTTGTAAAATAAGTATTTATTTTCTGTAAAAAGCATGTTATATTATGTTCGAGTGAAGCAGATTTAGTAATTATGTCCTATTAATCTACTAATTATGTATCAGGCTTCAACTTAGTTATCAATCTATATTTGGGGGTTTCTATCTTGAAAATGCGTCGTTATGCAGTACTTTTAGGTTTGCTTCTTATCGTTGGCGTCGTGCTTAGTGCATGTGGGTCCGGCGATAGCTCCGAGCAGGGCGGAAGCGACAGCAACAGCTTCAAAACAGCTATGGTTACAGATACTGGCGGTATTGATGATAAATCATTTAACCAGTCTGCTTGGGAAGGTCTTACACAGTTTGGTGCAGACAACGACCTAAAAGAGAAAGAAGGCTATGACTACCTTCAATCTAACAGTGCATCTGATTATGCAACAAACTTGAATCGCCTTGTGCAATCCAATACGGATCTGATTTTCGGAGTCGGGTTCAAACTTGCAGAGGATATCACTAAAGTTGCAGATCAGAACAAAGAAACGCATTTTGCCATCATTGACTCCGTCGTAGAAAAAGATAATGTAGCGAGCATCGTATTTGAAGAGCAGCAAGGCTCATTCCTAGCAGGTGTAGCTGCAGCGACGAAATCTGAATCCGGTAAAATCGGCTTCGTTGGTGGAGAAGAAAGTGAATTGATCAAGAAGTTTGAAGCAGGATACGTAGCAGGTGCGAAATCAGTCAATAAAGATATCGAAGTGGATGTACAGTATGCTGGTTCCTTCGGTGCTCCTGATAAAGGTAAGTTGATTGCATCCAACATGTATAACTCTGGCGTAGATGTTATCTATCATTCTGCCGGAGGTACAGGTAACGGTGTATTCGCACAAGCAAAAGATTTGAAAAACAATGATCCAGAAGGAAGCTACTGGGTAATCGGTGTTGACCGTGACCAGTATGATGAAGGCCAAATCGGAGATAACAACGTAACATTGACAAGCATGCTGAAAGCTGTTGACGTTGCTGTAGCCGATGTCGCGCAGAAGTCCAAAGATGGCAACTTCCCTGGTGGAGAAATCGTATCTTATGGTTTGAAAGATGATGGAATCGGTATTGCAGAAACAAATGAAGAAGCATACACAGACGATATCAAAACAGCTGTAGACGAATGGAAACAAAAGATCATCGATGGTGATGTGACTGCTCCAACTACGGATGACGAACTGAAAGCATATGTAGATTCTCTATAAGAAACCAGAAGGGCTAGAGTAGGTACTCTAGCCCTTTATAAAAAAATCTTCAACTGAAGCGTCTTTTAATTAGACAATTCCCCGCTTCATTTGACGATTTTTTTTTGAACAGAATCAAAGAAAGTTCGTAATTCCGAGAAGGAGTGTAAAATATGGAGAATTATGTAATCGAAATGCTGAACATTCGCAAAGAATTTCCCGGAATTGTCGCCAATGACAACATCACGCTTCAAGTGAAAAAAGGAGAAATCCATGCGCTGCTAGGTGAAAATGGCGCAGGAAAATCCACACTGATGAACGTCCTGTTCGGCCTTTATCAGCCGGAAAAGGGAGAAATCCGCGTAGACGGAAAGAAAGTCGAAATCAATGATCCGAATGTTGCCAATAGATTAGGTATCGGAATGGTGCATCAGCACTTCATGCTTATCGACACCTTCACAGTTGCCCAAAATATCGTTCTCGGCAGTGAACCGAAAAAAGGTCTGAAGATCGATATGAAAAAAGCAGTTCGCGAAGTGCAGGAACTTTCAGATCGCTACGGTTTGCAAGTTGACGCCACAGCGAAAATCAGCGATATTTCCGTTGGTATGCAGCAGCGCGTGGAAATCTTGAAAACATTGTATCGCGGGGCGAATGTCGTCATCCTTGATGAGCCTACAGCTGTCTTGACACCACAGGAGATCAAAGAACTTATCGTGATTTTGCGTACGTTGATCAAAGAAGGCAAATCTATCATTTTGATTACGCATAAATTGAAAGAAATCATGGAAGTTTGTGACCGCTGTACGGTAATTAGGAAAGGGCAAGGTATCGGAACAGTTGACGTATCCGAAACGAACCCGAACGAACTGGCTTCTCTTATGGTAGGACGTGAGATACGCTTCTCTACTGAAAAGATACCTGCTGAACCAAAAGAAACAATTCTTTCCATTCAAGGTCTGACAGTACAGGATTCTCGCCATGTAGACATGGTGAAGGAACTGAATCTGGATATCAGAGCAGGCGAAATTGTCGGAATTGCCGGAGTTGACGGAAATGGCCAAACAGAATTAATTGAAGCAATTACCGGACTTCGCAAGAAATCAGCAGGAAAAGTTACACTGAAAAATCAGGATATTACGAATATGCCAGTTCGCGCCATTACGGAGAGCGGAGTCGGTCATATCCCGCAGGATCGTCACAAGCTTGGACTAGTGCTCGATTACTCTATCGGGGAAAACATTGTCTTGCAAACATATTACCAAAAGCCTTATTCGACTGGAGGCTTTCTTTCCTTCAAACGAATCTTTGATAAAGCGAAAGCACTCATAGCGGAATACGACGTTCGTACTCCTAGTCACTTATCGAAAGCTCGTACACTATCCGGCGGAAACCAGCAAAAAGCAATCATTGGCCGTGAAATCGACCGGAACCCGGATTTATTAATTGCAGCTCAGCCAACTCGTGGTCTTGATGTGGGTGCAATTGAATTCATCCACAAACGTCTGATAGAACAGCGTGACCAAGGAAAAGCTGTCTTGCTCGTTTCGTTTGAACTAGATGAAATTTTAAATGTAAGTGATCGTATTGCTGTTATGTTTGATGGGAAAATCATTGCAACAGTAAATCCGAAGGAAACAAATGAACAGGAGCTTGGATTACTGATGGCAGGTTCGAAGCTTGAGAAAGAAGGGGCGCAAAACTAATGTTTTCCAGCACAAAGTTCAATTTCATCATACCAATCATCTCGGTTATCCTTGGTTTGGTTGCCGGTGCAATCATCATGCTTATTTTCGGTTATAATCCGGTTCTCGGTTATCAGGCACTGTGGAATGGCGTATTTGATAGTCCGTTCTTCATGTCCGAAACAGTTAACCGGATCACACCTTATATACTGACTGGTTTGGCAATTGCTTTTGCTTTCCGTACTGGATTGTTCAATATCGGTGCAGAAGGCCAGGTACTAGTCGGCTGGGTCGCAGCTGTCTGGGTAGGTACTGCTATTGATGCACCTGCTTTCATTCATTTGCCGCTAGCACTTCTTGCAGCAGCTGCAGCAGGAGCATTTTGGGCTTTCATACCTGGTATCCTGAAGGCGAAGCTCGGTGTCCATGAAGTTATTGTTAGTATCATGATGAACTATATAGCACTTCATATTACGAACTATCTGATCCGTTCGGTACTGACAGATAATCAGGAGACGACAGAGCCAGTTAAACAAACTGCATCACTGACAAATGACTTTTTGATCGGGTTAACAGGATCCCGCTTGCATCTTGGGTTCATCGTTGCATTATTGATGGTACTTGTCATGTGGGTCATCCTTGAACGCACGAAGCTCGGATATGAATTGAAGGCTGTAGGTTATAACCAGCACGCTTCCAACTATGCAGGGATGAAAGTGGAACGAAACATTGTCATCTCGATGCTGATCTCAGGTCTTTTCGCAGGTCTTGCTGGTGCAATGCAAGGTCTTGGAAGCTTCGGTAACGCATTCACGAATACAGCATTCTCAAACCTTGGTTTCGATGGTATCGCTGTAGCGCTTCTAGGCGGGAACAACCCGTTCGGCGTTGTGTTATCAGCCAGTCTTTTCGGATTCCTGAAAGTGGGCTCGCTTAACATGTCCACAGCTGGTGTACCGAATGAAATCATCGAAATTGTCATTGCATTGATCATTCTTTTTGTTGCCTCCGGCTTTATCATCCGCTGGGCGCTGCTGCAATTGAAAAAAGGGGAGAAAAAATAAAATGCTGGATATCCTTTATTCTATTATTCCGCAAACGTTGTTCTTTGCCGCTCCTCTTATTTTCACCGCATTAGGCGGTGTGTATAGTGAGCGTTCAGGTGTCATCAATATCGGTTTGGAAGGTCTCATGGTTATCGGGGCTTTTTCCTCGGTAACGTTCAATTTGCTATATGCTGATGCTTTAGGAACTGCCACACCATGGATTTCCATATTGGTTGCTATGGTTGCAGGTATACTGTTCTCTTTGATCCATGCTGTAGCTACAATCACCTTCCGTGCAGACCAGACGGTCACAGGAGTAGCAATCAACATGCTGGCGCTTGGATTTGGCGTGTTCATGATCAAGCAAATCTTCGGAAAAGGCCAAACCGATTTTATATCGCAGCCGATTTATACAACGGATGTTCCATTCTTGGTTGATATTCCGGTCATCGGCAATATGTTCTTTAACAACATGTATATAACGTCGTATATCGCTATTGTCCTCTCCTTCCTTGCATGGTATATGCTGTATAAGACTCCATTTGGTCTTCGCATCCGTGCAGTCGGGGAGCATCCAATGGCTGCTGACACAAACGGAATTAAAGTTTATACGACGAGATATCTCGGCGTAATCATTTCTGGAGCACTTGCTGGAATCGGTGGTGCAGTGTTCGCTATGACAATATCTCAGAACTTCTCTATATCTACAATTGCCGGTCAAGGATTCATGGCAATTGCAGCTGTCATTTTCGGTAAGTGGAATCCGCTTGGAGCAATGGGAGCAGCTTTGTTCTTCGGCTTTGCCCAGTCTTTGAGCGTGGTCGGTTCATCGATTCCGTTGCTTGAAAATGTTCCGCAGGTTTACTTGCTGATTGCACCTTATGTGCTGACTATTCTTGCTTTGGCAGGATTCATCGGCCGTTCGGTAGCTCCAAAAGCAAGCGGTGTTCCGTACGTAAAAGGAAGTCGCTAAGACGAAAGACCCGATGCTTCTTATGCATCGGGTCTTTTTATGCAATCCGATTCGTTTTACTTCTAGGCGTTTTTTCATTAATATGGTAATCATAGCGAGGATTGTCGGATATATATAAGCAAAACTACAGAAGCTATACATAACAGAAGCCAGGGAGGTTCCTTATGAAAATCGCAGGTGAAAAAATCATCACAGGTAAAGGTGCGACGCTGCATCTTATACCGACTAAAAAATATAAGACAATTAGCATAGCCGTAAAATTACAGGCGCCGCTAGAGCGGGAGACTATTACAGCAAGAGCGCTGCTTCCATATGTACTGCAGCAGGGTACAGCCAGTTTATCGGATGCGCGTGCATTGCGACTAAAACTCGATGACTTGTATGGTGCTATTTTGTCTATTTCAGGTACGAAAAAAGGGGAGAAGCATATCATCACGCTTCGTCTCGATGTTGCCAATGAGAATTATCTGAGTGACCGAACTCCTTTATTTGAAAGAGCAGTCAATCTGCTGCGCGAGATCTTATTTGAGCCGAAAGTTGAAAACGGCGCTTTTACAGAGTCAATCGTTTCACGCGAAACACAAACGCTGAAACAAAAGATGGTAGCGTTGAAGGATGATAAGATGAGCTATGCAAATATGCGACTTATCGATGAGATGTGTAAAGATGAATCGTATAGTCTTCATGTGCACGGGTATGAAGAGGAACTGAAAGACATGGACGGCATTAAGCTGTATGGCTTTTATGAGAAAATGCTGAAGCAGGATAAAATGGATATTTATATTCTTGGTGATGTAGAGAGTGAACTAGCTGAAAAAGCGGTTCAGCCATTCCTAGAAAGAGATGTTTCTCCAATTGAAGAACGTGCAGCATCTGTTCATCCGACTTCTGCTGATGTCCAGGAAGTAATTGAGACGCAGGATGTACAACAAGCCAAGCTCCACCTTGGTTATCGGACGAATATCCGTTACGATGATCCAGATTATGCAGCATTACAAGTGTTTAATGGCTTATTCGGCGGCTTCCCGAGCTCGAAGCTTTTCCGGAATGTCAGAGAAAAACACAGCCTTGCTTATTATGCCGCTTCACGTTTTGAGAGCCATAAAGGTCTATTATTTGTTTTCTCTGGTATCGATCCAAAAGATTATCAGAAAGCAAAGGAAATTATCGACGCCCAGCTTGCTTCCATGCAAGCAGGTGAATTTGAAGGATCCGAAGTGGAAGAAGTGAAGGATCTTATCGTCAGTCAAATATTAGAGACAATCGACAATCCAGCAGGTCATATTGAAACGTTATACCAGCAAGTAATGGGAAATAAAAATATAACTATCGAACAGATGCTTGATACCATCCAACAAGTAACCACGGAGGATGTACTGCAAGTGGCGAAAAAAGTTCAATTGGATACAGTGTATCTGCTGACGAATAAGGAGGCCAAGAAGAATGCATAAGAAGCACTATGAACAATTACAGGAATCCGTCTACGCAGAAACGCTGCCGAACGGTCTAAAGGTTTTCCTGCAGCCGAAGTCGGAGATGGCGAAAACCTATGCGATCTTCTCAACGAATTATGGATCAGTCGATCAGACTTTCGTGCCACTTGATGGCAAAGAGAAAATCACCGTACCGGAAGGCATTGCGCATTTTCTGGAGCACAAGCTTTTCGAAAAAGAGGATCGGGATGTGTTCCAGGATTTCACCAAACAAGGTGCATCAGCGAACGCTTTCACTTCTTTCACTCAAACAGCATATCTGTTTTCTGCAACTTCTCATATTGAAGAGAATGTTACTACCTTACTTGATTTTGTACAGGATCCGTATTTTTCTGATAAATCGGTCGAGAAGGAAAAAGGCATTATCGCACAGGAAATTCGTATGTATGATGATCAGCCGGATTGGCGCTCCTTCTTTGGAACTATCCAAAGCCTATTCCAATCACACCCTGTAAGAATTGATATAGCAGGAACGGTGGAATCCATTCAAGAAATTACGAAGGAAGATCTTTACACTTGTTATAACACCTTTTACCATCCTTCGAACATGACCTTATTCGTAACAGGTAATATTGATGAAGAGAAGATGATTGAACTTATTCGTGCAAATCAGGATAGCAAGAAATTCGCTCCGCCTGCTAAAATCGAGCGCTTTTTCCCAGAAGAGCCTGAAACTGTAGCGGAAAAGAAAAAACAAGTTCGTATGCCTGTGAGTGTGTCAAAATGCATGGTCGGGATTAAAGAGAATACAGATTATGCATCCCCGGAAGCGTATCTGAAACAAGAACTGCTTACAGATATGGTACTGGATTATTATTTCTCTAAGAGCGGTGTCTACTACGAGGAATTATACAAAAATGATCTTATCGATGACAGCTTCGGCTTCGAAACAAGTCTGGAGAAAAACTTCGGTTTCTCGATCATCGGCGGTAATACGAAAGAGCCAGATCGCTTTGCGGATACAGTCAAAGGAATGCTGCAGCGAATGAAAGACCATACTGTTACCGAGGCGGAAATGGAACGGATGAAGAAAAAAACAATCGGTCAGATGCTTAGAGCAATGAATAGCTTGGAATTCGTCTCCAATCGTTTCATACAGTATCATCTTGCTGGAGTGGATCTGTTCGATATTGTACCAGCAATTGAAAAACTGACAGCTGCAGATGCGAATGACTTTCTAAAAGAATGGTTCAACGAGGATCGTTTGGCTGTCTGCCAGATCCTGCCGCAGGAGGCATAAACATGGGCAGAGTTATTTTCATTACGGGCGCAAGCGGAGCTATAGGCTCTGCTTGCGCCCGTCAGCTTGCCAGTGAAGGGCATCAGCTATTGCTTCATTACAATCAGAATGAACAAGCAATAGAATCCCTTTGTCTTGATATATCGGAAAGTGTGCTTGGAACAATCAAAGCTGATTTGACGAACGAAGCGGGTTTGTCGGAGCTTCTCCGCTTTTTATCTTTCCCGATCGATCAATTTGTCTATGCTGGAGGTATGGCCCATTATGGCATGTTCCAGGATATGACAAGCAAAGAGATGGATGATCTGCTTGCTGTTCATGTAAAGGCGCCATGGCGAATATGCCAGCATATTCTGCCGCCAATGCTTGCGCGCAGGAAGGGCGAAATCGTCATCGTCTCTTCTATTTGGGGAGAAAGAGGTGCAAGCTTTGAAGTCGCATATTCCAGCGTCAAAGCTGCTCAAATCGGATTTATCAATGGTTTGGCCAAGGAGATCGGAACGAGCGGTGTACGAGTCAATGCAGTAACACCAGGAGCGATAGAAACCGGGATGAACAGCCATTTAACTCAAGAAGAAAAAAATCAACTTACAGACGATATTCCAATGAATCGATTCGGACATGTAAGCGAAGTGGCAGATGCGGTCAGTTATCTGTTAAGCGACAAATCTGCTTATGTGAACGGACATGCACTTCAAGTGAACGGCGGCTGGTAAAATTAAGTCATTCTTTTTTGAATAAGGACACCCCTTCTGTCAAAAGCTATACTGCAAGCTAATGAAGGAGGAATACACCATGTCAGTTCTTGATAATTTCGATTCTTGGAAAGACTTCCTAGGTGATCGCCTACATCAAGCGCAAGGCAAAGGGATGGAGAATGAAACCGTCTCAGGCATTGCATATGAAATCGGTGATTATCTTGCGACGAAAGTCGATGCAAAGAACACAGAAGAGAAAATTCTTCGTGATCTTTGGACTGTCGCGTCTCAGGATGAGAAACAAGCTATCGCCAACATTATGGTAAAGCTTGTCCAAGACAATGGCCATACACGCTAAATAAGCGGCCAACTTCATTCAAGCCTGCTTCTTTTAAAGAAGCAGGTTTTCTTTATAGCTTCTCATAAGCCTGTTATGGCTTTTCTAATCTATCGTTTTCCTTTATAGTAAGAATAGGTTTTCGTTATATAAGACGCTATTTTCCTGTAAAGGGGCTTTTCTATGGAAACATTGGAATGGTATTTGGAATATGAGATTCAGCACAACCGGCCTGGCTTGTTAGGGGACATCTCTTCTTTGCTCGGTATGTTATCCATCAACATCAAGACGATCAATGGAGTGGAGAATCAACGGCGCGGTATGCTGCTTTCGGCAGAAAAGGAATTACAGATCATCCGACTCCATTCCATTCTGCGGACGATGGAACATGTGCATATCACAAAGTCCAGGGAGCCGAAACTTCGAGATCGGCTTGCTGTCAGGCACGGAAGGTATATACATAGGGATGTGGATGATAAAAAGACATTCCGTTTTGTCCGGAGTGAAATCGGACTTCTGGTCGATTTCATGGCAGAATTGTTTAAACAGGAAGGCTCTAAGGTAATAGGAATACGTGGGATGCCTCGTGTCGGGAAAACAGAATCAATCGTCGCTGCCAGTGTCAGTGCAAATAAGCGCTGGCTATTCGTCTCCAGCACCCTTCTGAAGCAAACTGCCAGGAATCAGCTGCTGCAGGATGAATACAATGAGGACAACCTCTTTATCATCGACGGTATTGTGTCGACTAGCCGCGCGAGTGAGCGTCATTGGGAGCTTGTGCGTGAAGTGATGCGGCTCCCTGTAGCAAAGGTAATCGAACATCCAGATATATTTATCCGGGATACGGAGTTTACATTGGATCATTTCGATTATATTATTGAACTTCGGAATCATGATGATGAAAAAATTATCTATGAACCGGAATTCAGACAGATTTAAGCAATAATAAAGATGGATGGTGGTATTAATGGACATTGGTGCAAAGCTTCGGGAGGCAAGAGAGTCCAAGGGAATGACGTTGGAGGATGTACAACAGCGCACCAAAATTCAGAAGCGTTATTTGAAAGCAATCGAAGAGAATAACCACAGTGTTATGCCTGGTGAATTTTACACGCGTGCTTTCATCAAAGAATATGCGCAGACAGTAGGACTAAATCCAGATGAAGTACTTGAACCGAAACAACAGCAGCAGGAAACACCGGCAGCTGTTCCGGTTCAGGAAAAGAGTGAGGCACCTTCCCGTCAGGAACGCAGTCGCGTTCGGGAAAATGACAGACCTCCTCGCAAGGAACGCAAAGGCATTCCTTACCTATCTTCCATCATCATTGGACTAATTGTATTGGCTGCCATTATTGTAGTCGTCTTCATTTACGCAGGTGGAACTAATAATAACAATGAAAATAATTCCGCCAATCAGCAGCAAAATGAAGATCAAGTAACCTCTCCGGAAAGTGAGCAGGAATCCGGTAATGACACAGCTGATCAGTCTGCTGAATCTGAGGAGCAAGCGAATGAAGCAGCTGAAGAAGAGCAAGCACAGCAGGAAGAGGAGCAAACAGAACCTAAACTTTCTGTGGACGAAGAAGGCACTGCCAGCAATCCGGTTACAACATATACACTGGAGAACGCTGGTGATGAAGTAACATTGAAACTTTCTGCACAAGATGGAGATGCATGGCTGCAAGTCGGTGACGGCAATAATGCTGGCAATGTCTATACTGGGACAATCGCTGACGGCAGTGAAGCTGTTGAGCAAGATGTAAGTGATTTGGAGACAGTCTCCATCAAGACAGGTTTTGCAAGAGCAACAAAACTGGAAATCAATGGTCAAGAACTGACATTCCCGATTGATAATGATGTTCAGACCATTACAGTAAATATTAAGAAATAATGATACAAGTTAAACCCTTTACGTCTATGGAAAGGGTTTAACTTATGTTTATCTGTACATACATAGGAGGCAGACATGAATATACCTAATAAAATTACTTTATCCCGAATTTTCCTGATCCCGATCTTTATCATCCTGCTGGCAGTTCCATTCGATTGGGGAACTCTCGATATCGGTGACACAACACTCCCCGTGAACCATTTAGCTGGGGCGATTTTATTCATCATTGCATCATGTACCGACTGGGTGGATGGTTACTATGCCCGTAAATATAATTTAGTAACGAATCTTGGTAAATTCCTTGATCCGCTAGCTGATAAGCTACTTGTTTCAGCTGCGCTTATTTTACTGGTACAATTAGATTTAGCGCCGGCTTGGATTACGATCATCATCATCAGTCGTGAATTTGCTGTTACCGGATTGCGTCTTGTTGCCGCAGGTGCAGGTCTGGTAATGGCAGCAGGTAAAATGGGTAAGCAAAAAACGGCGGTTCAGATTGTCGCTATCAGCGCATTGCTGCTGCACAATTGGCCATTTTCGTATCTCGGTTTCCCGTTTGCAACGATTTGCCTGTATCTTGCACTGATTCTGACAATCGTTTCCGGAGTCGACTACTTTGTAAGAAACTGGAGTGTCATGAAGGAGTCGAAATAAAATGAAGCAAATCAATGCAGAAGTGATAGCTGTAGGAACGGAAATTCTCATCGGTCAAATTAACAATACGAACGCACAATATATTTCCAAACAGCTTGCTGATCATGGAATTAACGTATTCTATCATCATGTAGTAGGCGATAATCTTACTCGTGTGCAATCGTCCTTTGCAAAAGCACAGCGCGATGCAGACCTTGTACTTGTAACCGGCGGCCTCGGCCCGACTGAGGATGACTTGACAAGAGAAGCCTTTCAGCTCATATCTGGCCTTGAAATGCATGAAGACAAGGTTTCTATGGATCGGATCAAAGAGTTCTTCGTTAAACGAGGCCGCACAATGTCTCCGAACAACCATAAGCAAGCACGTGTTTTTGACGGCGCAAAAGTGCTGGAGAATACAGTTGGTATGGCACCAGGCATGCTGGTAGAGCATGATGGTGTGGTGTGGGCGTTTATGCCGGGTGTCCCTCGTGAAATGAAGCAGATTATGTCTGATCATGTTCTGCCTCACGTGCGGGAGAAATACCAGCTTCAATCTGTTTTGCAGTCCCGCCTGCTTCATTTCATCGGAATCGGGGAATCACAGCTGGAAACGGACTTGCTGGATTTGATTCAGGTACAGGAAAATCCAACAATCGCAACATATGCCTCTGAAGGGGAAGTTGCTGTAAGGCTTACTGCCCGTGCAGAAACGAAGGATGAAGCAGACCGTTTGATTGATGTTGTTGAAAAAGAAGTGATGGAGCGCGTCGGTCAATACTTTTATGGCTATGATGAAACATCTGTTCAGCAGCAAGTGTTCGAACTGCTGAAGCAACGGCAGTTTACACTGGCCAGTGCAGAAAGCCTGACAGGCGGACTGTTCGCAGATGCACTCGTTTCCTTGAGTGGCGCTTCCGAGGTATTTCTTGGAAGTTTCGTTACGTATGCACCTAGTATGAAACAGCACGTGCTTGGTGTGAAGGAAGAAACGATCCAGATTCAAGGCACTGTCAGTGAGCAATGTGCCATTGAGATGGCCGAGAATGCGGTGCAGCTTACTGGTGCCGATATTGGTATCAGTTTCACCGGTGTTGCCGGCCCGGATAGTTCAGAAGGCAAAGAGCCTGGAACTGTCTTTATCAGCCTTCATGAAAAAGGCAAACAGACACGAACTACAGAGCTGTCCATTCGGAGCTCGCGTCAAGGTGTACGGGCGCAAGCGGTGAAGAAAGGCTTTGATATGTTGTTCCATTATTTAAAATCATGATTTAACGAATGTTTGAAGCGAATAAATGCTCTTTTTGCCTGGATGAATTGTCTTTATTGGTGTGTTCGGGAGAAATAAAAAAAGGGAACATTTATTCGCTTTTTGCTTGTTATATCTCAAAAAACAAGTTAAAATAGAAATAGATAATCCAAAGGAGGAAATACATTTGAGTGAACGTAAACAAGCCCTTGATATGGCTTTGAGACAAATAGAGAAACAATTCGGTAAAGGTTCCATTATGAAACTAGGTGAAAGAGCAGAACAGAAGGTTTCTACTGTATCCAGCGGCTCTCTTGCCCTTGATATCGCGCTTGGTGTAGGTGGATATCCTAAAGGCCGTGTTATCGAGATTTATGGTCCGGAATCCTCTGGTAAGACAACTGTTGCCTTGCACGCAATTGCAGAAGCACAGCGCAACGGCGGACAAGCAGCTTTCATTGATGCAGAGCACGCGCTTGATCCTGTTTATGCACAGAAGCTTGGCGTCAATATTGACGAACTTTTACTTTCTCAGCCAGATACAGGGGAACAAGCATTGGAAATCGCCGAGGCGCTTGTACGAAGCGGAGCGGTTGACATCGTTGTTGTCGATTCGGTAGCTGCCCTTGTACCAAAAGCAGAGATCGAAGGGGAGATGGGAGATGCTCACGTTGGTTTGCAGGCTCGTCTTATGTCTCAGGCACTTCGTAAATTGTCTGGAGCAATAAACAAGTCTAAAACGACTGCTATCTTCATCAACCAGATCCGTGAGAAAGTCGGCGTTATGTTCGGTAACCCGGAAACGACACCTGGTGGACGCGCACTTAAGTTCTATTCTTCTGTACGTTTGGAAGTACGCCGTGCAGAGACACTTAAACAAGGTAATGACATGGTCGGTAACAAAACGAGAATCAAAGTAGTGAAAAACAAAGTAGCTCCGCCTTTCAAACAAGCGGAAGTCGATATTATGTACGGAGAAGGGATCTCCAGAGAAGGGGAACTCATCGACATCGCCAGCGACTTGGATATCGTTCAGAAAAGCGGTGCTTGGTACTCTTATAATGAGGAGCGTCTTGGTCAAGGACGTGAAAATGCGAAGCAGTTCTTGAAAGAGAATCCGGAAATTGCTACAACAATTCAAATAACTGTACGTGACCACTATAACCTCGATGCAGATAAGAAGCTGCCAGAAGAAGCGCAGTCAGAAGAACAGGAATCATTGGATATGTAAGACTAAGCCTTCGGTTACATCCGAAGGCTTTTTATATAGGCTAATCTGCTAGTACTTTCCATGTTTTCTTGACAACATGCGAACACAGGATTAAAATTAATTTGTATAATTTTATTTTTATTATACTTCTCAAAGGTTACCATAGTTTTTTTATGAAAAACATTGTGCATGCCGACAGACATGTTTGTACAATTTTATAGCAGGGGAGGTGAAATCATGGAACTATTTTACCTAATCATCTCCATTTTGCTTGCTCTGATCGTCGGTGGTGTTGTTGGTTATCTTGTTCGCAAATCTATTGCTGAGAAAAAGATCTCCAGTGCGGAGGAATTGGCGAAGCAAATAGTAGAAGAAGGACATCGCAATGCGGAAACGTCTAAGAAGGAAGCACTTCTCGAAGCGAAGGATGAGAACTTCCAGCTGCGTCAGCAGACGGAGCAGGAATTACGTGAGCGTCGTCTTGAACTGCAGAAACAGGAAAATCGTCTGATGCAGAAAGAAGAGAATCTGGACCGTAAAAGCGATACGCTTGATAAGCGTGAAATTACGTTAGAGAAAAAGGAACAAATATTAGCTGAAAAACAACAACAAATTGAAGAATTAGAAAGCAAAGTGGAAGTCTTGGTGAAAGAACAGCAGCTCGAATTGGAGCGAATTTCCGGCTATACGTCTGATGAAGCACGTCAAATCGTGCTGGACAAAGTCGAGAAGGAAGTTGCCTTCGATGCAGCTGTCATGATCAAAGATGCGGAACATCGTGCCAAAGATGAGGCCGATAAGAAAGCGAAGAGCATTCTTTCCCTTGCACTTCAGCGCTGCGCAGCCGATCACGTTGCGGAAACGACTGTATCAGTCGTGAACTTGCCGAATGACGAGATGAAAGGACGCATTATCGGACGGGAAGGCCGTAACATACGTACGTTAGAAACGCTTACGGGAATTGATCTGATCATTGATGATACACCTGAAGCGGTCATCCTGTCCGGTTTTGATCCTGTCCGTCGTGAGATCGCACGAATCGCACTCGAGAAACTTGTACAAGATGGACGAATCCACCCAGCTCGTATCGAGGAAATGGTGGAGAAATCCAGACGTGAAGTGGATGAGTATATTCGCGAGATAGGTGAGGAGACGACTTTCGAAGTTGGGGTACACGGCTTGCATCCGGATCTTGTTAAGATACTGGGAAGATTGAAGTATCGCACAAGTTACGGCCAGAACGTATTGAAGCACTCGACAGAAGTTGCTTACCTAGCTGGTTTGCTTGCTGCTGAGCTTGGCGAGGACGTTACCTTGGCAAGACGTGCAGGGCTCCTGCATGACATCGGTAAAGCAATCGACCACGAAGTCGAAGGCAGCCACGTTGAAATCGGGAAAGAACTCGCAATGAAATACAAAGAGCATCCGGTCGTCATCAACAGCATCGCTTCCCACCACGGGGATGAGGAAGCAACATCGGTTATTGCAGTGCTTGTCGCTGCAGCAGATGCCCTTTCCGCAGCCCGTCCGGGAGCGAGAAGTGAGACACTGGAAAACTACATCAAGCGTCTGGAGAAACTGGAGGAGATTTCAGAATCCTTCCAAGGCGTGGAGAAATCCTTCGCAATTCAGGCTGGACGTGAGATCCGTATCATGGTTAAACCGGATGAAATCAACGACTTGGAATCCATCAAGGTCGCACGAGATATCCGGAAACGCATTGAAAGCGAGTTGGATTATCCGGGACATATTAAAGTCACGGTCATCCGAGAAACGCGCGCAGTTGAATATGCAAAATAAGAAAGCGGCCCTGTGCCGCTTTTTTTAATGTTAAACTATACCTACTACAAGTTGAGATAGAGAAAGGGATTTGATTATGAAGTTATTATTTATCGGAGATGTTGTCGGCGAGCCCGGACGTCAGATGGTACAGGAATATTTACCGCGTTTGAAGCAGCGTTATCAACCGCAGCTTACAATCATTAATGGAGAGAATAGCGCTGATGGTAAAGGAATTAATGAACGGATTTACAAACAGTTCCTCGAATGGGGTGCACAAGCAATTACGATGGGCAACCATACATGGGATAAACGGGATATCTTTGAATTCATCGATGATGCCAAATACCTTGTCCGTCCATCGAATCTTCCTCCAGGTACACCTGGTAAGGGAATCATTTATGTGAAAGTGAATCAATATGAGGTTGCTATCATAAACCTGTTAGCACGTACATTCATGATGCCTGCAGACGATCCGTTCCGGGAAGCTGACCGTCTCATCGAAGAGGCGCGTAAACGGACGAATTTGATTTTCATTGATTTTCACGGAGAGGCGACTAGCGAGAAGCAGGCTTTTGGCTGGTATGTCGATGGACGTGTCAGTGCTGTTGTTGGCACCCACACACATACGCAGACAGCTGATGAACGGATATTAGCGTCTGGTACAGCATATATTTCGGATGCAGGTATGACCGGTCCGTATGAAGCGATTCTCGGGATGGAGCGGGAAGCAGTCATTAAAAGATTCCTTACCGGTCTCCCAGTACGTTTTGAAGTACCAAAAAAGGGTAAAGCACAATTAAATGGAGTAGTAATCGATCTGGATCCGCAAACGGGGAAGGCTTCTTCCATCAAACGCATCCTTATCAATGATGACCACCCGTATATGGATTGATCCTTGCTGCTCCTTCACTAGGACTTTTGTTTACAGATATGAACCAGGACAGGTTGTACCACTTTTTTCAGACATCGCCCGAAATGGGCATATCTACTATCTTGCAGAAATATAGTAAAAAGGAAAGTAGTCCAGTAAACGAAGGAGGTACCAGTGATGGATATACTAAAAGTTTCAGCGAAATCCAATCCAAACTCAGTAGCAGGCGCACTTGCGAACGTATTAAGGGAACGTGGCTCAGCGGAGATACAGGCAATCGGAGCAGGAGCACTCAATCAATCAGTGAAAGCTGTCGCCATCGCGCGTGGCTTTGTGGCACCGAGTGGTGTAGATTTAATTTGTATTCCGGCATTTACGGATATAATGATCGACAACGAAGAACGGACTGCCATTAAATTGATTATAGAACCAAGATAAGTCCCGCCTAAGGCGGGGCTTTTTTATTTCCAATACTTGGACACTACAGTATGCATTGGTATAATGTAGAAGATAGTGAGCAATGAATGGGGGAGAAGGAACAAGTGAATGAGGAACAGCGTAAATCCGTGAGTTTGATTGCTGCAGAACAGACGAGAGAAGTGGAGAAGCCGCTTCATGAGAAAACCACAGCTGATTTCGCAAAATATTTTCAGACGACGTACCAGCCGCCGAATTTGAAGCAGGCAAAGAAACGACGCAGGGAAGATGTTCAGTTCCATTATGATTTCACGATTCCGCCAGAAATGCAGGAAGCCGGTCGCGGCAAGAAGTTCCTTATCCGTACATACGGCTGCCAAATGAATGAACATGATACAGAAGTGATGGCTGGATTGTTTATGGAGATGGGATATTCTCCGACAACAGAGACAAACGAGGCAGATGTAATTCTTCTCAATACTTGTGCCATTCGAGAAAATGCTGAGAATAAAGTTTTCGGAGAGATTGGCCATCTGAAACCATTGAAGCTGGAGAAGCCGGATTTAATTATCGGTGTATGTGGCTGCATGTCACAGGAAGAAGCAGTAGTAAACCGGATATTGAAGAAGCATCATCATATTGATTTGATTTTCGGGACACACAATATCCACCGACTTCCACAGCTCTTGAAAGAAGCGCAATACAGCAAGGAAATGGTTCTGGAGGTATGGTCCAAGGAAGGCGATGTCATAGAAAATCTTCCAAAAGCACGAAAAGGCAAGATAAAGGCATGGGTCAACATCATGTATGGCTGTGATAAGTTCTGCACATATTGTATCGTCCCATACACGCGCGGTAAGGAACGGAGCCGGCGTCCGGAGGACATTATCCATGAAGTGCGTCAACTGGCGGCTCAAGGCTATCAGGAGATTACACTGCTTGGGCAAAATGTAAATGCATATGGTAAGGATTTGCTAGATCTTGATTTTAGCCTTGGGGACCTGATGAATGAAATCAGGAAGATAGCAATACCGCGTGTGCGTTTCACGACTTCCCATCCAAGGGACTTTGATGATAAACTAATAGAGGTACTTGCCCAAGGCGGAAATCTTCTCGATCATATACATTTGCCTGTACAATCAGGCAGCAGTGACATACTCAGGGTAATGGCTCGACGCTATACGAGGGAAGAATATCTGACTCTAGTAAAGAAAATCAGACGTTCTATACCAAATGTGACACTTACGACGGATATCATAGTCGGTTTTCCGAATGAGACCGAGGAGCAGTTTCAGGAGACATTAACTCTTGTAGAGGAAGTCGGGTTTGAGGCAGCATATACGTATATCTATTCTCCACGTGAAGGGACACCTGCAGCCAAATGGGAGGATAATGTCCCTATGGAAGTGAAACGGGAGCGCCTGCAGCGTTTGAATAGAGTGGTAGATGAACATGCAGCAGCATCTATGCGTGCTTATGAAGGCAAGATCGTGCATGTACTAGTCGAAGGGGAAAGCAAACGGAACCCCGACGTGCTGGCCGGTTATACCGAAAAGAACAAGCTAGTCAATTTCCGCGGACCAAAATCGGTGGTCGGCAAGATTATCCCGGTTCGGATAAAACAAGCGAAAACATGGTCGCTTGATGGTGAATTAGCAGAAACAACAGCGGAGGTACACTTATAATGAATAATTCCACCGAAGATATTCTCAAGCAAGCGGAAGCTTTGGCTGATGACATGAGCAATCTGGATGAGATCGAACATTTTCATCAGCTGGAAGCGAAGCTTAATGAGAACAAAAAGGTGCAAACATATATCAATCAAATTAAAATGAAGCAAAAGCAGGCTGTCAATTTGCAGGCTTATGGCAAACGCGAAGCTCAGCAGCAAATGGAAAAGGAAATCGATGAACTGCAAGAAAAGATCGACAGCATCCCTGTGGTCCAGGAATTCAAAGAATCTCAGGTTATCACGAACCATATTCTGCAGAGCATTTCCCAAAACATCCAGCAGACGGTTTTTCAGGATGAGGAAACGGACGAATAGGTCCGTTTCTTTTTTTTGTCATTATTCCTCTGAGGCACGCCAGTCGGCAAGTTTTCTATAACCTCTTCTTAGGCACATGCATAGAATGAAGGAGCGTCCAGTTGTGGTGAGGGAATGTATTTTTT
The DNA here is from genome assembly GCF_902497585.1 of Terribacillus sp. AE2B 122. NCBI lineage: Bacteria > Bacillati > Bacillota > Bacilli > Caryophanales > Bacillaceae > Terribacillus > Terribacillus sp. AE2B 122. The sequence continues at coordinate 780,396 of NZ_LR700942.1, read as the reverse complement.
CTGACACCATAGGTGAACACACCGCATAACATGACTATGTAAAAAGAGGAGGTTTTTGCAAGATGGGTTTTCTAGAGCAGAGTTACCGTGAGATCATCACGAAAGCGGTCATTGGCCGTGGACGTAAATTTAGCAAGAATATCGATCATATCCGTCCGGACCACAAACCATCCAGCATCCTTGGCTGCTGGATCATCAACCACCGCTATCACGCAAAAAAGAAAGGTGATAAAGGTGTAGAAGTAGTCGGTTCCTATGAAACCAACGTTTGGTATTCGTATAATGACAATACGAAAACGCACGTTGTTTCGGAGAAAGTCGAGTATAAGGAACTAATCAAATTAAGCATCAAAGACGAGAACTGCCTTGATGACGAATTCGAGGTTTATGCGAAAGCAATCCAACAGCCTAACTGCCTGGAATGCAAGATCGTACAGCACGGACAGAAGATTTTCGTCGAAGTAGAGAAAGAATTCCTTGTTGAAGTTATCGGTGAAACGAAGCTTTGTGTGAAAGTAGATCCTGATGGCTGTGTAGTGGAAGAAATGGAAGAAGATTGGGATTATGAGCTTACTGAAGATGATTTTAAAGATGTAGATCCTGACTTTTTGGATAAAAAGGATGACCATGAAGACTGAACGAGAGCTGATGCTCTCGTTTTTTGTATTATACAGAATGACACTGCAGAAGAAACATAGAAAATACCTGTGTTATAATAGGGCTAATTGCAATGAAACAGGGGAGTAGGACAATGGCAGGTTACACACCGATGATGCAGCAATATTTAAGAATTAAAGCCGACTATAAGGATGCATTCCTTTTCTTCCGGCTTGGGGATTTCTATGAGATGTTCTTTGATGATGCGCTGAAAGCGACGAAGGAATTGGAAATCACTTTAACAAGCAAGAATGCGGGTGTTGAGGAGAAAGTGCCAATGTGCGGTGTTCCGTATCATTCGGCTGATAATTATATAAGAACACTAGTTTCGCGCGGCTACAAGGTAGCTATCTGTGAACAAGTAGAGGATCCGAAGACAGCCAAAGGGGTTGTAAAACGGGAAGTAGTCCAGCTAATCACACCGGGGACCGTCATGGAAAACGGTATGCTGGATGAAAAGGAGAATAATTACCTGGCAGCTGTACATGAAAACAATGATCGTACATACAGTCTTGTTTATCATGACCTTTCAACGGGTGAAAATCGAGCTGCATTACTTGAAGGTGGATTTGATAGTCTTTTAAGCGAGCTATACAACCAGCCAGTGCGGGAAATCGTCATTAGTGAAGAGCTGGATCAGCAGTTGCAAGAAGCTTTACAGATTCGCCTTGGTGTCACATTATCATACCAAGATAGCAGCAGTACGAGCGCGTCACTGGAAAAACTTACTGGTGATGTGACAGATCCAAGATTGCTAGATTGCTTCAGCATGCTGTTAAACTATGTAGAAAGAACTCAAAAGCGAGGTTTGGATCATTTAAAGCCGCTTCAAGTGATGGAGCTTAAACATTTCATGACGCTGGATATGTATTCAAAGCGCAATTTAGAGCTGACAGAGACGATTCTGAAGAAAGGCAAGCATGGGAGCCTTCTATGGGTGCTTGATGACACAGTAACGGCAATGGGAGCGCGGATGCTGAAGAAATGGCTGGAGCGTCCGCTTCTTCAAAAAGAAGCGATCACAAAGCGCCAGGATTTAGTCCAAGCTTTTCTTGATCACTTCTTCGAACGTGATACAATCCGACAGCATTTACAATCTGTTTATGATATAGAACGTCTTTCCGGAAGAGTCGCCTTTGGAAATGTCAATGCCAGGGATCTTCTGCAGCTGAAACGGACACTTGAGAAACTGCCTGAATTGAAGCAGGTCTTGTCAGGCTTTGAGGAAGAAGAAGTACAGCGGATGGGCAGAGAGCTTAATCCACTGCCAGAACTTAGCGAATATCTCGAGAAAAGTCTGCATGAAGATGCGCCGATTGGTGTCCGTGACGGTGGCATTTTGAAGGACGGTTTCCATGAACAGCTTGATACGTATCGAGATGCTTCAAGAAACGGAAAACAGTGGATCGCGGCTTTGGAACAGCGTGAGCGCGAGGAGACTGGTATCAAATCGCTTAAAGTCGGCTTTAATAAAGTGTTCGGGTACTATATCGAGGTGACACGGGCGAATCTTCAGCTGCTGCCTGAAGGGAAATACGAGCGCAAACAAACTCTCAGCAATGCAGAGCGTTTTATCACACCAGAATTGAAGGAAAAAGAAGCACTTATTTTGGAAGCGCAGGAAAAAAGCGTAGAACTTGAATATAACTTGTTCATGGAAATTCGGGATCATGTCAAAACGTACATCCCCGCTCTTCAGTTGCTTGCAGACCAAATCAGCCAACTGGATGTGCTGCAAAGCTTTGCGGAAGTGAGTGAAAAGCAGCGGTATGCTCGTCCGACATTCAATATAGATAGGTCTGTCGCAATTACAGAAGGACGACATCCTGTCATAGAAAAAGTGATGAAAACAGGGCAGTTTGTACCAAATGATGTGAAGATGGGCAATGATGCTGATATCTTACTGATCACCGGTCCGAATATGAGCGGTAAAAGTACGTATATGCGCCAAGTGGCTTTGACAAGCATCATGGCGCAAATAGGATGTTTCGTTCCGTGTGAAGCTGCTGATTTGCCATTGTTTGATCAAATTTTCACCCGCATCGGTGCAGCGGACGATCTTGTTTCCGGCCAGAGTACCTTTATGGTTGAAATGCTGGAGTCGAGACATGCATTGGAGCATGCCACTGACAGAAGTCTTATCCTGCTGGATGAGATCGGCAGAGGAACTAGCACATACGATGGAATGGCACTGGCACAAGCCATCATTGAATATGTTCATAACAATATCCATGCGAAGACTTTATTCTCTACCCATTATCATGAGCTTACTAGTCTTGACGAGAACCTGGACAAACTCCGGAATATCCACGTCCGAGCAGAAGAACATGATGGCAATGTGGTCTTCCTTCACCAAATCCGTGAAGGAGCGGCAGATGAAAGCTACGGCATTCATGTGGCAAAATTGGCTAAGTTGCCAGAGAGTCTTATTCAGCGTGCTTCTCATATTCTCCACGAGCTGGAGGGGCAGGGAGAAAAGCCATCTGTATCCAAACCGGCAATGCAAGTGGAGGATGACATTCAGCTATCGTTCTTCACAGAGCCTGAACCGGAAAAGAAAAAAACGAAGCAAGACAATAAGGCCGATAAAGTGATAGCGGAGCTTGCATCAATTAATCTGATGGAGCAAACACCGCTTGAAGCAATGAATCTATTATATAAATTGCAGCAAATGGCAACGAAAAAGTAAGGAGGTTCCCATATGGCGATTCAATTGATGCCGGATGATTTAGCGAATAAGATTGCAGCAGGTGAAGTGGTCGAGCGACCGGCCTCTGTCGTCAAGGAACTGGTAGAAAACAGTATTGATGCCGGTAGTACGGTCATTAAGGTGGCGGTACAGGAAGCAGGGCTGACCGAAATCAAAATTGTCGACAATGGTGATGGTATGGAGTCGGACGATGTGGAGCGGGCATTTTTCCGCCACGCTACAAGCAAGATCCGTAATGAGCATGATTTGTTTCATGTCCGCACACTTGGGTTTAGAGGGGAAGCATTAGCCAGTATTGCAGCGGTAAGCCAGCTGGAAATCAAGACGAGCACAGGTGAGAATGCTGGTGTGAAGCTTGTGATGGAAGGTGGTTCAATCAAAGAAAGAGGCAAATGCGATGCTCGTAAAGGAACCGAGATGACGGTACGGCATTTGTTCTTTAATACGCCGGCCCGGCTGAAGTATATGAAAACAATTCATACCGAGCTTGGCCACGTATCAGAAGTGATTAACCGGCTTTCACTTGCTCACCCGGAAATACGTTTTGAACTGACTCATAATGACAAACCGATGTTCCAGTCATCTGGCCGAGGAGATATGCTTCAGATTGCTGCTCAGATTTACGGTAACTCGGTGGCAAAGAAGATGGTCAAAGCATCACACGAAACATTGGATTACAAGCTGGAAGTATTTGCGGCCAAACCAGAAATAAATCGTGCGTCCCGTCAGTATGTATCGTTTATCGTCAATGGCAGATACATTCGAAATCCTGTCTTGGCGAAAGCAGTCATGCAGGCGTACCATACACTCCTGCCTATTGGCAGATTTCCGCTCGCCGTCATAACTATCGAGATGGATCCAGTCTTAGTGGACGTCAATGTGCATCCAGCTAAGCTGGAAGTTCGTTTCAGCAAAGAAAAGGAATTATTTGATGCTGTAGAGCAGCTTGTCTCAAAAGCACTTCGCCAGCAGCGGCTCATTCCAGAAGCTGTCGCACCTAAACAGAAGAAGATACAAGAAAAAAGTGAACAGCAAAGCTTCTCTTTCTTTGAAAGTAACCCAGTTAAGGAACCGGAAGTACAAAAGGAGCAATGGTTCTTTGACAAGGTGAAAGAAACCGTTCCTCCGATCATTGAGGAGAAGCAACAGGATATGGAACCTGAGATAATCAATGATTCATCTTTTGAAATAGTCCAAGAGCCTGAGTATGTATCAACCGAGAAAGAAAACGAGCCGGAGTATGCGGTACCGGCGATGTATCCGATCGGTCAGCATCATGGCACTTATATTCTTGCTGAAAATGAAGAAGGTCTTTTTCTCATCGATCAGCATGCTGCTCAGGAACGGATTAAATATGAGTATTACCGAGAAAAAATCGGAGAAGTGGAAAAGGAGCTGCAAGAGCTGCTCATTCCGCTTACGTTTGATTTCACTCAACAAGAATCACTGATTGTCGAACAACATAAGACTGAGCTAGAGGCGGTCGGATTGTTTTTCGAATCGTTTGGCGGCCATACGTATATTGTACGTTCCCATCCGCAGTGGTTCCCGAAAGGCTTTGAAGAGGAGATCATACGGGAAATCGTCGAACAAGTGATGCAGGAAAGTAAAGTGGACATTCGAAAATTACGGGAAGAAGCAGCTATCATGATGTCTTGCAAGAGATCTATTAAAGCGAACCATCATCTAAATTATGACGATATGTTTCATCTATTGGAAGAGCTCCGCACATCACAAGATCCGTTCACTTGTCCTCATGGGCGGCCGATTATTATCCGTTTTACTTCCTATGAACTGGAGAAGCTCTTCAAACGAGTACAAT
>NZ_LR700942.1:701903-775015 GCF_902497585.1 Terribacillus sp. AE2B 122 | reverse complement strand
ATGCAAATTTTCTTATGAAGATTTACAATATAGTTCGGTTTTTTATATGGCTAAAACACTTTTTTCCCAGCCTCTTTTTTGCTTGTCTAGGTGTTCACCGCTTCGACTGGTAAGTGTCTCGATTATAATATCCTGTAACCTAAAAAATGACAGGGAGGAGTATATGTATGGCATTATTCATCAAACCAACTACAGGCAGACTGACAAATGGTTTCCTGGGTGCGAGATCGAGTCATAATGGTGTCGACTGGGCTCAATCTGGTACAGTTCGTATTGTCGCAGCAGCGGCAGGATCTGTCAGCAGGTCTTATGTATCTACATCTTATGGTGAAGTTGTCTTTATTGTGCACCAGCTAAATGGTCAGACGTATGAAACAGTTTATGCTCACATGCGGTCCGGATCCAGGCAAGTTCGTGTAGGTGATACTGTCAGACAAGGGCAATTCATTGGCTATATGGGCAGCACAGGGGATTCCACTGGTCAGCATCTGCATTTTGAATTGCATCGAGGCAGATGGAATGCAGAAAAATCAAATGCGGTCAACCCGCTCAATTATATCGGAACAACAGCTAACAGTGCGCAGCAGACTACTAGTGTCCGATACCCAGGCAGCTATATCCGGACGGGATCCCGTGGAGAAAATGTCCGACGTATCCAACGCGCGCTAGGTGTAACGGCAGATGGGATATTCGGACCGAATACAAGGCAGGCGGTCATCAATTTCCAGCGTAACAATGGACTTGGTGTGGATGGAATTGTCGGGCCGGAAACGTGGAATAGATTGTTCTGATTTTGGGCATGCTGACAGCCAGAGGAGGCGTTAGCTATGCAAAATCAACATCTTATAGACTTTCTTAACCAGCAGATAGCCAATATAAGTGTATTACACGTGAAACTGCAGCGTTACCATTGGTATGCGAAAGGTCCATACGGCTATGTAATTGAGCAATATACCGAGGATTTACACGAACAGCTGGATGATATAAAGAAATGCTTAGGTAAACGAGTGCTTTCCATCGGCGGCAGACCAATTGCGGTTATGAGCAAATTCCTGCAGGAAGCCACTATAAAGGAAGCCCAGGCAGATGATGAAGATTATGAGGTAGTCAAGACAATGCGTCATGATTACAGTCAGCTTGCACAAGAGATCAAGATTACCGGTATACCACTTGCGAAAAGGCAGGAAGATGATGCGACCGCTGGATTGCTTGTTGATATACTTGGCAGGCTGGAATACGAGGCGATCCGCTTGTCGAAATATCTAATTGATGCCGATCGATAAGCTGTGCGTAGCCCGCACGGCTTTTCGTTTATCTTTCTTTGCAGTGTTATGCTAAACTAATGACATGTTAAAGAAGGAGAATGACATGGACAAGCAGAAAGTAATCGTCATTGTCGGACCTACAGGTGTCGGCAAGACACAGCTGAGTATCGAGATCGCCAAGAGATATGGTGGAGAAGTGATCAGCGGCGATTCCATGCAGATTTACAGAAGCATGGATATTGGAACCGCAAAAGTAACTAAAGAAGAACAGCAAGGAATTCCGCACCATTTGATTGATATTCGTGATCCGGATGAAAATTATTCAGCTGCTGATTTTCAAGCTGATGTAGAGGCTTGTGTTCAAGATATTGCAAGCAGAGGAAAACTCCCTATTATTGCAGGCGGGACCGGCTTATACATACAGGCAGCCCTTTATGCTTATGATTTTTCAGAAGCGAAACGAGACGACAGCTATCAGCGGAAGCTGGAGCAGGAGGCCCAAACCCATGGCCCAGTACATTTGCACAAACAGCTGCAGGCAGTGGATCCAGTGCAAGCAGAGCGCATCCATCCTAATAATGTACGCCGAGTCATTCGTGCGTTGGAAATATTCCATCGTACTGGGAAAAGAATGAGTGATCACGAAGAAACAGAGCCAGATGCTCGTTATGACACAACAATGATAGGGTTAGATATGGACCGGGATCTTCTTTATGAGCAGATAAATCTGCGGGTTGATAAAATGCTTGCAGAAGGCTTGCTGGAAGAAGTCAAGCGTCTGGTAGAAAGTGGGGTTCAAGATACCCAATCTATGCGAGCAATCGGCTATAAGGAGTTTATCCCTTATCTGGAAGGGAAAATGGACTGGGAAGATACGGTTGACCAGTTGAAGCAGAACAGCAGGCGATATGCCAAACGGCAATATACCTGGTTCCGCAATAAGATGCATGTAGACTGGTATGCAATCACTCCTGCGACAAAAAATGAAAAATTTAGAATTATTTTAGAAGAACTTGCAGGAAAGCTGGAATAAAGGTAGAAATAGGAACCGTATAGAAATTAGGAGGGGAATAGATGTCTCAATCTGTTAATATTCAAGATCAATATCTGAATCAGCTACGCAAAGAACGTATGCAAGTCACAGTCTTCCTGACGAATGGCTTCCAAATCCGTGGAACGGTGAAGGCTTTTGACAATTTCACTGTATTGTTCGAAACGGAAGGTAGACAGCAATTAATCTTCAAACATGCGATTTCCACATTCTCCCCAGTGAAGAATGTATCGCTGGATTATAAAGAACAGAGTTAAATCGGAGCGAGCGCCATATGGCGCTCGTTTTGTTTTGTGGTTGTAAAGCGCGTGGTTGCTGAATAAAGTAGAAAAAGACCATTGGGCATTTGTCACGGCCTACCCGTCTTGAGCGTAGACTACAGCAGTGAGGGGTGATCATGTGGAAGCTCAAGTTACGAATGCAAAAGGGAAAATCAATATCGTCCTGAAAAACAGACAGCAGGAGACAGAACAGCTGCAAAGTGGAACTGTCAAGCGCGACATCGATCCATTCCGTCATATCGACCAGGAATTCTCCGCCTTCATCGGGATGGAAAAGCTCAAAAAAACAATTAAAGAAATTTATGCAAATGTCCATATCAGCGGGAAACGGGAAGCAGCAGGGTTAAAACAAGAAAAGCAAGTGCTGCATATGCTGTTTGAAGGCAATCCCGGTACTGGAAAAACGACGGTAGCCCGCAAGCTTGCATCCGTCTTCCACGACATGAATGTGTTGGATAAAGGTCATTTTATCGAAGCGGAAAGAGCTGATTTAGTTGGGGAATATATCGGGCATACTGCTCAGAAGACGCGGGCGCTCGTCCAGCGTGCCATGGGTGGGATCCTTTTCATAGACGAGGCTTACTCCCTGGCTCGGGGCGGAGAAAAGGACTTCGGCAAAGAAGCAATTGATACTCTTGTTAAACATATGGAAGACGCCTCTAACCGTTTCATACTTATCCTTGCCGGCTACCCTAGGGAAATGGGGCATTTCATGAGCTTGAATCCAGGGTTGCGGTCGCGGTTTCCTATCCAACTCGAATTCCCTGATTATAAATCTGAACAGCTTATGGATATAGCGAAAGGAATGTTTTCAGAAAAAGAGTACCAACTGACCAAAGAAGCAGAATGGAAGCTCAAAGAAATCATCGTCCAGCAGAAAGCAAAACGTACAGCAGATTTTTCGAACGCCCGCTTTGTGCGGAATGTCATTGAAAAAGCCATTCGGATGCAAGCTGTTCGGCTCGTACGCCATGACCACCATCTGTCGACCGAAGAGCTGATGAAAGTGACTGTCGCTGATTTGAACCAAGAAGAATGACAGAATGAATCAAAAAGCTCAAGTGTGTGTGAATCATACGCTCAGAGCTTTTTTTTTGTGCTGTTAACGATTTAGTATAGCAGTATTTTACTAGGGCACCATACTTAGCAAGGAGTGCACATTATGGGAAATATACTGGATTTTCTTGTTCAAAGGGACGTTTGGCTGGGGACAATTATAGTTGTCCTTATTCCAATTATGCTGACCTTGCTAAGCAATAAGCTGAAAGAACTTCGAAAAAAGCCCTATACACGAAAAGAGCAGCATTTCATACCGGAGTATTTTGCCCTGTCTGTAAAAATATCAGCAAATTTAAAACAGCTGAAAGCTGTTGTCGGTGATAGCTCTGATATCATTTATCGTCAATTCAAACTGGGAATGGATAATCGCAGCTGTGCTATCGTTCATATTGACGGATTAGTTGATCAGCAGCAGATGCAGCAATCCATCCTCCATCCACTGCTGCACGCCAAACAGTCTAAATCAGGGCTCAATCTTTTTAAGAGTGAAAGCATAAAGGATTATCTGCTGCATCATGCGATTGAGGTCAGTGATGTGAAAGCGACGAAAGACACTGATAAAATTGTCCGGCAGCTTCTATCGGGGTCTGTATTGCTCTTTGTTGATGGTCTGGATGAAGTTCTGGTTCTTAGCGTGAAAAAATGGCTTTCAAGAAGTTTGAACGAACCGATTACAGAAGCACTTGTCCGTGGGCCGCGATTAAGTTTTATTGAAAACATTCGTGACAATACGGCAATGCTGCGCAGAATGACATCAGACCCTAACTTGACCTTTAAAGATTTTGAGGTGGGGGAGCGGACGAAAAGGCAGCTCACTGTTGTGTATGTGAAAGACATTGCCAATGAAGAGTTGTTAGAAAACGTAAATAATCGAATTCAAAATATGGATATTGATCATGTAGCCGAATCAGGTTATATTGAACAGCTGATCGAGGATGACTATCTGTCCATTTTTCCGCAAGTGCAATCAACCGAGCGTCCGGATCGAGTGATGGGGTCGATTTTGGAGGGGAGAGTAGCCATTTTGCTTGATGGTACATCCTATGCATTGATAGTACCGGCAACTTTCTCCATGATGATGCAGTCGCCAGAGGATTATTACGAACGCTGGATTCCGATGTCACTCATTCGGATATTGAGGTATGTAGCGGCCTTTCTTAGTATCTTCTTGCCTTCCTTTTATATTGCATTCGTGTCCTTTCATCAAGGTTTAATACCTACTGACTTAGCGTTGGCAATAGCTGGAACAAGGGTTGGTGTTCCGTTCCCAACGATCATCGAAGCGCTTTTGATGGAAGTATCGATTGAGTTGTTAAGGGAAGCAGGTCTTAGACTTCCGCGGCCTGTAGGACAAACTGTCGGCTTGGTTGGCGCCTTGATCATCGGGGAAGCAGCGGTGCAAGCTGGTTTAGTTAGTCCAATAATGGTTATAGTCGTTGCTGCCACAGCCATCGCTTCCTTTGTATCCCCGCACTACGCAGCAGGAATTGCACAAAGAGCACTCCGCTTCCTTGCTATGTTTTCGGCAGCTTTCCTCGGTTTATACGGGATCAGTTTATTCTTTTTATCGCTTTGTGTCCATGCGGTCAAGCTTCGGAGCTTTGGCGTTCCATTTGTTACGCCGGGTACACTTTACAGCAAAGACGACTGGAAGGACTTCTTTTTCCGTCTGCCTTTGTTTACGATGAGAAATCGCCCTGCCGAATATTTTCCGAAGGATAGAGTCAGAAGGAAGAAATATTAGGAGATGCAACATATGAAAATGGGAACGACAAGAATTACGACAATACAAATGGTTGCGTTGCTTTCTTCAACCTTAATAGCTGTAGGTATTTTTACACTTCCTAGGAATTTGGCAATGGAAGTGGGCACACCGGATTTATGGGTGTGCGTATTGCTAGGCGGTATATGTGCTTATTTATCATGTCTTATCATTGTGTCTTTAAGCCTTCGTTTTGAACGCCTTACTTTTTTTGAATTCAACAAGCTGATTGTCGGCAAGTGGATAGGTACAATCCTAAGTATCGGTTTTATTGGTTACGCACTTTTGATCGGCGCTTTTGAAATTCGTTCCATGGGTGAACTGACACAGTTTTATCTGCTGGAAGAAACACCGATCTCTGTCATCATAATCAGTATGTACTGGATTGCAATTTACTTGCTGGTAGGCGGCATTAATCCTATAGCGAGGCTGATCGAGCTATTGACCCCTGCTTGTTTGGTTATATTCATCCTGGTGTTTTGTCTAGGCTTTAAAGTCTTTGAGATAGATAATTTAAGGCCATTGTTCGGTCTTGGTCCAGTGCCAATACTGAAAGGTCTTACACCGACATTCCTTACTTTCAGCGGATTAGAATTTTTACTCGTTTTCATTGCAATGATGCAGAATCCGAAACAGGCGAAAAAGGTTGCATTGATTGGATTAGGCATACCTGTATCCATTTACCTGTTAGCAGTAGTCATCATCACGGGGGGATTATCTGTTGAAAGAATGAAGCATCAGAAATGGCCTACGTTTGCCCTTATTCAAGAATACGAATACGAGGGTATACTGTTCGAACGCTTTGATGCTCTGTTTTTAGTCGTTTGGCTGATTCAGATGTTTACGACATATGTGATCTGTCAGTATGTAGCGGCAAAAGGTATCTCTACACTGACGCGTATATCGTATAAAAAAGCAAACTATATGCTGTTGGCTGCAGTTTATTTTATTTGTTTAATTCCTCAGGATCTGAATCAACTGGAAAAGATGGGGACGATTATCGGCTGGACAAGCTTTGTTTTTTCCTTCATTGTTCCTACCATGCTTCTGATAATTGCAGTTGCAAGAGGGCTGAAGCGAGGCGGTGAGGCAAAAAATGATACGTAAAATCTGCATTTGCGTAGTAGCCCTGTTATTCCTTTGCGGCTGCTGGGACAGTTCAGATATAGAAGACATCTCTTTTGTAATTGGTTTTGGGCTTGATAGCAGTGAAAATGAACAGAATCCAATCAAGCATACCACGCAGATTGCTGTCACAAAGAAAAAAGGTGTACAGGGAGTGGCACCACAAGGAAAGATATATCAAAATCTGACAGTTGAAGGGAGTTCAGTTCAGAATATACTGCGCAGTCTCTCCCTCCAGCTGCCTTATCCGGTGTATACGGATCATCTGGAATCTATCATTATCAATCAAGAAACAGCGAGTACTTATGATCTTTCCATCCTCCTGGACCAAATGTTACGTGATAATGTCACACGGCTAAGTCCGCTTGTCGTTTTCAGCAAGCAGCCGGCCAGCGACGTATTGAACACAAATATAGAAGGGGAAATACCAAGCAGTTATATCAGCAGCATCTTCGAGAATCAAACAAGCACGCTGGAGATCCTCCCAGCAGTACGTCTTGGTGAAGTGGCTGCAAATCTGTTATCTCAAACAAGCTTTGTTCTGCCGAATGTAGAAAAGCAAAAAAATACAGTCAAGGTAGATGGGGCGGGGGTAGTAAAAGGGAAAGAAAGAAAACTTATCGGTTTTTTGTCGGTAAAAGAGGTAGAGGGAGTCAACTGGCTGTCTGGAGAAGGGAGAGCGGGGGTGCTTGAGTTTAAGGACGAGAAAAATAATACGATTGTTTATGAAGTACAGACTTATAAAACAAAAGTGAAGCCAAAGTTCCAAAATGGGCGAATTGCCTTCCAGGTACAAATCAGAGCAGAGGGATGGATAACGGAGGATTGGTCAAAAGTAGCGCATAATTTGTCTGAGAATTACGTAACAGATTTGGAAAGATTAGCATCAGATGAAGTCGAGAGTCTGGTGAGTGGAACGCTGAATAAGCTTCAAAAAGATTATAAAACGGATGTAGTGGATTTTTCCGAGAGTTTCCGAATAGCATATCCTAGAGAATATGAAACGATGAAGAAGGAATGGGATGAATATTTTGCAAAAGCAGATGTTAATTGCCAAGTAAGTATTAAGGTTGTCAACACAGGCGACGTAGTGAAATGATTCAAAACATTGCTGTTTTCAAAGAATGAATCATTTTTAGGCTGAAAATTACTTGTTATGTGTTTGGATGTATGTATTCCTAGTGTTTTCTTGAAAGCTTTCGCTTAAAGTGAAGGCTTTTTCCTTGTCTGATAGGGTATAATGACATATGGAAAGGGTGACAGTATGGAACGTGTATTATTGATGGCAGTCCATCATCAGACTCAGACATTAGAGCGATTTCAATCCTCGCTTGATGAATTAGAAGCTTTAACAAAAACAGCAGGTGGCGAAGTGGCAGGAATTGTCACACAGAAACGGGAGCGCCTGCATTCTGGTACATATTTCGGATCAGGGAAGCTGGAGGAACTTGCTGAGCTAGTGGAACAGGAAGAGCCGCTTCTGGTCATATCCAACGACGAATTGTCGCCGGGACAATTAAAAAATATCAGTAACCGGATCGGCGTTCGTGTTATCGATCGAAGCCAGTTGATTCTTGATATATTCGCAACACGTGCACATACCCGAGAAGGCAAACTGCAGGTAGAATTGGCACAGATGCAATATTTGCTGCCTAGATTGTATGGACAAGGTACCGAAATGAGCCGACTTGGAGCAGGTATTGGGACAAGAGGACCTGGTGAGACAAAACTGGAAACCGACAGAAGGCATATCCGCCGCCGGATTGATGAAATCAAGCAGCAGCTAAAAGCTGTCGTCTCGCACCGTTCCCGATATAGGGAGCGCCGTAAAGTGAATCAGGCTTTTCAAATTGCTTTGGTCGGTTATACAAATGCCGGAAAATCAACAATCTTCAACCGAGTGACAGGAAATGACAGTCTGGAGCAAGACCAGCTGTTCGCTACACTGGACCCGATGACGCGCCGCATGCGACTCCCATCAGGTTTTCAAGCACTGTTAACCGATACGGTTGGATTTATCCAGGATCTTCCGACAGCGCTTATCGCAGCTTTCCGTTCAACACTTGAGGAAGTAACAGAAGCTGATTTCATCATTCATATGGTGAATAGCGCGCATCCGGATCATGAACAGCAACAGGCTACTGTACTGAAGCTGCTAACAGAACTTGGGGCTGATCAATTACCGATTTTGACAGTATACAATAAAGCAGATTTACTTACAGAAGATTTCATTGCCAGTGCACATCCATATATCCAGATCTCTGCATTCAAAGAAGAAGACCGCAGACTTGTAATGGAAAAAGTGCAGGAGATGATCCAGGAAGCAAGTGAATTTTATGATACAATCGTACCTGCCTCTGGCGGCCGTCTATTAGATAAACTTGCACAGGAGACGATTTTAACCAAAAGGGAATACAACGAGGAAATGGATGCCTATGAAGTGAGCGGATTCGTATTGCCGGATCATCCGCTTTTCCATCAGTTGAAAGGAAAGAATGAAGCATGATAATCGAAACAGCAAGAAGAACAGAAGAAGAAACAAGCGCCGAGCGCGCTAGAATAGACCGTATCGTGGAAGAAAATCAGAAACGGGTGATGGATGCTTTCCGCCACCAGCGTGTTAGTGACAGTCATTTCAACCCTACCACAGGATATGGCTATGATGACTTTGGACGGGAGACACTCGAACAAGTATACGCAGAAGTGTTCGGCGGAGAGGATGCCCTAGTCCGCCCGCAGATTGTTTCTGGTACACACGCGATAACTACTGCATTATTCGGCGTTTTACGTCCAGGAGATCAACTTCTATATATAACTGGCAAGCCATACGACACGCTGGAAGGTGTCATTGGAAACCGAGAAGAAGATACAGGTTCGTTAAAGGATTTCGGTGTCACATACGATGCTGTTGATTTGACAGAAGATGGAGCAGTTGACTATCCTGCTGTGGCAGCAAAGCTTTCCGAGAAAACGAAGGTGGTGGCAATCCAGCGTTCAAAAGGATATGCCGACCGACCTTCTTTTTCTGTTGCAGAGATTGGTGAAATGATTTCTTTCGTAAAAGAGAAGTATCCAGAAGCAATCATTTTTGTTGATAACTGCTACGGGGAATTTGCTGAAACGGAGGAACCACTTCATGTTGGTGCAGATGTAATAGCAGGATCACTTATCAAGAACCCGGGTGGCGGTATTGTCCGTGCGGGAGGGTATATTGCTGGTCGAGCCGACTTAATTGAGTTGTGTGCCAACCGTTTGACTGCACCAGGTCTTGGAAAAGAGACAGGCGCATCACTTGGGATGCTGCAGGAGCTGTTCCAAGGATTCTTCCTTGCACCACACGTAGTTGGAGAAGCGTTGAAAGGCGCCATCTTTACATCACGATTTTTGGAGTTGCTTGGATTCTCCACTTCACCGAAATTCGACAGCAAGCGTGTTGATTTAATTCAATCAGTGAACTTCCACTCAGCAGATCAAATGATTGCCTTCTGTCAGGCGATTCAGCATGCGTCACCGGTTAACGCCCATGTGACACCGCATGCAGCTCCGATGCCCGGCTATGAGAGTGATGTCATCATGGCGGCAGGAACCTTCATTCAAGGTGCTAGCCTGGAATTGACGGCAGATGGACCGATACGCCCGCCGTATACAGCTTTTGTCCAGGGTGGCTTGACTTATGCCCATGTGAAGCTCGCTATTATGGACGCAGCTCAGAATCTATTAGAAAAAGGCTTGATATCAACTAATCAAGCATACTAAAAAATTTCATGTCAACTAAGCTAACACGTGTTGACATTTAAAATTACCTACGTTTATAATAGACGTAGAGTACATAAGGAAAGGGGATGGACGATAAATGAGTGACATAAATCGCCGATCTATGCCCTTGTTCTCTATTGGTATTGTAAAATCACTTACTGCATTAACAGCGAGACAAATCCGTTATTATGAAGACAACGGACTGATTTTCCCAGCAAGAACAGAAGGCAATCAGCGTCTTTTCTCATTCAACGATGTGGATAGACTGCTGGAAATCAAGGAATTGATCGATAAAGGAATCAACCTTGCAGGAATCAAGCAAATGCTGCCGTACAGAGAAAAACCGACCGCAGAAATGCTTGAAACACCGATCGAACCGGAGATCTCTGATAAAGCATTAAGACAGATGCTGCGTCAGGAACTGATGGATACCGGCCGATTGGGCAAAGCTTCGTTACGTCAGGGAGAGTTATCACGATTCTTCCATTAATAGAGGAGGAGAAAGAATGGCGAAATTTACTAGAGAAGATGTAATCAAGATTATCAAGGAGGAGAACGTAAAGTTCATTCGCTTACAGTTCACCGACTTGCTTGGCACAATTAAAAACGTGGAAATCCCGCTTAGCCAGCTGGACAAAGCATTGGATAACGAAATGATGTTCGACGGATCTTCCATCGAAGGTTTCGTGCGCATCGAAGAGTCCGACATGAAGCTTTACCCGGACTTGGATACATTCGTAGTATTCCCTTGGACAAGCGAAAAAGGCAAAGTGGCACGTTTCATCTGTGATATCTACACTCCAGAAGGAGAGCCATTCGAAGGCTGCCCGCGTTACAACCTGAAGCGTAACATTAAAAAAATGGAAGAGCTTGGATTCAGCGCATTCAACATCGGTACAGAGCCGGAATTCTTCTTGTTCAAACTTGATGAAAAAGGCGAACCTACTTTGGAATTGAACGATAAAGGCGGATACTTCGACCTTGCACCAACTGACTTGGGTGAAACTACTCGTCGCGATATCGTATTGGAACTGGAAGAGATGGGCTTTGAAATTGAGGCTTCTCACCACGAAGTGGCACCAGGCCAGCACGAGATTGATTTCAAATATGCTGATGCATTGAAACATGCTGATGATATCCAAACATTCAAGCTTGTAGTAAAAACAATCGCTAGAAAACACGGTCTGCATGCAACATTCATGCCGAAACCACTATTCGGTGTGAACGGTTCTGGTATGCACTGTAACATGTCTCTATTCAAAGATGGCAAAAACGCATTCTACGATGAAAGCGGCGAGTTGAAGCTTTCTGAAACAGCTTACCAGTTCATCGCAGGTACGTTGAAGCATGCAATTAACTTCACTGCGGTTACAAACCCAACAGTTAACTCTTACAAGCGTCTTGTACCAGGTTATGAAGCACCATGCTACGTTGCATGGTCCGGTAAAAACCGTAGCCCGCTTATCCGTGTACCATCCGCTCGCGGAGCAAGCACACGTGTTGAAGTGCGCAGCGTTGATCCAGCAGCGAACCCATACTTGGCAATGAGCGTATTGCTTGCTGCAGGACTTGACGGAATCAAGAACAACCTGGAAGCACCAGCATCCATCGACCGTAACATCTACGTGATGGACAAAGCAGAAAGAGAAAAGAATGGCGTAGCAGATCTTCCAGCTACACTATACGATGCTCTTGAGCAGCTTAAATCCGACGACATCATCGTCGAAGCACTAGGAGATCACCTATTCGAACACTTCATCGAAGCGAAAGAAATCGAATGGGATATGTTCCGCACGCAAGTTCACCCATGGGAACGCGAACAGTACATGGAAGACTTTTAATTGAGGAAACCCCTGATACCACTGGTGTCAGGGGTTTTTCTTTAAGTTGAGAAAGGTATAGCAAGCACAAAACACCAAAAACCATTTTCCCTGAAGAAAGAGAAGCTAGCACTACAGCATCTTATGACGCAATAGGTGGAGGGCGCAGCAATTCCATTACAGATCAGACAAGCAGCATAACTAAAGAGAATGCAGATGAAGCAGCTTATAGAAAAGGTTCTGCGAGAGATTGGAACGAGCAGTTGAAAGATTGCCTAAGTCGGAGAAATTCCTGATTAAAGAACGGTATATGTGTGAGGATGCGGAGTACATCACTGATTATAAAGTTTATTCCTTTGTATTTCAGCTGCCGATCTCCGAGAAGACATATGCAAAGATTGGTTGGAAAGGTTTCTATAAGCTAGCTTTAAACATGAATATTGCAGTCATTCAGAGAAATGTATAATTGACAAAAAAGCAGATATCTATATCTGCTTTTTCATTATTTAAAGATCTATTTGTTCGAGATGCAATTTCAAAAATGTAGCAAGTAGCAAATCGAAGATGCATAGAATAGGTAATAATAAAAAAATTGATTAGTAATTATTCTCTGTTGAAATCAAAGCTCTACGCGTGCTATATTTTGGGGGAATTGTAATACATCTGTGCATAAATTCCAACACAAGTATTACGAAGCTTATCTTTACAAATAAGGAGGGTTGGTTATGCTCTGCATTTTTTCTGCTGCAAAAGATAAGTTTCGAGAAGACTACCTAAAACAGCAGCAGACAGCAAAGCAAGTAACTACTGTCACTACAGTTAAAGCTCAAAGCACTAAGAAATAGTGTCTTGTACAATCATGGTAGCGGCCTATAGGTTGCTGCCTTTTTTTTGTACGAAAAAACTCGAAAACATTCCGGAATTTTTCCTTGTGTTGTTGCTCTAAAAAGCCTGTATATGTGTATTATCAACAGTCGGCCAAGAGATACTTGGCTGGCTTTTTTTATGCCCTAACATGAAGGTGTCCGCTAATCCGAGGACACCGCTAATTAGCGGACACTCTATCCTCTAATTAGCCGTCCCAAAAAATAGATTCTTCATATAATAGAAAACGCTAAAGAAAGAATTAAAGAAACATATAAAGAAATTACCTAGCAAACGTTATTTTCTAGGGTATAGTTCTTCTACTTTCTCTTAAAATATTCATAAAAATGCTATGTGTAACTCATTCCTATGGGTTTTATGGAAACGAGTGTATTAAGGCTTTTAGCCTTTTTACCAGATCCACAATCATAAGATATGGGTAATTGAAAGGGTGGGGGAACATGGAAGTCACAAAAAAATGCTTTATTGTCCACCAATTGGTAAAGAACAAACTGATATAAGGAGAGCAGCAGAAGGTATAATTGATGCTGTTATAGAGCCCTCACTGGAAAATCTACCATTGCCGAGTTTATGTTCCGTACCTCGAATGCTGACACTAAAGATGGAGGGCGACCTGGCTGCTTGATTTTTGATGAGTGACATATTTACGAAGATACAAAATTAATAAATACACTCATCTCCGGCCAAGGGTGTCATTGGTAAACTAGTTGTGGTGAAAAACAACTCAGATTGCTGGCTATGGACTTACAACAGTGCCAACTGGAATGACAAAGCAATCAAGTTAAAACCTGGCGAAGCATTCACTATCACGAAAGAATTGACTGTGAGCGGCTCCAAGATGTATCAAATTAAATCCGGCTTGTATATCACTGCTTCCACTAAGTATGTAGAAATAAGCAAATAAAGTCTCAAATTTATAGTATGAAGTTAGTCTTGTAAACCATTTTATTCTAGAATATTACAATTTAGGTAATCTAATGCTACAATAAATTGGTCAATCAATTTGACAGTATTTCATCTTATTAATTCATGAAGGGACTGAATTATGCGCAGATATCAAAGCTTATACCACACCACAATTTAATTTAAATAAATGGAGGTTAAGCATTTGATAGTCAATACTATTCGAACCAAGAGATTAATGTTAAGAAAGATGGATAAGTGTGATGCAAATTCATTATTTGCTATTTGGTCAAATCCTAAGGTTACAAAATATATGAATATTGAAGGGTTTACTCGAATAAATGAGGCGGAAGAAATGATTGCCTTTTTAAGTGATTTATCTGAACGAGGAGAAGCCATAAGATATTCCATCTTTAAAAAGAATTCTAATACTATCATAGGATCGTGTGGTTTTAATTCACTCAATTTTGAGGCAAAGTCAGCCGAAATTGGATATGATTTAGATAGTCAATTTTGGAACAAGGGTTATGGGACAGAAGCAGTCAACGGTTTAGTTGATTATGCCTTCCATCAACTTAACCTAAAAATAATCGAGGCGAAAGTAGACCCCAGAAACATACTATCTATAAAGTTATTACAGAAACTAAATTTCGAGTTACAAGGTATTGTAGAAGAGAATGAAGGTCAAGCTGATGATCTTTATCTTTACACAAAGGGATCTCACATACAAAAGAGCTCTAACGGGTGGATTGTGCCATCACAAAAGGGCTGACAGTGAGCGGCTCCAAGATGTATCAAATTAAATCCGGTCTGTATATCACCGCTTCCACAAAATATGTAGAAATACGATAGAAAAAAATCCTCCTTAATTGGAGGTTTTTTTATTTATAACTAGGGTTAAGTTTTCACTTTTATTACTACTGTATTGAGTAAGAATTTATATGTTTTATTCGGATATTAAATACTGTTCCTTGAATTGAGGACTCAATTCGCTCCAAACATCAAATTTATTGCCATCTAAGTCGTAGAAAACAAAGTTTCTTCCGGTGTGTCCTCTATCTTCAATATCTCCAACTCTTACTTGTTTTTTTATAAAGTCCTTATGTATAGTTTTTAAAGCATCTAATCCATTGACCCCAAATGTTAATGAAAAGCGTTCTTCACCGTGAGTATCATAAAAATTTGAGCTCTGATTATCCTTGGATTTTACAAGAAATATGCTTTGATTAGCAAAATTGAATATTGCCTTATCTTTGTCTTTATAAGTCAATTCAGCACCTAATTTTTCTAAATACCATTCCGAAGAAAGATCTACATTTAATACCGGGATGTAAATTGTACCAACTCTCAATAATCTTTTAGTCAAAAACTCCGCCTCCTGTTAACCTTAATTTGGAAAATTATATCCTGAGTTTACCATAAGTAATACATTTTGAGATATATAATAGTAATACCTCCTTAGCGGGAGGGGTTTACTACAAAAATTAGAGCGGCATGATCCATATACATTTCCTCGAACATCTTCTGTTCCTCATCGGTAAACCTCAAAAACCTGGGATCCCATTCTAAAGCTCTTTCCAGGTCGTATCCTTCCTCGTGTGCAATGAAGTCATGAACTACCTTCTGTTTTACCAACAAATAATCTGTATATATGTGGTCTAATCATTGTATCTCCTCCTTTTACCCATATAATCACATTGAAGAAAGGTGTGATTGATTTTTATATGAGTTAGGTGTAAAAAAACCACTTCCAAAAGGAAGTGGTTTTACTATTGTTCAACTTAAGCACCTATTACTTCAATAAGGAAATTATAATTTCTTTTCAAAAAAAGTTAAGGATAGTTGCTCATTTACCAAGACTTCGTTAATATTTTGAAATCCATTCTTTTTATAAAAACTAACAGCTGGAGTATTTTTAGATCCTGTTGCGACTTTTATTGTTTCAACCTGGAACTTAGTTTCAATGAAATTTAAAAGCAACTGTGCAATGCCTTTTCTAAATTGGTTTGGGTGTACGATTAACCTATGTATATCAACTACAACATCGTCTACTTTTATAGATACTACTCCGTATAGATTTCCATTTTCATAATAACCAAAGAAATTTTCTCCACAATGTTGCAAAGTGTAAACCGTGTCCTTTAATGGCGGTATATCATATGTTCCAATAATTTCTGCCTCTACCTTATATGATGGTATTTGTATGTTTAAAACATCGGCAGCACATTTAATATTACGAATGTCAATTTTTTTAATCAAGGAAACCCCTCATTCTGTTATTTTCTTTAAATTATACCATAAAATAGTAAAAAAATTCTTTCGTTATGGGATTAGCAACAATCCTTACGAATACAATCTTTGTAAAAAAAACCTCCAATTACTGAGGGAAGAGGGGGTATTCATTTAAATATCTATTTTTGAGTCTGCCTGTAGTTTTACCGTATATCCCGCCACCAATCCGCTTAGATGTAGCTTTTGGCCCTTTATTTACGGCGTTTACATCGTTGGATATTTTCAGGACGGTATAAAGAAACGATTTGAAGCTCAAATTACTTCCCCCATCTTTTTCGTCATACGGGCGATACTTCTTTGTTTATTCCTCTTGTATAGCTTCTCGTTCCTCCAGATCTTCGCGAAGGAACAAACTATCTTTCCCGGAACGTTTGGTACAATCTTTTCATTCTTTAACAACTGGCTAAGTCTGCTACGTGTAATCCGCAGAAACTCTAGGGCTTCCGAGGATGTCAACATGTCTTTCTGGATGAACTCAATTAGTTGTTCCTTGTTATCGAATGTGTACATAGTTACCTACCTACCCTTCCTTTTGAACAGGTCTGAAAATGCAACAATTAGAGTTGCAATGGCTAATCCAGCACTTAAGATATTCAACCATACTCCACCATAAATGTTGTAGGCAATGAACGCTGCAGCAGCGAGCAATATTAAAAAGAATTTAGTGTTTTTTTGCATAGCAGATGTGTTGATATATATAATTATATTTATGATAAGGGAAGGGCAAAGCCCCTGTACCTTATTCATTGTCCTTCTTACTAGTGTCTATCCATTGCTTAGCTACCCAAGCTATTGAAGTAATGAAGAACACTGTTTGGGTAAGCAGGAAGAAACAGAGTTACCGATAATAACTGTTACGGTTGTGGAAAAACAATAAAGAGGGGTGTAAATCCACTCCCAAACACCCCCAAATATCTTATATACTACATTATTATCAGTCTTATAAAAGAAACCTCGAAATATCAACTATTACTAGAAGATATTTCGAGGTTTTTAAATAGAAATTCTGTTCTGCACACAAGTTCACCCATGGGAACGCGAACAGTAAAGAAACCCCTGATACTATTGGTATCAGGGGTTTTTCTTTTCTTTATACAGTTCGTAAATTTAATCCACTCCCATAATTATTCGCGCATTCTTTTCTTGTATTCTTCTTATTTATACAAAGTGTTCTGTTCCAATTTCTTGGAGATGTGAGTAAACCGCGTTGTCGGTACTGCTCAGATTGAAAACACCGCGTTGGCAGAAGGGCGAGAACAACACATCATGTTATCCAGTATTTTATTTGATGATCGGCAGCATAAACGCGATACTACATCAAAATAAAGCAACTTAGTTGGGAATATCCAGTATTTTTGCGTCTGGCGAGATTGTCTTTTTGATTATCCAGTGGCTCTTGGGACATTTTTTAAATTGAAGGAATTAAGTATTGCAGAAAGGAATAAGTAAGAACGAATACAGGAGAGGTGATGATATAAATGGAAGAAGTAATGACCTTTGCTTCGATTATCAGCCCGATTGTAATTGCTTTAGTGCAACTGATAAAAAAGACAATCACAGTAAATAAGAGGTATTTGCCATTGATTAGCTTGCTTATAGGTATTCTTGTCGGCTTTTTGACTTGGCCATTCACTGATATGGATGTAGTCTTGAGGCTATGGTCTGGGGGATTTGCTGGGCTTGCAGCATCAGGATTGTACTCATTGGGGAAAAAGACAATTTCAGATAATAATAACGATAAGGCGGCCTAAGGAAGGCCTTTTTTATGGATTTATATGATAAAACGATACATTCAACTGGGGTAAGAAGCAGAGTGAATAATTGTGTAATTAAATACGCCTTCCATAATTGGAGGGGCTTTCTCAATTTTTCTCTAATAAGTCTCGTTGTGTTATTGTTAAGATGAATATTTTTGAAATAAATGGAATTTATGTGTATGCTTAGTGCGTATTATGAACGAAGACTTGAAAAAGGCTAACGGAAAGTGGTGATAGAAAATGCGTAAAAAATTTATTGTCTTTGACATTGATGGAACATTATTAACAACAGAAATGGAGTTTCTTGTCAGTACAAAACAAGCTTTGGTTTCTCTTAAAGACCAAGGACATGTAATCGTCATTGCGACAGGGAGGGACTATCCTTCAGCAAAATCCATTGTTGATGAACTTGAAATCGATACATATGTCTTATGTAATGGATCAATTGGATATGTCCGTCATGAATTAGCACATGAACTAATCTTATCAAAGGAATCTATTCATACACTTATTGAAATTGCGATGGAAAACAATGATCAGGTTGTGTTTCAAACAGCTAACGGATTAGCCAGACATTTCGAAGAACCAGGTGAGGCGTTAACTAAAGCTTACGAAAGTCTAGGGTGGACCATCCCTGAGTTTGATCAAAATTTTTGGCGAGAAAATTCAATTATTCAAGCTATGCTTTTCTGCAAGAAAGAAGACCTTCCAAGATATGCTATCAAAGAATTCAGATATGTGAGTTGGCACGAATATGGGTTAGATGTTATACCTAGAGAAGGTTCGAAAGCGAGAACCATTTTGAAGATTGCAGAACAAAATGGTTTCAAGCGTGAAGATATCGTCTTTTTCGGAGATGGAAACAATGATATTGAACTGATGGAACTTTCAGGAGTTGGGATTGCGATGGGTAATGCGGAAACTGAAGTTAAAGAGAAAGCCGATATAATCACAGATAGTTGCAATGAACACGGAATTTACAATGCCCTTAAGAGCATGTCATTAATTTAGAGAGAAGGATTAATAGAACTTGCCAAGTATATAAGAGGCAAGTTTATTTTTAACAGGATTATTAGGAGATATTATTATAGAAATTTTGTACCGCACACAAGTTCACTCATGGGAACGCGAGCAGTACATGGAGGACATCTATTAGTATTATAAAAACCCCCTGATACATTGGTGTCAGGGGGTTTGTATGTAGTATTAACAAGACTTTTGCAACAATATCAATATAACTTAAGTATATTAACCAAATGTATATTCATTTCATCAGCGGATTCTTGAAAATCACGGCGGTACCATTCGATAATCAATCCGATAATTGCATTGGAGGAATAGGAAAATAAATAATCTTCTTCTAGGTGATTTGTATGTTTATCATCAACAAGGATCGAGCGTATTTCATCGAACAGCATGTAATAATACTCTGCAGATACTTCCTTAGATAAGATAATCCTATAAAATTCTTCGTATTTTTGAACATGATGGAAGATACGTACCGTTTCTGGGTCCAGTTTTTCTCTTTCAATATACTTTGTATGACGATAAGGTTCATTGTAGGATTCTCTTAAATCCATCATAATCTCCTCGAAAAATTCCTTAAAGACATCTCCAACTTCTTGATAATGAAAATAAAAAGTTCCTCGATTTATATTTGCTAGTTTGCAGAGTTCCGTTACTTTTATTTGAGGTAAGGGCTTCTTTTTTAGCAGATTTGTTAATGTAAGATGTATATTCTGTTTTGTTTTTAAGACTCGCAAATCATTTTTATTCAAATAAAAACCCCCCTTTATTAAACACTTTTTAAGTATTTGTACTATATCGTACAATTTGATTTTTTTTGCTGATTGAATGCGGTTACAATTCTATATTATTATTTTATCGAACAAATGTACATTAACTATAGGGGATGGATGATATGAGATTAAGAGATAAAGTAGCAATCGTTACAGGAGCGGCCTCTGGGATGGGGAAGGCAATAGCAGAGCTTTATGCAAAAGAAGGAGCAAAAGTAGTTGTTTCAGACTTTAATTTTGAAGGCGCCCAAGCAGTTGCTGAGGCTATCAAGAAGAAGGGTGGAGCAGCAATCGCGAATCGTACAAACGTTGCTGAGTCAGCGGACTTAGAACAATTATTCGCAGAAACAAAGGAAGCGTTTGGTAAATTAGACATTTTGGTTAACAATGCGGGTATCATGGATGGAATGGAGCCGGTGGGGGAGATTACGGATGAGAAATGGGAACGCGTCTTTGCTGTTAACACTACTGGTGTTATGCGAGCGATGCGGATTGCTACGAACATCTTCTTGGAACAAGGCCATGGCGTAATCGTAAACAATATATCAGCAGGCGGGTTGCGCGGGGCGCGAGCAGGGGCAGCATACACAGCTTCAAAACACGCGGTAACTGGATTGACGAAAAATACAGCTTATATGTATGCTCAATCTGGTATCCGGTGTAACGGTATTGCTCCAGGTGGTGTCGAGACTAACATAAGTGCATCTATGACTAATATTTCCGAATTTGGAGCTGGGCGCCAAATGACTGGTAATGGAACAATGCCGCGTGTTGGAAAACCAGCTGAAATTGCTCAACTGGCTCTATTTTTAGGTTCTGATGAATCAAGCTTCGTAAATGGGCAAGTAATTGCGGCTGATGCGGGATGGATTGCATATTAATCGAGCTTGTATAACAAAACCTGAAACTGATTTCAGGTTTTGTTATTTTTCTATAAGTATCTAAATCCAACAGCTTACTGCAAGTTCAGCCCCTTGGAGGAAATGGATCATTGCCATAAGAATCCCGCTCACGAATTCTCCTGTCCCTGCCGTGAATGACATGTTCACCTTTATTCTGCTTAGCTAATTTCTTCCCATAATCCATCGCTTCTTTTTGCGTGTCAAAGCTTCCTGAAGCACGTTTTGCTCCTTCTTTTTTAACCTGCCAGCTGTTATTTCTGTCTGGTACAGTGTGATAGTTTGACATTGTTTCACCTCCAATAAAAGTACTTATAGTGTCTATACCACATAGTAGCCCTGTTTAATGCAAACGATGAGAAATTAAACATATCTGTTTCTTAACTTGTCACTTATTTGTGAAATAATGTACAAACCTTTCGATGGATTCATAACTAATATGTGAAATAATTGAACTATAACAAGGAGGAGATCACATGCCAAAACTACGCGTTACATTATTTCATGAAATACTGGGACAGTTAGAAGCAGACCAACTCCAAGGAACGAAAGCAAGAGAATACCGCTGCGAATTAGGAACGTGCACACCATACGATGTCGTACATCATGCGGAAGTGCTGCTGCAGGAAGGATTCATTTCAGGCGTCGTAACAAACTCCAAGGATTACAGAGATGTCTTCATTGACGATATTTTAGTAAAAGGACATGAATTGTTAGCTTTAATGGGGAACCAGCGAATTCTGGATGGTGCCAAGCGCCTGTTAGGGGAGACATACGAGAAAGCCACGCCAGGTATTCTGCTCGAGGCTCTTAATTTAGCGATGAAACAATATAAAAGCATACAAGAGGAGCTTGCCGTCTAGGCAAGCTCCTTATTTATACCGTTTTTAACGTTCTTTAAGATAATAATCATCCATACTGTGTTGTTCTCTACGGTGGCTTCTTGTATATCCACATTTACACGAATCAGTAACACTATCAATCTTATGTCGGCCTCGCAACTTGCAGAAGAGCTTGTAAAACAGCTTCACAAAACCACCTGCTTTCTAGCTTTTGGTAATAGCATAATCTAATATACCCAAAAATTATGTCGAAAGAAGGCAAAAAGTATGTAAATTCTATGAAAAAAAACCGGCCGGAGCCGATTTTTTACTGAATGGAACGATATAAACCGATTACTTTACCAAGAATACTAACATTATCCAAAATGATAGGATCCATCGTACTGTTTTCTGGCTGCAGTCGGATCTGGTTTTCTTCCTTGAAGAAACGTTTCACTGTTGCTTCATTGTCCTCTGTCATCGCTACAACAATCTCTCCATTTTGAGCGGTCTGCTGCTGTTTGACGATGACCATGTCTCCATCTAGAATACCGGCTTCTATCATACTCTCTCCTACAATAACCAAAACAAAAATATTATCGTCCGGTCCTACTAGATGGCTAGGTACAGGGACATATTCTTCTATATTCTCCACTGCTGTAATTGGAATACCAGCTGTTACTTTTCCGATTACCGGAGCGTAGTTTGCCTCACCTCGAGGAATATCTGTTTGTTCTTCACTATCAAATGATAATACCTCGATAGCGCGCGGCTTTGTTGGGTCGCGACGGATAAGACCTTTTTTCTCTAAACGAGAAAGATGGCCGTGAACGGTAGAGCTTGAGGCCAATCCAACTGCTTCGCCGATTTCTCTAACGGAAGGCGGGTAGCCTTTATCGAGTACCTGCTCCTTTATGTATGCTAGAATCGCTTCCTGTCTTTTCGATAGTTTTATCATGTATCGAACACCCCGTGCATATATTTTTATTACATACAGTATACCATGATAGATTGCAATATACAAACATCCGTTCGAAAAAAGGTCTTGACTAGAACCTATGTTCGTATATAATGGAATTAACAAAGAGAACGCATGTTCTTGAAAACGGAGGGGTCTACCATGTTCAAAAAACTAGCGAAATCAGATCTATTCTATTATGTGCTTTTCGGCTTCACGCTTTTCTTCTTATACTTTACACTTATAATGAGCGTCTAATTAGTCGAAGTGAGAGGGTACATCAATGAAAGCAGTCATCTATTGCAGAGTAAGTACAGAAAAGGACGAGCAAGCTAGCTCGATTGAGCGTCAGCGTGAAGAGCTCATCAGGCTTGCTGCGTCTTCCGACATAGAGGTTATCGATATCATCGAAGAGAAACAGAGCGGTTATGAGATCGAACGTCCGGGAATTTTTCGCATGCTGGATGTGTTTACAGCACGTGAAGCGGATTGTCTCCTCATTCAGGATGAAACGAGGCTAGGAAGAGGCAATACGAAGATCGCCTTGTTCCATCATCTTCAGAAGCTAGAGGTCAAGGTGTATACGTTAAGCCAGCACGGTGAATTCCAGCTTTCGGAATCAGATGGTATGGTGCTCCAGATCGTTGGTATTGTCGAGGAGTATCAGCGAAAGATTCATAATATGAAAATCAAACGAGGTATGAGAAGGGCAATCGAGGCCGGATATGATCCAAGTAAGAATTTGAGCAACCAGCAGGCGGCACCTGGCAGGGAGCGGATTGACTTTCCGATACAAGAAGTGATCAGGCTGCGAAACAATAAGCTTACTTTCCAGGAAATCAGCTCTGTTCTGCGCGGTATGGGCTTTAATGTATCAAAGGCGACCGTACATAGAAGGTACCAGGAGTATCTTTCGCTTGAATCGGAAGACGCTAGCGGGTAACATAGGTATATTAACTCTAATGCTTAAAGGAGCATATACACATGTTAACTAAAGATAAATTAGCACGCCTAAATGCGTTAGCAAATAAAGCGAAGGCAGAAGGACTCAGCCTTAGCGAACAGAAAGAGCAAAAAGAACTAAGACAGGAATATCTGGGAAATGTACGTTCTTCATTCAAAAACCAGTTCAAGTCGATGACGGTTATGGATCGTGAAGGCAATGACGTTACACCAGAAAAAGTAAAACAATTACGTGATGAGAAATAAGAAGGGACGGCTGGCTATATGCACAGCCTTTCCCTTCTTTTTCTATATATAAATCCTTGTTAATCTGAGGATTTTTGTATAGGATGAACAAGAGTACATAATTTGCTAGATGAAAGGGATGTTTACATGGTTCAGACTACAGAATTGCTTTCCATTAATACAATTCGTACGTTATCAATCGATGCAATAGAAGCAGCGAATTCCGGCCACCCAGGTATGCCGATGGGTGCAGCGCCGATGGCTTATACGCTTTTCACCGATTTCATGGCTCACAATCCGAAGAATTCCCATTGGTTCAACAGGGACCGTTTCGTATTGTCTGCTGGACATGGTTCCATGCTATTGTATTCCCTCTTGCATTTGTCTGGATACAAAGTATCCATCGATGATTTGAAATCCTTCCGTCAGTACGGATCCCGTACACCTGGACATCCGGAAGTCCACCATACCGATGGTGTAGAAGCAACTACAGGTCCGCTTGGACAAGGTATCGCGATGGCTACCGGCATGGCGATGGCAGAGGCACATCTTGCTGCGAAGTATAATAAAGAAGACTTTCCTGTCGTAGATCACTACACATATGCAATTTGTGGTGATGGTGACTTAATGGAAGGTATTTCACACGAAACAGCTTCCCTTGCAGGTCATCTTGGCTTGGACAAGCTGATCGTCCTGTATGATTCCAATGATATTTCTCTTGATGGTGATCTTCACCACAGCTTCTCTGAAAATGTAGAGGATCGCTTCAAAGCTTATGGCTGGCAAGTTATCCGTGTCGAAGAAGGTAAAAATGTAGACGCAATTCGCGAAGCAATCAAAGAAGCAAAAGCAAATACAACACAGCCAACTTTGATAGAAGTAAAAACAGTTATCGGATATGGTTCTCCGAACAAATCAGCTAAAAGTGCTTCTCATGGCTCACCACTAGGTGTGGATGAAGTGAAGCTCACGAAGGAATATTACAAGTGGAAGCATGAAGACTTCTACGTTCCAGATGAAGTTTATGCTGACTTTGAAGAGAAAGTCGTTAAAAACGGCGCTGAAGCAGAAAATGCTTGGAACGAGCTATTTGCGAAGTACGAAGAAGCTCACCCTGAGCTTGCAAAAGAACTGGCTACTGCAATCAAGGGAGAGTTGCCAGAAGGATGGGCAGATACGCTTCCAACGTATGAAGAGGGTAAAGACAAGACTGCTACTCGCTCTGCTTCTGGTAAAGTATTGAATGCAATCGCAGATGCTGTGCCTAGCTTGTTCGGCGGAAGTGCTGACCTTGCAGGTTCGAATAAAACCTTGCTTGCTAAAGAAGAGAACTTCTCTAAAGCGAACTATAGCGGACGCAATATCTGGTTCGGTGTGCGCGAATTCGCAATGGGAGCTGCATTAAACGGTATGGCACTTCATGGCGGATTGAAAGTGTACGGCGGTACATTCTTCGTCTTCAGTGACTACTTGCGACCGGCTATCCGTTTGTCTGCATTGATGGGAACACCTGTGACATACGTACTGACACATGATTCTATTGCAGTTGGAGAAGATGGCCCAACGCATGAACCGATCGAACAGCTTCCATCTCTTCGTGCAATGCCAGGTTTGAGTGTTGTCCGTCCAGCAGACGGTAATGAAACGCAAGCTGCTTGGAGACTATCACTTGAGTCTGAAAAGGTTCCAACTGCGCTTGTATTGACGCGTCAGGATCTTCCTACACTGCCATCCACGCAGCAAGCTGCGTATGAAGGCGTTAAGAAGGGGGCATACGTTGTAAGCCCTGCTCAGAAGGAAACAGCCGACGTCTTGCTTCTTGCAACTGGCTCAGAAGTGCAATTGGCTGTACGTGCACAAGAAGCACTTCGTGAACAGAACATTGAGGCTTCTGTTGTCAGCATGCCTTCTTGGGACCGTTTCGAGCTTCAAGAGCAATCCTATAAGGATAGCGTCCTGCCTCCAGCAGTGAAGAAACGTGTTGGTATTGAAATGGCTTCTCCGCTAGGCTGGGAAAGATATGTTGGCGATGAAGGCAAAGTAATCGGCATTAACACATTCGGTGCCTCTGGCAACGGAGATAAATTGATCGAAGCTTTCGGCTTTACTGTTGAGAATGTAATTGAAAAAGTAAAATCCATATTGGATTAATGTGAAAGGCCGGCCGTAGAATATGGCCGGTCTTTTTCTAATATGACAAAATTCGACTAAACTTTTGCAACTTCGTGTCTCTTTGCTACATGTTCCGAGGGATTAAGCATCGTTCCTCACGTATACTATTCTTTCAAAGGAGAAGGAGGGACAAGCTTATGAAAGAATACTTCGTCTATTGGGTGAAACACGAGATTTATTTCCGATATTTTTATAAGTCCGATATCCTCTATCGTTTTTTCCTCTCCAGTCAAGTGGAGGATACCGTATATGTGAAGGAGCAGCTAGATTATATCACTTATGATTTTTCTCCTGGAGCGTCACTTCAGCAAGCGCTTTATCAAGACGATAGCGTCCATTTAGAGACGGATCAGCACTATCTTCGGGTGGTCTGTGATTCCTTGACGACTGCCGAAGAAACGGTCTTCTCAGAGCTCCGCCACTTCGATTCTTCCTTTTTTATTATTGAGCCAGCAGCGAACAACTGTGGCTGGATTGCGCCTATCATAAAAAATGACTTACAATCACGGGTTCATCTATTGTATTCTTCCTTTTGATTGTCTATACTAGATTAGAGATATTTTGAAGGAGGAAGCCAATATGAGTCCGATCTGGGTCGTACTTATAGCACTGGCTGCATTGATTATCGGCGTTGCGCTAGGATTTTTCATTGCCAGAAAGTACATGATGAACTATCTTAAGAAGAACCCGCCAATTAATGAACAGATGCTTCGTACAATGATGATGCAAATGGGTCAAAAACCATCACAAAAGAAAATTAACCAAATGATGCGCGCAATGAATAACCAACAAGGTAAATAAGCAATTATTTCTATATAGCTTTGACGTTTCAAGTTGGCGATTTGGCATTGCAAACAAGGGATATGATTGCTGATAGTAGTAATTAAAATCCAGGAACCACTTTTTCTGCTTAATACTAAGTAGAATGAGTGGTTTTTTGTTGTTTAATAAAGCTTCATCATGTCACACACGAGATTAAACTAAGAAAACTATGATGAACAAGAAGAGAAATATAAACACCTTTATATTTTCCTGTCAGTCAGAAAAGAGAGGTATTAAATCACTAAAGTCTTTGTCAAAATATCAGTCTGAAGTCTTAGAGAGTTCCATTCTATGGAACGATGGAAAATCAACCTGAATTGCTTAAAATGAACCTAGATACAGAAAAGAGAGAAGGGTTCAACTCATGAAACAAGAAACAGGAGTCAGAGATTTCGAACGATACAGCAATGAAATTTTAAAAAAATACAAAGTACCTGGTTTTGCGATTGGATTAGCCAAGGATGGTGAATTGAGTTATAAGAAAGAGTTTGGACATCGTGACATGGAAGCCGAACTACCATTATCAGCAGATACGGTTTTTGGAGTTGGTTCCATAACAAAGGCGTTTACAGCTACTGCCATACTTCAATTACAAGAGAAAAGAAATCTGTCGGTCAAACATCCTGTCACCAAGTATTTGCCAGAATTCAAGACATCAAATGAAGTGCAAACAAAACAAATGACGATTCACCATTTTTTGACACATACATCAGGTCTGCCGCCACTACCTACTTTAATAGCCGCTGTTAAGAAAAGTATGGAAAAGGACCCGAAATTCGGGGGAGAGCAGCAACAAGGTAGTCCTTTGGATGCGATTCCTGAAATTGATACATACGCAAATTTAATGGATTCTATCGCAAATACAGAATTTACACTTCTTGGAGAGCCAGGAACTGAATTCAGTTATTCCAATGATGCCTATGCCCTTTTAGGTGCAATAATCGAACGGGTAAGTGGTATGCCATACGAACAATATGTGCAAGAAAATATTTTAGAGCCTGCTGGTATGCATAACAGTGGTTTTCAATATAAGAATGACTATAAAGATACAGCTGTTTTATATGACATGCGAGTGCAAGATGGCGAAGAAATTGTATTCCGATCCAATAATCCTTGGGACGCTCCAGCAATGCGTGCAGCAGGATTTTTAAAATCGACAGTAACTGACATGCTCAAGTTTACAGAAATTATTCGGAACAGCGGAGAGGTTGGTCGTACACGTATTCTGTCCCCTGAAAGTGTGGAGTTAATGACAACACCACACATAAAATGTGCGCATGGGAGTTTTTATGGTTACGGTTTAACAGTCATTCCAGATTTCTTTGGATATAAACTTATTCATCATGGCGGAGATATTAAAGGGGTAACGGCTCAAATGAATATCCTGCCTGAACTTGATCTAACGGGAATATCTCTTGCAAACTTAGCTGGGGCACCATCTTCGAAACTGCTTTTCAGCGCATTTTCCACACAGCATTTGGACAAAAACATCGATGCATCACACTTAAACGTGGGGACTGTAGACTTATCTCTTGAAAGTTTAAAGGAATACGAGGGTACTTTCATATCAGGTGACGGTATGATGAATGAATTTTATGTAGAGGATGGAAGGCTGCATCTAGCAACCGCTGGAATGCCTGTTGTAGTACTTGACCCTATTGGAGATGATCAGTTTTTACTTACCATAAGAGAAATGGATTCTACGATTCGGTTTGTGAGAGATAACGACAAGAAGATTCATCGCATTGAATTTGTATTACGCCAGATTCCAAAGATAGAGAAATAAAATCCAGGAACCACTTTTTCTGCTGAGAGATTTAGCGGGAAAAATGGTTTCTTTGGTGTTTAATTTCCATTTTTTATGTGGAATGAGATTAAGTATAGATTGATCATAAGTTTTTAATGTGCATATTTTGATAACACTAATTATTGATAGAGGAGGGAGAGGGGTAAAGAGATGCAATCCAGTGTTTATGAATGGCTTGAAGAAAGAACCATCATTCTAGCTCCAACAGGAAGCTATGCCTACGGTACGAATACGGAGGACTCGGATAAAGACTATAAAGGAATATGCATCCCGCCAGTGAGTTACTTCTTAGGATTGGAATCATTCAATGAATATAACAGCAGTGGCGGCAAGAACTTTAAAAATACGAAAGATGACGTTGATATTAATATTATACATATTACAAAGTTTGTGAAGGATGCTATGGTCGGTGTGCCAAATAATATTGAGATATTATTCTTGAACAACGAGCAGTACATAAAAAAAACAGACTTGGGACAGCAATTAATAGATAATCGGCATCTATTCCTTTCGAGAGAAATACAAAAGAAGTTCGGAGGATATGCTAACTCTCAGATTCAAAAGCTTAAGCAGAGGAATGATAGCAGATCCGGCAGACAAGACTTGATTGATCTTTATGGATATGACACGAAGTTCTTTATGCATAGTGTGAGGCTGCTGACAAGCGCTATTGAGATATTGAAGACAGGTGACTTTAGCACACACAGACCAAATCGCAGCTTTTTGCTCGACTGTAGAAATGGTAAATATTCCTTTGGTGAAGCTGAAGAGCTTATAGAGTCGTTAGATAGTGATCTTAAACAAGCAGCAGAGCATTCACCACTTCCTGACAAGCCGGATTATAATGCAATAAATCAGCTTTTAGTTAGGATTAATTCTTCAGCGATAGAAATTAGATGAAGAATTATAAAAATTATGATACCAAAACAGCGTTGATGATCCTTAATGGATAAGCCTCTTAATGAAAGCCAAGGTATGAAACATATGAAGCTGGCAACACTTTAAATACAAACAAATAGGTTTAAAACTGCAGTGATAATGGTATTTGAAAGAAAAAAGGAGTGAACAAAATGAAACATGTGAAAGCACTATTGATTAAGTTCATCATGATTCTGGCTGTTTTATTGGTTGTTTTCACCCTTATTTTCGATGCAGGAGTAGGGGCTGTGCTGATTATGAGCGCTGTCTTAACACTGGCAGCCTACGTAATTGGTGATTTGCTTGTTTTAAGCAGGTCTGGAGATCGAAGTAAGCCGAACGGAGATTATCCAAAGCGGAATGCTATTGCGACGGTGAGTGATGCGGTTCTGACTTTTATTGTGTTATGGGCACTTGGAAGTGCTTTGCTGGAACCTGATAATAATGTAATCCTAGCATCTCTGATAGCTACTGTCGTTATCGGGATCGGTGAGTGGGTTTTCCATCGGTATGTTAATAATCGTGTAATTAAGGACCGTAATGCACAAACTGTTGGTATGTTCTAAACTATGCTATATTGTAGACTAAGCTAGGAATCCCTCTTAAGGGATTCCTTTTGCTTACAAGTGTTTTAACAGGAGGGATTCTCATGGAAGTGACCATATTGCTGGCTGTAACTGCTGGATTCCTTTCCTTTCTTTCACCATGTGTACTTCCTCTTTATCCAGCATTCCTGTCTTATTTAGCAGGTGTCAATCCAAGCTCACCTGAAAAAGAAAAGCATGCTTCCGGATGGTTTCTGCATACGATTTTCTTCCTGATTGGCTTTTCATCGATCTTTTTGCTGCTTGGCTACAGTGCACTCGCATTATCTGAATGGCTTTTTACATATCAGTCGTACATACGAGTTTTCGGGGGAATCATTCTGATAATGCTGGGTGCTTTGCAGATAGGGTTGCTAGGAAGAAGGTGGCAGACATCTAAAACCTTGCTTCGTTTTAAAAGCAGGCCACCTGGATATACTGGGTCGCTTCTGATTGGTCTCTCCTTTGCAATGGGATGGACGCCTTGTACGGGTCCTATCTTAGCGGGCATCATGACTAGCGCTGCACTGCAGCCGCTCGGGGCTGTTCCGCTTATGACAGCTTATGTATTAGGCTTCAGTATTCCTTTCTTTATTTGGGGATTCTTTGGATCACGTTTGCAAAAATTAAAAAGAACCGGAAAAATCCTCCATGAAATAAGTGGATATTTCCTGATTCTGATAGGTGTTCTGCTTTTATTTGATCTAACGACAAAGATTACTTCTTATCTAGCCAGTTTTTTCTCCTTTTACGGTTTTTAAATCGTGAAAAAAGGAGAGAAGTAGTTTAGAATATGTAAGGAAAGGGTGTCGAATGTGGAATTTTCACCGAATAATCTTATTTTCAAAACAACAACCGTGCTCATCTCTTTTCTGTTGCTCGGATTTTCGGTCTATCTGTTCTTTTCAGGCCATAATTCTCCGGGTGGAGGCTTCATAGGAGGACTTGGGACTGCTGCTGCTCTTGTGCTTATGTATATGGCTTATGGCATGAAGACGGTCAGCAAGATCTTGCCAATCAACTATCGTATTTTGACAATAACAGGTGTGCTTATCGCTATCCTGACTAGTGTAGGTTCATTCCTATTTGGACAGCCATTTCTGAGCCATACGTTTACGTATATCCACTTGCCTGTATTAGGCGAGCTGGAATTGGCTACAGCGACGTTTTTTGATCTAGGGGTCTATCTTACCGTTGTTGGTATAGCTCTGACGATCATTCTGTCAATCGCACAAGATCGTTCAAGCAGTGAGGAGAATGTAAGTGGCAAAGATACTAATAGTAGATGATGCAAAATTCATGCGGAAAACATTGAGTGGCCTGCTTACCGAAAATAATTATGAAATTGTCGGAGAAGCAGCTGACGGACACGAAGCTGTTTCGCAATTTCGGAAAACTGAGCCTGACATCGTCTTTATGGATATTACAATGCCGCACATGGATGGGCTTGCAGCATTAAAAGAGATTATCACGCAGGATCCAAATGCAAAAGTGATCATGTGCTCTGCCATGGGGCAGCAGCGTATTGTCATGCAAGCGATCGAGCTTGGCGCGAAGGACTTCATTACGAAGCCATTCGAAGATGCAAGGGTTATAGAGACAGTAGAACGCATTCTCAATTAAAGAAATGTAAATTGAAAGAAGGTAAGGGTATGACATTACCTGTTATCATTAGTACTATCCTGGTTGCATGTATGGGTCTGGCTGTTGCAATGGTTCGAATGCGAGCAGCTGCCAGACCGGTGACGGCGAAGAAGATCATTTTGCCGCCGTTGTTCATGAGTACTGGTGCGTTAATGTTTCTTTTTCCAGTGTTCCGTGTGCCATGGTGGGAAGTATGGTTCTCAATCGGAGCTGGGATTATTTTCTCTAGTCTTTTGATTTTAACCTCTAATTTTGAGGTACGGGACGAACAGATTTTTCTCAAGCCATCAAAAGCATTCGCAGTAATCATTGTTGGACTCGTGTTTGTTCGGGTCTTGTTGAAGGTTGCTATCGGTCAGACGATTGAAATCGGGGAGATGGGCGGTGTGTTCTTCCTGCTTGCATTCGGTATGATTGTTTCCTGGCGGATTGCGATGTTTTGGAAGTACAAACGGCTTGAGAGACGCTTACAAATCACCTGATGGTTGTCAAAAGACTTTCTTCCAAGTAAGAAGGTCTTTTTTCATATAATGATTTTGTCTATACAAGTTTTAGGAAAATCGTGGTATGGACGTTTTGTTTTTTCTATAATTGTAGTAACATACTTAACAAAAGGACTTATACATACATAGTTGCACGAACAATGTCACGTAAAAGGGGGCGAAGGAGCTTGAACGAAGACGACTATAAGACAGAGAAAAAGAAAGAAGCGGCTTCATTTAATCCGACGGGCTTTGATCCACATTCTTTGGCTGAACTTCCTGTACCGATGCTGCAATGGATCGATCAAAACGGATTTGATATAGTTTTCGTCTGTGACTACGAAGGGATGATTCACTATACATCTTCGTCGATTACAAGGCTGCTTGGCTATTTGCCTGAAGAAGTGGTCGGTACATCTTCTTTGACGTATTTAGATTCATGTGACGTGCCTGTCTTACGGAATAGGTTCGAGACTACAACAGAATGGCCGCAACGATTTCATCTGACAGTACTGGATAACCGAGGCAAGCATATTTGGATGGAAGCGAGCATCTCTTTGACAGAGGATCAGGGCGTGCCTTATTACATCGGCGTGGCTAAGGATGTGTCCGATAAGAAAGAAATAGAAGAGATGATGTTCCGTTCGGAAAAGATGAGCGTGGCCGGACAGCTTGCAGCAGGTATTGCGCACGAGATACGTAATCCGCTTACTAGTCTTAAAGGTTTCCTCCAACTCATTCAGGCCGGAATCAGCCGCAAAGAAGAATATTACCAGATCATGGTTGAAGAAATAGAGAAAATCGAAACAATCACATCTGAGCTTCTATTCATTTCAAAGCCGGTAGCAGAAAACAAAGAACCGGAAACGATTCATGAAATGCTGCAGGATGTCATCACACTGCTTTATTCTCAGGCGCGTCTGCAGAATGTCCAGATTAGTTTCGAAAAAGGGGAAAATAGCAAACTTCTCTGTGATCGATCTCAAATCAAGCAGCTATTTATCAATCTTATAAAGAATGCACTTGAAGAAATGCCGCATGGCGGTAAGATTGATATTCGGCAGCGACAAGAGGGTAAAGATTGTATAGTAGACGTAGTGGATGAGGGACCAGGAATCCCGGACGAAGTACTTGCTAAGCTCAAGGAGCCTTTCTTTACGACGAAGAAAGAAGGGACGGGTCTTGGTTTGATGATCTGTACACAAATACTGGACAAGCATAATGGTGCACTGGATATCCTTCGCAATGACACGAAGGGGAGCACGTTCAGAGCTTCCCTGCCAATTAGCTTATAATATTTATACATGGCCTCTTGAAAAAGAGGCCATGTTTCTTTTACATGTCGTGATGATTATTATGTTTCTGTCTGCTATGATTTTTGTTTTTTACTTTTTTAGACCCGCTCAACGGCTCATTCACCTTTTCTGGGTGTTTACGCTGTTTCCCTTTCTGATCGCCCATTTTCTCACCTCCGTAGTACCTATTATTCCTTCCGCAGAAAGCCTTATGCGAGCGTTATCAAAATCTATAGGTACAGCGCAAAATACGCTACTATTCCCTATTTTACGCGTGTTTTTTGCTCTTAATTAATTTACTTATGAATCGTTTTCATTTAGAATAAAAAGTGCAAATCGATGTTAGCTCGTGCTGCTCTATCATAAGATTGTGATAGGGCAGGCTAATTCACAAGGGGGTTTGTTCATACGATGGTGGGAAATAATTCATACAACGTAAAGAAACAGTTTGAATTAAACGGAAAGACGTACAATTACTATCAATTGAAAGCGCTTGAAGAGAAAGGCCTCGGAACAGTATCCCGTTTGCCATTCTCCATCCGTGTACTGCTTGAATCGCTGATCCGTCAGCATGATGGCTTTGCAATTAAGGACGAGCATGTAGAAGGCTTAGCAAACTGGGGGAATGGGAACATCACCGATGTACCATTCAAGCCTTCCCGTGTTATCCTGCAGGACTTCACCGGTGTACCGGCGGTCGTGGATCTCGCTTCCCTTCGGAAAGCGATGGTTGATCTTGGAGGAGATGCAGATCGGATCAATCCAGAGATTCCGGTGGATCTTGTCATTGACCACTCTGTACAGGTTGACAAGTATGGCACGCAAGATGCGCTGAAAGTGAACATGGAATTGGAATTTGAGCGAAACAAAGAACGTTATGAATTTTTAAATTGGGCGCAGAAAGCATTCGATAACTACCGTGCTGTTCCGCCTGCAACTGGTATCGTCCACCAGGTTAACCTGGAATATTTAGCGAATGTCGTCCATGGTAACGAGGATGCAGACGGTTCGTACACTGCATATCCTGATACATTGGTTGGTACCGATTCCCATACGACGATGATCAATGGACTTGGTGTCCTTGGCTGGGGCGTTGGCGGTATCGAAGCAGAGGCAAGTATGCTTGGACAACCATCTTACTTCCCGGCTCCAGATGTAATTGGAGTCAAGTTCGTAGGTACGATGCCAGCTGGTTCCACTGCGACCGACTTGGCGTTGAAGGTGACACAAGTGCTCCGTCAAAAGAGCGTGGTCGGAAAATTCGTGGAATTCTTCGGTCCGGGACTTGCGGATATGCCACTTGCTGATCGTGCAACAATCTCGAATATGGCGCCGGAATATGGAGCGACATGCGGTTTCTTCCCGATTGATGAAGAAACACTGAACTACATGCATTTGACAGGCAGAAGCCAAGAACAAATCGACTTGGTTGAAAAGTATGCGAAGGAAAACGACTTCTGGTACACACCAGATACGCGTGATCCTGAGTATACAGAATTGGTGGAAATCGACCTTTCTGCATTGGAGCCGAACCTTTCTGGTCCGAAGCGTCCACAGGATCTAATTCCGCTTTCTGGAATGCAGAAATCATTCGTTGATTCCATTACTGCACCATCTGGCAACCAAGGATTCGGACTTGATAAGAGTGAATTCGATAAATCGGTTGATGTACACCATCCTGATGGCAAGACAACCACGATGAAAACAGGTGCTGTCGCAATTGCTGCGATCACTTCCTGTACGAATACATCTAATCCATACGTTATGCTTGGAGCTGGGATTCTTGCAAAGAATGCGGTTGAAAAAGGTCTGAATGTGCCTGCGTATGTGAAAACATCCCTTGCACCAGGTTCTAAAGTAGTAACACGTTACTTGGATGATGCAGGTCTGACGCCTTATCTTGACCAATTAGGCTTCACGCTTGTAGGGTACGGCTGTACGACATGTATCGGTAACTCTGGACCGTTGTCTCCTGAAATTGAAGAAGCGATTTCTTCTAACGATTTGACGGTTGCATCTGTGCTTTCTGGTAACCGTAACTTTGAAGGTCGTATCCACCCGCTTGTGCGAGCTAACTACTTGGCTTCACCGCCTCTAGTTGTGGCTTATGCACTTGCAGGTACAGTAGATATCGACTTGGATAATGATCCAATTGGAACGGATAAAGACGGAAAAGCAGTCTATTTCAAAGACCTATGGCCAACTCACAAAGAAATTCGGGATGCAGTTGCTGAGGTTGTTACGCCGGAAATCTTCCGCAAGGAGTATGAAGATGTCTTCAATTCCAATGCAAAATGGAATGAAATCGACACAACAGACCAACCGCTTTACAAGTGGGATTCGGAATCTACTTATATCCAAAATCCTACCTTCTTTGAGAACATCTCTGGAGGAAGCGGCACAGTGCAGCCTTTACAAGGATTGCGTGTAATAGGGAAGTTTGGCGACTCCGTGACAACGGACCACATTTCTCCAGCTGGTGCAATTGCGAAAGATATGCCGGCAGGTAAATACTTGCAGGATAAAGGCGTTACACCTCGCGAGTTTAACTCCTATGGTTCCCGCCGAGGTAACCACGAGGTAATGATGCGCGGTACATTTGCAAACATCCGTATCCGCAACCAGCTGGCACCAGGTACAGAGGGTGGTTACACAACTTACTGGCCGACAGATGAAGTAATGCCGATCTATGATGCAGCAATGAAATATCAAACTGATCAGACTGGTTTGGCTATCTTTGCTGGGGAAGACTACGGCATGGGAAGCTCTCGTGACTGGGCGGCCAAAGGTACGAACTTGCTTGGCATTAAAACTGTCATTGCTCAGAGCTTCGAGCGGATTCACCGTTCCAACCTTGTCATGATGGGTGTACTGCCATTGCAGTTCCAGCCAGGTGAGAGTGCGGAATCTCTTGGCTTAACAGGCCGTGAGAGCATCGACGTTTCAGTTGATGAAAATGTTTCTCCTCGAGATATTGTCAAAGTAAAGGCAACTGCCGAAGATGGCAAAGTAACCGAGTTTGAAGCAGTAGCGCGTTTTGACAGTGAAGTGGAGATCGATTATTACCGTCATGGCGGTATTTTGAACATGGTATTGCGTAACAAATTACAGCATGCATAAGAACTTGTGAGAAGCAGCCGAGATGGCTGCTTCTTTTTTGGTTAGTTTGTTTCTCTTTAGCCCAAAATAAACGGCGAAGGGGGAATTTATTATGAAACGAGGATTACTTCTCTTATGTCTTATGCTGTTCATCTTTCCGTCCATTGTACAAGCTGATGCAGTTGAATTAGAATCGGTCGAAGCTCTGATTGAACATGCAGAGGGAAAGCCTGTAATAATTATGTATTGGGCAACATGGTGTGATACATGTCTGTCGGATTTATCGGAACTGGAGGAGTTTCATGCTGCAGCGGGTAAAAAGGTGAGTGTGTATAGCATCAATGCTACTAAGAGTGAGCGGAGCGAGAAGCAAGTGAAAGCCTTTGTACAAAAAAGTGCACTTCAAGTACCGGTTTATCTGGATACGGAAGGTACTGTAGCGCATCAATTCCGCCAGGTTGCAGTACCTTTCACAATCATCGTGGACAAATCCGGTAAACAGCGGGTT
The DNA here is from genome assembly GCF_902497585.1 of Terribacillus sp. AE2B 122. NCBI lineage: Bacteria > Bacillati > Bacillota > Bacilli > Caryophanales > Bacillaceae > Terribacillus > Terribacillus sp. AE2B 122. Next base: position 738,063 of record NZ_LR700942.1, on the reverse strand, counting down.
ATCCCTGGACCTGTGACAAAGAAACAGCTGGAGGAATGGGTCAAATAAAGTTCCACCAGTTCACCTGTCTGACTGTAGTATGCTAAAATGATGGTAGAAAAGGGGGCATACTTGTGGCACAGACAGAGAAAACCCTGACCGAACAAGTGATTGCATGGAGTTCAATGGACATCTCACCGCCTCTATCAGAGATAGAGGCGTTACGTATGGCATCAGAGCTTGATACAGAGGAAGAAGACTTAAGACAAGGCTTGTATCGTATCATCGCTTTTTACCGGATTATGCGCGTGCATAAGCAGGATCCAATCAGCAGACAGCTGCTCGCTGCATCTGAGCGGACTCACCCAATCGTGATGGAGATCGACCAATTCGCACAAGTGAATCAATACTACCAAGCATTGATGGACACAGATTTACCAGTATGGTCGATAAGGGAAACGGATTTCGATCCTGCAAAACTAAAGAAGTCTCAATCCTTGCACATTCAGCTGACGGATGCATTACAGGCATATCCGCGCAGAGTAGGTGGGGCCAGCAAAATTGCATCGGCATATAACCGTTCTTATGAGGAATTGGAGGATTTGCTTGTCCTGCTGGAACAGACAATTGACACGATTGAAAATAGAAAGACAGGTTCGCCAGTTACAGCCATGAACGCAACAGTTCTGCAAATATTGAAATCCCTGACAGCTGTAAAGGAAGCGCTGCCTGATGTTTTGAGTCAAGCGAGCGAGAGCCGTCCGCTAGAAGTGCTGGATCAGCTGATCGGACTGCATGATGTAAAGAAATACATTCACGACTATTACCATTATCTTCGGTATCAGCAGGAGAGAAAACAGTTTGGATTCCAGATGGTAGATGAACCGGGTCTTCATATGGTCATCACCGGCAATCCCGGAACGGGTAAGACGACGATAGCTCGATTGCTGGCTAAGCTGTATCATCAGCTTGGTTTGTTAGAATCTGATCATGTTGTCGAAGTAAACCGCTCCCATTTGGTTGGTTCGTATCTTGGTCAGAGTGAGGAAAACACGACAAACTATGTGCGTCAGGCAATTGGCGGCGTGTTGTTCATAGATGAGGCTTATAGCTTGAAACGAGAAGGACAGAGCGGAAATGATTATGGACAGGCCGTGATCGATACCCTTGTTTCCAGTATGACGAGCGGTGAATATGGCGGAAAATTCGCAGTCATTCTTGCTGGTTATCCTGAAGAGACCCGTCAGTTTCTATTTGCTAATCCGGGTCTTCGCAGCAGAATTCCGGATCAGAATTACATCGAGCTTCCGGACTTCGAGACAGAGGAACTTCTGCAGATTGCAGAGAATACGGCACTAGCGAATGATTTCTTTTTTACAGAAGAAGCGCTGCGTCTTGTGAAGGATAATATCGAACAAGCACGCGTAGATGACACATTCGGGAATGCCCGGACTGTAAGGGATATCGTGCTTCGGATCATCTTCCAAAAAGGAGCTGATCGAAAGCTGACGACAGATTCCTGGATTGATCATATGACACTGTCACCGCAAGATGTAAAAGATCCAAAACAGAACGAAAATGATTCAGAGCCCTTGCAGCAGCTGGAACAGCTGATCGGTCTGCAATCTATAAAGGAAGAAGTGAAAAAATTATCTTCCTTTGTTCAAATTCAGCAGGCGCGAAAAAGTAAAGGATCTCCTGCAGTACCAATTCAGCTGCATGCTGTTTTTACTGGTAATCCTGGAACGGGTAAAACGACGATTGCTAAAATCTACGCTGCTATCCTAAAAGAGCGCGGATTGCTGAAGCGAGGACATTTGGTCGTTGCTTCGCGAAGCGATTTGGTGGCGGGTTATGTTGGCCAAACAGCTGCGAAAACAAAAACAGTCATCCGTGATGCGCTTGGTGGAGTATTATTCATTGATGAAGCGTACAGCTTGTTTCGTGGTTCACAAGACTTTGGAAAAGAAGCAATCGACACGCTTGTAGATGAGATGACGAAGCATAATGAAAACTTGGTAGTGGTTCTTGCTGGGTATCGGCAGGAGATGAAGCAATTTATCGACAGTAATCCAGGGCTTGCTTCTCGTTTTAAGAAGTATTTTATCTTCCCAGATTATAATAGTGAAGAGCTCGTCGCGATCTTTAAGCATGCAATGGAAAATTATGCGTATACACTTTCAGAAGAAGCGGAAGCTTTCCTGAAAAATCAGCTTGATGCAGTAACAGTAGCAGGTAATGCCAGATTCGTTACGAATCTCTTGGACGAAGCAATCCAGTTCCAGTCACTTCGACTTGTAGAAGCCCAAGAGCAGACGGAAATGGATATGCTCGAGAAGAAAGATATAGAAAATGCTTGGGAAATGGTTAGGAGAAGTGCTTTATGAAAAAATCAACATCAGAAATAAATGTAAGATACGGAGAGACCGATCAAATGGGCGTTGTGTATCACGTGAATTACCTCGTTTGGTTTGAGATTGGTCGAACCGACTTTATTGAGACATTAGGCCTGCGCTATGCAGCAATGGAGGATGACGGCTTTCTTTCCCCAGTTGTGGATGCAAAATTGAATTTCCATTATCCTGTTCGGTACGGAGAAAAGCCGGTCGTGGAAACGTGGCTTCGTTCTTATGATGGCATTCGGACGATGTATGGCTACGAAATCAAAAATGAAGAGGGTAAGCTTTGTGTTTCCGGAACGTCGACTCATACGGTCGTGAAAAAGGAAACCTTCCGTCCGGTGTCCATTCGTCGTTCCCTGCCGGAATGGCATGCTGCATATTCAAAAGCTGTGGAAGCATAACAGATGGCATTTGGGATCAGGCGTAATGAACTGAAAATATGGAAGGAGCGTGTACGCAAAGGGGAGATAGCTTTTTTGACTCACTATTGGCTGGACGCGCGATTTCCTGAAGCAAAGACAGTGACAAAAGCAGGCTGTGCCGACCGGCAGAAGCTGATAGATTGGGGAGCGCAGTATGGTTTGCAGGAAGCTTGGATCGATGAGCATGAGGAACTGCTGCATTTCGATCTAATCGGTGACTATCAGCTTCGTATACTCCAGGCAGAACAGCAATGGGAGCAGCTGGAGAGATTTCAGCTCTTACAAAATAAAAAGCAGTAATCCTTTTGGGATTACTGCTTTTTTTCATGATGGTGCTCACACGTTGTACCAGGCACAGGATCAAATCCGCCACGGTGAAAAGGGTGGCATTTAGAAATACGTTTAATAGTGAGCCAGCCGCCCTTCCATGCACCATACTGCTTGATTGCCTCCAGCCCATATTGAGAGCATGTCGGATAAAAACGGCAGGAGGGCGGTGTTACAGGGCTGATAAATCGGCGATAGAAACGGATCAAGGCTAAAAATACCTTGTCCATTTGCTTACTCCTCTTCGTCGCGTTTGTCGTAGCTTAATGTGGCTACAGCGTCATGCAGGTGGATGGATTCTTCGTTACTGCATGATACAGTGAATTTCTCCACATAATCGAGCTCATACAAATCAGCTGCAACAAGACGGACCATATCCTCGACAAAGCGCGGGTTTTCGTAGGCAGTTTCGGTAACCATTTTCTCATCCGGACGCTTCAGGACAGGGTGAATACGTGCGCTCGCATTGCTTTCGGCAGCTTCGAGCAAGTCTTCTTTCCAGTCACGAACGTCTTCATCGAACGCATCTGTCAACTGCACTTCCATGGAGACGATGCCGCGCTGGTTATGTGCGCTGTATTCGCTGATTTCTTTCGAGCATGGACATAGTGTTGTCACTGTGCCGGAAAGCTTAGCTGTCGTGCGGAAGCCGGTATGTTTGTCATAAGCTACTTCAAGCGTAGCATCCGCATGATTTAATCCAGTCATACCGGAAGCAGGGCCGCTTCGCTCAAAGAACCATGGAAATGTCACTTTAACACGCGCATCCTCTTGTTTCAGGCGGTCTGCAAGCTCTGCAACGAATGTCTGTAAGCTTTTAACTGATACAGTAAATCCGTTCTTATGATACAAATCTAGCTGTTCTGTGAACCGGCTCATATTCGTACCTTTGCTATCCTGCTGTATGCTGGAGGTGAATTCGAACGTTCCGATTGTGGTCTGCATAGCAGGACGCGTATTGCTGATCACTTGGATCGGATGTTTTACTTTCGCAATGCCGACTGCATCTATATGGAAAAGAAAGTTCTTTTTCGTATTTTGTAAGTCAGCCATATCGGCTTTGTTTTCTGGTTTCGTCTTCTTGCCTGGCACAACGGAGCCGAACAATTTATGACGTTCTGCCTTTGATGGCAGCTGTTTTTTAGTTAGTGTGTGTAGGTGTTGCATAATTGTACTCCTTTCAAAGTCGCATGGACTAGCTTAAAGTATACCCGATGCTAAGCTCGCAATTCAATTGTCTGAACCGAGTAATCCGGGAAAATGAAAAAAACAATCCCGCTGCTTACTTGGAATTGTTTTTCACGAGGAATGACGCTTTCGGTTCTTCACGTCTGATGATACGGACAATATTCTGTCTATGTTTATAGAGGATGAATATAGCCAGCAATCCGAGAACGATAGAAAGCACGATATCCTGTGTAATAAAGAGCGAGACAACAACGCCGACAATGCCTGCTGTCATGGAAGCAAGAGACACATATTTGCTGATGAGCAGCACGATGACGAAACTTGCAATAATAATGGCGAACAGCAAGGCATTTACGCCTAGTATAATTCCAGCTGAAGTCGCAACAGCCTTTCCGCCTTTGAATCGGGCGAATACCGGATAAACGTGTCCGATGACCGCTCCAAGACCGATGACGAGCAGATATAAGTCGAACCCGAACAAAACGGGCAAAATAGTGGCGATTGTCCCTTTCAAGATGTCTGCAATCAAAACAATTATTCCGGCTTTCTTCCCGAGTATCCGGAATGTGTTTGTCGCACCAAGATTACCGCTTCCATGCTCTCTTACATCTATATTGTAGCCTACTTTTCCGACAATCAGGGCAGATGGAATTGAACCGATCAAATAGGCGAGCAGGATGAATAACACGTATTCCATATACATTCTCCTTTAACAACAAAACGTTCCTGTTACTTGCTTATCCATTTTAGCACGAAGTATCATGGAAGGGCATAACTTTTTATATAGTATAGGATTAAATCCCTACGTGCAAGGGTATGAGAACACGTAGTACATAATACGAGGTGAAGATATGATTGAATTCAAAGGCGTACAAAAGACTTACCCCGATGGAACTGAGGCCATCAAAAATTTCAATCTGGAGATAAAGGAGGGGGAACTTCTCACACTCATAGGGCCAAGCGGCTGCGGCAAGACTACGACGATGAAAATGATTAACCGGCTTGTTGAACCAACAGCAGGTGATATATACATAAACGGAAAACAATTGAAAGAATACAACATACACGATCTGCGTTGGAATATCGGCTATGTTCTGCAGCAGATTGCTTTATTTCCGCATATGACTGTAGAAGAAAACATTGCTGTTGTTCCAGAAATGAAAAAATGGAAGAAGAAAGAAATTCACGATCGTGCAAAAGAATTAATGCAGATGGTGGGGATGGAGCCTTCCATCTATATGAAAAAGAAGCCTTCTGAACTATCCGGTGGCCAGCAGCAGCGAGTCGGAGTGATTCGAGCCCTCGCTGCCGATCCGCAAATTTTGCTGATGGATGAGCCTTTCAGTGCATTGGATCCAATCAGCAGAGAAGGGCTGCAAAAGGATATCCGTAAATTACAGAAGCAGATTAAGAAGACGATTGTTTTCGTAACGCATGATATTGATGAAGCAACAGCGTTGGGTGATCGGATCTGTCTCATGAATGCTGGTGAAATCATCCAAGTGGATACACCGCAGAAACTGATACTCGAGCCTCGTGATTCCTTCGTCCGCAACTTTATAGGAGATAAAAAATCACCGTGGCAGACTGCGGTAGATATTGTAGCTTCCCAAACAGTTTCGCGTATTCTGACACAAACGGCATACGAAGAAGGCAATTTTGACTCGGAGCAAGCTTATATTCTATCAAGTGATGACGGACAAGTATTGTGTGCGGTGGAGCATGGCAAACAGCAAAATGTCATGGAAATTCCAAATGACATGAATGTATTGGAAGCAGTCAGTGTATTTGAAAATACCGGAACTAGCATCCTTCCTGTCACGAAGAACAATGAACTGATTGGTACACTTACGCAGCAGGAGCTACTCACGTATCTAGCGAGTAAAACGGAAGTCAAGAACGGGGTGGTTACACAATGAACGCATTCTTAGACGTATTCGAGCAGCGAAGTGATTCCTTTTGGACAGCTTTAGGTGAACACTTGCAAATATCTATCATTGCTTTGCTTATCAGTATAGCAATTGCAGTACCGCTTGGTCTCCTGCTCAGCCGCTCCAAAAAGCTGGCTGAACCGATTATAGCAGTAGCAGCAGTTCTGCAGACAATCCCTAGTCTCGCTATTTTGGCTTTTTTGATTCCATTGATAGGCATTGGGACAAAGCCTGCAGTAGTAGCACTTATCATTTATGCACTTCTTCCGATACTTCGCAATACATATACCGGTATCGCTGAAGTGGATCCGGCTTTAAAGGAAGCAGCAACAGGAATGGGGATGAACAGTTTCCGCCGTCTTCGCAAAGTAGAGCTTCCGCTCGCGATGCCGATCATTATGGCAGGTATACGGACTGCGATGGTCATGATAGTTGGGACTACTACTATCGCTGCCTTGATTGGTGCCGGCGGTCTCGGAGAACTAATCTTATTAGGAATTGATCGTGGCGGTGATGTAAATCTCATTCTTCTTGGTGCGATTCCGGCAGCTTTGCTTGCTATTCTGTTGGATTTGGTCATACGAATTTTCGAGCGGACGAGCCGAAAGTTTGGCTTCAAATCATTGGCTGTATTGCTTCTCGTAGCTATAATCGGTGTCGTTACACCGTTTGTGGTTGCAAAAGATAACCAGCCTGATCTTGTAATCGGTGGGAAACTGAATGCAGAGCCTACCATTCTGATCAATATGTATAAACTGCTTATTGAGGATCAGTCGGACTTGCAGGTTGAATTGGAACCGAATCTAGGAAAAACAGACTTCCTGTTTGAAGCGTTAAAAAGCGGCAGTATTGATATTTATCCGGAATTCAGCGGTACTGCATTAGTAACATTAGCTGGTGAACAAGCAGAAAGTAATGACGGTCAGGAAGTATACGAGCAGGCGAAGGAAGCTATGAGTGGATCGTTCGACATGGCATATCTGGAGCCGATGGCGTACAATAATACGTATACACTTGCAGTGAAGCGATCATTTGCAGAAGAAAACGACTTACAGACGATTGCGGACCTTCGCAAAATGGATGATGAGATGACAGCTGGATTCACATTGGAATTCAGTGATCGGGAAGACGGCTATTTAGGTATTCAGGACCTCTATGGAGTCGAATTTGGTGAGCTGAGTACGTTGGATCCTGGTATACGTCAGCAAGCGATTGAAGCTGATGATGTAGATATTATTGATGCCTATTCGACAGACAGTTATATTAGAGACTTGGATCTTGTCACATTGGACGATCCGGAAAACCTGTTCCCGCCATACCAAGGCGCTCCGCTGATGCGTCAGGAGACGCTTGATGAATACCCAGAGCTTGCTGACATATTGGGGCAGCTAGCGGGTAAGATAACAGATGAGCAAATGACAGAGATGAATTACCAAGTCGATTTCGAAAAGAAACAGGCAGAGGATGTAGCAAGAGAATTCCTCGAGCAGGAAGGTTTACTCTAAGGAAAGGGGCATGAAAATGACATTTCAGAATCCAGAAAATGAACAGATTCGTGACATACTAGTCAACGCGAAGACGATTGCGGTAGTGGGTTTGTCCGATTCCCCGGCCCGCACGTCTTATGGTGTATCTCGGGCGATGCAGCAGGCTGGCTATAAGATTATCCCCGTCAATCCGAACGTGACCGAAGTTCTTGGCGAGAAAGCTTATCCGAGTTTGGCTGATGTACCTGATGAGATTGATATTATCAATGTATTTCGTAGGTCAGAATTTCTGCCAGAATTAGCAAGAGAAGCGAGCAAGACGAATGCCCGTATCTTTTGGACCCAGCAAGGTGTCTACGATGAAGGAGCGGCCTCTTATTTAGAACAGGAAGGTTTTACGGTCTTGATGGATCTATGCATCAAGGTCGCTCATAGTGTGCTTGTTGGACCTACACGCAATTGACTTTACCCCATCTGCTCCTTGCAGATGGGGTTCTTGTATCATTAGCGTATACTAGAACTAATGCAGATGATAAAAGGAGGAATAAACATGGACTTAGATGGTAAATTGCATAACTCCTACACGGCATTGCCTGAAGCTTTTTACACCAAGATGGAACCTAATCCGGTCAGTGAACCGAAGATGGTGAAATGGAACGAAAAGCTAGCAGCGCATCTAGGAATCCAACAGGAAGGTGTACTCGATACGTTGGCGGGCAGCACTTTTCCTCAGGGAGCAAGTCCGATCGCGCAAGCATACGCAGGTCATCAATTCGGCAATTTCACAATGCTTGGTGACGGACGGGCTATCCTTCTGGGTGAATGGCAAAACCAGTCAGGGGAGAAAGTGGATATCCAGCTGAAAGGCGCAGGACGCACGCCTTATTCCAGAGGAGGTGACGGTCGTGCAGCACTCGGGCCGATGCTTAGGGAATATGTGATCAGTGAAGCAATGCATGGGCTTGGTATCCCGACAACACGCAGCTTGGCTGTTGTTGCAACAGGTGAACCTATCTACCGGGAAACCGAATTGCCCGGTGCAGTACTTACTAGGATAGCTGCAAGCCATATTCGCGTTGGGACGTTCGAATATGCAAGAAGATTTTGTTCGGAGCTTGAGCTGAAGGCTTTGGCAGATTACAGTATAAAGCGTCACTATCCAGAGATTGCAGATCAGCCAGATACCTATGTGCAATTTTTCCAAGCAGTTGTGGAACGACAGGCTGCACTGCTTGCTAAGTGGGTTAGTGTAGGGTTTATCCACGGTGTGATGAATACGGACAATATGACGATTAGCGGAGAAACGATAGATTACGGACCGTGTGCCTTCCTTGATAGGTATGAACCGATGACAGTATACAGCTCAATTGATGTCCAAGGGCGTTATGCATACGCCAATCAGCCCCCGATTGCAGCCTGGAACTTAGCTCGTTTTGCGGAAGCAGTGCTTCCGCTTTTCGATGAAGTACCAGAAAAAGCTGTGAAGAAAGCTGAGGATATTTTGCGTGAATTTCCGCGTTTATACAGAAAATCATGGCTTGACATTATGTACCGGAAAATCGGTATAGTAAATGTAAGAGATGGCGATGAAGCCCTCGTTGAGGATTTGCTGGAGTGGATGGAGCAAGCAGAAGTGGATTACACGAATACATTTCGCGCATTGACCACAGGGGACACAGCTTCAATGGAACAAGCAGAAGGCTTCCGTTCATGGAAAGAGCGCTGGGAAGATCGAATGGCTTCAGAAGGAATCAAAGCTGCTCATGAGATGATGCGAAGTTCTAATCCGAATGTGATCCCCCGAAATCACTTGGTGGAAGAAGCATTAGAGGCTGCAGGAAACGGCGATTACACGTTGTTTAATCGACTTTGTGAGATTGTTTCCGATCCTTACGGTGATACGTCTATTGATCCAAAATATACAGAAGACCCGCCAGAACCAGAAGAACCGTTTCAGACATTTTGTGGAACATGATATTCTGCCTGCCTCTTGGCAGGTATACATATATAGGAAGTTGAGAACAAGAGACAATATAGTGAATAATGCTTTTACTGCAAAGCCATAATGATACATCAGCTTATCGTCATTTTTTATCAAAATCACTCGTCACTGCATCAATCTGAAACTAGAAGCTATTTTCGTAAGTTTTATAAGAAAGCATGCAAAAAGGCTGAAAATGTAGCGAAAATCGCCTCTAGCAGACGAGGAAATATGTGAAATCCCAAAATGTGGATTGATTGACTGGCATTATTCTGCTACTTTTAATTAGGCATACACTGGACTCTGCTAAGCATGGGGGCTAGTTTACACAAACATATGTTTGCGTTATGATGAACATAGCGTACTGTCGTTTTCCAGCGATACTGACGGAAGAATGACTTGGAAACAGTTTTTTGTTCGAAGAAGGGAGCCGATGTGGCTTTGGCAAAACAAGCATCGCATTACTCAGATGACTCTATTCAAGTGCTTGAAGGACTTGAAGCGGTCAGAAAGCGTCCCGGCATGTATATCGGTAGTACTGACAGCCGGGGATTGCATCATTTAGTTTATGAAATTGTCGATAATAGTGTGGATGAGGCACTGGCAGGCCATGGTGACAAAATCAATGTGACTATTCATGAAGATAACAGTATTTCTGTTGAAGACTTTGGCCGCGGGATGCCGACGGGCATGCATGCTACCGGTAGACCTACTCCAGAGGTCATTTTCACTGTACTGCATGCTGGCGGAAAATTCGGCCAGGGCGGCTATTCAACAAGCGGAGGATTGCACGGTGTTGGGGCATCTGTTGTTAATGCTCTTTCCGAATGGCTCGAAGTAACGATCCACCGCGATGGCAATATTTACACCCAGCGGTTTGAGAATGGCGGGAAACCTGCCACTTCACTTGTGAAACAAGGGAAAACAAAGAAAACAGGAACCGGCATCCATTTCAAGCCGGATCCATCCATGTTCTCTGTAACTAGCTACAATTTTGACACGCTTGCTGAGCGCTTGCGCGAAGCTGCTTTCTTGCTTAAGGGAGTGGCGTTCCATATTGTAGATAAGCGCAGCGATAAGGAAGAGACCTATCTTTATCCGGATGGACTACAGTCCTTCGTCGACTATTTGAATGAGGAGAAAGATACTCTCCATCCTGTCGTTGCCTTCGAAGGTGAACAGCAAGATATTGAAGTCTTCTTCGCATTCCAATTTAATGACGGCTATACCGAAACAATGCTCAGCTTCGTCAACAACGTCCGGACAAAGGACGGCGGAACCCACGAAGCAGGCGCCAAATCTGGTATGACCAGAGTATTCAACGAGTATGCTCGCCGTAATAACTTATTAAAAGAAAAAGATAAGAATCTGGAAGGAACCGATATCCGAGAAGGATTGACAGCGATTGTCAGTGTCCGAATACCAGAAGCACTGCTTCAATTCGAAGGACAAACTAAGAGCAAGCTTGGTACTTCTGATGCGCGCTCTGCAGTCGATGCACTCGTGTCGGAGAAGCTTTCTTATTTCCTATCCGAAAATCCCGACATCTCCATCATGCTTGTGAAAAAAGCAATCCGGGCTAAAGAAGCTCGCGAAGCTGCACGAAAGGCTCGGGAAGATGCCCGCAGTGGAAAGAAGAAGAAACGCAAGGATACGCTATTGAGCGGAAAGCTTACGCCAGCTCAATCCCGCAACCCACAGAAAAATGAATTGTATTTGGTAGAGGGTGATTCTGCCGGGGGTTCTGCCAAGCAGGGGCGTGATCGTAAGTTTCAGGCTGTCCTGCCACTTCGCGGTAAAGTAATCAATACGGAAAAAGCCAAGCTGCACGATGTTATGAAAAATGAGGAGATCTCAACGATCATCCATACAATAGGTGCTGGCGTAGGGGCAGAATTCGCATTGGAGGATGTGCAGTATGACAAGGTTGTCATCATGACAGATGCTGATACAGACGGCGCACATATACAAATCCTGCTCCTTACTTTCTTCTACCGTTACATGAAGGAATTGATTGAAGCAGGCAAAGTATTCCTTGCCCTGCCGCCTTTATACAAGGTTTCAAAAGGTAAAGGCAAAAAAGAAGTAATCCGCTATGCCTGGAGCGATGAAGAGATGCGTGAAATCGTCCAGGATTTAAAAAATGGCTATACGATCCAGCGTTACAAAGGACTTGGTGAAATGAATGCCGATCAGCTTTGGGAAACGACGATGGATCCTGCCACTCGTACACTCATCCGTGTAACAATCGAGGACTTTGCTCGTGCTGAACGTCGTATCACGACGCTAATGGGCGACAAAGTAGAACCACGGCGTAAATGGATCGAGAGTAATGTCGCTTTCGGTATGGAAGAAGACGGGAATATCCTCGAAAACGACAAGCTGCACAACTAAGGGGGATTTCTTTTGGAAAACTATTTGGATCTGCCATTGGAGGAAGTCATCGGAGACCGATTCGGCAGATACAGTAAATATATTATTCAAGACCGGGCGCTGCCGGATGCCAGAGATGGTTTGAAACCGGTGCAGCGCCGGATTTTATACGCAATGTTTGATGAGCGAAACACACATGATAAACCGTTTCGGAAGGCTGCCAAGACGGTTGGTGCTGTAATCGGTAACTTCCACCCACACGGAGACAGTTCGGTTTATGAAGCAATGGTTCGACTCAGCCAAACATGGAAAGTTCGTAACGTGCTTATTGAAATGCATGGGAATAACGGAAGTGTTGATGGTGATCCGCCGGCTGCGATGCGTTATACAGAAACAAGGCTGTCCAGCATTGCTTCTGAACTGCTGCGGGACATCGATAAGGAAACAGTCGACTTTGTTCCGAACTTTGATGATACGAACGCGGAACCTACTGTTCTTCCTGCTAAGTTCCCAAACTTACTCGTTAATGGATCAACTGGAATTTCCGCTGGTTATGCGACAGAAATCCCGCCGCATCATCTTGGTGAGGTAATCGATGCTGTTATCATGCGCATGGATAAGCCGAATGCAACAGTAGAAGAATTGATGACCGTTATGAAAGGTCCGGATTTCCCTACAGGCGGTATTATTCAGGGAGTAGACGGAATCAAGAAAGCGTATGAAACCGGCAAAGGTAAAATCATCGTCCGCGGAAAAACGAGCATTGAGGACCTTAAAGGCGGTAAACAACAAATTGTTATCGATGAAATTCCTTTTGAAGTGAATAAAGCGAATCTCGTCAAGCGGATGGACGAGCTGCGGCTAGACCGCAAAGTCGAGGGTGTCGCTGAGGTTCGGGACGAAACGGACCGTACCGGAATGCGAATTGTAGTTGAACTGAAAAAGGAAGCAGATGCTCAAGGTATCCTGCATTATTTATACAAAAATACTGATTTACAAATCTCTTATAACTTTAATATGGTGGCAATCAAGGATAGAACACCGCAATTGCTAGGGTTGGCGAGCCTGCTTGATGCTTATATCGGCCACCAAAAAGAAGTCGTCACGCGACAATCTGCATATGCTTTACAGAAAGCGAAGGACCGTAAGCATATCGTTGAGGGATTAATCAAAGCGATTTCCATTCTCGACGAATTAATTGCTACTATCCGTGCTTCCAAGGACAAAGCCGATGCAAAGCAGCGGATCGAGGCAGCTTACGGCTTCACGGAAGCACAGGCAGAGGCAATTGTAAACTTGCAGCTATATCGTCTGACAAATACGGACATTACAGCATTGCAGCGTGAAGCGCAGGAGCTGGATGAACAGATTCAGAAGCTTGAGGATATTTTGAAGAACGAAAAAACATTGCTGAAAGTGATCAAGCAAGATCTTCGGACAATCAAGAAGACTTATCATACAGATCGACGCTCAGAAATCGAGGATGAAATCGAAGAACTGAAAATCAATCTAGAAGTAATGGTTGCATCAGAGGAAGTTCTCGTCACTGTTACGCATGACGGATATATCAAGCGTACTAGTCTTCGTTCCTATCAGGCTTCTAATGGTGAGGATCTGGCAATCAAGGAAGAGGATCATCTGATCGGTTTGCAGGAAATCAATACGACTGATAAGCTTCTCGTCTTCACGAATAAAGGGAAGTTCAGTTTCATGCCTGTGCATGAGCTGCCGGATATCCGCTGGAAGGATCAAGGGCAGCATTTAGCCAATATCGTGAGCATGGATAAGGATGAGAAAGTAATTGCCAGCATTCCGGTTCGTGACTTCAAGCAGGGCGGTTACCTTGTTTTCTTCACAAAAAATGGTTCTGTGAAACGAAGTGAGCTCCAGCTTTATGAAGCAACACGAGCGAACAAATCATTAACTGCTATCAATCTGAAAGCGGGCGACGAAGTTTGTCATGTGTCCCTTACAGATGGAAACAAGCAGCTGTTCATGGCTACTAATTCAGGATATGGTTTATGGTTTACTGAAGAAGAAGTCAGCCCGATCGGAATACGTGCAGCAGGCGTCAAAGGTATGCAGCTGAAAGAAGGCGAGTATATTGTAGGTGCCCAAGCATTCGAACTGAAACATTCGCCAAGTGTTGTTGTTATCACACATAGAGGTTCTGCAAAACGGATGAAACTGAAGGAATTTGAACCATCTGGCAGAGCGAAACGCGGTGTTGTCATGCTCCGTGAGCTGAAGAAGAACCCGCATCGAATTGTCGGTTTCTACGTATTGGAGCAGGCTGCGACAATTCATATGGAAACGAAGGATAAGCAGGATCACATTCTCGAGCCGATGAATTTGAATGCAAATGACCGCTATAGCAATGGCTCTTATGTTTTGGATACAGATAAGCACGGAGAAGTTATCTCCACATATCCGGAAGCCATATACGACATTGCATTTCCACAAGATAAAGCATAAGTAGACGATAACATTATTATGTAAACTAGAGAGGCTGATAGCCTCTCTTTTTCTTTTTTGCTGCACAAGACGGACTTGGCTAGGATAGAATAATTGACAGGCGACGCATTTTACATGGTATAGTTTTACGTATAGCAAAATGAACGGGGGAGCAGAATGGATAATCGAACGTTTAGAGATGCAATGGGGAAATTTGCAACAGGCATTACAATTGTTACAACCGAGGTTGCAGGAGAGGTAAAAGGGATGACAGTGAACGCTTTTATGTCAGTATCACTGGAACCGAAACTTATTGCCGTATCAATCGATAAAAAGGCGTCCTTATATGATATTTTGCAAACTAATCCTTCATTCGGTGTAAGTGTTTTAAAAGCTGAACAAAAAGATGTCAGCATGGTATTCGCCAAGCAGAAAGAGCAGGAGAATCCTGTTCCGATCACAAAGCTGCAAGAAGTTCCAGTTGTTGAGGGTGCTCTTGTTAATCTAGCTTGTAAAGTAGTGGATAAGGTGATAGCTGGTGACCATGTTATCCTGATTGGAGAAGTGGAAGACTTGGTGTTGCATGATGGTAATCCTGTGTTGTATTTTGGAGGCAGTTACCGAGAAATCAAAGCGACATAAGGAAAGGGAGCAGGGCCTATGGAGCAGACGACGATCCTTGTAGTGGAAGATGAAAAGAAGATGGCAAGGTTGCTTCAGCTTGAGCTGGAGCATGAAGGCTTTACTGTTGATGTAAAGTACGACGGTTTGGATGCATTGGAAGCATTTTATGCGAATTCCTACCAACTCATCTTACTTGACGTGATGCTGCCGTCATTGAGCGGCATGGAACTGCTTCGGCGAATTCGTAAGCAAGATGCGCATGTACCGGTCATGCTGCTGACTGCAAGAGATGCCGTGCCTGATAAGGTCAGTGGTTTTGATCTAGGTGCGACAGACTATATGACGAAGCCATTCGAAATTGAAGAGTTATTGGCGCGCATACGTGCACACCTTCGCCATACTGTTACAGCTGCTGCAGTACAAGATCCTGTACTGCAGGTTGGTGATTTAACGCTCGACGAAAAGACAAGGACTGTCATCCGCGGTAAAAAGGAAATAGAGCTGACACCGCGAGAATATGATTTGCTATTGTTCCTCATGAAGCATGAAAAGCAGGTTTTGACACGTGATCAGCTGCTGGAGAGAGTCTGGGGTTTCCAATATGCTGGAGACACGAATGTAGTCGATGTGTATATCCGCTATTTGCGGAAAAAGATCGATACAGGCGAAAGGCGCAAGCTAATTAAGACAGTCAGAGGTGTCGGATATACGATCAAGGATGAAGAAAAGTGAAGCTGCGGACAAGAATCCAACTCTACATAATTGTTACACTGGTGATCCTGTTGCTGATCGTAAATATGTCCATTTACTTCCTGTTCAGGCAAGTGAGTTTGCATAATAGTGTTGACCGATTGCATGAACAAGGGCGTGCCTTGGCAGAAACTGCTGCCACCGTCGACTGGAAAGATACGTCACGCACTAGCTTGTTTCAAGCTGATTTGCCAACTGAAGGGCTGGTACGTTTTATTGGCTCCGACGGACAAAGTGAGGGTGTGATCACGAGAGCGGAGAAGTATCGGGAGCTTCCATTCACGTTCGCATCACAGGAACAGGATCAAACATATTATCACAATGGCAGCTGGTATGCAGAGGTATCGATTCCTGTTATCCGGGATAATGGCATTTATTCGATGCAAGTTGCAGAGGAACTTGTCAGTCTACAGCAAACACTACAAGTGCTTAAATATTGTCTAACAATAGCGGGACTGATCATTTTGATTCCGTCCATATTAGGTGGCAGATTGCTGGGCAGCTTCCTGCTCCGGCCGATTCTGGCTTTGACTTCGACCATGCAGGCCATACGCAAGAGCGGAAAGTGGAAACGTATGGAAACTGAAAACAGAAGTCATGATGAATTGCACGCGCTAAGCGAAACGTTTAATGAAATGGTTGACCAGCTGGAAGAAAACTTTACGAAGCAGCAGCAATTCGTATCTGATGCTTCACATGAATTGAAGACACCAATCAGCATCATCAAGAGCTACAGTAAACTGTTGGATCGTTGGGGTGCTGATGACCCTGCCGTACAGCAGGAATCGGTACAAGCAATCCATAGTGAGACGGAACGGATGCAGGCTTTAGTCGATCAGTTGCTGATTTTGGCAAAAGATGATCCAGAATTGCTGCAAAAAGAATCAGTTGATCTTGGCAGTATAGCAGAAACGTGTGCAGCAGCAATGGAAACAGCTTACCAAAGGGAAATCACTGTCCGCACTGAGCGTGGATTAATGGTTATGGCAGATAGCAATATGCTGAAGCAGGTTGTCTATATTTTGCTAAGCAATAGTATCAAATACAGTGACGAGATAATTGAGATTACTGTAAAAGCAGAACGGAATGAAGCTATCCTGAGTGTCACCGATTATGGGGAAGGCCTTGATGATACAGATCAGCGGCGTATTTTTGATCGATTCTACCGTGTAGATAAAGCGCGCACCCGGGAGAAGGGTGGCAGCGGCCTTGGTCTGGCCATTGCCAAGCAGCTGGTAGAACTGCATAATGGGGAGATCGAAGTGGCTAGCTCGTTAGGTGATGGATCTACGTTTACTGTACGGCTGCCAATTTAAGTTCTCATGAAATTCTAATGAAGTACTTACCATTCTTTTAATGGAGAAGATATATACTGGCTATAGATAATAGCTGGAGGCGATAGATGTGAAAAAAAGGTGGATTATACCTGCTGCAGTTGTTGTGCTTGTTGTTGCTGTTTTTGGTATTTATCAGATGCAGGCATCAGCCGGGGAACCGGAGATGACAATCGATCAGGCGCGTCAGCAGGCGGAAAAACAATATAATGCAACCGTAACAGAAATAGAATTGGATCGCAGTGGAAGCGAACCGAGATATGATATCGATTTGGAAAATGGAGAGAAGCTTTATGATTTGACGCTGAACGGAAATACCGGGGAAGTAATCAGTTTGAAAGAAAGCAGCAGACAAATAACTTCACCGAATACAGACAGTACGGATCAGAGTCAAGCATCTGGTGATGACCAGCAGCAGGGTGAAAACGAACAATCTGCCGATGATCAACAGCAATCAGATAAAGAGCAGACAGCTCCTTCACAGAAACAGGCTTCACAGGCTGAAGTGAAAATCACGATGGACGAAGCAATCAAAATTGCGACAGACGAAGTAGGCGGCAGCGTAACAGATGCGGAGTTTGATGAAGAAGATGGACTCCCAGTTTATGAGCTTGAGCTTAAAACAGCTGACGATGAAGCTGAAGTTGTCATCAATGCACAATCAGGAGAAATTGTAACCATCACATATGATAGTGAAGACGATTGAAGCAGCGGACAGCTGCTTCTTTTTGTTGTCTTTTTTATGTATTAGTTAAAAGGGGTTCTTGTACAAACGAAGGGAGGTTTTTGAAAAAAAGTTTGAGACAGGCCATTTGACCTGTCTGCCTTATTAGAGAAAAAAATAAAATTAGTAGCTGCTGCCGCCTCCGTAACCCTTGCCAGATGCACCGACAATGATCAAAAGGATGAACAATACAACGATTAACGCAAAGCCTGATCCATGTCCCATAAAAACACCTCTCTTTGTTCAAGGATGATATATTTTATGTTTGTCTACTGTTACTGCTTGGGTATTAATCTGAGTTTTATAGAATTGGAACAACCCATTTTCAAAAGAGACACCCGTTACTGTTTCGCTATTCTATGTATTAATTGGTGAATACCTATAACATTATTCGTGCTATGTACATATCATTTAGGGACACCATTTACCTTGTGTGTTAACGCTAAGCTTCAGCTATCCAGGGCTAATTCAAATAAAAAGGTTCGCTTAATCAGCTGCTTTTTTATTTGAATAGTTCCTCCGAATCCTTTAGCTCAGATGGGTTAATAACCATACAAGGGTTAAGAGCTATTCATATACTACACATATAATATATGGAGGTGTTTTCATGAGCGACGGAGGATCCAGTTACGGCGCAGGTTTTGCGCTTATCGTTGTTTTGTTTATTTTGCTTATTATCGTTGGAGCAGCATGGTGCTAATGAAATAAGTAAATGAGACTGCAAATCTATGCAGTCTCATTTTTATGTATGTTATTAAAGTAATCCCTGAGTTAGTAATTGAACCTAAAATTAGCCATTACCCTATCCATGTATGTAAAATGAAGTATAACTTATAGGGTTGGGAGGAATGTCATTTGGAATGGCTTTTACTCGATTTATTAGAGTTTGATGATGTCTTCAGCGGTTCAGATTACGCACCAAATCGATATGGTGAAGTCTAAATGCGATGGTTCGAGGGTTTACTTTTACTTGTCATACTACTAACTGGATGCAGTATTCAGGAGCCTATGTCAGATGAATGCCAGCAAAAAATGACTGGGTATTTGGATATTACGGAAGATAACCAATATATCATTCCCAAGACTGAACAAACACCTTACATACTAAAAGAAGCTGCAGTACCTGACGCCATAAAAAATGGAGAGGAAATTACAGTTACATATACGAGTATTCTTGAATCATATCCTCCTCAACTTACAGTGTGTGAGATTGAGCCGCTATAAGCATATCATTTCCCTCACCGCTGCATCGTATTGGATAATAGAAGGATACTATGCAGAAAAGAAGGGTCCGCTATGAAACAGATACATTCCAATGTTCTCACTTACCGTGGATCACATTATGATTTCGGCGTCATGCAAGGAGAACGCTTAAAAGATACACCGTTATATGCATATCAGCAAAAACAAAAAGAGCGGAACCGTCGCCGTTTTACAGTTGATTCAGCAGACGCTTTCCGCATGTTCCGGAGCTATCATCCGGGCATTTATGAAGAGCTGACAGGACTCAGTGATGCATTGGGCCTTTCCATTGAGGAGACATTAATGGATTACAGCGGCTTTCAGCAAGAATGGATCAATTCCGGCTGTTCAATTGTCGCCGGGAATGACTTTCTTGCGCGGAATTATGATTACCATCCGAAAACATATGAAGGACGTTTTCTTTTATATCAGCCATCTGAACAAGAGTATTTTGCTACAATCGGTCCTACTCAGCGAATTCTCGGACGTATAGATGGCATGAATGAAAAAGGTCTGACCATTGGCTATAACTTTGTGCACCAAAGATTCCCAGAAGAAGGCTTCATTTGTAATATGCTTTCACGTATCATTCTGGAAACGTGTTCGACGACAGAAGAAGCAGTCGATAAACTGGCAGAAATGCCGCATCGCCACTCCTTCAACTATGTGATAAATGATGCAGCTGGCGTCCGTCGAGTGGTAGAAGGCAGTCCGCGCGGTACCGCAGTAAGAGAAGCTAGCTTTAGTACGAACCACTTTGACGTACTGACAAAAGAGAATCGCCATCATCTTGTCGACAGTAAACGGCGATTTGATAACATTCAGAAGCATTACAAAGAGAATATTGATGCGGCTGAGGGTTTTCGTCTCTTGAACGATCCAAGTTATGATGTTTTCTCAGATCAGTATCGCAATTGGGGAGGAACAATCCATACCTCTGTTTACAAACCAAAGGAATTGAAAATGACATTTGCTATCGGTAATCAGCAGCCGACCGAAGTCGATTTCGGCAGCTGGATCAAGGGTGGAGAACTGTCATTCAGCCAGTTCACAGGTGCTTTGGACACTGATGTCCGTATTCCTTATATGGGAGAATAAGAAGAAAACCGCATTTACAATGGTAAGTGCGGTTTTCCTGTTTTATAATAAAAAATATGAATGCGCATACATAAGAGGAGGGATCATCTATGCGAAGAACAGCGGAAACAACGGAATTGTTCAGTTTGTCAGCATTATATCAATATTTCGAAACAGAAAACGCATCACAATATAGTAAAAAAGCGCTTGATTTAGTGGATAAAGCCGAGAACGGAACTGCCTTTATCTGCTTCACAGGGCATTTCTCTGCCGGGAAAAGCTCGCTTATTAATGCGCTGCTTGGTGACCAAGTGCTTCCAGCTAGCCCTATTCCGACGAGTGCTAATATCGTTACCATTCAGTACGGTCAGCCGAAAGTGGTCGCTTATGGAGCGGATGAAACGAAATATGAACTTCCAATACCGTACCGAAAGGAAACATTGGATATATATTGTCGGAATAAAGATATTCGCAGAATCGAAATACAAGATGAACAGACAGTACTCCCAGACAACATCGCTTTGATGGATACACCAGGTATCGATGCAAGTGATGATGCAGACCGTCTGATGACAGAGTCGGCACTGCATCTCGTAGACAGTATGTTTTATGTAACGGATTATAATCATGTACAGTCGGAAGTGAACTTGTTGTTTTTACAGCAGCTATCGGAACAGAAACAGCCATTTTATCTGCTTGTCAATCAAATTGACAAGCATCGCGAAGAAGAACTCTCATGGACCGATTTTCAAACTGGGGTCACGAACGTATTTGAACAGTGGAATATCACACCTGAAGCTGTATACTATACGACATTGAAAGAACAAGACCACGAGCATAATCAGCTATACGCTGTAAAAGAAAAGATGCAAAAGCTGCTTGCAGATAAAGAACAGTTACATAAAGCAGGATTGGAGCGAGGGAAACAGCGCCTGATTGCTAATTATCTGCAGGATGTGAGACAAGATTTAGCGGAAAAAGAAGCAGCATTGTTGGAGCAGCGTCATCAATTGGATCATACTGCTGAGGATGCAGCCAGCAATTGGCGAGAGAAACAAAAAACTGCAGAAGAAGACGGACGCGAGACTATTCAGCAGACTTTAAAAAACGCAAATCTGATGCCTTTTGAAGTGCGTGAAGTAGCAGAAGTTTATTTAGAATCCACTTTTCCAGACTTTAAAGTAGGTTTGTTTGGAAATAAACGAAAGACAGCAGAAGAGCGGGAACAGCGCCGAGCTAAGACAGAGGAGCTGATTTATCAGCAAATCGAGAAGCAGTTGGTCTGGCGGATTCGCGATAAGCTGAGCGACTGGGCTAGGAAGCATGAGATGTATACGGAATCCGTACAAGTGCTGCTGCAGGATTTTGCGGTAGTGCTGCCAGCTGATTTACTTGAGCAGCATGTTCAACCAGGGGCGAGTAAGAATGGCACCTATACATTGGTCTACACAGCTGCTGTCGAGGATCATATCAAGCTGGCTTACAAAAAAGCTGCCCTCCAAGTTGTAGAAGCAGCAATCCTTACGACTCAAACTGCCTTCCAGCAAGCGGAACAGCTAGAAAAACTGGAAAAAAGAAAAGCAGCTGAAAATGAACAAGTCGATAATGAAATCAACCAGTTGCAGCAGTCTTATGAAAGAATCGCAAATCAAATTCACCAGACAGATCTGAATATGGATACAGAAACTATCGAACGGGCGAGGCAAGCATTGACGAATAGATATAAGCTGAAAGATAGCATAGATCTATTAGAACCTGTACCAAATAGTAAAACGGCCGTGCTGGAAGCAGAGCCGATTGTACAACTTGATTCACCTACAAAGCTAACTGCAGAAGATATGGCTCATCAGCTGGAATCGGCGGCATCTGCCCTGGGCGGCGTGGAAGGGTTTCAATCAGCAATAGAAGACATCAAGAATAGAAAAGAAAAACTAATACATCAAGATTACACATTAGTGCTTTTTGGGGCTTTCAGTGCTGGTAAATCTTCATTCGCCAATGCATTGCTTGGTGAAAGCCTGCTCCCGGTGTCGCCGAATCCAACGACCGCATCGATCAATATGCTGAAGCAGGCAACGAGTCAGCATCCTCATCAGACTGTGCTAGTCAAATGGAAATCTCGGCAGCATATCGAGGCTGACATTGAAAGCTTGAGCGGAAAGCAGCTTACCCTGCAGGATTTCTTATCTGAAAACCCGGCGGATCTTGTAAAGGATAAAAGACATCAAGCGTTTCTGCAGGCGGTCCAAACTGGGTACAATGTCGTACACGCTAATCTTGGTACAGAAGGGACTATTCCGTTCGGGGATTTTAGCGATTATGTAACGAAGGAATCGATAAGCTGCTTTATCGAACAGATAACCGTTTATTTGGATAATGAGTTCCTTAAGCAAGGCGTTACACTAATAGACACTCCAGGAGCCGATTCAGTCAATGCCCGTCATACGGATGTGACATTCCAATTTATGAAGCATGCTGATGCGATCCTTTTCGTGACTTATTATAACCACGCTTTTTCGAAGGCGGATGAACAAGTACTCCAGCAGCTGGGCAAGGTAAAAGGAGCTTTAGAGAAAGACAATATGTTCTTCGTCGTAAATGCGAGTGATTTAGCAAAGGATGAAGAAGAAGTCAATTATGTTACCTCCTATGTAGCAGACAATCTGGCTAACTTCCAAATCAGACAGCCGCGCCTTTTTGCTTTGAGCAGTTTACTTGGCTTGCAGGAGAAACAGACTTCCCTGAACCTGAATTCAGGGCTCAACAAGCTGGAGGAAGAATTGTATGGCTTCATCCGCAACGAGCTGACAGAAGTCATTATTCAAGGCGCCAGGCAGGAATTGAAAAGGCAATATGGACAGCTGCAAACGTATAGCAATGCAATGGATTTAGATGAAAATGCGAAATTGCGGAAAGTCCGTCAGTATAAGCAGGAACAGGATGAAATCTTGGCCAAAGCACGGACATATACACAGCCTGTTTTTCAACAAGCTATTGTTCAGCGTATTGAAAAACAGCTGCATTATGTTAAAGAAAGACAGATGCTTGAAGCAAATGATCTGTTTAAACAATGCTTTAATCCAGCACTAATCAAAAGCAGCGGAGCAGCAGGTAAAGAGGAAGTAGCACGGCAAATACTTGAATTCGCTAGTCAAATCCAAATTCAGCTAGAACAGGAATACCGAGCAGTCACTATTCGTGTCGACAGAACAGTACGAGAGCAGATGGAGCGATGGAGGAGCGGGTTAGAACAAGCCGTCCAAACGGTAAACGAGGCGTTATCCTTGGCAGCACCTGCAGATCAGAAACTGCCAGAGACTGCGCCGCCAGAAACATCGTTCCGTTTTGAACAAGGCGAAATTACTCGACTGCTAAAAATGTATCGCGGTCCAAAAGCCTTTTTCCAAGAAAACGGAAAAGAAAAGTTGAAAGAGGAACTTTTAAAGCTGATGGAACCGATTCTTGCTGAAATACTGCAAGTGTATACATTAGCTATGGAGAGCCATTACGAAGAAATTTGGCAATCGGAGAAGGCAGACCTTCAGAAAAATGCTGCTGGACAGCTAGAAAGTTATTACACCGGTATGCTACGAGCTTTGACAGATACGTCATCCCGTCAGAAACTTCATCAAGCGGTAAAAACTTTCGCTGCCCTTTTACCGGAAAAAGTTTGACTGATGCTAATCCAGGATACTGTATAACCAAAAGGCAATAGTCCAGGAGGTTAGCAGTTATGGAGCAAACAAAAAAGCTATTTTCACAGAAACCATCATCATACTGGCGTAATTCAACGGAAATGCCGACCTATTCAGCTTTAGAAAAAGACTTGGATACGGATGTATTAGTCATCGGTGCAGGAATCGCTGGTATAACGACAGCATACGAACTGACTAAGCGCGGCAGAAGCGTTGTTCTTATCGAAGGTCGTGAGTTGATCTCTGGTACAACCGGATATACGACAAGCAAGCTGACCGCACAGCACGATATCGTTTATCATGGCTTGATTGAACGCTATGGAGAGGAAACAGCGAAACAATACTTCCGCGCAAATCTGCAGGCGATCAATTATGTGAAAGATACAGCAGCCGAGCATGGAATCGATTGTGAATTTGAGGAGCAGGAGGCGTATGTTTACACGCAGTTAGACGAAGGTGTGGAAACAATTGAAAAAGAGGTGGAGGCCTACCGCAAGCTACAAATTGATGGTTATCTGGCAGATACAATGCCGTTGGATATCCCTATCAAAGCAGCTGCTGTAATGCGTCAGCAAGCCCAGTTCCATCCGGTGAAATACTTGGTAGGCTTATTGAAGGAAATCGAGCTTCGAGGCGGAAGCATTTATGAACAGACGTTAGCTGTCTCATTCGATACAGAATCTCGTCCTGTCGTCCATACAGAGAATGGTCATACCATTACAGCGAATCATGTTGTAAGTGCAACCCATTTCCCTGTTCAGGTGGAGAATCAATATTTCTCTTCTAATATGAACCCGAAAAATTCATACGGTATTGCAATCAAATCGAAAAAGCCTTATCCAGATGGTATGTATATCAGTCTTGAAAATCCGAAACGGTCAATTCGCAGTTTGAAAAAGGGAGAAAATCATTACCTCCTCGTTGGTGGTGAGGCGCATGTGACTGGTGACGGCTCCTCTGTCCTCGATCGGTATGAAAAAATCTATCAATTTGCTGAAGAACAATTCGGAGTCGAGGAACTTTACGAACACTGGTCCAGCCACGATCTGCTGACAACCGATCAGCTCCCTTTCATTGGAAAAGTAAGTGACGATGCTCCCGGTATCTATACAGCAACCGGCTTCGGTAAATGGGGCTTGTCCAATGGTGTAGCCGCAGCTACCTTACTCGCCGATCTTATAGATGGTAAAGACAATGAATTTGCCGAACTATATAAGATTGGCCGGGAGATGGAAGAAGCAGAAGCCGTCAGTATCGGGGAGGACGATGTGAATCGTATCAGCAATGAAACAGTTGTAAAACCAGATAATCTGCCAAATGGAAAAGGTGCCATCCTCGAGAAAGACGGTCAGACAATGGCTTACTATCGGGATGAAAAAGGGGAGCTGCACGAAATGAGTGCTTCCTGCACACATAACGGCTGTCCTGTTTCTTGGAATAACGCGGATCACACATGGGATTGTTCCTGTCATGGATCTCGATTTACAGCTGTTGGTGAAGTTGTAGAGGGTCCTGCGTTACGGGCATTGGATAGAGAATAGGTGGAGATAAGCTGCTAGGGGTTCCCCCGGCGGCTTTTTCTACTTAATGTTTGTGCTGAAAAGTCCGATCTTAAAGGAAACAAGTGGTACAATGCAGAAGATACAATAATACTGTTACTGGATTTCCTGAAGGTTCCGTCATGGGGAATGCCATGTTTACGGTCGAACAGAGCTAGCTTTTGAAATGAAAGAATAATTAAAGTGAGGTAATAAATAATGGAGAAGGTTACACCTTTCTTAATGTTCCAAGATGGCAAAGCTGAAGAAGCAATGAATTACTACATATCACTCATAGAGGATTCAGAAATTAAAAGTATTACTCGATATGGAGCGAACGAACCTGGAGATGAAGGAACTGTAATGCTGGCTGTATTCTCCTTAAAGGGTCAAGAATTTATGTGCATTGACAGTAATGTGACACATCAGTTTTCCTTTACACCTTCTTTCTCCATCTACGTTACTTGTGACACGGAAAAGGAACTCGATGAACTTTATCAGAAACTGAACGAGGATGGACTTGAACGTATGCCGCTGGACAATTATGGATTCAGTAAGAAATTTGGCTGGACGGATGATAAGTTCGGAGTTTCATGGCAGTTGAATCTTCCATAAGATTAAACAATCTGTGTACTTATATAAGACGGGCCGTGGAGATGAAGGTAGCAAAAGCCTCAGAGATATAGTCACTGGATAGAGTATTAAGTGAAACTGATGAGCTGCTGGGTACTCCCGGCAGCTTCTTTCTGATGTGAAACCTTGTGAAACAGGACTCGTATATAGTGTTATAGAAGTGAGGTGGGTTAGATGGTATTTTGTTCGAAAATAGATGCCCTTTTCGTTAATTTCATGATGATTGCAATTCTTTTACTGGGTTTAGCGTCATTTTGGCCACTCTTCTTTTTTAACAAAATAGACTTGTTTCCGTTTCTTTTATTAACATGTACATTTTTAATTCCTGCAGGAGTAATTTTGTGGTCAGCATTTTCAATCAAGTATGTTTACTATCAAGACTTCTTATTAGTACAAGGAGGACCATACAAAAGTCGTATTTTGTACGAAGATATTATAAAGATTACTTCTTCAAATAATATTTTCTCAGGCTATAGAATATTGTCATCGAGGGACGCGATTGAGATTTACTCTAAACAGGCATTTTGGGGCAGTGTAATGATTTCACCAATGTGTAAAAGAGAATTTATTAATGAGTTAAAAAAGCGATGCCCGAATATGAAAATTCGAGAATAACGCTAGTTCTTACATTAAAATTTTAACAATCAAGGCAAGCAATTTTTATAAATTATCCTTTTGAAAAGCGTCCATTCCCTTAATGATTTCCTTCGGTTTAATAGTGCTAATCACTACTGTTTGATACTTTAAAGTCAACTCTATCCCTTGTTTTCCACCCATTATATAACCCGTTTCTCCTTTGAAATTCACACGATAACCCCAGCCGCCAAAACGCGTTAATGGACTGTAGTTGATAGATCTATAATGTTTGATGTCCTTATACAAAAACTTCTTATAATGTAAATGGAACGGTATAAAGCGAATGTAAAGACCATCCTCATGCACTTCGACAATCAGCTTTGTCCATTTAAGCATGATAAAAGGAAAAGCAATTCCGAAGATAATCCAAAATATAATTAAAACAGCATTTGAAGCAGGTTTATTACCAAAAGGAACTCCTAAGACGACTTGCTGAATGAAGCCGTACCACATCAATGCAGCAATAGATATTACTATCAGCCAGAGCAAAGGCTGCCTAGGTTTTTGGACTTCTTTGTAGATTATATTGTTTGCTACTATCTTAATCACTCCTTAGCGAAACTTGAATAAACGAAAGCGGGCTGTTCAATAATCAACCCACTGATTGTAAAAAAATTATTCATTGATTAAGTCAATTAACTTTTTGACAGCATCATCTTCTCCAGGATTAACATAAACAAGCTCTGTATTATTGATAATGTTTTCAAGTTCTTCTCTCATTTCCCCTTCATCTAAGCCTTCTGGAGGGGAAGGTGCACCACCATACCAACGTCCTGGCAAAGGAACGTTGTACACATTAATCGAACCATCTCCATTACTGCTATATGTTACAGATCCATCGACTATGCGAGAACCGCTTAGCTGAACAACATCTTCAGGGTAGCTGACAATAGGGAAATAATCTGGCTCTAGTGTTGTGCCAGCTGGAATTTTCCTTACATACAATCCGTCAATCTGGTGGTTTGGACCGAGCTGGAGCCACACTCGTGCGTATTCAATTTCCTCAACAGAATAACTAGCCAATAGATCATTTTCTTCATTTTCGTATGTATCAGTTGTATCTTTATCAGTTGTTGTTTCCTCAGAAGTATTAGGTTCTTCAGTTTCGGGCGCATCTGGAGTTATTTCTTCTGAATTATTAGATGCAGACGCAGATACTTCTCTCTTGGACTCCGATTCATCGTCAGTTTTATCTACTTGATCATTTTCATTAGCTTCTTCATCTTGCTGATCAGATGTTGATGCAGTAGAAGTATCTGAAGAATCTTCTTTTGATTTTTCGTTGGTACTGTTGGTGCAGCCAACAAGCACTAGAACTAACAAAAGCAGTACAGTGTACAAATACGGAAGCTTGCTAGGCTTCATCATATAATCATTCCTTTCTTTGTCATTTATATTGTAACGTCAATCAGAGGAAATAAGGAAGTTAAATGGAATATTATGGTCAATTAAATATACCCACTGATTTGTAGAGGCAAATACCTTACTTGGAAAAACCCTAAAACAAAGAGTTTTAGGGTTTTTTTAGCCATTTTTCTGATTTGAATAAATAATTTTAATAAATTAGTTAAGAGTATTTTAGGAAAAATGTAAATAATAAAACTACTTATAAAAGAGTTATCATGCATTGTTATATATGTAATAATAGATGCTAATATTTAGCGTTAAGTTAGCTTATAAAACAGATTAAATGTTAATCAGGTATTTATAATAAAAATTTTAACAATTTGTAATGGGCGGGGGTTTTTCTCTGCTTTTATTATAAGAAGATTAAAATTGAACAAAGCTAAGTAAATTACACTGTTGCCATTGTGGTTCTGCAGAGTTGGAGGTTAAGGAATTGTCTATTGTTATTGGGATTTTAGGAATACTTGTTTTAATTGCTGTTGCTTGGGCTATGTCCAACGACAAAAAGAATATCAATTATAGAGCTGTCGGTGTCATGCTAGTTGTCCAGCTTATTTTAGGCTGGTTCTTGTTGAATACTTCCATTGGCAGAACGATCATCAAGAAAATTGTAGATGTATTTACCAAAGTACTGTCATTTGGTCATGAAGGAATTGCATTCATATTGGGTGACTTATCCGAAAAGGGTTATTTCTTCATTGACGTTCTTCTGATGATTATTTTTGTATCTGCATTATTATCCATTTTAACTTATACCAAGATACTTTCATTCGCAATCAAGTATATAGGTGGTTTCGTTTCCAAAATAACAGGGCTTCCGAAGATTGAATCATTCGTTGCAGTAAATTCCATGATTTTTGGTAACACAACGGCAATTCTATCTGTAAAGTCGCAAATTCACAAGCTTAGCCCGAACCGTTTATTTATTGTCGCAAGTTCATCACTAGTAGCTGTATCTTGTTCGACTCTTGGAGCGTATTTGCAGCTGATTCCTGCTGAATATGTCCTAGTGGCACTGCCATTGAACGTTTTCTCAGGTCTGATTTTATCTTCCATTGTAGCTCCGGTAACAAGTGAAGAAGATCTCGAAATTGATGTGAAAGAAATGAATAATGAAAAATCCTTCTTTGAAGCTATCGGTAATGGCACTATATTGGGTGGTAAAACTGCTCTTATCGTAGGAGCAATGCTACTTACGTATATGGCTTTACTTGCAATGGTTAACTTCATTTTGGATGGCATTGTGGGGATGACATTCCAGGAACTTATCGGTTATGTGTTTGCTCCAATAGCATTTATAATGGGTATCCCAACTTCCGAAATCCTTAACGCGGGATCTATTATGGGAACGAAGGTAGCTGCCAATGAATTTGTAGCAATTACTGATTTTGTCAAAATACTACCTGACATGTCCACGAAAACTGTAGGTATTGTGTCAGCTTACTTGATTTCATTCGCAAACTTCTCATCCATTGGAATGATCTTAGGAACTGTACAAGCAATAGATCAAAAACAGGCAAGCCTGCTGGCTAAAGTCGGCTTCAAGGTTCTGCTGGTTGCTACAATGGGATCTATCTTGACTGGTACGATTGTGGGGCTATTCCTCTAACGGCGCCTTTGTTTTTCACAAAGTCTCTTAAAGAGATAAAGAAGACTGTACACTAAGTGGGTGTACAGTCTTCTTTAATTTGATTTCCTCGTTTACGTAATCTTCTCCAATCACAACCACGGCAGCATATGACTATTTCCTGTTCTATTGAACGTCTATCAGCTTGATAATTCTGCTTGAATTGCCTTAAGAAACAAATCGGAAGCTGCAGAGAAAACCTGATGCTTTTTCCAAACAATTTTTAAACCGGACTCAAGTCTAGGCTCAAGAGGCTTAAAACAGAGATTGCTATCTTCTGACGTGTTCACTATCTTATCCAGAGTGATTGCGTAACCGATGCCTTCTTCCACCATAATGCTGGCATTGTACGCCAGATTATATGTAGTAACGACATTTAACTTATCCAGATTTTCACCGAACCAATCTGCAAATTCATTCTTTGAATAAGTCTGATTCATGGCCTGTTTTGAACAGATTAGCGGTAGATGTATTAAATCTGCTGCATGAATGGTAGCTTGCTCTGCCAGTGGACTGTCTTTTCTCATCACAACTCCCCAAAGATCTTTGGCAGGAATGTTCAGATAGTTATATTTTGACAGATTAGCGGGCTCAATCAGAATACCGAAATCAAGCATTCCTTTGTTTAGCCGATCCGTCACATCTTCTTCATTTCCACTGTGTATGTGATACCGGACATTAGGGTAACTTACCTGCAATTTTTTTAGTATCCGTGCAATTTGCCTCATGGCGTCTGTTTCTCCGCCGCCGATATAAACATCTCCACTTACTGTTTCTTTCATCGAATGAAATTCAGTCTTTAACTTATCAGCCATATAGACAATTTCTTCAGCTCTCTTTTTCAGGAGAATTCCTTCATTAGTGAGGGAGATACTGTGGCTGCTTCGGAT
This sequence comes from Terribacillus sp. AE2B 122, assembly GCF_902497585.1. Taxonomy (NCBI): domain Bacteria; kingdom Bacillati; phylum Bacillota; class Bacilli; order Caryophanales; family Bacillaceae; genus Terribacillus; species Terribacillus sp. AE2B 122. The sequence continues at coordinate 707,342 of NZ_LR700942.1, read as the reverse complement.
AAATAGTTTCTTTCCTAAATCCAGTTCTAAATCTTTTAGTTGCCGGGATAAGGTTGGCTGTGTAACATGCAGAAAATTAGCAGCCTTAGTAATGCTTCCTTCTCGTGCCACTGTAAGGAAATAACGCAGTACTCTTAATTCCATATCTGATGCCTCCTTATGAAGTCTAGTATATATAAATAGAAATGCTTAGCAAGCATATCAAGAAATGAGATATAAGTATTTGTTATAAATATGAGTCCTTTCTAAAATATGTATGAGAGGTTAAACGGCATTAGGAGGGATGATTTATTTGATAAACATTCAAGACAAAGTCGTTGTAATCATGGGCGCATCAAGTGGAATAGGAGAAGCAACAACCAGGAAGCTGGCAGAAGAAGGGGCAAAATTAGTGATTGCTGCTCGGCGTGAAGAACGCTTGGAAGCTATTGCGAATGCATTGCCAAGCGCAGATATTTCTATTGCAGTAGCAGATGTCACGAAAGAAGAAGAAGTACAAGCGGTTATCGACCTGGCAGTTGAGAAACACGGTCGTGTTGATGTGCCTATCTAATAACGCTGGAATCATGCCAACAGCATTACTCTCCGAAAAACGCTTTAATGAATGGAGACAGATGATAGACATCAATATCATGGGTGTTTTAAATGGTATCGCTGCCGTGTTACCGATCATGCAGAAAAAACAATCCGGACAGATTGTTACGACTGACTCTGTAGCTGGTCACGTGGTATTCCAGCAAGGTGCTGTTTATTGCGGAACGAAGTTTGTTGTTCGCGCCATAATGGAATGGTTGCGGCAAGAGGAACGTGAAAGTAATATTCGCAGCACGCTTATTTCTCCAGGAACAGTAGACGCAGAGCTTCACACAACGATAAATGACCCGGAGAGAAGGGCATGGGTAGAGAATCTTCAGCGCACTGACGGATTAAAAGCAAGTGATGTAGCTGATGCAGTTGCTTATGCAATAGGCACACCTGAATCGGCAGCAGTAAATGAGGTAATCATTCGCCCAACTAAGCAAGTCGGCTAAAAAGCATAAACTGGGTTTTGAATTTAAGAAATTGCCCTAACCTTAGTAGCATTTTTTTATTTAGCACAAGATTGCGTGTCAAAGGAGCTATGAATAAATGGAATATAAAAAGCAAAATAATTATTTTAGAACCGCTCTGCTGTTAGCTGTATTTTCAGCACTAGGACCATTCACTGTAGATATGTATCTTTCCTCGCTGCCGGAAATGATGAATGACTTTAATACAACGGCTTCGTTAATTCAAGCGAGCCTAACGGCCAGTTTGTTAGGTTTAGGTTTGGGGCAGCTTGTTGCAGGCCCTTTAAGTGATGTTCATGGCAGGCGTAAGCCTTTGCTAATATCAATGCTTCTCTACTTTTTAGTTTCTATAGTATGTGCATTCGCGCCAAACATCGGAATGTTTATTGTTTTGCGCTTCTTTCAAGGATTTGTTGCTTCCGCAGGACTCGTTATATCTCGTGCGATTGTTCGTGATCGTTACAGTGGAGTAGAAATGGTCAAATTCATGGCACTTCTGACGATGATTAGCAATGTAGCTCCATTAATTTCTCCTACTGCAGGAAGTGCGGTGACTACGTTCACTTCATGGATTGGAGTGTTTATTTTTCTAGGGATTTTAGGGCTCATTCTAACAGGCATAGCCACATGGGGAATAAAAGAAAGCCTGCATGCTGAGCAGCGTGTTCCAAGCAATTTCAAGGAACTATTAAGAAACTACAGTTCTTTGATTCGAGATCGGAGCTTTATGGGCTATGCGCTTGTCAATGGCATATTGTTCTCCGGTGTGTTCGCCTATGTTTCCGGGACTCCATTTATATATCAGAATATGTATGATATTTCGCCTCAACTGTTTTCAGTACTTTTTGCCTTAAATGGACTTGGAATTATTTTGGGATCACAGCTAGTGAAATGGCTTTCAGAAAAGATGGATGAACATCGTATATTTCGAATCGGACTGCTGATAGCTTTCATCACTACTGCGCTCATCTTGATTATCGTGCTAATTCACGGATCATTCATTACTTTGTTCCTGGCAATCTTCTTATTTGCAGTAGCCATTGGAATAATTGCACCGGTTTCCTTTACTTTGGCCATGGAGTCACAAGGGCACATTGCAGGAAGTGCGGCCGCAGTATTAGGTAGTCTCCAATTTGCATTAGGAGCCATCACTTCTCCTTTAGTAGGTATTGCTGGAGAAGATTCTGCTGTACCCTTCGGAATAACAATTTTTATGACTAGTATACTTGCGGTTATCTTCTACATCACATTGGTGAGAAGGTCATCTGCAATTTCACGAAATATGTAACTTTAGTTACCTCAATTCCGCATTTATAGAGAGCAATGCTAAGGTCTTTTAATTAGATCATTATCATTAGGGGCCGCTATGATAACCCAATGAGGTTTTTCGCACCTGCTGAACAAAAATAGAGAAGAGGCAAGGTCTTTGTAGAAACCTTGCCTCTTCTCTGTTTTGGGCTGTTATTTTTTCAATTCAACCGTTTCATTAATATCTGTCGATTTTGCACTTTGCCCAGTCATACGTTTATACATAAAGGCAATTTTCTTCGTGAAATTACCGGTATCCCAATATTCAGCTGCTTCCGCTTGTATCTTTATCAAGACAACATCAGGACTATCATACGAAGTTTGCATGATTTTCTTATATGCTTTGCTCCACAATTCCTTTTTCTTCTCTAAATCCGAAACGATTTCCGCGCTTCCACGAATGGAAACATAGGATTTACCTGCATAAGCCACATTAACATCTTGCTCATGTAGAATCTCTTCATATTTATCAGTCTCTTTTTTAGTGAAAAACCACAAGTCACCATCAAACTCTACTTCTTGTGTTTTCATAGGGCGAGATACAAGTCCTTCTTCCGTAACGGTAGTCAGCATCGCAGTGTCTATGTCTTTGATTAACTCTCTTACCGTTTCCATTTCTTCTTGTTTCAACATTTCCACCACCTAAGTAATAGTTTATAGAGGTATATTACCCTTACCATCAATTTTTATGCGTTAATAAGGGTCTATTAAACTAAAAGCAAACTCGGGTTAAAACTGATTAACTGAGGTAAGAATTCTAATAGTTTGGTTGTACTTTATACTAGCTATATATAGTCTATATACGTGTATCTACAGAAAAAGATGGACAAGTTTCCTCCCATACGACCTGTAGTAGGAGGGAGCACCTAATAATCCGTTAGTATCTAAAGTCGTGTAAAAAACAAACAAAAACGACCCTCGTCAGGGCCGTTTTCTCAGTTTTTCAGCAGATCATTTGCTTCTAGGAAATCCTTGGCTACACGTTCTACACTTTTTTGTTCAATATCCACTTGATAGTTCAATTCCCGTAAGGAATCGTCGGTCAATGCTTTCTGTAGCGGCTCAAGTATTTCAGTTAATTCTGGATGCTCATCTAACGTGTCTTGATTGATAGAGGCAGCCAGGTTGTAGGACGGGAAAAATTCCTGATCATCTTCAAGAATTTTTAATCCGAGTGATTTGATTTGCGGGTCGGTGGAAAACCCTTCGGACACATCGATTTCGTCATTATTCAGCGCGGAATAGTAAAGACCAATCTCCATTTCCCGGATGTTTGAATCAGGAACATGGAAGCCGTAATGCTCCTCTAAACCTGGCATCCCATCCTGACGATTAGCGAATTCGGTTTCCATCCCAAAGCTGAGTTCATCTGGGTTATCCTCCACGTAAGTAGCCAGATCACTAATTGTATCAATACCCAGCTCATCTGCTCTTTCTTGTTTCATAGCGAGCACATAGACATTATTGGCATCAGTCAAGTTTGTCCATGCTACACCGTTTTCTTTATCAAGCTCCTGGATGGTTTCCATAGCTTCTATCTTATCGACTACTGGATCCACACCTAAATAGGATACCAGTGCTGTACCTACATATTCCCATGTCATATCGACTTGCTGCGTTTCAATTGCTTGACGCATCGCGGATGAACCGAGATTCTGGATTTCTTCTACGTTATAACCGTTATCCTCCAATATGAAGGTTGTCATTTTGGCTAGAAGCAGCTGCTCTGTAAAGGTCTTGGCTCCGACTGTGATATTTTTCCCGCCAGGACTGCACGAGCTTAACACTAGTAATATAGCTGTTAATAAAACAAATAGGGATAATCGTTTTTTCATAACCTCTGGTATCCTTTCTTTATGCGTTTTGTGCTTTCCTGGCTAGACGAAGCCCTTTTGGCACCAAAGCAAACTGCAGCCATTTGAACAAGTAATCAATCAGGATGGCCAACAAGGTGACAGGGACGGCTCCAGACATCAGAAAGGCGTTATCAAACAGACGGATACCGGTGAATATCCATACACCTAGACCGCCAGCACCGACAAGGTAGGCGAGGGCAGCGGTCCCGATATTGATGACCAATGCTGTTCGGATACCTGCAATAATCGAGGTGAGTGCATTCGGCAGCTCGATTTTCCAGAGGATTTGAGCATTTGTGAGTCCCATTCCTTTGGCTGCATCGATCATGTTGTCATCAACGGAATCGATGCCTGCAATTGTATTCTGCAGGATTGGAAGCAGGGAATAGACGAATAAGGCAACTACTGCTGCGCTAATTCCGATACCTAGGAAGCCCATAGCCAGTGCAAGCACAGCTAAGCTCGGGATCGTCTGTCCAAGATTCGCTATTCCGACAATCAGCCATTCCGATTTACGGAATTTAGGCCTAGTAACGAAAATGCCGAGTGGTACAGCAAGCAGCACAGCAGCCGCTCCTGAAAGCAGCACGATCGTGATATGCTCACCGAGCAAGCGCAGGAAAGTATCCGGCTGTTCCCGAATCGTACTGAACATATTATTGACGAATGCCCAAATAAAGAATGCAGCGAGCAATGCCCAGAAGATAAGCTTGATAATCAAGGCGATGGTTTTGTTTGTTCTATCCATGATTACAGCCCCCTCAGACGCTCTCCTTGATCTCACGGTGCAGGAACTGCTCGATCAAGTCCAATGTGATACTTCCTGTGCGCGTGCCATTGTCATTCTCTACGATCAGCTGATCTGCTTCCTGGTTTAAAATCTTCGAGATTGCCACTCGCAAGGAGAGGTTTTCGTTTATATTTTGAGAATCAGGAGATTCAAGAACAGGCTTCAGTGTCAGCGCGTTTGCAAGGTCTTTTACTGTATACAGACTCATGCTCTTCAGCACGCGGTCCTGACCGACGAATTCAGCAACAAAGCTGTTGGCCGGTTTGTTCAGCATTCTGGCTGGCTCTGCGTATTGCATCATTTTCCCGCCTTTAAGCAGGGCGATTTTATCCGCCATTTTCACCGCTTCGTCAATGTCATGGCTGACGAAGAGAATGGTCTTTTTAAGTTCCTTCTGAATTTGCAGGAATTCCTCCTGAAGGTGAGTACGGATGAT
>NZ_LR700942.1:599260-701873 GCF_902497585.1 Terribacillus sp. AE2B 122 | reverse complement strand
CGGGCGGCCGGGGCAGGAGCCACACCGACACGCTGCTGCTGACCGCCGGAAAGCTCATGCGGATATCGTTTTCGATATTCATCTGGATTTAACCCTACAAGTTCCATCAAAGTATTAAAACGGTCGCGCATTTTTTTACGGTCCCAGCCTAGAAGATTTGGTACAATCATGGCATTATCCTCAATATTCATATTCGGGAACAAGCCATTAGATTGAATAACATAACCGATGTTTCGGCGCATCTCAATTTTGTTGGAATGGCGGACGCTCTTGCCGTTGAGCATGATATCACCGTCTGTGATGCTTTCGAGTTGATTTACCATACGAAGCAAAGTAGTCTTTCCGCAGCCGGAAGGGCCTAGCATGATGACCAGTTCACCTTTTTCGACGGTGAAATTCATATCCTCAATCGCTTTTACATTGCCGTTGTATATCTTTTTGACATCGTTGAAATGTATCATATAGTCTCCCTTATTATTTTTTTACACCCTTTGGCGTAAATAGATTTTCAATCAAGCGCAAGAATAAATCAGCAATCAATGCCAATATAGCGACAGCAATTGCACCTGCGAGGATCATTGTGTTATTAGTACGCAAAATTCCTTGATAGATGATGCCGCCAAGGCCTCCTGCGCCGATTAGCGTAGCAATGGCGCCGACACCGATATTGAGTACAGTAGCGGTGCGGATTCCAGCCATGATCAAAGGCATGGCATTCGGCAGCTCCACTTTATAAAGACGTTGAAAAGTTGTGAGACCAATTCCATTTGCTGCATCACGTATGTCGGGATCTACATTGCTGATGGCCGTGTATGTATTTCGGATGATCGGCAGCTGTGAGTAGAGTACAAGTGCGATAACAGCTGGTAACGTACCTATTCCTTCGTTGATAAGCGAAAGTACGGGAATCATGATTCCAAATAAAGCGAGGCTTGGAATAGTCATCATGATGGAAGCAATCTGTAGAATAGTTGAGGCGGCAAATCTATTGACGGAACAATAGATTCCTAATGGAACACCGATCACGATAGCAATTATGATTGCTAAACCGACAAGCTTTATGTGATCCCATGTGTATCCAAGTATAAATGTGAAATTACTTGCGAAGTATTCTATTAAATTGGTGATGAGAGGGCACCTCCTGTTTTTGTCCTGCAAAAGCTCTTGTCAGACTTTTGCTATCATATTTATACCCAGTTTGACTAACATCCTAACATGGAAAAATAACCAATACATAAGAATGAGTTTAAGTCTGTGCGCTGATCAATTCTCTTTTAAATGCCAGAAGCGGTTATTTACGTATTGAAAAGGAAAACGATATTATCCAAGCATACCCTTTTGGGAACAGTGGAAGAAAGTGTTGCTTATATGGTGGAGCATCAGTGGTTTGATAATCAGAGTTAATGAAGATAGAACAAAAAGGCTGTACAAAGTATTGATGTACAGCCTTTTCTTATAAACTGCTATTCTTCAAATTTTGCTTCGGTGATACCATATCATCACTGGAATCAATAAAACGGAAAGAATGCCTCCAACATCGGCTAACATCGGAAAACTAGTACCTGCTACAATCAATCCAGACAAAGATCAATCAAAAAAATAACTAATAGTAAATTCTGTACTTTTCTCACAGTGTACAGTTTTTATTAATTTTGAATCAAAAAAGACAAAAAGAGAAAGGGCAAATTATTATTTGGAGTAAAAATCCGTATTCTACGGATGTGTCGGTTTGCAAACAAAGGTAGTTTCAGAGAAGTTAGTCCAATTTGCTATTTTCTGCATATCTTAAGTCGAGATAGCGTTTCCGTCCAGAATAACAGCCACAGGATTGCCTTTGAAAGGTTTCTTTGTAAATACATCTACTTGTTGGAATGAAATTTGTGTTGTTATTAGACTTCTCCTTTCGTTATTTAATTATAAGTGCTAGTTCTCTAAACAAAATACTAAATCTAATTTATAAATAGGTCACACGGTCACACTTATTTTAAATTTTTATATACGATATTTAGATTTCGAAATTTTTGCATGGAACAGCTCAATCTACACTTTTAGGTGTAAAACTCTCTAAATAATTACTGAATTGCTGGAGAAGTCATCATAAAAGTTTTGCATGTTAGTCATACTATTTATAAATGTGCTTGTAACAACAAATTCTTCAAGTTTAATTCTAATATAAGTCGGGTAAAATTTAGTATGTATTGGGTAATTTCTTGAGAAGCGTTTTTGCATGGTATCAATTAAATTTTGGTGAGACAGATTTATTATAATCATTACAATTGAATAACTTTTATTAAATAACAAGTGTCTTAATTGAAGAATTAAAATTGGAATGTTAGTATTATTTTGAATAATCTAAGGAGGTACACCAATTTGGCTGAGAATAAAGATAAAAATGTTGAGAGAAAAACTTTAACCACTAGACAGGGGCATCCTGTAACGGATAATCAGAATATCCGTACGATTGGTGACCGTGGTCCGGCAACACTTGAGAATTATCATTTCATCGAAAAAATTTCCCATTTTGACAGGGAAGAGGTACCAGAGCGTGTGGTACACGCAAGAGGTGCTGGTGCATTTGGCTATTTTGAAACATACGGAAAAGTAGGGGACGAGCCTGTAGAGAAGTATACGCGGGCAAAAGTCTTTTCAGGCGCTGGTAAGAAAACACCTTTAATGGTTCGTTTCTCTACTGTAGCAGGCTCAAAAGATTCACCTGAAACAGAGCGGGATCCTCGTGGTTTTGCTGTAAAAATGTACACAGAAGATGGTAACTGGGACTTGGTTGGTAACAACCTTAAGATTTTCTTTATCCGTGATGCGATGAAATTCCCAGACATGATTCACGCATTTAAAGCTGATCCAGCATCAAATGTTCCGAACCCGCAGCGTATGTTTGATTTTGTTTCACGTTCTCCAGAAGCAACGCATATGATTACATTCTTGTTCTCTCCATATGGTATACCTGCAACATACCGACATATGCAAGGTTCAGGCGTTAATACCTATAAATGGGTTGACGAAAAGGGTGAGGCTGTCCTAGTGAAGTATCACTGGGAACCGAAGCAAGGCATCCGTAACTTGACCCAGGAGGAAGCCAATTATATCCAAGGGAAAAACACTGGTCATGCTACACAGGATCTATATGAGGCAATAGAGCAAGGAGATTATCCCGAATGGGAACTATTTGTTCAGATCATGGAGGATGACTACCATGAGGAACTGGACTTTGATCCTCTTGATGACACAAAACTATGGCCGGAAGATAAATTCCCATGGCTTCCAGTAGGAAAGATGGTCTTAGACCGTAATCCAGTTGATTATCATGCAGAGATTGAGCAAGCTGCATTCGGTACTGGCGTACTTGTCGATGGAATGGACTTTTCTGATGACAAAATGCTGCAAGGCCGTACTTTCTCGTATTCCGATACACAGCGCTACCGAGTAGGGGCGAACTATTTGAAGCTGCCGGTCAACGCACCTAAAACAACTATCCACACCAATCAGCATCGTGGACAAATGGATTTCCGTGATCCAAAAGAGTCTGGTGATAATCCGCATATCAATTATGAACCATCTATGCTAGGCGGTTTACAGGAAGCAGATAAAGGAGAGCGTCCGCAGCATCGCCCTACGTTTAATGCAGCCGCAATGAGCGCGCCAATCAATCGTCCGAATAACTATGGACAAGCAGGCGAAACCTATCGCAATTTTGAAGATTGGGAGCGAGATGAGTTAATCAATAACTTATCCAATGCGTTAGCGGTGTGTGATGAATCAATTCAAAGCGCTATGATTGAACACTTCACACAAGCAGATGAAGAGTATGGCCGCCGCGTAAAGGAAGGCATTGAAGCGAAGTTGAAAGAAATCAAAGAAAATAACGAGGAAGATAAACTTCCAGGGCGTGAAGCAGGAAAAACTAAATTCGGACAAGGTTCACTAGCGGCCAATGAAGCAACCGATGAAGCAGTAGAAAAAAGTCGCGAATCAGATGAGTATTAAGAAATAGAGTTTGTACAAAGGGTTGTCAATTTATTGTGACAGCCTTTTTGTATGTAAGAAATAACTTCATCTATTCGATGTCCCTAATCCCAGCTAAGCGTGCATGTAATGATTAAACTGAAAAGCATCAGAAACAAGAAAAGGTCAACCCAAATTAGGTTGACCTTTTCTTGTTGTTAGCTAAGGAACTAGAATAGTTTGATATTTAAAATATCTTATCTTTAAACGAACGACATTATTTTCAAGCTAATCTCATCTTAAAGTCTTGATAGCCAAACTCGCGTACAACTTGGCAATCGCCATCTTTATCGCGGACCGCAATGGCTGGCAACGGCATACCGTTGAATGTGTTCGTTTTCACCATTGAGTAAATAGCCATATCTCCGAAAACTAATCTGTCGCCGCTTTTTAATGGCTGATCGAAAGAATAATCTCCTATTACATCGCCAGTAAGGCAGGTTTGTCCGCCAAGTCGATAAGTGAATGGTTTCTCGGCAGTTTCGCCTGAACCAAATAGGGGAGGGCGATATGGCATTTCCAATACATCAGGCATATGACAAGTTGCTGAGGTATCAAGAATGGCAATTTCAATTTCATTTTTATGAATATCGAGTACAGATGTAATCAAATAGCCTGCATCAAGCGCAATAGCTTCTCCGGGCTCAAGATATACTTCTAAACCATATCTATCCTGCATTCTTTTAATGCAAGCTTCTAGTGTAGGGATATTATAATCCTCTCTAGTGATATGGTGGCCGCCGCCGAAATTGATCCATTCCATTTGTGGCAGCCATTGACCAAATTTTTCTTCCACCGCATTTAGAGTTGTCTCTAAATCGTCCGAATTCTGCTGACAAAGGGTATGGAAGTGCAGTCCTGAGACACCATCAAGCAAATCTGAAGAAAAATCTTCCTGTTTCGCACCGAATCTGGAACCTGGCGCACATGGATCATAGATGTCATGTCCATCTTGCGTGGAGCATTCAGGATTAATTCGCAAGCCAACTTTCCTGCCAGCTTGAAGAGCTTTATCTTTGAATTTCTCCAGCTGAGAGAAGGAATTGAAAATAATATGATCGCAAATGGATATGATCTCGTCGATTTCATCTTCACGATAGGCAGGGGCAAAGACATGATTTTCTTTGCCCATTTCCTCATAACCTAGACGAGCTTCGAACAAGCCGCTCGCAGTTGTGCCGCTTAAATATTTTCCAATCAAAGGGTACATTGTTGTCATGGAAAAAGCTTTTTGCGCCAACACAATTTTTGCTCCTGTACGCTGCATGACGCCATTAAGGATTTTAAGATTTTTTTCAATAAGATCTTCATCAACTACGTAACAAGGGGTTGGTAATTCTTCAAACCGCATGTTAACGTACTGACTCCTGTTCTTTAACCACTGAATCATCAACTAGCACAGGATTGAAATCTTCTACCCATGGAAGTCCCCATTTGTTCAACTCTTCCATGAATGGATCTGGATCAAACTCTTCAATATTAAATACGCCCGGTTTGTTCCACTTTCCAGTCAGGATCATAGATGCGCCAATCATGGCAGGAACGCCAGTTGTGTAAGAAACGGCTTGAGAACCAACCTCTTTATAGCATGCCTGGTGGTCACAGACATTATATACGTAGTATGTTTTATCTTGACCGTCTTTTTTACCTCTGAAGATACAGCCAATGTTTGTTTTACCAACTGTTCGTGGTCCCAGTGTTGCTGGATCCGGTAATACAGCTTTTAAGAACTGAAGTGGAATGATTTCTTTTCCTTCAAACTCGATTGGTTCAATAGAAGTCATTCCCACATTTTCCAAAGCTTTTAAATGTGTAAGATAGCTTTCGCCGAATGTCATGAAGAAACGTATACGCTTAATTCCTGGGATGTTTTCTGCAAGAGATTCAAGCTCTTCGTGGTAAAGCAAATACATGTCTTTCTCGCCAACTTCAGCGAAGTCATAAACACGCTTGATTTCCATCGGTTTCGTTTCAATCCATTCACCATTTTCCCAATACCTTCCGTTAGCAGAAACCTCGCGAATATTGATCTCAGGATTGAAGTTCGTTGCGAAAGGATAGCCGTGGTCTCCGCCATTACAATCAAGAATGTCGATATATTCGATCTCATCAAAGTAATGCTTTAGTGCATATGCAGAAAACACTCCTGTTACGCCTGGATCAAAACCGCTACCTAATAGAGCTGTTATTCCTGCTTTTTCAAAACGCTCGCGGTATTCCCACTGCCATTTATATTCAAATTTCGCTGTATCCTCTGGCTCATAGTTTGCCGTGTCCATATAGTGTGTTTTTGTTGCAAGACAAGCATCCATAATCGTTAAATCCTGATAAGGCAAAGCCAAGTTCATCACGATATCCGGTTTTACCTCTTCTATTAAAGCGATAAGCTCATCAACATTATCCGCATCCACCTGTGCAGTGGTGATTTTTGTTTTACCGCCATCTAATTTAGCTTTTAAATCATCACATTTAGATTTTGTACGGCTAGCGATACAAATCTCTTCAAATACCTCACTGTTTTGAACGGCTTTGTGAACAGCTACTGATGCCACGCCGCCAGCGCCAATAATAAGTGCTTTACCCATTCTTTTGTCTCCTAACTAAGATAGATTTTTTCTAGCAAAGAAGAATACCGAAACAACCAAGCTTAGAGTGATTGCCACTTGCATGTTTACAGGAAAGGATACCTTGATCTATTTCCCTAAAAACAAAAAAGCAAGTGCCAAATACGCCTAATCGCGCATCACACTTGCTTTAGATATAATTATCAATATTAAAATAGCATAGGTACTCCAGAACAAAAGCAGTTTATTAAACTAAAACTTTTGCAAGAAAGCTCTTTAATATTCAAGAATATATCAAAAAGGATCAGAGTCTAATAGCAAATAATTACTTTTACCACTCTTATTGACCGTTTCACAAGTTGATGTGCAAATGCACTGGTTGTAAAGTAACCAACTTATAAAATTTGAGCTTCTAACTCAATCAATAGGGCAACTAAAGTTGCCAATCGGCATTTGACCCGGCTGTCCGTATGGCCCTTAAACTTCTCATTAAGAGAGAAGTGGTCAAAAATTATCTGCTTGGAAAGATCCAGATATATTGAATAGCAGCTTTCCAAATAATGCACCTATTATATTAACATACACAAATTATATAGCAATAGACAAAATTAATTATTTATAAATAAGGCTAACTCGGATGTACCATACATGAGATACATCAAACTCATTAAGAATATATAACTTAATATAAACCACCAAAGAATACCGCAAGATTCCTAGTATTGATACCCCTGCATAGACAAAGTGAAAGACAAAATAAGTTAAAGAAGCAGGGAAATATATAGCAAATAAACACTTTCCTAGTGTAGCATTGCAATTTTATTTTCTACAAAATGTGACAAAATTAGACCTTTTCTAGTGAAAAACTTCACTTTCTAGTACTTCTTACCGATATAAAGAAGAATCATGTGTAAAGGAGCTTGTAATATATGAATTCTACAATTCAGGCAGTAGTAAATATTGCCCCCATTATAAAAGATACACTAGGCCCGACAGCCGCGATAGGTGTAATGGATACAGAGAAGTTTGTATATTTTGCCCCATCAACGCTTTTGAAGCTGGACGTTGAAGCAGGAAAATCAAGACTTGATGAACACGAGGTTTATTTGCGAGCAATCAAAGGGGAACACATTATTTCTAAAACCGAAGATCCTGAAATATTCGGCGTACCGGTCGTAACTTCCATAACTCCTATTCGGGATATGGAAACAAACGAAATTGTTGGTCTTTTGTCTTTATCTCGGACTTTGGAGCATCAAGATAAGCTGGATAAGGAGCTTAGCAGACTGAATGAGGTCATCGATGCATTGCAAGGTAAGGTACAACATGTAGCTGCACAAGCAGAGGAACTTTCTGCTACTAGTAGTGACATTAACCAGCAAGCGAACAATGCAAACCAAAACTCCCGCCAAATAGGTGAAGTGGTTCAATTAATTGAACAAATTTCCACACAGACAAATCTTCTTGGATTAAATGCAGCCATCGAAGCAGCTCGTTCTGGGGAAGCAGGAAAAGGCTTCGGCGTAGTGGCAGATGAAATCCGTAAACTTTCCGACAATACGAAGGAAGCAGTGCAGACAATTGGTAGTTCCTTGACCGAGATACGATCCAGCATTGAAAACCTGACACTCAGCATTAATGAAGTCTCCACTTCATCAGAGGAGCAGTCTGTCGTCATGGTCGAATTCATGAGTGACATAGAAGCTTTGGACGAAAAGAGCAAACAAATCATCGAAACAATGAAGAAAGTAACAAACCAGGAATAGGAGATTAGAATATGAATCTAACATTACAAGCGTTGGTCCATCTAGCACCTGAAATCAAAAAAAACCTTGGTGAGAATTGCGCTGTTGTCGTTACCGACACAGAGAATTTTATCTTTTCTTCCCAGTCGAAAGACTTTGATTATAGCGTTAATGTCGGCGATTTTGCTTTTTCCGAGGATAACGATATACTGCGTCAAGCACTACATGGAGAAAAGGTACAAATACATATTCCAAAAGAGCGATATGGTGTCGGTATGCAATACTCCGCTAATCCTATTCGTGATGAAAACGGAGAGATTGTCGGTGTATTTCAAATCACCAAAACCTTAAAAGATGAAGAAATATTAGATGAAGAGCTGGATGAATTACGTGCTATTGTCAGCAGTCTGCAAGGAAAAGTACAGCAAGTTGCTGCGCAGGCTGAGGAGCTTTCCGCTACGAGTACGGATATCAATGGTCAAGCAGCCCATGCAAATGAGAATTCTCAGGAGATTAGTAAGGTTGTACAACTGATCGAAGATATTTCTACACAGACCAACTTGTTAGGCTTGAATGCAGCTATTGAAGCAGCCCGTTCTGGTGATGCTGGGAGAGGATTCGGAGTCGTGGCAGATGAAATACGTAAGCTTTCCATCGGAACGAAGGAAGCAGTCGGTACGATCGGTCAATCGCTTCAGGAAATACGGACAAACATGGAGAATTTGACTGTGAGTATCGGTGAAGTTTCCACTGCCTCCGAAGAACAATCCCGTGTAATGGTGGAGTTCATGGAAGACATACAAAATCTCGATGAACAAAGCAATGATATTGGACAATACATAAAAGACATTACAAACTAATAGAGACTAGGACATAACTAGTTAATTGAAAAAGGGGATAATACGATGAAATCTTTAGTATATTACGGATCGAAAAATGTAAAAGTTGAGAATATCACTGAACCGGAAGTATCCAAGGATACGGTTAAAATTAAAGTTAAATTTGCAGGTATATGCGGTACTGATTTACACGAATACCTACATAAGACCTTTGTAACAGAAGACAAGATGATTTTGGGTCATGAGTTTACAGGTGAAATTGTTGAAGTGGGCGACAATGTAACTAGATTTAAAACAGGCGATAGAGTAGCTGTTGAACCGATTTGGGGATGTGGAGAGTGTGATACTTGTAAAACGGGTAATTATAATATATGTCCTGACATGAAGTCATACGGAATTCATGAGAATGGCGGTTTTGCAGAATACGTTGTAGTAAAAGAAGCAAATGTATTTGCACTTCCGGATACACTCAGCTATGAGTTTGCAGCATTAATAGAACCTCTAGCTGTTGTATTACAAGCAATCAGAAAAAGCAAATTTAAAATTGGCGACAGCGTAGCGCTTTTTGGTGCAGGACCCATCGGACTGCTCTTATCAGAAAGTTTGAGAGCAGCAGGAGCTAGCAAGATCTTTGTGGCTGAAGTTAGTGAGGAACGCAGAAAATTAGCTTTAGAAATGGGTGCGGATATCGTTATAAACCCGATAGAGGAAGATGCAGTGCAAGTCATTAAGAATAATACGAATGGCGGAGTGGATGTTTCCTTTGATGTTGCTGGAGTGGAAGCTACATTTAACCAGTCTCTTGATTGCATCAAACCTAATGGAGAATTCATGATTGTCAGTGTTTTTGCGAATCCAGTTAACTACCACCCGACAATGCAAGTAGTCAGTGAGAAGAAAATAAATTCCTCTCTTGGTTACAATAATATCTTTGCTCAATCAATTGATTTGTTAGCGAAGGGATCATTGAATGTTGAGCCAGTTATTACAAGTGTTATAGCGTTAGATAACATTGTAGAAGATGGTTTTGAAAAACTAATAAGTGATAAAAATGAATGTAAGATCTTAGTTAAACCTAGTTAAGATAGGAAAGCGGAAGATCGGTTTGTATGCTCCCCATTCAAGTAGACAGTTGAAAATTAAACTGTTTACTGAAAGGGGAGTTTTTTTACCTAAAGAATCCAGAAAATATATTATTTTTTTTTTGAATGAGTTGTTCTTTCATCGATGTTTCTTTCACTTTCAAGCTATATTAAAGTTTAGATAGGCAATAAATAACTGTAGAGAGGTTAGTGAATCAAGGATATAGCTCCAAAAGAGCATTTTGTGTCATTGGCAGAAAGGTAAATGAATGGCAGTTGAAGTAATAGCTCTAATTCGGTTACAAGAGACTTTTTATTGAAGGAAGAACCTACAATGGTACAATGTGCACATAGAAAGTTAAGGAGTGATTTTTCTTTATAGGTTTATCATTAAGTTTATTTGATATATCATATGAAATATCCCACATTGTTCACTCATTTTCTGTATTAGATGGCCTATTGGTGAATTGTTTGCTATCAAACAATATAGAACAACGTGAGAAGATAGGTAGCAAGGAGCTTTTGTTATGGAAAGAAACAACCGATCGACTAATGATTTACAAAAAGGTTTAAAAAACCGTCATGTACAGATGATTGCACTGGGCGGAGCAATTGGAACGGGCCTATTTTATGGTTCTGCTTCTTCCATCGGATTAGCAGGACCGGCTATCCCACTTGCTTATTTGGTAGGCGGCTTGATGATTTTCTTTATCATGCGAGCACTGGGTGAACTTTCAGTTGATACGCCAAACTCAGGTTCAATCAGTTATTATGCGTATAAGAATTTAGGAGACTTTTTCGGATTTTTCTCTGGATGGAACTATTGGTTCAATTATGTAGCAGTAACGATGGCTGAGTTGACGGTCGTCGGCATATACGTTCAATATTGGTTTCCGGAAGTACCGACTTGGCTGACAGCATTTGGATTTCTTATCCTGATTACTTGCATTAACTTATTGAGCGTCAAGTTATTTGGCGAATTCGAGTTTTATTTTGCTCTAATCAAAGTGGTAGCTATTATAGGTATGATAATTCTGGGCTTATTAATCATCTTCACTGGTATTGGAAATAATGGTGTACCGACCGGTTTCTCCAACTTATTTAATGAAGGAGGATACCTGCCAAACGGGATGATAGGCATTCTTCTTTCGCTTGTACCCGTTATGTTCAGCTTTGGAGGTGTCGAACTAGTAGGTATAACAGCGGGTGAAGTTGAAACACCAAAAAAGACGATTCCCAAAGCAATCAATCAGGTTGTTTATCGCATCTTAATCTTCTATGTTGGTTCAATGATTGTAATTACGTCTATCTTCCCATGGAATCAAATAGACGGGGAAAGCAGTCCATTTGTCCAAATACTCGACGGGGTCGGTATACCGGCAGCAGCTGGAATATTGAATCTTGTTGTCTTGACTGCAGCTGTGTCGGCGCACAATAGTAGTTTGTACAGTAATGGACGCATGCTGCATTCGTTAGCGAAACAAGGTAACGCACCAAAGTTTCTACAGCGTACTGGGAAAAAGACAGGTGCACCAGTACCAGCTATTTTACTTTCTTCTGGAGTGGCAGGAATTGCTGTTATTATCAACTTCTTAATGCCAGAAAAGGTATTTAGCTACGTTATGGCAACTGCAACAGTTGCAGGCATAATCAACTGGAGTATGATCATTATCATTCATTTAGCGTTTAGAAAACGCATAGGAAAGGAAGCAGCAAGCAAGTTATCCTTTAAGCTGCCATTGTATCCAATCTCCAATTATGTCGTACTGCTATTCCTAGCAGCGGTGATTGTCATCATAGGCTTCATGCCAGATTATCGTTTGGCTCTTTATATATTGCCTATATGGGTACTGATACTTTTAATAGGCTATATACTGAAGAAAAAATGAGTGATGCGTGTCCTTTGAAGGGACACGCATTTCTATTTCGTTCTTGTGGCCCCTGTTTGGTTATATACACAAACAGGGGCATATTTTTGAAGACTCGTAAACAAAACGGCTTGAGTTGAATAAGTATCAAGCATAAAACCCCTATAAATACGCTATGTAAGTTCGGAAAAAATTGAAAAAGCGGTCGGTGGTTCAAGTCCAGACGGAATCATAAATTTAAAAAGCTCGAAACCCTTAGTGCTAAGGGCTTCGAGCTTTTTTGCGTTTTTAAGATAAATGGAGGTACAAGGGTGTGCATATTGACGTCTAATGCAAGTGTATTGTCGGAAAATGCTAATTACTTCACTAGCTATTATAATTAAAATAAAATTACTATCGCTTTGACTCATCATACTTAAGTGTCCACTACTTAATGTATAGATAGAAAGAGGTACAATTCATGACTGCACAAATTTATATAAAGATTCCAGACGGACTCTGGAAAGGTTTTTTTCAACTTGGAATTCCTGCTCAAGAAGTGGTTAGAAAAGCAAAGATGCCTCTTACCGTCATAACTGAATCAGAGGTTACTACAGAGCAATATATCAGAATATGGCAAGCTTTTTCTAACATTATTGATAACACAGGCGCTGGAATGCTTATGCTTCCAACAGCAATTGAAACTGCTCAATATCCATCACCTGTACTGGCAGCATATCATGCCCGTGACTATAGGGATGCTTTAAACAGAATGGCTCGTTACAAAAAAATGTGTCCTCCAGAAAATATTCAAATTGTAGAAAAAGGTACCCAATGCACGATTGAAGTCACTTGGAAGAATGCTGATCTGCCTGTACCGCCAGTGCTAATTGGAACGTTACTTGTGTTTTTACTAGAACTTGGACGCCGCGGCACTGGTTTGCCTATAAAAGCAACTTCAGTAGAACTTACACATTCAATGAATCAACTACTAGAACTTGAAGATTACTTTGGTTGTCCTGTTAAAGTCAACGCTGAACGTAACCGATTGACATTGAACAGAGAGGATCTTGATCGTCCATTTATTTCTTACAATGATGAATTGCTGGAGATTTTAACTCCAGTATTGGATCAAACATTAGAAAGATACAGGAACAGTCCCTCTATAAAAGAGATAGTAAAGTGGATTTTAAAACGCAGTTTAACTAAGGAAAATCTAGACTTACAAGATATTGCAAGTGAACTTGGTATGAGCGGACGTACCTTGCAACGCCGGCTGACTGATGAACAAACTAGCTTTAAAACGCTATTAATGGAAGTACGTCATGAACAGGCAAGAGAATACTTAGCGAACTCAACTTTAGATCTTAAAGAAGTAGCTTTCCTTCTAGGTTATAAAGATCAAAGCTCATTCTATCGTGCCTTTCGTTTCTGGGAAGGGAATACCCCATTGAATTGGCGGGCTGAAAATAACATTAATAAATAATATCAAAGGAGAAAACAAGATGGAAATGGCATTAAATAATAAAACTGCTTTAGTTACTGGTTCTACAAAGGGAATAGGGAAAGCAATTGCTTTAGAACTAGCTAAAGAAGGGGTTAACGTCCTTATAAATGGGCGGAATAATGAAGATGTAGAAGAAATTGTTAAGGGAATCAAGACAGCTTATCCAGCTACTACGCCGCTAAATGCTGCAGCTGACATTGTTGATATTCAACAAAGGAAAGCATTATTAGAGAAATTCCCGGATGTAGATATCTTAATTAACAACATGGGCATCTATGAAATAATGCAATATGAAGAAATCACCGATGACATATGGGAGAAATACTTCCGTACCAACGTCTTGGCGGCAAATGGCTTATCCAAATATTATTTACCGAAAATGTTAGAAAATAATGATGGCCGTATTATCTTTATTGCGAGTGAAGAAGCAGTAATGCCTTCTGGGCTAATGCCTCAATATGGTATGACAAAATCCATGCTCTTGTCTTTATCAAAGAGTTTGTCCATTTTAACAAAAGGATCTGAAGTTACGATTAATACAATTATGCCAGGACCCACTCTGTCTGAAAATGTTCAACAAATTATTGAGGGATTATACACTGATGAAGACATGACATTTGCAGAAAAAGAAGAACATTTTATGATCAATAATCAACCTCAATCTGACATACAGCGATTTATTAGACCAATCGAGATAGGAAGACTTGCTGTATTCTTATGTAGTCCTTATGCTTCAGCGTTTAAAGGGTCCCCAATCCGAATGGATGGAGGGATGATTCCAACGATTTATTAAAGATTTGTCTCGCGCCTTTTTTCAGGTCAAACACTTCTTAAGACGTTTTCATTGAAGTATAGGACTGTTCAAGCTTATAAAGAGAAGCCACACCTGAAGTAAAGTGTGGCTTCTTAATTATTTCTCCACTATCCTTAGATTCTTGAAATAAAATTCTTTGTCATAGTCATTAATTTCTCTGAGTACTCGACAAGGATTTCCTACAGCTACAACATTGGAAGGGATGTCCTTCGTAACTATACTACCAGCTCCAATGACTGTATTGTCTCCTACAGAAACACCTGGAAGAAGTATGGCACCAGCACCTATCCAACAGTTTCTTCCTATAGTTACAGGTACATTAAATTGATACGCTTTTTCGCGCAGTTCGGGTAGGATAGGGTGCCCGGCTGCTGCGATCGTTACATTAGGGCCTATCATAGTATAATCATCAATGTAAATATGAGTATCATCAACTAAAGTTAAATTGAAGTTCGCGTAAACATTCTTTCCAAAGTGAACATGATTGCCGCCCCAATTTGCGTGAAGTGGAGGCTCGATATAGCAATCTTCCCCAATGTCAGCGAACATCTCTTTGAGTAAAGCTTCTCTTTTTTTCAATTCGCTTGGACGTGTTTGATTAAAGTCGTACAGTCGTTCTAGGCATAAGTTTTGGTGTTCTGCTAACTCTTTATCTCCTGGCAGATACATGCTGCTATTGTGCAGGCTATCTTTAATACTCTTAACCATATGTAAAAAACCTCATTCCTTAATATAGATAGATTATAATATCAGACAACTTAAATAAGTATGTTCTGCCATTTCAGGAAATTCAAGATGGTAGTCATTGACTCAGTCGTTTAGGCTCAACACCAGTTTTGTTTGAGCGTATTAAAATCAATCGACAGAACATTATTCCGGCTACACAAGCTAAAAGAAAATAAGGGAATATTAAAAAGGAAATAGTCGCTAGCGACTGTCCTAATAAGGGTGCAACAAGAGTAGCTCCTGTGTAAGCAAAGGCCATTTGAATCCCCATCGCTGCTTGAGAATTATGTTTACCAAAATAAACAGGAGTTTGGTGCAACATGGAAGGATAGATTGGTGCAAGACCCATCCCTATAATTATAAATGATAATAGTGTAAAAATGATTGGTAATGGAAGTAACATAATCAATAAACCAGAAACAGTCAAAGTACAACCTATCTGAATCAAAGATTCATTGTTAATGCGGATTGAAAGAAATCCACTTAACATACGGCCAGCCGTCATACCAAGAAAGTATAAGGAGATCCAGCCAGCGGCATTTTCGGGTGGAATACCTTCTATTCTAACTAAATAACTAGAACCCCAAAGCATCATGCAGGCCTCAGTTGATGCTATCAAGAAAAATGATACCATTCCAAAGGCAGAACCTTTTCTCCTAAACGAGTTCAGCAATCCCATTTTGCTTTCTGAATTGATTTCTTTCGTATATTGAATTCTATTACTATCAGTATCTTCGTATTTTTTCCACTTTGAAAGTGAAAATAGTAGCAGCAGGACTAATGCAAACTGCAATATTGAAATGGTGAAATAACCACTTCTCCAAGAATTCCCCCAAAAAACCAATACGGATAAAATAACAGGACCGAGTAGGGCTCCAACTCCCCAGAAAGCATGTAACCAGTTCATATGTTTTGCTTCGTAGTGAGTAGCAACAAACCTGTTTAAAGCTGCATCCACTGCTCCGGCACCTAGACCTAGTGGTATGGCACATAATAATAGCCATATAAAAGAAGGTGAAAATGAGAAACCAAGCAGTGCAATAGCAGTCATAGCTATACTTATTATAACGATTTTACCAGTACCCAGAACTCTAATTAATCTATATGAAAACAGACTGGATATTATTGTTCCTATAGATATGATAATAGAAGCAATACCTGCATTCCCAATCGGAACGCCAAGGTCAGTGTTCATAAGCGGCCACGCAGACCCCAGTATAGAATCAGGTAATCCTAAGCTGATAAATGATAAGTAAATTAAAAAAATGAAGAACATTATATCCTCCTATTCATATAAAGGGAGCTTACATTGCAAATAAAGTTAGCAGTTTGCAATGCATATAAATCACGCTTCATAATTAATCGAAGCAATGCTGTGTTAAATGACTTACAAATCTAATCGCATAAACTTACTTAATTATATTTTTATTCAGCGATCTCCTGCTTCATTCATATTAAACATTCATGAAATTAGAAACGAAAAGTTTTTAAGGATGAAATAATCTTGAATTAGAAGCCGCTACAGCCAACAATTTTGAAAGAGCGTAAAAGAGGGATGTTCACGTGTAATTGTCTTTCTAATAAGGAGCTATAATGAAAGCATTATCGAGGATTTCTAAAACTATTGATAAAAGGTAAGGAGATGTGTATAATCCTACTTACTGTGAAAAAAATATTCTTTTCTTCTTATTTAGAGAGATGGAGGGACTGGCCCGAAGAAATCTCGGCAGCGGAGCTTATGTGATTAAGTTGCTGTGCCAAATCCAGCAAGCTGCGGCTTGATAGATAAGAAGAGTGTTTTATAGATATAAAGCCTCTTCTTATGGATTTAAGATGGGGCTTTATTTTTTGCCGTAAAACAAAATCAGAGGTGGAACAATGAAGAATGCAAATCCATGGGCTCTCATCCCATTTATTGTTTTTCTAGTTTTATTTATTGGATCAGGAATTATCACAGGAGATTTTTATAACTTTCCGGTCATAGTAGCAATCACAATAGCAGCGGGTGTAGCTTTGGCTATGAATCGAAGAGAATCTCTTACTAAAAAGGTTGATATTTTCTGCAAAGGTGCAGGTAATGCCAATGTCATGCTGATGGTGATTATTTTTATTTTAGCAGGAGCGTTTTCTGAAGTTGCCAAAGGCATGGGAGCAGTAGAGTCTGCTGTAAACCTCACTACATCAGTCGTTCCGCAAAACCTACTAGTTGTTGGCCTATTTGTCATTGCATGCTTTATTTCCTTGTCGATGGGGACATCGGTTGGATCAATTGTAGCACTAGCTCCAATTGGAGTTGGGATAAGTGATCAAACCAGTCTTTCGATGGCTTTGGTAATGGGAGCGATTGTTGGTGGTTCGATGTTCGGTGATAATCTATCCTTCATATCAGACACAACGATAACTGCCGTTCGTACGCAAGGCGCACAGATGAAAGATAAATTTAAAGTTAATTTTTGGATTGTGTTACCGGCAGCTATTGTTACGAGCATCATTTTAGGATTCCTTGCAATGGGTGAATCAGCTCAAGTAGATCATATAAGCTATAATTGGATAAAGATAGTTCCTTACGTTCTAGTTATAGTTTTTGCTTTAATCGGTATGAACGTCTTCCTCGTACTGGTTTTAGGAATTGTTCTCGCGGGAGCCGTTGGCTTGATAGATGGCAGCTACCATTTCATGAGCCTGATGCAACAGATTGGTGATGGAATGGCAGGTATGTATGAAATTGCCTTCCTTGCAATATTAATAGCTGGAATGGTAGAGATAATTAAGTTTAACGGAGGAATCGACTATATTCTGCACCTGGCAACGCGAAGAATTAAAACGAAAAAGGGTGCCGAATTTAGTATCGCCGGACTTGTGAGTCTAACTGATGTATCAACTGCTAATAACACGATTTCTATATTAATTACTGGTCCATTAGCTAAGAATATTGCAGATCAGTATGGGATAGAGCCGAGAAAATCAGCTAGTATATTAGATCTTTTCTCTTGCTCAATCCAAGGTCTTTTGCCATACGGAGCTCAATTATTGACTGCTGCAACCGTAGCAGGAATATCGCCAATCAGTATTATCCCATACAGTTTTTATCCAATCATGGTAGGAATTTGTGGTATTATCGCCATCTTAATTGGATATCCGAAGAAGAAAAATACTTCGGGAGAATGACTTTTCAGTTCTCCATTAGAGCATAATGTGTATTAATTAAACTTTCTTCTACTATGGAAATAGAAGCAATTTCGGAACAAGCAGAATTGGGATACCACATACTAGCTTGGTGGTTAAAAACTGGTTCTACCTAATATAAAAAATATACCAGGCAGACTTTACTGAGGGAAATGACAACAACAAAACTTCAATAGTATTCAGTAAGTATGAAAACAGCTGCCCTGGGACACCTGGGCAGCTGTTTTTTGCATATTTATAAAGTTAACCTCTGCGGAATTTGGAGAGAATAATCAGATAAATATTCAAAACCCTTACCAATTCCCCCAGCCGCATGACTGTCTGAACCAGGTACGAGTGGAATTCCCATCTTTGCTGCGTACGCTATAAGTTCAGCTGGTGGATAGATTTCTTTACATAATGGTTTATAAAGACCAGCAGTATTCACATCGAGTTCGTAACCTTTTTCCTTCATTATTTCCAGAATGTTCTGCTGTTCCTTTGAAAATTCAGCTGGCTTCGGATAAGCTAGCTGAAATTTTTGAATTAACGTAATGTGACCAATTCTTTTTGGTTTAAAGAAGCCAAGATCAGCTTCAAGTGAAGCCCGCAGATTTTCATAATAAGTTTTATATAGTGGTGACAATCCGCCAAATACATCAGCAGCACGCCCGAATTCCTCTTCACTGTAATCAATGCAGAAGAAAGACTTATCCGGTGCTTGCAGCATATGAACGGAAAGAATACCATCATCCATTTCTGGACCGTACGTATCAAGGAAAGTTTGTGTTTCTTGTTCGTAGCCTCTGATATAATCTACTTCAAAGCCTATATTAATCTGCAAATCATTTTTATATTGTTTTTGCAGCGCTTTTCCTTCCATTACATAAGCTTCAACATTGTTCCGATCCATTGTGCTGTCACGATGTGGGGCAGGATCTGTAAAGCTTTCTGGGAGTGGAGCATGTTCTGTAAACGATAAATGAGTGAGTCCTTTTTTTATTGCTTGGAGGACATAGGCTTCCATTTTATCGTCTGCGCCATGCTGGCAATACTGGGTATGTACGTGAAAATCTCCTTGCATAGTTTTGCTCCTTTCGTTATGTGTTGACGTTAGTATCTCATTATGTTACATTCAAATCAACAGAAATCCTTTATCATAGTAAAGTGGTAGAATGATAAAGAAAGAATCGGAGGCTTATAGATGTTCTTACCAGCAGGAAGCCGTGATTTGACAGGTCGACAGCTTGTCAATCGTGTCAGTATATACGAAAAGTTCCAGTCTGTCGTGAATTTACGAAATTATCAAGCTATTGAAACACCTGTTATTGAGTATAGCGCAACATTTACCAATCCTTATGCCGGTATGACGCTTAAAAAGATGCTCAAATGGTTTGATGAAGAAGGAGAAATCGAAGTATTGCGTCCGGATTGGACAATTGCTGTTGCCCGTGCTCTTGCAAATCAGCAATCGGATCAGCAGAAATGGGCTTATGCCGGATCTGTATTCAAAAAAGATCATACAGGTGTCGAAAGCCATCAGGCTGGCATCGAAATAATTCGGACTCCAGGTCTGTACGGAGAATATGAAAGTTTGTTCACAGCTGCTCGCTTCCTGCGGGAACTTGGATTGCAGCAGTATAGCATTGAGTTAGGGCATACGGAAATCTTCGAGACATTCATTGCTTCTCTAAAACTTGATGAAACAGCTGCTTCTCTAATTAGACAGGCAATGCATGATAAGCGAAAAGATGAAGTATATCGTCTTGTGAAGGAAGCGGGAAATGAAGAAACAGCTGAAGCAGTAGCTGTTTTAGCAGATGCATTCGGCGGAACAGCCATTTTAGATAAATTCGCAGCGGCGTGGGAAAATAACTCCAAATTATTACCTGTTATCCAAGAGCTTCAGCAGCTTGCAGCCGCACTTGAGGAGCTTGGGCAGGATGTCATCGTCGACCTGGGACGTGTAAAGCAGCTGCCATATTACAATGGCGCCATGTTCAGAGGTTTCCTGGAAGAAAGTGGAGCTGAATGCTTCTCAGGAGGCAGGTATGACGAGCTGTATGAACAGTTTGGCGGAAAGATGAGCGCTGTCGGCTTAGCATTTGATATGGATGTACTTGCGGCTGCGCTGCCGGCACCAGAAAAACAGGAACGTATTTGCTTGCTGACAGATGAGCAAGGTCTGATTGCAGCTGAAGCATTGCGCTATAAATACGCAGATGCGGTAGTAGACGTAAGGACAGAAGCAACAGCCGAAAATTATGATCGAGTTTATCACGTCATTCAGAGCCGAGAAGGATACGAGGTGGTCGAGAAATGAAACCAGTTATTGCATTAACCAAGGGTCGTGTAGAAAAGCAATTTCTCGCATATTTGAAAGAACGAGGCATCGACAGTACACCATTAGTAGAAAAAGGACGTAAACTTAGCGTTGAAACAGATCAAGCAACCTATTTCTTCGCTAAGGGCGTTGATGTGACAACGTATGTACAGCATGGTATTGCCGACCTAGGAATCGTAGGAGAAGACATCATTGCTGAATTCCAGCCGGATGTATTCAATCTCTTTCCGTTACCATTCGGAGCTTGTAAGATGGCGGTTGCTGCTGAGAAGGACAAAGATTGGCCAGATCGGAAGAAACGAATCGCCAGCAAGTACACCAATATCACGAAGCAATATTACTTAGAAAAAGGCGAGTCCGTCGATATCATCAAGTTGGAAGGCTCCGTGGAATTGGCGCCGCTGCTCGGATTGGCTGATGCAATCGTCGATATCGTCGAGACTGGCACAACCTTAAAAGAGAACGGTTTGGAAGTGATCGAAGATATCCAGCACTTCACGGCCAGAGTCATCGCTAACCGTTCATCTTTAAAAATGAAACGTAATATCCTTCAGCCCTACCTTTCTACCTTACAGGAAGAGGTGGCGCAATCGTGAAAAAACTAACAAGTACGCAATTCCTGGAACAGTTTTGCACCAGGAAGGCCGATAGCGGTTTTGATCCTGAAGTCCTTCAGTCTGTATCGGCTATTTTAAAGGATGTCCAGTTGGAAGGTGATCAGGCTGTCCAGAAATACACCGAACGATTCGATGGTACAACAACAGATAACCTTATAGTTTCCGAAGTCGAGATACAGGAAGCAAAAGCCAAAGTGTCACCCGAAACACTGACTGCTTTAAAGGAAGCTGCTGCAAATATTCGTGCCTTTCATGAAAAGCAAGTTACTCCATCTCGCATCATGGCTGCTGAAGAAGGGAAACAGCTCGGTCAGCTCGTCCTGCCGATGGAGCGAATTGGAATTTATGTACCTGGAGGCAAAGCGGTATATCCGTCGACAATTTTGATGAACGCTATTCCAGCACGTTTGGCAGGTGTGAAGGAAATCATTATGGTAACACCGGTAAAGGATAATGGAGCGATCGCTCCGGTCTTAGCGGCTGCAGCTGAAATTGCCGGTGTGGATAAAATATATAAAATTGGCGGTGCCCAGGCGATTGGAGCTTTGGCATATGGAACAGAGACAATCACTCCAGTCGACAAAATTGTCGGTCCAGGTAATGCATTTGTAGCTGCTGCGAAGATGCTTGTCTTCGGGCAGGTAGGAATAGACATGATCGCCGGTCCATCGGAAGTGGCAATCATAGCGGATAACGCAGCAGATCCTGCATTTATCGCAGCAGATTTGCTGGCTCAGGCAGAACATGATGAAAATGCAAGAGTGATCCTTTTGACAGACAGTGAGGTTTTGATTCAATTAGTAGAAAAAGAGCTGGAAAGCCAGCTGGAAAAGCTGCCACGTAAAGCAATAGCAAGTGTTGCAATCAATGGAGACAGTGCGCTTGTTCTGACAGATTCTGTGGCCGAGAGCTTCGAGTTATCGAATGCCTTTGCTCCAGAACACTTGGAAATCCAGACAGCTGACCCGTTATCAACTTTAGGAAAGATAAAACATGCTGGATCCGTCTTCCTTGGTTCCTATTCTCCTACAGCACTCGGTGACTATTACGGGGGAACAAATCACGTATTGCCGACAAACGGCACAGCAAGATTCTCATCAGGACTCAGTGTGGATGATTTTATTAAGAAAACGACATACACGTATTACGATAAAGAAGCATTGCAGCAAGGCAGGATGGCCATCACACAGCTTACTGAGGAAGAACAGCTAACAGGTCATGGTGATTCAATCAATATCCGGTTCAAATGAGACAGGGGGATGCATTATTCATGCGTACAGCAGAAAAAGCTCGTAAAACATTCGAAACAGACATCAATATGCAGGTGAATCTGGATGATAACAGCAATATCTCAATCAATACAGGAGTAGGCTTCTTCGATCACATGCTGACTCTATTTGCAAGCCATGCCAGAATTGGTCTAGTGGTTGAAGCCAATGGAGATTTACATATCGATAGTCACCACACAGTGGAAGATACCGGTATCGTGCTTGGTCAGCTGGTGAAAGAAGCGCTTGGTTCGAAGGAAGGTATCAATCGCTATGGCAATGCCTTTGTACCGATGGATGAAACATTAGGCTTTGTAGCACTGGATATCAGCGGGCGTCCATTCCTTGTGTTTGATGCAGAATTTGAAAATCCTAAACTGGGGAACTTTGATACAGAGCTTGTACGCGAATTTTTCCAAGCGTTTTCTGTGCATGCAGGTATCACACTGCACGCTAAGGTTCATTATGGATTCAATACGCATCACAAAGCAGAATCTTTGTTCAAAGCGCTTGGCCAATCGCTCGCTGTTGCCATTAAAGTGAACCCAGATATCAAAGGCGTCAACAGTACGAAAGGGATGATCGAATGATCGCAATCGTCGATTATGGCGTCGGAAATGTCGCCAGTGTGGCCAATGCCTGCAAACAGCTTGGCTACGAAACGATACTGACGGATAAGAAAGAAGAATTCGAGCAAGCAACGCATATCATCTTGCCAGGTGTCGGATCATTTCGCGCTGCCATGGAGGAGATTGAGCAGCGGAACCTACGTGGACTGTTGTTAGAACTAGCTGCCCAAAAGCCATTTATCGGTATTTGTGTCGGCATGCAGCTTTTATTTGAAAAAGGGTTCGAACATGGCGAAACAGAGGGATTGGGACTCATTCCAGGAACGGTTGATAAGATAGAAACGACGCACTTGCTGCCCCATATTGGCTGGAATAGCTTAGAGGTAAGTAGCAGCTTCCCGACATATACAGAACATGACGGCAAGCATGTCTACTTTGTGCATAGCTACCAGGCGAACACACCCGAAGAATATATTGTTGCCAGCACGGAATATGGCACCCAAATCCCTGCTATCGTACAAAAAGGGACAATTTGCGGTATACAATTCCATCCGGAGAAAAGTGAAAAAGTCGGTCAGCTCCTGCTGCAAAGCGTGTTTGAAAGCAGTCAGCAAGCCTTTAGCAAGGAGGAAAGCATATGATCGCAAAACGTATTATTCCATGTTTGGATGTGAAAGACGGAACAGTCGTAAAGGGAACGAATTTCGTCTCCTTGCGTGAACTAGGTGATCCTGTTGCCATGGCCGCGGCTTATTCGAAAAGCGGAGCCGATGAAATAGTGTTCCTCGACATCTCTGCAACACATGAAGGACGGGCGACGATGATGGACATCGTACGTCAGACTGCATTGCATGTGTTCGTGCCTTTCACAGTCGGAGGCGGTGTTCGCTCGCTTGATGATATGACGACCATGCTTCAGGCTGGAGCGGATAAAGTAGCTATTAACTCAGCTGCTGTTGCAGAGCCGGAACTTATTACTAAAGGAGCAGAAAAGTTCGGTTCACAATGTATCGTTGTTGCTATCGACGCTAAACGTTTTGATGATGGCTGGCATGTCGTAACACACGGCGGGCGTAAAGACACCGGTATAGATGCTATCGAATGGGCGAAGGAAGCAGAGGCAAGAGGAGCAGGGGAGATATTGCTGACAAGCATGGATGCTGATGGCGTGAAAACTGGTTATGACCTGTCGCTGACGAAAGCGATCGTGGAGGAAGTCCGCATCCCGGTCATTGCCTCAGGAGGCTGTGGCAGTCCGGAACATATAACAGAAGTATTCCAGAAAACAAATGTGTCTGCAGCACTTGCAGCGTCCATTTTCCATGATAAGACCTTCAGCATCGAAGAAGTAAAGCAAAGCTGCCACCAGGAAGGAGTGCGAATACGTGAAGCCTGATTTTACAAAAGGACTAGTCCCTGCAATTGTGCAGGACAGCCAGACCAAGCAAGTACTCATGCTTGCCTATATGAATGAAGTAGCATATGAGAAAACAGTGGAAACAAAAGAAACATGGTTTTATTCCCGCTCGCGAGAGGAGCTTTGGAATAAAGGTGCAACCTCTGGCAACACGCAGCAAGTTATTGATATGAAGCTGGATTGTGACAATGACACAATCCTGATCAGTGTCATACCACAAGGACCAGCCTGCCATACAGGAGAAGTAAGCTGTTTCTTCAACGAAACGCCGATAACTGGTGATTCAGAGGAAGAAGTGAATATATTCAAGACAGTTATGGATGAAGCCGAAGACCGGAAAAAGCATCCTGTTGATAATTCCTACACGAATTATCTATATAAAAAAGGCGTCGATAAAATCGGCAAGAAAGTGATTGAAGAAGCTGGTGAAGTCGTTATCGCAGCAAAGAATGATGATCCAGAGGAATTGGTTAATGAAGTGAGTGACCTGCTGTATCACAGCTTCGTTTTGCTCGCTAATCAAGGAGTAAGTCTGCAAGAGGTAGAAGCAGAGCTGGCACGGCGGTTTCAGAAGAAAGGCAATAACAAAGGAGAGCGTCCACCTATAAAAGAGTGGTGACAACATTCCGAAAAAGGTTATAAAGAAATCGACCAGTGCATTCAAAGAGAAACGAATGAACTGGTCGATTATTTTAGTTTGCAAGATAGTACCATTCGATTAATACTTACCTTCTGTAAGAATCGATAGTAAAGTTGTGGTTTTTCTCAATCTTTCTCAATCTTTATTCTTCTGCTTTGTACACGAAGTAATCAAAATCAGCATGCAGTCTTTGACCAGATGTATCTTGACACTGCATTCCAACAAATGCTCCAGTGAAGAAACCACCACCTTTAATATAATCATCGGACAATTTATAGGAAGGGAGTGTCACAGGGACTTCTGTCCAATTATCTCCATCGAAAGAATAAGAATATCTATAAATGTTTGCGCTTACATTACATCTTAAATAAATATAGTCTAGGTCAAGTGGAACGGTGATTTGATTATCTAGGAGAGGCTGTTCGAATACAAAATTATCACATGTCGTTAGATCTAGGATCCTTCCTTTATTCTCATCCCAAGTAATCTGAAATGCTGTCCAATTTTGCGTATTATAATAATTAACCAGTCCAGCTGCTTGCTGAAAACTACTTGGATTGAATGATATCTTTGTTTCTGCAGTAAATTTAAAATGCTGCCACCTTCTCGCAATGAAGGCTTGTGTAAATTTCGAAGTGAGAGATTCTCTGCCGTAAAGTCTTAAATGTCCTGGGTTATCTAGTAATGTTGCTATTTTCTCATCGAGTGGAATACGAAGTGACTGGAAATGAAGATTTAAAGAATTCGTATCGAAATCATCTATCACGTCGTAGTCACTGTTCCATTTTACTTCCTTTATCGCTGGTCCTTCTATCTCTAAAGATGGTTGATTGCCGCCAACTACATAGGGCCAATTATTATTCCATTCCAAACGTTGGATTGCAGTTTCTCTGCCGAGCGGACAATAACCACGCGGATCCAACAGCGGTTTATCTGGTTGTTGTAAAGGTCGTCCAGTTAAGTGAACTAGAAACCATTCATCAGTATGAGTATGGACAATGGAGGCGTGTCCAGCTTTTTGCAACGGATTTCTTGGATAAGGAAAAGAAGTAATCAAAGGGTTCTGCGGATGAACTTCATAAGATCCAAGCAAATCTTTTGAACGAGCAATGGTAGCTTGGTGGTCGTATTTGGTTCCTCCTTCAGCCGTTAAAAGGTAATAGTATCCGTTTATTTTATAAAGGTGGGGAGCTTCTGTCAGCTTCACGTCTGTTCCTTTGAAGATAATGTCTTTTTTGCCTACTAGTTTTTGTTCATCAACACTATATTCTTGAAGTACTATGCCATGAAAGTTATGATTGCCAACTCGATGATCCCAGACCATATTTACAAGATATTTTTTACCATCGTCATCATGGAACAAGGAAGGATCAAATCCGGAACTGTTCAAAAATATCGGGTCGGACCATTCACCTTCTACTGTATCACAGGTAACCAAGTAATTATGACAGTCCTTCCATTGACCATCCACTACTTTAACATCGGAGTAAATCAGCCAGAATTTATCATCATAATAGGATAGGGCAGGGGCCCATACACCTCCGGAATCAGGATTCCCCATCATGTTCAGCTGACTAATCCGATTAAGAGGCCTTGATACCAGCCGCCAATTCTTTAAATCTCTGGAGTGATAGATACCCACGCCGGGAAACCACTCAAATGTAGATACCGCAACATAGTAATCTTCTCCTGAACGGCAAATACTCGGATCGGGATTAAACCCTGTCAAAATTGGATTTTGAATTGTTGTCATTTGTATAACCTCTCTTTTCTTAAGGATACGGAATAACAAGCAGCTTAAATATCTTGAATGTTGATTGCCAAGAAATTCTCACTGGCATAGGCGGATGCCCCTAAGGCAGCTGAATAACGAGACAATTGAGAAAAACAGATATTCAAATCTTTTTGATGTGTACGAAGCATTTGTTTTTGTTTCTCTTTTATGGATTCTCTTAACCAGTTACCGGAAGAGGCTAGGCGATTTCCAACGATAATCTGTTCTGGGTTGAATATATTGATGATATTGTTAATTCCTATACCAAGATAATTGCCAATTTCCCGGAAGATGTTAATCGCAACTGGATCACCTCCTTCAGCTAGCTCATTCAGCATCTCAAGGGAGAGCTTTTGTCCTTCTGCTGGACGGATCCCTTTTTCTGCTGCACTATTAACTAATGCCTTTTCAGATGCATACAATTCCCAGCAGCCTTGATTACCGCATCGGCATAAAGGACCGTCCACTTCTATTGTCATATGACCGAGCTCCCCTGAGAAACCATTGTGGCCTTTATAAAGTTCACCATTTAGGATAAGACCAACACCAATCCCGATACCTACACTTATGTAAATTAAATTATCAGAGGATTGACCAGCTCCAAATTTCTTTTCGCCGTATGCACCTGCATTTGCTTCGTTTTCAATTAGAACAGGAACATTATATTTTTCTTCTAAAAATCCTTTCAAGTCTTTATTTCTCCAATTTAAGTTTGGAGCAAGTAAAATTTCGCCTTCTGTACTTACTGTTCCTGGTACACCGACACCGATTCCTACGAGACCATACGAACTTGGAGGCATGGAAAGAAGCAGGGAGTCGATTATCATGTTTAGTTGGATCTGAATTTCTTCATAAGACAAATCGTTAAAATGAGTGATTTTTTCATTTGTGATATTTCCTTGCAAATCTGTCAGTATACCAAGAATATAATTCACTCCAATATCAACACCGATAGAGTAGCCTGCAAGGTGGTTGAATAAGAGCATGACAGGACGTCTTCCACCGCTTGAAACACCTGGTCCTGATTCTAAAATCAAATCTTCCGCAAGAAGTTCACTAACTTGGGACGAGACGGTTCCTTTATTCAGACCCGTTTTATTTGCAATATCTGCTCTAGATATAGGTGTATATTCTTGAATTGTTTGTAAAACCAAGGATTTGTTTCCTTTTTTTACAACGTGCTGATTAAAGGTTTGAGATTTCATTTGCTTGCTCCATTCTGCTGTTTGAATATTTCCATTTTATCATTATCCATTTACATTATAAACTTAGTTCAGCCACTAGACAAACATTGTTTTCGATGGTACACTAATTCCAGCAACAAACCATTCCAAATGAATAATGGGGGTATTTTAATTGAGCAAAAAGAAAGCGGTTACAATTGTCTTCGCTATTATTTCCTCGTTGTTGTTGATCAGTGGGTGTTCAGGTTCTGAAGGTGCTTCAGGCTCCGGCGACAAGACGATTGAGTTTATGCATCTATGGCCAGAAGGCAGCTCTAAGCAGCATAACGAAATCGTAAAGGAGATTGTCGCTGATTTTGAAGCTGACAATCCGGATGTGAAGGTTAAATTGGAGGTTCTTAGTAACGAGCAATATAAGGATAAGATTAAAGTGTTATCTACTTCCAATGAATTACCTGATGTCGGTATGACTTGGGCTGCAGGTTATTTAGAACCTTATGTCGACGGCAAGAAATTTGCACCTTTAGATGATTTACTTGAAGGTGATTTAAAAGACAGCTTTGTTTCTGGAATACCCGAAGCATATGAGATTGAAGGCAGTACCTATGGATTACCGCTTGAATTGAATATTGCAACTGTGTTCTACAATAAAAAGATCTTTGAGGAGAATGGTTTGGAAGCGCCGAAAACATATGAAGAGTTTCAGAATGCAATAGAAACACTAGCTAAAAATGGAGTGGCTCCTATAGCTTTAGGTAATAAAGATCGCTGGACAGGATCTCTATGGTACATGTATTTTGCTGACAGGATCGGTGGGGGAGATGTCTTAACAAATGCTATCAACCGTTCAGGTTCTTTCACTGATCCTGCATTGGTTTCTGCTGCTGAAGAAGTACAGAACTTGGTTGATAAGGACGCATTCCTTAAAGGATTCAATGGACTTTCAGACGAGGAAGCAAAAAGTATGTTTATGAATGAACAGGCTGCTATGTATTTGATCGCAACTTGGGATCTTCCGAATTACACAACAAATGAGGATGTACCTCAGGAGTTCCGTGATTCTGTGGGTTACTTCCCTTTCCCAACAGTTGATGGAAAAGGTGAAATGAGCAGTTATGTGGGGGGACCAGGAGTAGGATTATTTGTTGCTGAAGATTCTGATGTAAAAGAAGAAGCAAAAGATTTTGCAGCATTCTTCGTGAAGGAATGGGGCGAGAAATCAGTTACTGAAGCTGGGGTCATTCCGGCTACTAAAGTAGATGCTGCTTCGCTAGATTTACCCGATATGTATGTAGATGTACTTGATGATTTGAACAATGCAAGCAATATTACATTATTTGCAGATGTCCAAATGAATGCAGATGTTGCCCAAACCCATTTGGATATGATTCAATCACTATTCGGTAAAGAGGTAACACCCGAAGAGTTTGCTGAGAAGCATGAAGAGGCTCTATCAAAATAATTAATCAATGGATGAAGAGGGCAAGCCTATAGCTGGATTGCCCTTTTTTTATAAAAGGGAGGCGATCACTATGAACAGAGTTATGTCTAATAAATGGATTATTGGGATGTATATTCTCCCGGCATTTTTACTGATCAGTATTTTTATCTTTATTCCTCTGTTATTATCCGGATACTATGGCTTAATGGACTGGGATGGTATTGGTGCCATGAAGTACATAGGTATGGAAAACTACTTTAACGCTATTCAAGATGGACTTTTTTGGTCAAGTGCCTTTCATTCTTTCATGCTTGCCTTGTTTTCCACACTAAGTTTGATTGTGTATTTGGCAATCTCGTTGATTCTTGCATCAAAGATTAAAGGCTCCAATTTACTGAGAAAGATTTACCTAATTCCGATGCTATTATCTTCTGTAGCAATAGCACAATTATGGATTAAAGTATTTAATCCGTCCAACGGTATCTTGAATAGCATATTAGCTTCTTTCGGGGTAGACAATCCACCAGCGTGGCTTGCTGAACCTGCCGTGGTATTGTATGCCATCTTTATTCCAATACTTTGGCAGTATGCGGGTTTTTATATACTGATTTATTATGCTGCATTGAAAAATATCCCCGAGTCTATTATTGAAGCAGCTAGAATCGATGGAGCTACTCCATTTCAGATTGCATATAAAATTAAATTACCTTTGATAATGGGTGTTGTAAAAGTGACGATTGTACTTGCTGTTGTAGGTTCACTCAAGTACTTCGATCTAATATACGTTATGACGGGCGGGGGACCTAATGGTGCTAGTGAAGTAATGGCGTCTTATATGTACAAACTGGCGTTTTCCAGTAATGATTTTGGTTATGGTAGTGCTATTGGCTTTTTATTGTTGATCATCACACTAATTGTTACTTTAGTTGTCCGAAAGGTTACAGCTTCTAAGGAAGAACTTCAATATTAAGAGGGGGTTTATGCATTGAAGAAAGTGGGTTACATTCTTCTTTATGTTTGTTTGAGTGCGGTAGCAGTCTTTCAAGTGTTTCCGATATTATGGCTATTTCTCTTC
Source organism: Terribacillus sp. AE2B 122 (assembly GCF_902497585.1). Taxonomy (NCBI): domain Bacteria; kingdom Bacillati; phylum Bacillota; class Bacilli; order Caryophanales; family Bacillaceae; genus Terribacillus; species Terribacillus sp. AE2B 122. The sequence continues at coordinate 671,235 of NZ_LR700942.1, read as the reverse complement.
TCATTAAAGAATAACCAAGAAATCTTTTCCAAATCTCCATTTTCCTTACCATCAGAGTTCAGATGGGAAAACTATTTAAAGGTATGGGATAGCGGTATCGGAAGTTATTTCTGGAATAGCGTTTGGATTACAGGAGTAGCAATAATTTTTACAGTATTATTAGCAAGTATGGCTGCTTTTGCGATTACCAGGATGCAATGGAAATGGAGTAAACTGGTTCTCGGGCTATTTATGGTAGGTTTGATGATACCTATACATTCTTCTATCATTCCTTTATTCAATATGTTTTTGAATGTGAATATGATAGACAATCCATGGTCAATCGTCATTACTTATACGGCTTATAATTTGCCGATTACTTTGATGATCCTATTAGGGTTCTATTATACACTGCCCCGTGAAATTGAAGAGGCGGCTATAATGGACGGCTGTTCGGTTCATCGGATATTCTTTAAGATCATCCTTCCGATGACGATTCCTGTTATATCTACCACGGTGATAATTAACATGATTTATAACTGGAATGAGTTTGTTTTTGTGAATACATTTATAAGCTCAGATGAATACAAAACACTGACAGTCGGAATTCAAAATTTCATCGGACAATATATGACGGATTGGGGAGCAATTGGGGCAACTCTTATCATTAGCATGCTGCCGATACTGCTTGCCTTCCTATTTTTCAGCAATAAAGTGGTAGAAGGAATTTCTTCTAGTGCAGTTAAAGGGTAACAAAGGGAAAGAGCAATCCTCTTATGGATTGCTCTTTTTACGTAGTACTCTTCTTTCTCATACTAGTAAAGGCATGAAGGCTAAGCCACATAGTGATAAATGCATAGGAACTGCCGCCAAATAGAAATGCCAAGGAAGGGAGCACGTACATGATCATTGTTAAGGAAGCGAGGCAGATAAGAATTAATAAAGTATGCAATGGATGAATCAACATGATGAGAAAGGCATTCCTGATGATTGTTCTTACACCTGAGTCGTAATGAACAAAAGTCGGAAAAAGATAGAACAATAGAAGTAATGAAAAGAGGATGAATACCAGCAATGGGATATGAGTCCAAGTCAAGGATGTTGTAAGGATGTGCATATACCAGAAATCAATAACAATGATAATAGAGAGCACTGTAACAAAAACCCCTAATCGGTTACTTTTCCAAAATTCCCTTCTGAAATATGTCCAAAAAGAAGGGAATAAAGCAGATCCCGATTCTCCTTTTAACCAATCTCTAATGATGGTAAACATTGCGATAGTAGAAGGGAAAAAGCCAAAGATAAAACCGCCGGCAATTGTAAACAGTATCCATAGAACATTCAGATATGCAAAGCGAGTAATCCATTCAAATAGTTGATATAAGGAACTGCTGAGTCTAATCAATGCAAAACCCTCCCTTATTCTAGTTAGTTTTAAGTCAGGAAATAAAAGGTTTATGAAAGCACTTACATTATAAAATAAAAAAATACTAAAGTATATGATTATCTGACGAATAATTAGGAGTTAGGAAATCAAAAAAACTTAGTTTATCGTCTAGACAAACTAAGTTTTCAGTGATATCATCAAATGGAAATAAAGTAAGCGGAGAAGGGGAGGCTTAAATAACGTGAAAAAATGTAAGGGCTTACTATCATTATTGCTAATCGGTATGCTTGTAATGATCTTGTCTGCCTGTGGTCAAGATGCAGGGAATGAAAGCGCTAACAATGGTGGGGGTCAAGATAATGATGACAATGGATTAAAGATTGGCTTGTCTGTTTCCGACTTAACGCTTGAGCGTTGGCAGCACGATCGTGACTTTTTTGTGGAGAAGGCGGAAGAACTTGGTGCGGAAGTTCTTGTACAATCAGCTGATGGAGACGAAGCTAAGCAGCTTTCACAGATTCAAAATATGCTGTCCCAAGATATTGATGCACTTGTAATCATTGCAATCAATTCAGACGCTCTTTCCACAGTTGTTGATCAGGCTAAAGCAGAAGGAATCTCTGTACTTTCTTATGATCGATTAATTAATGGTACTGATATAGATGCGTATGTCTCTTTTGATAATGTAAGAGTAGGAGAAATGCAGGCAGAATATCTGGTGGAACAGGTGCCAACAGGTAAGTACTTCTTAATGGGAGGTTCTCCTACTGACAATAATGCCAAGTTATTCAGAGAAGGTCAGATGAATATCCTGCAGCCGTTAGTCGATAGTGGGGATATTGAAGTTGTAGGTGACCAATGGGCTAAGAACTGGGATGCCAATGAAGCTCTAAAAATAATGGAGAACGCATTGACTGCTAATAAAAATGAAATAGACGCTGTTGTCGCTTCCAATGACAGTACTGCTGGGGGTGCGATTCAGGCACTTGAAGCTCAGGGACTGGACGGTAAAGTTGCCATATCCGGTCAGGATGCCGATCTAGCTGGAGTACAGCGAATTGCAGAAGGTACACAAACAATGACTATCTATAAGCCTATTAAAGAGATAGCAACAAAGAGTGCTGAAGTAGCAGTGCAGCTTGCAAAGGGCGAAGAAGTAACAGCTGATTCCAGCATTAATAATGGAACAATGGATGTGCCATTTATCAAACTAGATCCAATTCAGGTAAATAAAGATAACTTGGTAGAAACTGTTATCAATGATGGATTCCACACATTTGATGATGTGTACAAAAACGTCCCGGAAAGTGAACGACCAGCATCTCCATAATAAAACACGTAAGTTATCTGTATCATATCTGAAGAGTTCAGATCGACGGTAAGGGGGATTCTGCTGCTGTATAGGTAACTCTTGCTGGCATCCCAATAAAACAACTGACTTAAGGAGATGACACCAGGCATGTTTGCACTTGAAATGAAAGGTATTACAAAAGAGTTCCCAGGTGTACGTGCTTTAGATAATGTAACATTTTCCGTAAGAAAAGGAGAAATACATGCACTGTGCGGTGAAAACGGCGCTGGAAAATCCACATTAATGAAAATACTCAGCGGAGTATATCCACACAATAGTTATAGTGGACAAATCTATATCAATGGAAAGGAGGCAGAGTTTAAGTCAATTAAAGAATCTCAGGAAGCTGGGGTAGGGATTATTTATCAGGAGCTAGCGCTAGTGGAGGAGATGTCGGTAGCAGAAAATCTGTTTCTTAGCCATGATCTAATGCGACAAAAAATCGTTAATTGGAACAAAATTTACTCTGAAGCTAAAAAAAAGCTAGCAGAAATCGGTCTGAATATAGATCCTCAGGTTAAAGTAGGTGACCTGACTGTAGGAAAACAACAGTTAGTGGAAATTGCAAAAGCATTAACAAAGAAAACAGAGATATTGATTCTTGACGAACCGACGGCTGCATTAACAGAAAGTGATGTAAAGGTATTGATCAATTTACTGAATGACTTACGGGACCAAGGAGTAACATGTATCTACATTTCTCACAAACTAGGAGAGGTTTTAGAGTTAGCTGATACCGTAACCATTCTACGTGATGGAAAAACTATTAGTACAGAACTGATTAAGGATATGACAGAACAAAAAATTGTATCCAAGATGGTCGGTCGTGACTTAACAGAGCTTTTTCCTTATGAGCCGCATGGAATTGGAAGAGAAAATGTTTTGGAAGTCAGAGATTACTCTTTTACAGATGAATCAGGCAAAAAATTGATCTCAGATGTGTCTTTTCGCCTCCGAAGAGGAGAGATTCTAGGGTTTTCGGGTTTAATGGGGGCTGGACGTTCGGAATTGTTCGTTAGCTTGTTTGGAGGTTTGAAAGGTAAGAAGAAGGGATCTGTCCTAATAGAAGGGACAAAGAAAAATATTACCCAACCTTCTAATGCCATTAAGCACGGAATGGCCTACGTATCAGAAGACCGAAAGCGATATGGGCTTGTATTGGGTATGGAAATTACAAAGAACACAACGCTTGCTGCTCTTAATAAAGTAATGAAGTTTAAAGTGATCGATGCAGCATTGGAAGTCAAAAATGCAACCATGGTGACTGATAAAATGAAATTGAAAGCTCCTAATCTAGAAGTGAAGGTTGGCCAGTTAAGTGGCGGCAATCAGCAAAAAGTAGTACTAAGTAAATGGCTAATGAACAATCCAAAGATACTTATTCTTGATGAGCCTACCAGAGGGATAGATGTCGGAGCCAAGTATGAAATCTATAAAATTATCAATGAACTCGCCAAGGAAGGAGTCGGTATTGTCATTATTTCTTCAGAGCTCCCCGAAGTAATGGGTATGTCTGATCGAATTATCGTTATGTCTGAAGGGAAAATCACAGGTGAATTCCTACGGGCTGATGCCACTCAAGAGAAAATCATGACTTGTGCCACAGGAGGGAAGCAAAATGAACAGTCCACTTCCATCGGCTAAAGGTGAATCAGGAAAACAACCTAAATTAACTTTTAAGTTGGACTTACAAGCATACACACTCATTATTGCATTAGTATTGATTGCTGTGATTTTTAGTATCTTCACCGGTGGGGAGTTTCTATCATCAAGAAATATTTCCAATTTATTCACGCAAATGTCAGTGATAGCTGTACTGGCAATAGGAATGACATTGATAATAGTAGCAGGTCATATTGACTTGTCGGTTGGATCTTTGGTCGGATTGCTTGGCGGGATTGCCGCTATATTACAGGTATGGCATGGATGGGGAACAATACCTGTCATAATTGTGACTGTGATCGCTGGAGCATTGCTAGGTTTATGGCAAGGATGGTGGGTTGCATATCGGGCAGTGCCTGCTTTTATTGTAACTTTGGGTGGAATGCTGGTTTTTAGAGGAATACTGATTGGAATTAGTAAAGGGCAAACCGTTGCTCCTATGAATGAAAGCTTTAAACAAATAGGAAACAGCTATCTCCCATATGTATTAGGATACATCCTTGCGGTGATCAGTATTGCATTGTTAATCTATGGTACTTACAGAAACCGTTTTAAACGGAAGCAGTTAGGATTAGTGATTCCTGCAGGCATCATAGATTATGGAAAAGTATCGTTATATTCCTTTTTTATTCTTCTTGCTACCTATATGTTAAATCGCTACTTAGGAATACCTGTCCCTATCTTCATCGTAATAGTACTGGCAGCGATATTCATCTTTATATCAAACAAAACGGCATTCGGTCGTTACGTGTATGCTATTGGTGGAAATCAGGAAGCTGCTGCACTATCAGGTATCAATATTAAATGGAATACACTTTGGGTATTCATCACGATGGGTGCTTTGGCGGGCATAGGTGGGATTTTGCTGACAAGCAGATTGAATGCAGCAACTGTAAGTGCAGGTGATATGTATGAATTGGATGCTATTGCTGCCTGTGTCATTGGAGGAACAAGCCTTATGGGAGGAAAGGGAAGAATCACCGGAGCTTTGATTGGTGCTCTGATAATGGCTAGTATCGATAATGGCATGAGCATTATGAATATAGAGGCGTTTTGGCAATACATCGTAAAAGGTCTCATTCTCATTCTGGCAGTTTGGGTAGATATATCAAGTAAAAAATAATAGGAGGCAATAAAGATGGCTTATTTTGAAAACGTTAACAAAGTTGTATACGAAGGTGCTGCATCTACTAATCCTTTAGCGTTTAAGTTTTATGATCCTGAAGAAAGAATTGCTGGCAAGACGATGGAAGAGATACTTCGGTTTGGTGTTGCATATTGGCATACCATGACGATGGATGGCTCAGATCCATTTGGAGACGGCAATATGCAGCGACCGTGGGATAAGTTTTCCGGCATGGATTTGGCTAAGGCTCGTGTTGAGGCTGCATTTGAGTTCTTTGAAAAACTGAATGTACCATTCTTTTGTTTTCATGACGTAGATATTGCACCTGAAGGAAATTCACTTGCTGAAACGTATCAAAATCTGGATTCAATTGTTTCCATGATAAAGGAATATATGAATACTAGTAAAACAAAGCTTCTGTGGAATACAGCGAATATGTTCACACATCCACGCTTTGTTCATGGAGCAGCAACAGCTGTTAATGCGGATGTGTATGCTTATTCCGCTGCCAAGGTGAAGAAGGGACTTGAAGTTGCGAAGGACCTAGGAGCAGAGAATTATGTGTTCTGGGGCGGACGTGAAGGTTATGAAACGCTATTGAATACAGACATGAAGCTTGAGCAGGACAATCTTGGGCGCTTCTTCCATATGGCTGTCAATTATGCAAAAGAAATTGGTTTTACAGGACAATTTTTGATTGAACCGAAACCAAAAGAGCCGACAAAACATCAATATGATTTTGATGTAGCCACCGGCTTAGCTTTCCTTCAAAATTATAATTTACAGGATCATTTTAAATTTAATATTGAAGCAAATCACGCCACATTGGCAGGTCATACATTTGAACATGAACTGCGGGTGGCGCGCATTAATGGATTGTTGGGTTCTGTTGATGCAAACCAAGGTGATTCATTGCTTGGTTGGGATACAGATGAATTTCCTACAGATTTATATACTACTACGTTAGCGATGTATGAGATCTTGCAAAACGGCGGGCTTGGTAAAGGAGGATTAAACTTTGATGCGAAGGTACGACGTGGTTCATTTGAAGCAGATGATCTTTTCCACGCGCATATTGCGGGAATGGACAGCTTTGCAATTGGTTTAAAAACAGCGCAAAAACTAATAGAAGATCGAGTTTTGGAAGATTTTATTACATCTCGTTATAGCAGCTATGCAAGTGGAATTGGAAAACAGATAGTGGAGAACGAAACGGACTTCCATAAACTGGAGGAGTATGCACTTGGATTGGGGGAAATTTCAAATACTTCTGGTCGTACGGAACAATTAAAAGCAACAATTAATCAATATCTATTAAACGTTCTATCTAAATAGAGCAAAAAAGGGATATACCAGCTAATTTGTAGCTTGACTCTGGTATATCCTATTATGTCGTAAAGGGGGAGCAGGCTTGAAATATGTTATTGGAATTGATTTAGGTACTAGTGCCGTCAAAACGCTGCTTGTTAATAAATCAGGGAAAGTTTGTCTGGAACAAACAATTGCTTATCCGTTAATTCAACGTAAGTCTGGTTATAGTGAGCAGGATCCGGAGGAATGGGTTAGTAAGACGGTCAACGCTTTGAAAGGGCTCTTGAGTAAATTTGATGGAAATATAGAAGACATCGAAGGTATCAGTTTTTCCGGTCAAATGCATGGACTTGTTTTACTTGATCAAGAAGGAAATGTTCTGCGCAATGCCATATTATGGAACGATACGCGTACTACTAAGCAATGTCAGGAAATTTATAATAAAGTAGGCAGGGAGAAATTGCTGACTGTAACTAAAAACCCAGCTCTTGAGGGATTCACTCTGCCAAAATTATTATGGGTGAAAGAAAATGAACCTGAATTGTTCAAGAACGCATCGATTTTCTTACTTCCCAAGGATTATCTGCGTTATCGTATGACAGGACATCTCGCTACTGATTATTCAGATGCTGCTGGAACACTTTTATTGAATGTAAAAGAAAAGAAATGGAGTATGGAAATTTGTGACGATATAGGTATTGCTTCTTCTCTATGTCCTCCACTTGTAGAATCACATGAATGCATAGGGACATTAACACCCTCCTTTGCTTCTGAGTCAGGTTTATCCCAATCAACCAGAGTATTTGCAGGAGGGGCAGATAACGCTTGCGGGGCAATTGGCTCTGGTATCTTAAAAAGAGGAGAAACCTTATGCTCTATTGGGACTTCTGGTGTTATCTTGTCTTATGAAGACAACGCTGATTCGGATTTTGAAGGAAGGGTACATTATTTTAACCATGGAAAAAAGGATTCATTTTATACGATGGGCGTTACTTTGTCAGCAGGTTACAGTCTAACCTGGTTTAAAGAGGTATTCGCTAGAGAGTATAATTTTGAAGATTTACTTGATGGAATTGATACTGTTCCAGCAGGTTCCAATGGTTTACTTTTTACACCTTATCTTACTGGTGAGAGGACTCCTTATGCTGATTCGGTCATACGTGGTAGTTTTATTGGAATGGACGCTTCTCATAATATAAAGGATTTTGTAAGGGCAATTCTGGAAGGAATTACTTTTTCGCTTAATGAATCCATCCAAATATTCCGGGATAATGGCAATGTTATTGATACTATTATCTCGATTGGCGGCGGAGCAAAAAATGATGAATGGTTACAAATGCAAGCGGATATTTTTGATGCTAATATTGTCCGTTTAAAGAGTGAACAAGGTCCTGGTGTCGGTGCAGCAATGCTTGCAGCTGTAGGAGTTGAATGGTTTGCGACACTCGAGGAATGTGCCGAGGTATTCATTGAAAGAATGAAGGAATTCAAACCGAAAGAGGCTAATGTTCAAAAATACCAAAAGCTGTTCAGTATTTACCAGCAAGTTTATTCCAAAACAAAGAGTTTAAACTTAGAATTAAAAGCCTATAGAACATAACTGGACTTCTCTAACGTGTATTGGCCAAGTCTATTATAGACTTGGCCTTTTAATCCTTTTTCATCAACTTGCTCCATTTTCATTTCTTTTGCTTAATGTATGAATACCAGCTAATAAAGTCATGGTACCTGGTATTAAATAAAGTCCGGCAAGCGCATAAACTCCAGTTGCTGTAGTAAGGATTAGTAACCATCCGGCCAGTAATGGCTTTTTATTTACGTAAAAAGAGCAAACGATAGCAATAATTCCGCTAAACACCCCAAAAAACCATATGTTACCAAATGTGTACGAATCGTCGATAACAGCAAATAATTGCGCAATTATTGAAAAGATCAGTCCAATAATACCTCCAATTAGAGCTACATTCTTCATGTTAGATCCCCTCTCAAATTAATGAAATTAATGGAAATGGAAAACCTGAAGTTACAGCTTGGCAATTGAGAAAAAAGAACGCATTGATTTATATACTATTATTCAACTTATCATAAAATCACTGTAGATCACATAGACAAGCGACTAAAAGCATTGACTAGCTATTCCTCCAAAGCTTGCTTTAAATCCTGTATCAACTCCTCCACATCGCCTTGTCCAATCGATATGCGGATCAGTCCTTGGCTAGTATGTTCCTTTTTAAGCTGCTCTGCATTGTTTCCGTAGTTGGGAGACATGATCAGGCTTTCAAAGGAACCCCATGATACGCCAATTTGAAACATCTTTGTTTTGTTGATCACCTTTTTTACCGTTTCATAAGTAGCATCCTTTAATGAAAAGCTTAGTAATCCGGAGTATCCAGTTAATTGTCGTTGTCCCAATTCAAAATCAGGATGAGTCGGCAGCCCTGGATAATGAACCGCCTGTACAGCTGCATGAGACTCTAAGAACTTCGCAACTTCAAACGCATTTGCTTCATGCGTCTTCATACGTATAGGTAATGTACGTAAACTGCGCAAAAGCTGGGAAGCTTCTTGAGGAGGCATTATACCTCCAAATAAGATGAATTCATCGGTGAATATCTTACTAATTATTTGCTTACTGGAAATAACAGCTCCACCCATTAAATCGCTGTGTCCACCCAAATACTTTGATGTGGAATGTACGACGATATCAATTCCGTGTGTTAATGGCTTTTGAAAAAGCGGTGTTGCCCATGTGTTGTCAATAATTGTTCGAATCCCTCTTGATTTTGCCAAGCTGGCCAGAGCTTTTAAATCAATCAGCCGGAAATTATGGTCAGTCGGGCACTCAAAATAAATGACTTTAGTAGAGGGAAGCAAGGCTTGTTCAATAGCAGCGATGTCTGTGGAATAAATAACAGAGTGCGAAACATTGAACTTTTCCATATAAGTAAGCAAATCCATAGCAGAAAAGTAGACGTTGCTAATGCACAATACGTGATCACCGCTTTGGAGACTGTTCTGTAGTGCTGCGCTAATGGCAGCCATACCTGATGCAAAGCATTTACAGGCTTCCCCGCGTTCCAGCTCAGCTAGTTTCCGTTCTGCTATATGTACGGTTGGGTTTGTTCCTCGCGTATAAACAAAATGATCTTGTTCTTTCGATACTGCTTTTCCTAATTCCTCAAAGGTCGGGTATACGAATAGAGTGTTACCAAATGTAGGTGGAATAACTGCACCATTATAGCTTTCCTGGTCCTCACCGTACTGCATGCATATTTCGATATCCTTTAATCTTTCCTCACTTTGTGCCATTATTTTCGCTCCTAGAGTTTTGTCTAGTTTCATTATGTGGATTTCGTTGATTCTCATACTCATACGAATAACCTGTTTAATGCTGTTGCGAAAGGGCGGCCTAATAGGAGAGAATCTTAACAAAGACGGGACAGCAAGTTCTTGGAATGCCGTAATATAAAAAATCTCCATTGCTGCTTAGCAATGGAGACAATGATATCAATATTTTTTTGTGCGGATAAAAAATGAGTTAAGATGGGTCCATAAAGTGGCAGGAAGGGCTTTTGGAGTAACTTATTTATAGATATATGTGGTTTAGGTCCGTAGCTCATAATGCGCATTGTATAACCAAAGTGATGCATTCTTACATCCGGGAAAATAGAGAATCCATGTCTTTCATAGAGCTAATCCGACGTAATCTCAAGCTTCTGTCTTCAACTTTCTTGGTTGAATCTGGATCCTCTACTTCCAGAAAAATGCTGCTTCCTGGTGATATCTCTTGCAGAAGTGCGATTAGTTTTCCACCAAAACCGGATGATTGAAACTTAAGTAAAATGGCTAAGTAGCTCACATGCAGCACGTTATACTCAGATAGTTCTTTGTATAAAACATAACCATATCTTTCGGTACCATTTGTAAGGAAAACTCCTTGTATTTTGTCTTTTTTAATCCATGATTTCATGATATGGAAAGGAGGACGTGACATGAAAGGGAAATCATAGTCTAGAAACTCAAGTACTGTCTGTAAAGCCTCATTGCTTTTATTAATCTTTTCTAAGTACAAATTTTCATTCGTCATGCTCAGCCACACTATAATATTCACTTATAATTTGAAAAATTTTTACAAAAAGCTCTACTTCAGAGACGCTAAAGTTCCTTTCAATTTCTCTTGTTGCTTTAAGTAAAGTATTGTTAATTTATAATCATGTATTACTTCTGGGCTGACTTTCAGATGTATAACCCGCTTATCTGAGGGACTATTTGACTTGATTACCACCCCTTTAGAAACCAGTTCATTATCTTTCACTGTTACTGCTGATCTTGCCACATAACTGTAAAGGAATAGCATGCAGAGCTTAATGAGGGTTGGGTCTCTGCACAAATCAAACAAAAATGAACCGCATGTGGCACTTGTTTTCGAAGATTTAAAGTTGAGTTGTGGTTACTGACGATATGCCTCCTTGATTCTCATCTACGTCGATAAGGATGACTACAAATGTCTTTAGAATTTAATTCTCTGATATAATGGTATAAAAACAGCAGTTCAAGAAAGGCTTAAAGCATGAAAAATCTTAACTCAGAACAATCAGAATATCTATACATGTTCGCGCAGGGTCTGGAGGAAGGCTCGCTTTGCAGATTAGAGCAAAGAGTGCTTTTTGAACAAGAATCAGACAACCTTATCAAAAGTACAAAGGTGATTGAACCAAATAGAAGTCCATTTATAAAAGGAAGACTTACCATCCTTTATTCTGGAGATTCTGTTGAAGAGATTGTGAAACAAGTAAATCATATAGAGCTTGATAACAACACCTTCAAGGTGCTTTTTATTAAGATAAATGACCTTCCAAAAAACCAAAAGATTGAATTTGAAGAACAGCGAGCTATTGAGAAGGAAATAGGTTGGAATATCATAGGACAGGCAGAAATGCGTAACCCTGATGTTCTTTTTGGCATTGTTCCGTTTGAGGGACGCTGGTATTTTGGTAGCTATCTAGAGAGTGAATCCGTATGGCTGCATCATGCTAAAAAGCCACAGGAATACTCGACTGCTTTAAGTACACGTCTGGCAAGGACTGTTGTGAATATTGCAATTCCAGATCCAACAGCTGTACGTGTTATCGATCCTTGCTGCGGAATCGGCACGGTGCTGGTTGAAGCACTCTCTATGGGTATTCCAATTGTCGGGGCCGATCGGAATCCGCTAGTAGTTAAAGGTGCGCGAGAAAATATCGCACATTTTAATTACCATGGAGAAGTGGCTATTCAAGATATTTCCGAGCAAGAAGGTCACTATGATGTTGCGATTATTGATATGCCATATAATCTCTATTCCCGTGCGACAGCAGAAGAACAGTACACGATTATTCAGAATGCCAGAAGAATTGCCGATAGAGTGGTTATCCTTACCATTGAGGATATGGATGAGATGATTTTGAAGGCAGGCTTTACAATAATTGATCGCTGTGTTGCTAATAAGGGGTTGAAGGCGTTGTTTTCGAGGCAGGTAGTTGTTTGTAAATGAATCTTTTTTACGTTGAGAAACTTAATTAGTAGCCGTCTTCTATGTGAAACTTCAATAAAAAAACTTTTATTGGAGGGGCTCTAAATGAGAACGTATTCATCACGGTGAGAGATTGCAATTGTCACTGGAGCACATCTGGTACTGGATATGCCACTCCTGAGCATTTATTGAAAAATGGGCTAAGCTAAGCACTTTTTTTAATAGAATACATAATTGACTGCCAGGTTTTGTGAAGTGAATCGCTGCGGAATCTAATGGCTAGTGGACAAGGCATGTAATCATATAAGGAGCTGATTAAAATGAAAAGAATTTCACTCAGTATGGTGAGAGAAGATTTGTTGGATATTCCCCAATACCCGCTTCCTGCCGGATTTCGACTTAGATTATTTGAGAAAGGTGACGAACATCATTGGGCACGTGTGGAAGCTAGTGTAGATGAATTTGAAAATAAAGAATCTGCATTAGAGCACTTTCACAAAGAATTTGGACCATATATTGATGAAATGATAAATAGATGTGTGTTCATCGAGAATGAACATGGAGAAGTGATTGGAACAACAACTGCATGGTATGGCAACTTAAAAGACGATGGAGAAATAGTAGGGAGAATCCATTGGGTAGGAATTGTCCCAGCCTATCAAGGGAAAAAACTATCCAAACCTTTACTAAGTGCAGCAATGAATATATTGGCCAACTATCACTCAAAGGCCTATCTTACATCGCAAACAACAAGTTACCAAGCGATTAATATGTACATAAACTACGGATTTAAACCATTTATCACAGCTCCAAGCTGTCATGAAGCCTGGTCCTTGGTAGAGGATACTTTAGATAGAAAAATAGTAAAGTAAGTTAATCCACTGGGTGATAACAATCTATTCCTCCCCAAAAGTTAGATAAAGTAACAGGAGAATACGACGGAATATGGTCTAGATTGGCTAAGGCAATATATAATCAGAATTTCATGCACTCAGTCAATTGAGAAAGTCGGCGTAGATTTGTCATAAACTATTTATTCTCCCTTAAAAAGAACTTTTTGCGTTACTGAGCGAATACCTTGTATGCTTCCGACCACTTTCCTTACAATAAAATTAGAAGAGCAGAGAAGAGGTGGGCGCATGAAGCTTAGCGTACTGGATCAGGCACCGATCAGAAGAGGCGCAACGATTGAAGAGGCATTGCAGGAAAGCGTGGAATTGGCTCAGCATGCAGAAAGATTAGGCTATGAGCGTTACTGGTTTGCGGAGCATCATAATACAAACGGTTTAGTGAGCGTCGCGCCTGAAATCATGGCCACGCGGGTTGCGAGTGCGACGAATACTATAAAAGTTGGGACAGGCGGTGTGCTGCTGCCGCAGTACAGCCCGCTGAAAGTGGCGGAAACATTTCATACGATAGCTGGACTTTTTCCTGGTCGTGTCGACCTTGGTGTTGGGCGTTCGCCTGGAGGAACGGAACAGACAAGGAGTGCTTTAGCAGACGGAGCAGGAAGCGGAATGGGTGAGTTTCCGAGGAAGCTGGAGGAGCTGCAAGGCTTCCTATATAATTCCCTCCCGCGTGAACATCCTTATCGTTCGGTAAAAGCATCCCCGCGTGTGAATGATCCGGCACCATTATGGGTGCTCGGTTTGTCAGAAGGAAGTGCCAAGCGAGCAGCTGAATTAGGTATCGGCTACGTGTTTGGTCATTTCATCAGTCCTGCTAAGCCAAATGCAATGCCTATATATAAGGAAGAGTTCCGTCCGTCTGTCACAAGGGAAAAGCCATATGGTATTGTTTGTATATTTGCCGTATGTGCGGAAACGGAAGAGAAGGCGGAAGAGCTAGCAAAGAGCCAGGATCACTGGCTGCTGAGTGTCGGAAAAGGGCGAGATACACAGATTCCATCACCTGAGCTGATCCAAAAGCGCAAGCTGACGGATGCAGATAAAGAAACAATCCGTAAAAATCGTAAGCGATGTGTTATTGGAACGCCTGAGAAGGTTAGGAAAGAGCTAGAGAGGCTGCAGGAGGAATATAAAGCGGACGAGTTCATGCTGATTACCAATATCTACGATAAAGAAGCTAAATGGAAATCGTATGAGTTGATCAAAAAAGAAATTAACCATAATAATATTATGTAAACTGCGAGATTGTTATGAGTTAATCAGAAAAAGGTGAACAACTTTGGATGTTTCAGTAATAACAATCAGTTGTTTTATAATCGCTTTGGCAGGCTATTTTTTTGTTGGAGCAGTGAAGTTTTACTTTGATAAGAAGTTGAAAAGGGCTGATTGAAAGTAAGCGTCCATCCCTTTGAAGAATTTAAAAAGCAGAAGGCATTCCAAGCTGGTATATGCCTTCTGCTTTACTTGTTACCTGTAATATTCAGACCTTATTTATTCCAGTGCTCTTCGATGAACTCATCACGACCGGATTTAGCACGGTCTTCTTCGTAGGCTTCTTTTTCCTTTTTATAGAAGTCCTGATGATAGTCCTCAGCAGGGTAGAAGATAGAAGCAGGCAGAATCTCTGTTACAATCGGCTGCTTGAACTTCCCGCTTTCTTCAATTGCTTTCTTGGAGAACTGTGCGAGTTCTGCTTGCACATCATCATGATAGAAGATGGCTGTACGGTATTGATCTCCTCGGTCTTGGAACTGACCGCCTGCATCGGTAGGGTCGATTTGCGGCCAATATAGGTCCACTATTTGCTTGTATGTTATTTTTGTTGGGTCATAAGTGATTTCGACAGCTTCATAATGTCCTGTCGTACCTGTTTTCACTTGTTCGTATGTCGGATTTTCGACATGTCCTCCTGTGTAACCGGAGATGACTGATTCAACGCCGTCCCATTGATCAAACGGCTTCACCATACACCAGAAGCATCCTCCTGCGAATGTTGCCTTAGCAAAGTTTGTTGTCATAGCTTCCTAGCTCCTTTCTGGTGTCATATGACTTATTTTACCCTATATAAATGACATGTACTAGTATGTTAAACTAGAAGGATGAAAGAAAAGAAGGAGACAATGAGATCTTTATGAAAAATCATATATTACTAATAGATGGCATGGCAATTTTGTTCCGTGCATTTCATGCTACTGCTTACCGAAATTATTACATGATTAATTCTAAGGGAATGCCGACAAATGGTCTACATGGCTTCATTCGTCATTTGGCTGCTGCTGTCGATCATTTTGAACCGACTCATGTTGCTGCTTGCTGGGATATGGGTTCGAAGACATTTCGCAGTGAGATGCTGGATACGTACAAAGGGAATCGTGAAGCGCCGCCTGTTGAGCTGATTCCTCAATTCGAAGCAGTCAAGCAAGTTGCTGCCGGTTATGGTATTCCGAATATCGGTCTGAAAAACTACGAAGCTGACGATTGTATTGGTACATTGGCTAGTCTTTATGCAGCCGAAGGACATCACGTAACCGTTCTTACAGGTGACCAGGATATGCTGCAGCTCGTCCGGCCCAATATAGATGTTGCGATTATGCGAAAAGGCGAGGGCAACTACGAAGTATTCCAGGAAACGAGCTTTTTCGAACAGAAGGGTCTTACGCCAGCACAAATCATAGATATGAAAGGTTTGATGGGTGACAGTTCTGATAACTATCCAGGAGTTAAGGGTATTGGTGAAAAGACTGCTATTAAGCTTCTGACTCAATATGAAAATATCGACAAGCTGCTGGAAAACCTTGCAGAGTTGCCGAACGGCGTACGAAACAAAATCGAATCCGATTTGGATAACCTGCATTTGAGCAGAAAGCTTGCTGCTATCCATTGCGAAGTTCCAATCAGCTGTGAACTGGAAGATGCTGTTTGGGCAGTAGATGAGAAGCAGAAACAGACAATGCTTGAGGAATTTGAACTGACAAAGCTGAGCCGTTTATTGCGTGCAGCTGATCAACTGGCAAACTAAAAAGCGATTGTGCATTATGCACAATCGCTTTTTTCATCTGAATTGCTGCAACCGGGAAAAGAAATCCCGGACAAATTCGTAGAATAATCGTTCAGACGGCGCTACTTGTCTTTCTTTCGGTATGATGACACCGACCGATCTTCTGACTTCGGGAAACGTAATTGGTATTTTCGTAGTCATCCTGGGCGTAGCATCATAGAATGTACTTTCCGGCAAGATAGTAATACCGATGCCGGCTGCAACGAGTCCTTTTATAGCGTCCAGATCCTCACCTTCTGATGAGACTGTCGGTACAAATCCAGCTTTCTTACATCCATCCATTACAAGCTGGCGCAGTTTATATCCTTCTGGGAAAAGAACGAACTGCTCGCTCTGCAGATCCTTCAGATGCAGCTGCTCCCGTTCTGCAAATCGGTGCGCGACTGGAACGAGCGCAGAAAAACTCTCGGTGAAGAGGATTTCTCCTTCAATTCGGTCGTGGTCCCTTGGAACAGGGCCGATAAAGGCAATATCTATATCACCGCGAGACACTTGTTCGATTAGAAATTGATATGTTCCTTGGCGAAGCTGGAATTGGATATTCGGATAGGCTTCTTTGAAGGAATAAATGACAGTCGGCAAAAGTTGACCAGCCAAGCTGGTTGGAAAGCCGATTTTAATTGAGCCACGCTCCGGATCTAAATGTTCGTCGATTTGCTTTTTTGCATAATCGATTGCCTGCATGGCCGTTTCGATATGAGAGAGAAAAGTGCGGCCGATTTTGGTTAGTTTGACGTTTCTGCCTTCCCGTTCAAACAGATCCACTCCGAGTTCATCCTCTAAATTACTGATTTGACGGCTGATTGCGGACTGTGCGACATGCAAATATTCGGCTGCTTCCGACATATGCTCCCGCTTTGCAACCTCGATAAAATAGCGCAGTTGACGTAATTCCATGTGGTAATCCTCCGATCTATCTCAAAATGAGATTGATTCTATCTAAATTATATATTGTTTCGATCAATTAGAAAACCTACAATGTACTATAAGACAACATGTCGGTTCGAGACAGAGAGTGAGGGATTAATAATGGCATTTCATTTCCTACCAAAAGCGCAAGGCTTATACCGACCGGAATTTGAGCACGATGCGTGCGGAATCGGTTTATACGCACATATGAAAGGTAAAGCCGCCCATTATATTGTCCAAAAAGGATTGCAGCTGCTTTGCCAGCTTGATCACCGTGGAGGACAAGGGAGCGATCCTGCATCAGGAGACGGAGCAGGGATCATGGTGCAGCTGCCACACCGTTATTTTTCCGAAAAGACTGAATTTTCGTTACCTGAACCTGGAGAATACGGGGTTGCCATGATCTTCTTCAACACGCAAGACACCCAGCAGGAAGAGCTGGAAAGCAAAATCAGTGCTCTTGTAGAAGCAGAAGGTCAGCATGTTATCGGCTGGCGCACGGCACCTGTCGATGACACGCACATCGGCACAATGGCAAAGGATGTAAAGCCATTCGTCCGTCAGCTTTTCGTCGGCAAAGGGGAGGAAACAGAAAAAGGACTCCCATTCGAGCGTAAGCTGTATGTTATCCGCAAACAGGCGGAAAATGAAGCAAAAGAAATGCACCAGCATTTGTATTTTGCCAGCTTCTCCAGCGAGACAATCGTTTACAAAGGGATGCTGACATCTGTCCAAGTGGATCAGTTCTATCTGGATTTACAGGATCCGCTATTCGAAAGTGCGTTTGCACTTGTGCACTCTCGTTTCAGTACGAATACATTTCCAAGCTGGGAACGCGCTCATCCAAACCGTTATCTCATCCATAATGGGGAGATCAATACGCTGCAAGGAAACGTCAACTGGATGCGTGCTCGTCAGAAGCAGCTTGCATCAAAAGCTTTCGGCAAAGATACGGCGAAGATCTTGCCGATTCTTGATACAGACGGAAGTGACTCTTCTATCATGGATAATGCTTTTGAATTCTTCGTGCTTGCTGGCCGTAAACCGGCTCATGCTGCCATGATGATGATTCCAGAACCATGGGATAAAAACCCATACATGAATAAGGAAAAACGTGCTTTTTACGCTTATCATAGCACATTGATGGAACCATGGGACGGCCCGACGGCCATTTCATTCACAAACGGCAAACAAATCGGTGCGGTCCTTGACCGTAATGGTCTGCGCCCAGGACGTTATTACGTAACAAAGGATGACCATTTGATCCTGTCCTCAGAAGTAGGCGTTCTTGATGTGGAAGAAGAGAATGTTCTATTGAAAGACCGTTTAAGCCCGGGCAAGATGCTTCTATTGGATATGGAGCAAGGCCGATTAATTCCTGACGAGGAAATCAAACAGGAAATGGCTGCTGCTGCACCTTACCAGCAATGGCTGGATGAGAATATTGTGGAACTCAATGATCAAACAGTGTCTGATGACAGTGCTATCGAAGACCTTGTAACGAAACAGAAAGCTTTTGGCTACACGTATGAGGATGTGCAGAAGTATATCGTTCCGCTTGTATCAGAAGGCAAGGACCCAATCGGGGCTATGGGAAATGACACACCGCTTGCTGTGCTGTCTGACCGACCGCAGTCATTGTTCTTTTATTTCAAGCAGTTGTTCGCACAGGTAACGAACCCGCCGATCGATGCATATCGGGAGCAAATCGTTACAAGTACTCTTTCTTATCTTGGAAAAGAAGGGAATCTTCTTCATCCGGATGAAACGAATTGCAGACGGATTAAATTAGCATCACCGGTTATAACAAACAATCAGCTGGAACAGTTGGTTTCTGAGCAGAGCGGCGACTTCAAACTTCAGGAGATCCACACTTTGTTCGGAGAAAATCTGAAGAAGAGTATGGAACGCATTTTCCAAGAAGCAGAAGATGCAATCAGCAAAGGTGTCAGCGTACTCGTTCTAACAGATCGTCTTATGTCGGATATATATGTGCCGATTCCTACTTTACTTGCTGTAAGTGGCTTGCATCAGCATCTTGTCCGGAAAGGTCTTCGGACGAAGGTTAGTCTGATTGCTTCTGCTGGGGAAGTACGGGAAGTGCATCATGTGGCTACACTTCTCGGATATGGTGCAGATGCCATCCATCCTTATTTGGCGTATGCGACGCTGAAGGAAAGCATTGATAACGGAGATATCGCACTGTCTTATCCGGAGGCTGTCAGACAATATGCTGCCGCTATGACAGAGGGTGTCGTCAAGGTTATGTCCAAAATGGGCATCAGTACGGTGCAAAGCTACCGCGGTGCACAAATTTTTGAAGCAGTCGGTATCAGTCATGGAGTTATTTCTAAGTATTTCACTGGAACAACATCCCAGCTTGATGGAATTAACTTAAAGACGATTGCAGAAGAAGCAAGAAAACGTCATCATGCAGGTTATAAATCCACAACAGCAGCCTTGGAAACAGGCAGTGAATACCAATGGCGTAAAAACGGCGAGCATCACGCGTTCAATCCGAAAACGATCCATACGCTTCAATGGGCATGCCGTCGGGATAACTATGAGTTGTTCAAGGAATATACCGAAGCTGCTGATCAAGAACGACTTGGTTTCCTTCGTAACTTATTCGACTTCAAAAAGTCCAATGCAATTCCACTTGAAGAAGTTGAATCGGTCGAAAGCATCGTGACGCGCTTCAAAACAGGTGCCATGTCATTCGGATCGATCAGTGAAGAAGCACATGAAGCACTGGCCATTGCAATGAACCGTTTAGGCGGTAAAAGCAACAGTGGAGAAGGCGGCGAAAATGCTAAACGCTATACACCGGATGAAAACGGTGATTACCGTCGTAGTGCCATTAAGCAGATTGCATCTGGCCGTTTCGGTGTCATGAGCTCTTATCTTGTGCAAGCAAATGAGCTGCAAATTAAAGTGGCGCAAGGTGCAAAACCTGGTGAAGGCGGACAGCTTCCAGGAAAGAAAGTGTATCCATGGGTAGCGGACGTTCGGAAATCGACTCCAGGTGTTGGTTTGATTTCACCTCCGCCGCATCATGATATTTACAGCATCGAGGATTTGGCTCAGCTGATCCACGACTTGAAAAATGCAAATAGCGATGCCAGAATCAGTGTTAAATTAGTTGCAAAAGGCGGCGTTGGCACGATTGCTGCTGGTGTTGCAAAGGGCGCTGCAGATGTAATCGTCATTAGTGGTTATGACGGCGGAACAGGAGCATCACCAAAAACTAGTATCAAACACGCTGGCCTTCCATGGGAGATCGGATTAGCGGAAGCGCACCAGACGCTTATGCTGAATGGTTTACGTGACCGCGTCCGTTTGGAAACCGACGGGAAATTGATGACTGGTCGTGATGTTGTTATGGCAGCATTGCTGGGCGCAGAGGAGTATGGTTTTGCAACAGCACCACTGGTAGTCTTAGGCTGCGTGATGATGCGTGTTTGTCATATTGATACGTGTCCAGTAGGTATTGCGACGCAAAACCCTGAGCTTCGCAAGAAATTCATGGGTGATCCGGATCATGTCGTCAACTTTATGACATTCATCGCACAGGAAGTAAGAGAAATCATGGCTGAGCTTGGTTTCCGCACAATGGAAGAAATGGTCGGCCGTACAGATGTACTTGAAGTATCGGAACGAGCACAATCCCATTGGAAAGCTGGCCAGCTAGATTTAAGCAGACTGCTGCATCAAATTGACGGAGCTCGTACTTACAGCACGCCGCAAAACCATAAGATTGATATCGCGTTGGATACGACAGATATCCTGCCATATTTGGAAAAAGCGTTATCTGGCAAAGAACAAGTAAACCTGGAACTTCCTATCCGCAACATCAACCGTGTTGCCGGAACGCTTGCAGGCAGCGAAATCAGCAAAAAGTTTGCTGAAGCAGGACTTCCGGAAGACTCAGTGAATCTGCATTTCCATGGTTCTGCGGGACAAAGCTTTGGTGCTTTCACACCGAAGGGAATGACCTTGAAAGTAACGGGAGATAGCAATGACTATGTTGGTAAAGGTTTGTCCGGTGCAAAATTGATCGTTAAGAAACCGGCTGGATTCCAAGCTTCTGCTGCGAAGCACGTCATTGCTGGTAACGTGGCACTTTATGGAGCGACTTCTGGTGAAGCATATATCAATGGTATGGCTGGTGAACGTTTTGCTGTCCGTAATAGTGGAGCAACAGCTGTTGTAGAAGGAATCGGGGAGCATGGCTGTGAATATATGACCGGCGGTAAGGTTGTCATACTCGGTGAAGTAGGCAAGAACTTTGCTGCAGGAATGTCTGGCGGAATTGCCTACATTCATACAGCTGACCGGGAAGCATTCAAGCAGCTTTGCAATACGGAAATGATCGATTTTGAACAATTGTCTGATGAGAGAGAGATCGCTGAGCTTCGCAGCATCATTGAGAATCATGCTGCTTACACAGATAGTGAGAAAGCATCCTTCATCCTGGAAAATTGGGAAGCGGAGCTAGCTTATTTTGTCAAAGTGATTCCAATCGATTACCGCAGCATGATGCATCAAATCGATGCACAGCGTGAGCTTGGGCTATCGCAGGAAGAAGCTGTTATGGAAGCATTCGTATTAAAAAACCAGCAGCCAAAACCAGTGAAAGAATCCGAGAAACCTGCAGCAGT
Organism: Terribacillus sp. AE2B 122; assembly: GCF_902497585.1. NCBI lineage: Bacteria > Bacillati > Bacillota > Bacilli > Caryophanales > Bacillaceae > Terribacillus > Terribacillus sp. AE2B 122. The sequence goes on along the minus strand of NZ_LR700942.1, from coordinate 649,371 downwards.
ACATTAAGAAAGAGGTGGAAGTATGGGGAAAGCAACCGGATTTATCGACTACAAAAGAGAAGAAGCAAATGAACGCGATCCAAAGACGCGGACCCAGGACTGGAACGAATACGCCGCTCCTTTCTCTGATGCTACGCTGAAGACACAAGGAGCCCGCTGTATGGACTGCGGTACACCGTTTTGTCATATCGGCATGGAGATTGGCGGAGCCACTTCCGGCTGTCCGATTTACAATTTGATTCCAGAATGGAACGACCTTGTGTATAAGGGTAAATGGAAGGAAGCATTGGAAAGACTGATGCTGACGAATAATTTCCCGGAATTCACTGGCCGTGTCTGCCCGGCACCTTGTGAAGGTTCCTGCACCGTAGCAATAAGTGATCCGGCAGTTGCCATTAAGAATATCGAACGTGCAATCATCGATAAAGGTTTCGAAAATGGCTGGATCACACCGCGTATTCCGCAAAAACGTACTGGCAAAAAGGTCGCAATCATCGGATCTGGTCCTGCAGGTATGGCTAGTGCTGATCAGTTGAACCAAGCTGGTCACACGGTCACTGTATACGAGCGAGCTGACCGCGCTGGCGGATTGCTTATGTATGGAATTCCGAACATGAAGCTGGAAAAAGAAGTGGTAGAACGCCGCATCAACCTACTGCGTCAGGAAGGTATCGACTTTATCCTGAACACAGAAATCGGTAAGGATATCCTTGCTGAAGAGCTTCGTGAACAATATGATGCGGTGATACTTTGTACAGGAGCTCAACAGCAGCGTGACCTTGTAATCAAAGGAAGAGAATCAAAAGGTGTTCATATCGCAATGGATTATCTAACCGTCTCAACAAAAATGCTGCTTGATGACAAATTAGCAATTCAGCCGGAGTTTGATGCGGCTGGTAAAGACGTTATTGTCATCGGTGGCGGGGATACTGGTGCAGACTGTATCGCAACGGCTGTTCGTCAAGGCGCAAAAAGCGTTACGCAATTCGGAAAACACCCACAGCTGCCGCTTGCTCGCAGTGCTGATAACCAATGGCCAGAATATCCCCATGTATTCGGTTTGGAATATGCGCATAAAGAAGCAAAAGCAGTTTACGGGGAAGATCCGCGCCAATACTCTATCCAGACAACGAAATTCGTCAAGGATGAGCAAGGCAATCTAAAAGAATTGCATACTATTGATATGCAGAAAGTACGTAATGAGAAAGGTATGTTCGTCTACCAGGAAGTCGAAGGATCTGAGAAAGTTTGGCCTGCTGAGCTTGTATTGATCGCCATCGGCTTTGAAGGCACTGAAACACCGTTGCTAACAGAATTTGGTGTTAATGTAACACCAAATAAACGTGTGGAAGCAGCCTATGGAGATTATCGTACAAATGTAGATAAAGTTTTCGCTGCTGGCGATGCCCGCCGCGGACAAAGTCTAATTGTCTGGGCTATTAACGAAGGCAGAGACGTTGCCAAACAGGTTGATCTTCAACTTATGGGTGAGACTGTATTACCTTGATGAAAAAGCAGAATTTCCGTTAAACGGAGGTTCTGCTTTTATTATGCCGTCAGAAGGAAATGCAAGCCAGTAACTTGTCAGAATAACTGCCAGCATTTTGGCAGAACACCTTCAAATTGCTGATATTCAACCGATATACAAGGAATGGAGGATTCAACGAGGAGGATCATCATGTTATTGAAGCGCAAAAAAGAGAGACAAGCAGAAACAGTGGAACAAACTAATTTATCCAGAGAAGCTAATGTAACATTGAAAATTGAAGGCGAACTGAAAAAACAGCTTGATATGATTCACCTGACAGAAGACGATCTGCGCGTGTTAGTAGGATTGCAGCCACTAGTCTGTTCGGAGATTGAAAGTATCGTAAGCCGCTTTTATCAGAACATCACCAATCAGAATAATCTGCTCGCTATCATTGAAAGTAATAGTTCTGTTGAAAAATTGAAGCAGACACTTAAGCGGCATATACAGGAAATGTTTGATGGAAAAGTAGATATTGATTATGTAGAGAAACGCAAACGTATTGCGTTGATCCATGCGAAAATCGGACTGGAGCCGAAATGGTATATGGGAGCTTTCCAGGATCTATTGCAGCAGATGCTATCCTTATTCGAACAGCATATAACTGATTTCACAGCTTACCGCACAGCTGTACTTGCCACGACGAAGATTTTTAACATCGAACAGCAAATTGTGTTGGATGCTTATAATACCGAACATGAAAGCGTGCATATTGAGCACATTGAAAAACAGGATAAACTATATGAAAGTATACAAGTAACTTCCGAGAGTCTTACAAGCATATTCCTAAAGGTGAACCTAGCCGTAGATGAGCTGGTTGCATTCTCTTCAAAGCTGACAGAACAAAGTAATGAAACGAAACAGAAAGCAAAAGAAGTAGTGAATCATTCCGAAGAAGGTCAAGCAGGACTAGTGTCCCAGCAGCAACGGATGCAGCATATCGGAGACCAAATGGGTATGGTGCAAAAAGAGCTGACAGCGCTCGAGGCAGCGGCTGCTAAAATCGGCAGTATTGTAGGATTAGTGGAAGGTATTGCTGAACAGACGAATCTGCTTTCACTAAATGCTTCGATTGAATCAGCACGGGCAGGCGAACAAGGGAAAGGGTTTGCCGTCGTAGCAAGCGAGGTTCGGAAATTAGCGGAAGAAACAAAATCATCTGTTTCCGATGTTACAGCGTTGATTCAAGATACGCATTCCCAGATTAGTAATGTGAGCAAATTCATGGAGACAGCAGAGGATTTGATTGCCAATGGAACTGTACAGCTAGGAGATGTAACCTCGAAATTTGAGAACATCATGACGCATTCTCAAAGTAATGAACAAATAAGCAGTCGTACAGAGGAAAGTATCAAACAATTCACAGGAGAGCTCATGGATGTAAAAGGAGCTATGCAGCAAGCAGAAAGCGTACTCCGGCAATTAAATGAGCTTACATAAATAAAAGAAAACCCAGCAGTCAGTTGACTGCTGGTTATTTGCTTTCAAACTGTGTTTTTTTGAATTGCTCTTTCAATGCGGAAGGTGCTTGTTTAATGGAAGAAATAACAGTCTTCGAGCCTTCTGAAATAGACTGGACATTAGACTGGATATCTTTCTGATGCTGCTGTAAAACTGTCTGCTCTTGCTTGATTGTCTGCATATCAGCTTGCATTGGAGCCATTGTCTTATCGATTTTTTTCTTTGTTGCAAGCATCGATTTTACAGCTTTCATGATCATAACAGCGGCAATTACAAGTGCACCAATGATGATAACACCGCAGATAATCCACATTATTGTACCCGTTTCCATACCCCGTACCTCCTTCGTTTGTCTGCTTCTCTTTTCCCTGATCTTTGTTTATCGTAACATACAGAATGAAATTTTGTTAAAATTTTAGGTTGAAACTCTTTGAAATCTCCTATATAATCTTTGGATAAGATATTGTTGTCGCAATATTCTATCATTAGGAACAATTTAACCAAAAAAGAGAATGAAAATCTTAAATGACAGGGAGTCCTAGCTTTGAAACAACAAACTTTTGCTTTTACACGCAGTGAGAATCTCAAACAGAAACCGGACGCAAGTACGCTTCAATTCGGAAAGGTATTCACTGACCATATGTTCACAATGGATTATACAGCTGAAACAGGCTGGCATGATCCTCAGATCGTGCCATATGCACCGCTGGAACTTGATCCTGCAGCCATGTGTTTCCACTATGGCCAGACAGTATTTGAAGGCTTGAAAGCCTATGTGACCAAAGAAGGAAAAGTTTTGCTATTCCGTCCAGATAAAAACTTCGAGCGCCTTAACCGTTCGAATGACAGACTATGTATTCCGCGTTTGGATGAGGAAGTGGCATTAGAAGCATTGCGACAGCTCATTTCGGTCGAGAAAGATTGGATCCCGACTGCAGAAGGAACTTCACTTTATATCCGTCCGTTCATCATTTCGACGGAGCCGTTCCTTGGCGTAGCTGCATCTATCAGCTACAAGTTCATCATCATTCTTTCTCCTGTAGGGGCTTACTACAAAGAAGGTATTAACCCGGTAAGCATTGCAGTGGAGAATGACTATGTACGTGCAGTCAAAGGCGGTACAGGCGATGCGAAAACAGGCGGAAACTATGCTGCAAGCCTTAAAGCACAAGAAGTAGCAGCAGCATCTGGATTCTCCCAGGTTCTGTGGCTGGATGGTGTGGAGAAGAAATACATTGAAGAAGTTGGCAGTATGAATGTATTCTTCAAAATCGACGGAGAAATCGTTACACCGCAGCTAAACGGCAGCATCCTGCAAGGTGTTACCCGCGACAGTGTTCTTCAATTGCTGAAGCACTGGGGCTATCCGGTAACAGAACGCCGTGTTTCTATCGCAGAAGTGGTTCAAGCGCAGAAAGAAGGTAAACTGGAAGAGGCGTTCGGTACTGGGACAGCTGCAGTTATCTCACCTGTTGGCAAGCTATTCTATGAAGGTGAAACATACGAGATCAACAATGGTGTCACTGGTGAAGTTGCTAAGCGCGTCTATGATACAATTGTCGGCATCCAAAAGGGCGAACTAGAAGATACATTCGGCTGGACAATCGAAGTCAACTAATTAATGGACCTCCACACATAGCGGTGGAGGTTTTTTGTTTATAGACTAGGAGCTTGTGCTATTTTGCTATATAATCGTTACTAAAATGAGTTGTTAGACGAAAAGGTGAATGGAAAATGAAAAGAATAATCGTAAAAATAGGTTCAAGCATGCTTTCGGAATCTGGCGGGGGGATGAGTGATACGAAAATCCGCCAGCATACGGATCAAATAGCTGCACTAATAAACGAAGGACATGAAGTAATACTTGTATCATCCGGTGCTGTAGCAGCTGGATTCCGTCAGCTCGGCTATCCATCAAGACCAGTGACTATTGAAGGGAAACAGGCCGCGGCTGCAATTGGACAGGGTTTGCTCGTCCAAGCTTATACGGAAGCTTTCGGCAAACATGATATGAAATGTGCACAGCTGCTTTTGACACGTGATGTCTTCACAAATGCCGATCAGTATCATAACAGCTACAATACGCTGCAGGAACTGCTGAAGCGTAATATCATTCCGATCATCAATGAAAATGACTCAGTCTCTATCCGAGAACTGACATTTGGTGATAATGATATGCTGTCTGCTTATGTGAGTGGGCTCGTCAAAGCAGATTTGCTGATTTTGATCACGGATGTGGACGGTATTTATGACAAAAACCCCAATACCTACCCTGATGCGAAGCGGTACCAGCGTTTGGAAGTAATTCCTCCGGAAATGCAAGCATCAATTGAACAGACATCCGGTTCTAACATCGGTACAGGAGGCATGTATTCCAAGGTGCTGGCAGCTCAGACTGCGCTTGAGTTAGGTGTGCCGGTTTTCATCGGTACGACTAATGAAAGATCAACGCTTCTTGAGATTGCACAAGGTAATGGAGCGGGTACGTATATCGGAGACGAAGCGACAGTTGTGCAGCGCAAAACAAAGCAATGGCTCACACATCATGCCAGAGCGACAGGCAGCCTTACAATCGATGCAGGTGCAGCAGAAGCTTTGCTGCAGCATGGAAAAAGTTTGCTGCCGATAGGTATTACAGATATACAAGGTACTTTTACTGCGTCAGCAGTCGTTGAAATCAAAACAACTGATGGGGATACAATTGCCCGCGGGATCAGTGATATTTCATCTGCTGATTTACGCGAAATGCTAACAAACAGCGAGACTAATCCGTCCTCGGTTTGGCATAAAGCCGTTGTCCATCGAAATTATATTGTATTTTTATGAAAAAGCCGCCGAGCCTGCCAGCTAGGCGGCTTCGGTGTATAATGAAATCAGAAAGGAGTTGCACTGATGAAAGTAATCATGCTCGTCCAAACGATGTATAAAAATCAACTGCTTCGCGAAGGTGGTACATACGAGATCCCGGAGGAAACAGCAGCTCGCTGGATCAGAAGTAAAATCGCAAAAGCAGCAGAGTAAGGAGTGATTATATGGATTTAGGATTAAAGGGCAAGACGGCATTGGTCGTTGCAGCCAGCAAAGGACTTGGTAAGGCGACAGCTTTGCAGTTAGCCAAAGAAGGTGCCTCTGTTCATATCGTCAGTCGTGATGAACAAGCACTCAAACAAACGAGTGATGTAATAATAAAAGAATCCGGTAATGATCAGGTTGCATATTCGGTTTGTGATATTACCGATGCACAAGCAATCAATCAAGCCATCGAGGCAGCTAAGCAACATACTGGATCAATCGATATTCTTGTTAACAATGCAGGTGGACCGCCTGCAGGTAAACTAATGGATTTTGCCGACGAACAATGGCAACAAGCTTTCGAACTGAATTTATTGAGTTTTGTCCGTTTTATTCGGGCAGTTGCTCCGATCATGAAGGTAAATGGAGGAGGCCATATTCTTAATATCGCTTCATCTTCCATTAAGCAGTCAATCGATAACTTGCTGTTATCCAATACTTTCCGTGCTGGAATTGTCGGCTTGGCAAAATCTCTGTCTCAGGAACTTGCACCAGACAATATCCTGATCAACACGCTTGGCCCTGGAAAAATACATACTGACCGGGTCGATCAGCTGGATCAGAAGACTGCTGATCACCTAGGCAAAAGCTTGGATGACGTGCAGCAGCAGAGCCAAGCATCTATCCCGATGGGCAGATATGGTACACCTGAAGAATTTGCTAACGTGGCTGTTTTCCTTTGTTCTTCTGCCAATTCGTATGTTACTGGTCAAGCTTTCGTCGTAGATGGCGGAATGGTCAAAAGTATTGGTTAAGACTTCGCTTTGATTCGGTAATGACTTAAAGCAAGCAGCGGAAATATATGCGGATAGCTATCATACCGGATATAAAACTGGCCAGGCAGGCCAATACCGGTCGGATAGTCGATCGAGGTTTGCAGCAAAGGCTCCGACAACAAAAAGCTGATGCCTTGCTGTACCTCCTTGCTATCCTGTTCACCGCTGGCAATAAGGGCATCAACAGCCCAGGCGGTCTGAACGACTGTACTGATCGGTAAATCTACGTACGTTCCTACTTCTGCACTTCGGCACGATTCTCCCCAGCCACCATCATCATGCTGAACAGCTTTCAGCCAATTTACCGCACGCTTGACATGTTTTTCTGTCGTATTGACACCAACTGCTGCAAGTCCTGTCAAAGCAGCCCACGTCCCATACAAATAACAAACTCCCCATCTCCCATACCATGATCCATTTAATTGCTGATGCTTATAAAGCCAGCGGACAGCCTTTTTTATACTGGAATGGTCTTTTTTCAAACTAGCATATGTTCCGAGAAATTCCATGACCCTGCCAGTTAAGTCTGCGGTAGAAGGATCAATCGCTGCATCTTCTGCATTTTCAATCGGAAGCTTTCCTAATACCCACCAGTCTGTATCCTTCTCGAAAGCTGCCCAGCCGCCGTCTTTATTTTGCATCGCCAGCAAATAATCCGATCCTTTTTTCCAAGCGCGCTTAACAGTAAAATCATGACGAGCCTGTCTTGTGAGGGCTCGAAGTGCTGCAGCTGTGTCGTCATTATCTGGATGATTGGTGTTAGTATCAGAAAACCCCCAGCCGCCAGGCTCCACGGTAGATTGATGGATTTGCCAATCTGCTTTTTGAACATGCTGCCGCTGCAGCAGATAATGATTGGCTGATTGAATCATATTTTGTTTAACAGGGGCACCTGCCTGCTGAAGTGCATAACTGAGCAATGCTGTGTCCCAAACAGTTGATGTGGAATTTTCGACATGAATGCCGTTGCAGTTTTCATTGACAAGACCATGTATGCCTTTTAATGCCCGTTGTATTTTTGGATTGTTTTCTTCATACCCGAGTGCCATGTAGGCGTAAATCATGAAGAAAGTGGCACTTGCATAGCTGTAGAGTGTTCCATCAGATTCGGTTCGTTCCTGCATATATTGTTCAGCATATTTATAGCCGGCACGGTGCAGACGGGCTGGCAGGCGAGCCAGACGGCTCCATTCATTCGTGATCGTACGAAAAGGAGAGCGAGCATCCGTTAAATCATCCCATTCATCCTCAAACAATAAATGCTCTAGCTGCACGCTGTGTATGCTGATTCGTTTGAATTTTTTATTCAGCAATAGAAGCATCGGGACAAAATGTATTCTGGCATAGGAACTGAATTGAAAGAAATTTATCGGGAAGGTTGTCGGAACAAGCAGCGCGGTCATCGGGAACTTCAAAAAGTGAGGCCAAGGTATCATACCGTGGACTGCCAGCATGAAGCGTATCATAAAGTGTGCTTTGTTGATGCCGCCATTAGTGCTGATATAGCGTTCTGCAGTCCGTAGCTCTTTAGCAGAGACTCCTGAAAAACGAAGTGCAGCATATGCCAAGACAGTCGCTGATAAGTTGCCGTTTCTTTCACCAGGGTAAGCTGCCCAGCTGCCATCGTCCCGTTGCTTTTTTAATAATTGGAGTTTTAATTTCTCTACGGTATCTGTTTCCTTGCCGAAGGAAGTGAAGGTGATGATATAGAAGCAATCTGTCAAAATCGCACCCTCAAAGCACATACGCCAAGATCCATCTTTCTGCTGCAGCTCTTCTAGCTTATTTGTACGCTTCTCAATTGCCATCTTCACATCTTCTATGTTGACCTGGCTCATGATACAGCTCCTTTTTTCCGAGAGTTATGGAACGGAAAATATACTGCAATATGATAAAATATGCGTAGAATAGCTTATTATGACTCGTCATCATGTCCCGTTCAGGTAGGAGGCTTATTATGCGAACAATTGTAGCGGCAAGTACAGGTGGTCCGGAGGTATTGGAATATAAAGATATAACAGTACCCGAACCATCAACAGGAGAAGTAAGGATAAGGGTGTTAAAAGCGAGTGTCCATTTTGCAGATATAAAAAAGCGGAAAGGCGCCAAGGGTTCTGGAATTCCGGGCATACTTGGACTCGATGCTGTCGGAATCATTGATAAGGTTGGACAAGACGTCAACGGGCTACGTATTGGAGATCAAGTTATCGCATTCGTAAAGACAGGTTCATATGCAGAGTTTGCTATAGCGAATGCGTTGCTCGTCTATCCGATTGCAGATCATGTAGATACAGCTGTCGCTGCTGCGTGTCCTGTTCCTGCTTTTTTATCTTTCATGCTCCTCGAGCGCGTTGGAAGACTTAGTAAGGGAGAAACTGTGCTTGTTCATGCAGCATCGGGAGGGACAGGCCTTACATTGATTCAGCTTGCAAGAAAGCTAGGTGCAGGCAAGATAATTGGAACCGTAAGCTCAGACCAGAAAGCAGCTTTGCCTTTGGAACTTGGCGCAGACCATTGTATAACTTATAATAATCTTTCACAATCTGTACGGAACTTGACCGATGGCGCTGGTGTTGACCTTATATTAGACTCGCTTGCCGGCTCTGTAATGGAGGAGAGTTTTACTTGTCTTGCTCCCTATGGTAGATTAGTAAACTACGGGAATGCGAGCGGTGCTACTGGTTCTATTAAAACATCTGATGTGCACGCAAGCTGCCGGGCGCTGCTCGGATTTAGCTTGGGAACGACACGTGAAAAACGACCAGTAGATTTGAAACGTATTGCTGAACAAGTTATCAGTTTAATTGAATTGGGAGATATCACTTTCCCCAGCATACAAGAATTCAAGCTCGAGGATGCAAATAAGGCACATCAGCTTATGGAAAGCAGGACACATGCAGGAAAGATACTTCTGCACATCACAGATTAGAGACAAATAACGGGGGAAATAGTGTAAATGAAGTTCGTATCATGGAATGTAAATGGAATCAGAGCTTGTGTAAAGAAAGGCTTTCTCGAGTATTTTGAGGAGCAAGATGCAGATTTCTTCTGCTTGCAGGAAACAAAGCTCCAAGCTGGTCAAATTGAATTAGATCTGCCTGGATACTATCAGTATTGGAATTACGCCGAGCGTAAAGGGTACTCAGGTACAGCTGTGTTCACAAAACATAAACCGCTACACGTCACATACGGATTGGATGAAGGTGTGATTGAGCCTGAGGGCAGAATCATCACATTGGAATATGACCATTTCTTTTTGGTTACTGTATATACACCCAATTCTAAACGAGATTTGGCGCGGTTGGCTGAGCGTTTGGAGTGGGAAGATAAGATATTATCTTATGTACAGGAGCTGGATAACCGGAAACCTGTCATCCTGTGCGGCGATTTGAATGTAGCCCATCAGGAAATTGATTTGAAAAACCATAAGACAAATCACGGCAATTCTGGCTTTACGAAAGAAGAACGAGAGAAGATGACTGCTTTCCTTGCTTCCGGTTTCGTAGATAGTTTCCGATACCTTTATCCGGATCGTGACGACGCCTACAGCTGGTGGTCATATATGAATAAAGTAAGAGAACGGAACATCGGCTGGCGTATCGATTATTTCATCGTCTCCGAACGTTGGAAAAACAAAATACAAGATGCGGAAATACATGCAGATACAATGGGTAGCGACCATTGTCCGGTATGCTTGTATATCAAGGACGAAGACACCATTTAATGGCGTCTTTTCTTTATGTCCCGAACAATATTTTAAATAATCTGATAGTTTGTTAAACTAAGGAAGAATACATACATATACATTATAACGTGCAGGTTAAGTTGGATATGCAAAAGGAGGAGTACTGATGCTTCGTAAAGTGATGTGGATTTTATCCGCAGGACTGTTGCTTTTTGCTTGTATGATACCTCATACACATGTCCACGTAGCCGGAAAAGAGGATAGAATGATAGATAGGTTAACAGAATATCTGGCAAATGAAGAACAGTTGCAAGGAGCGGCCTTTGCAATACATATTACGGAAGAGCAATCAGGTAAGACAATTTTTGAAAAACATGCTGACCAGCGTATGCGCCCTGCATCCAATATGAAGCTTTTGACTGCTGCCGCAGTGCTGGATGAATTGGGACAAGAGCATCGCTTCGAAACGATAGTTGCAACAGATGGGCCAGTAAAAAACGGGCAACTCAATGGGAACTTATATTTGATCGGTAAAGGAGATACGTCTCTTACATATGAAGATATAGAGCGGTTGGCAAATCAGCTCCATGAATTAGGAATACGGAAGATCAACGGCGATATCGTCGCAGATGATACGTATTTTGATCAGGAACGCTACAGTGAGGATACAACTTGGAAGGACGAATCAGCTTATTATGGAGCTGCTATCAGTGCCCTGACAGTAGCACCTGACAATGATTATGATACAGGGACAGTAAAGGTCATGGTGAAGGCGAGTGCCTCATCAGGTAAACCGGAGGTAAGGGTAGTTCCGGAAACGGATTACATTACGATTCAAAACAATGCTGCTATAGTATCTGATAACGAAGAAGCTGAGCTAAAAGTGACGCGAACTCATGGAAGTAATGACATTGTAATATCGGGTTCTATAGCAAGGGGTGAAAACGAGCAGGAATGGGTAGCGGTCTGGGAACCAACAGAGTATGTATTGCAACTTTTTGAGGATTATGTGAAGGCATCCGGTATCCAGATAGAAGGCACTACCAAAACAGCTAAAGCTCCAGCGAAACGAACCGAGCTTTTGCGGAAGGAATCTGCTCCGCTCAAGGAACTGCTTATTCCTTTTATGAAACTAAGCAATAACGGACATGCTGAGATGTTTCTAAAGCATATTGGCAACAGAGAAAAAGCTGGAAACTGGGAAGATGGCATCAACCAGTTAGAACACTATCTCGATGGGATGCAGTTTCCGAAGGGAAAAATGGTCATAAGAGATGGATCTGGTTTGTCACATGTGAATGGAATAACTGCTAGGCAGCTGACGACATTGCTTACAAAAGCACAACAGGAGTCTTGGTTCCCTGCATTCAAAACATCCCTGCCTGTTGCAGGAAAGGCGGAACGCATGGTTGGCGGAACACTCCGTAATCGCTTTGTTGGCACAGATCTTGCTGGAAAGATCGAAGCAAAGACGGGCACACTTACCGGCGTTAGTTCGTTATCGGGTTATATGGAAACAAAATCTGGTGATCGTGTTGTTTTTTCCATCCTGTTAAACGGAATGCTGGATGAAGAAGAAGGACCGGGCATTGAAGACAATATATTGAAAATTGTTTATGAAGAGTTGAAAAGTATGCATACAAATTGAGCGATATAGACAGGATATCAGCAAGCGGATAGCGAAATGTTCTATTTAGGAACGGCAATAAAAGCAGAAGAAACCGTGTAGGAACGGAGAAGTTAGTGAGGTGTAAGCAGCTTTATCCTGCTCTGGGATTTATCGTTTGCGGCTCAGTTTCTGGTTTCTTGGCTAGATATTAGGAAAGAAGGAGATAACGGTGAAACAAAGCCGCATGGAAGCAGAGTTATATTGTATCCATTGTCGCAAGGAGTCTCCATTTACGATTACGTACATCAACGATAAGCTCAAAACGATTTGTTGTACGCAGTGCCATCATGCTATTGATGTCAGACTGGATTTACAAAAGGAATTCAAGGAGGAATGGCAAAATCGCATTCTTTCAAAACCTTCTCGAATGACGACGGAGTACAAAGATGACTTAAGCCAATTTCTCTTTACGCTGCCGATCCGGCTGGCGAGCAAACCATATCGATTATATCAGGACATTAAAGAATCACGCATTATCATGCGGGATTTCAAGGATGTCAAGCATTGGTAAAGCGCCTGGACAACTGTTCAGGTGCTTGTTTTTTGTGTCTTATAGAAGCGGTCGGCACTTCTAATTGATACCCCAGTGAACACAAAGCTAATTAAGATAAAAACGATGTAAAAGTCTTTCTCGTTTAATGCCACAAATAAAGCTGTCACTTTTGTAAACAATGACAACATGGTCCACATTACAAATCCACAATCGCGAATTGCGCTTTTCACTTTTTTCGATTAGGTATAGAAAAAATCGATAACCATAATTGTAAATATTATGTTACTATATCGAGGTACGATATATATCGCGCCACGATATAAGGGGGGATGAAAATGCTGTCGAAAAAAGTGAAGGACTTGCTGCCTCTGACACATACTACCTATTATATATTAATGGTTCTCCAGCAGCCGTTACACGGCTACGGGATCATGAAAGAAGTAGAGAGAATTAGTGAAGGTTCCGTCAAACTAGGGCCCGGTACGTTATATGGCGTCCTTAGAAAACTTGAAAAACTGCAGCTGATATGTCAAGTGGATCAGCAGGATACAAAAAAGACATACAAGCTGACGGATGTCGGGGGAGGATTATTGATAGCAGAATACGAGCGACTTAGGAAGCTTGTTGAAATAAGTGAAAAGCAGTTAGGGGGAGAACTATGATAGAGAGAAAGAAGATAAGGAAATGGTTCTGGGCTTGGGATGACCAGAAAGAAGAAGTCTGGCTCCAGCAAATGGCACAGAAAGGCTGGGCGCTTGAAGAATACAAATGGTTCAAGTATACCTTTAAAGCGGCAGCGCCTTCTAAAATGGTGTACCGTCTGGATTATAGGTTGGGCTATCCTGAAAGAAGCTATTTCGATTTATTTGAAATGGATGGATGGCATCTGGTCAGTTCATTTGGAGGCTGGTACTATTTCTGCAAAGAAGATGATGGTACAGATAAATTAGAGATTTTTACAGATGCCCATTCAAGAGCTGCTAAATACATTCATCTATCGAATTATCTTTTATTCATTTTGGCGATGCATGTGCTATCTTTCTGGCTGCCGGCAATTATAAATTTCAGTCAAATGCCTTTTTGGATAGAGGGAACTGTTGCTCCATTAGCCATAATAGGTAGTTTCGCTGTATATATGTTGAGAAGAAAAGCAAAGAAGCTGAAAGAGGTTATAATATAGAAATAGAGGTTATTCTGTTCGAGCAGAATAGCCTCTATTGTTTTGGGTAGAAATTGAAAGAAAGCAACGGTACCGAAGCTGCTGGCACTCCGCGGGAGGTAGGCCAAAAAATAAAAAAGAAAATTTGAAACAAAAATACGGAGTTCATTTCAATTAATTATAAAATTGATATGCATTGATGCAATTGAAATAAAATAAGGTGTTTCTTTGATTTCTATCCATTTGACATCGGGGAGAGAGTACGTCATAATATATTTATCTCGAATTCGAGGTAATTCCATCAGCAGGCTGGAGTGATAAAGATGAACCATTTAAAAGGTATTCACCATGTAACAGCAATTACGAGTAGTGCAGAAAAAAACTATGAATTCTTCACTTATGTACTTGGCATGCGTCTTGTTAAGAAAACAGTCAATCAAGATGATATCCAAACATATCATTTGTTTTTCGCGGATGACAAAGGCAGCGCAGGAACAGATATGACGTTCTTCGATTTCCCTGGGATTCCGAAGGGAACACACGGCACGAATGAAATCTATAAAACTTCATTCCGAGTGCCTTCCGACGCAGCTCTAGATTATTGGGTAAAACGATTTGATCGTTTAGAAGTAAAACATCACGGCATAAAAGAGCAATTCGGCATCCAGACATTATCCTTCGAGGATTTTGATGAGCAGCAATACCAATTAATCAGTGACGAAAACGATAAAGGTGTGGCTTCCGGAACACCATGGCAAGACGGCCCTGTACCTTTAGAGTTTGCTATCACAGGTCTTGGTCCGATTTTTGTACGGACGGCACATATTGATTATTTCAAGGAAATGCTTGAAAAAGTACTTGTTTTCCGTCCTGTTGCACAGGAAGGATCGTACTATTTGTACGAAGTAGGCGAAGGTGGAAATGGTGCTAGCATCGTTCTTGAGCACAATACAATTCTGCCAGACGGAAGACAAGGATTCGGTACCGTACACCATGCTGCTTTCCGTGTTGAGGATAGATCCGTATTAGAGGAGTGGATCGAACGGATGCACAGCTTCCAATTCCAAACTTCTGGATACGTAGATCGACACTTCTTCGAATCCCTATACTCCCGGGTAGCACCAGGGATTCTTTTTGAATTTGCAACTGATGGTCCTGGATTCATGGGTGATGAACCATATGAGACGCTTGGAGAGAAACTTTCCTTGCCGCCATTTTTGGAGCCAAAGCGCGAACAAATCGAAAAACTTGTCCGTCCGATCGATACTGTACGCAGCACAAAGCAATTCGAAAAAGAATAATAAACTGACATCTGCTTATTGCGGATGTCTTTTTTTTAGCAGTTTTCGTCATGGAAGCGTATAATAAAGATGTAGCATTCATCCCATACAGAAGGAAGGCTTTTTTATGAAAGCAAAAGACTTCATGATAACAGATGTAATAGCAGCGAGCGAAAACGCGACAGTAAAGCAGGTTTTGAAGACGTTTGTTGATCGGAGGATCAGCGGAATGCCGATACTGGATAAGGATCGGCGTATTGTAGGCGTCGTCAGTGACGGAGATATTCTGCGAGGGATCCAGCCCAAGGATACAGTCGTCTTCAACTATTTGCTGACTGTAAGCTTTAAAGCTGAGAAAATAGACAAAATCGTCGATGAACTAAAAGATCATCCTATATTGAATCTTGCTAAAAAAAGAGGAATCGTCACAGTCCATGAAGAGGATGAAATGGAAGAAGTGGTGAACATTCTGGCAAAACATCGCTTCAAAAAAATACCTGTCCTGAATGATCAAAAACAGGTGGTTGGGGTTATCAGCCGCGGGGATGTCCTCCGTACAATTCATTCCAATCTATTGAATGCGCTTTGAGAAATATAGCACTGACTCTTCTGAAAGAGTCAGTGCTTTTTTATGGTAGAATAGGAGTTATGAGCTTGTTAGTTTAAAGGAGTTTTATCTATATATGAGTATGACAGTCATATTGGCGGAGAAGCCTTCGGTTGCGAAGAATATCGCCGATGCATTGAAAATAAAAACAAAACAGGATGGGTTTTACGAGGGTCCTGATTATATCATTACTTGGGCATTCGGACATCTGCTGCAGTTGTTTGATGCGAAAGACTATGATACTGCAATGGCAAGATGGAAGCTGGATAATTTTCCGTTCGTACCGGATGCTTTCCAATACAAAATCAAATCGAGCCCGCGCAATCGCGATGCTGCAGATCCTGGTGCAAAGAAGCAGATTGCAATTGTAAAACGACTCATGCAAAGAAGAGATGTTGGAAGTATCGTGTCAGCCTGTGACTATGACCGGGAAGGACAGCTGATCGGAGACAGCATCATCAACTATATAAAGCCAAACAAGCCAGTTTATCGACTGCTGTTAAATGAATGGACTGAACAAGAAGTGCTTCGCGGTCTTCAATCACTGCGGCCGAACACAGAACTGCAGCCTCTTTATGATGCTGGAATTGGCCGTCAGTGGGCAGATTGGGTTATCGGGATTAACCTTACTTCTGTAGCGACACTCCGTTATCAGAGCGGTCGCGGACAAGTCCTGAACATCGGGCGTGTACTGCTTCCGACATTAAAAATCATTTATGACCGCGATAAGGAGATCAGCGAATTCAAGCCTGAGCCTTATTTCAAGCTGCTCGCAACCTTCCGCACACCTGAAAAGAAATTCTACGAAGGTGTGTATAAGGAAGGAAAAACAGATAAATTCAAGGAAAGAGATCCGCTGCAGGATATCCTCCAGCGCGTCCAAGGCAAACAAGGACAAATTAAGGACAAACAGACGGAAGAGAAGAAGGAATTCTGTCCGCCTTTGTTCAATCTTTCCGGTTTGCAAGGGTATATGACAGCAAGGTACAGCGGATGGACATCTGATAAAGTGCTGAAAGTGGCGCAAACGCTTTATGAGAAGAAGTATATTACCTATCCACGGACATCCAGTACGGCATTGGAAGAAAGCCTTGTATCCAAGGCAGCTGGCGTATTGAAGAAAGTGGCGGCGGGATTGCCATATGAAGCTGAAATCAAATTCAGCCGGTCAAAACGGGTGTTCAATAACACTAAGGTATCCAGCCATAGTGCTATCATTCCAACCTATGTTCTGCCGAAAAGACTTACGCCTGATCAAGAGCTGGTATACACTGCTATTAAAAACCGTTTTATCATGCAATTCATGCCTGTCGCAGTGTATGAAGAGACAACTTTAGAAACCATTATTCCTGATGTCTCGCTCTCTGGCAGCTTTATCTCTAAAGGCCGGATTCAGCTTATAGATGGCTGGAAGAAAGTCGAAAAGCAGCAGACAAAGGAAACATTGCTGCCGGATGTACAAGAAGGGATGATGGTGGATACATGGGAAACAAGCGTCACATCGCATATGACGCAGCCTCCGAAGCCACATACGGAAAGAACGTTATTGCGAGTTATGGAAACATGCGGTAAAGGCAAGCAGGATGAAGAGGATGTCGTCGAAGTGCTGCGCGGTTTCAGTATCGGGACAGCGGCAACAAGGGCCGAAACGATCAAGAAGCTGAAAGACATCCACTACATTAGTAATAAAGGGAAAGAACTGCACGTAACGGATACCGGCAAGAAGCTTGTGGAAACTTTCCCAGTCAAGCCTTTATTTGATTTGAACTTTACCGGACGACTTGAGAAGACACTTGCAGACATTGAGGATGCGAAAGTTGGCCGGGAAGATTTCCTGGAGATGATCTTTTCCTTTACGAAGGATGCGGTGCAGACGATGAAACAAGACGAAGCTGCACCAATCCGAACTATTGAAAAGCAAACAATCACCCATGAAGTGCTGGGCAAGTGCCCGGCTTGCGGCGGAGAAGTTGTAGAAGGCTATAAAGGGTTTGGTTGTAAAAACTACAAAAAAACATGCAGCTATATCATTTGGAAGAATGATAAATTCCTTGCAGCAGTGCGGAAGAAACCAACAAAGACGATGGTGAAAGCCCTGCTGAAAAGCGGAACAGCGCATGTAAAAGGGATGACAAGTAAACGAGGTAAAAAATTTTCAGCTTATCTTTCTTATGAAAAGAATGAAGACAATGATTACTACAGCTGGAAGATGGAATTTGAGAAGAAATGATGGGAGCGACGTGTGGATTCCACACATCGCTCTATTTTTTACGTCAGATCTCAACCACTATTAACAAATAGAGAGGGAAACGTTAAATTAGCACTTATTTAAAGGAATCATGAGCTTATTATTAGAATAAACATATGTAAGTAAACAAATGAAGCAATTATAAATTGCAGGCTATCTTCAAAAAATACAAAAGAAATGGGTGTGAAAATGGCTAGAAAGAAAAAAGACAGGATATTTAGAGTTGGAGTGATAAATGGTGAAAAGGAACCTAAAGTAAAGGAAATAACGAAGGAGTTGGAAGGGATTTTTAATAATTTCGAGGAATCGATATTAAATTCTTTTGACACAACCGAAAAAGAAAATAATATAAAGAAATAAACAACATCTATCTCTATAAACCAAAAGATGTTGTTTTTTCTTTATATCTCTTATTAATAAATTTTTAGCTGGATAATAAAATTCGTCAAAATTAGAAGCTCTGAGAATCCACACATCTTTGTTTTAGAATTCTTCGTAAACTGCCGGGTCCTGATCGGCAATACGTCCGTCTGAAACGGTCAAGCTGTTGATTTTCTCCATATCTACATGATTCAGTTCAAAATCAAAGATTGCGAGATTTTCTACCTGGCGGCTCGGAGTAGCGGATTTAGGTATGGCAATGCTCCCGAGCTGATAGTGCCAGCGCAGTACAATTTGAGAGGCAGTTCTGCCACGACTCTCGGCAATTTCAGCAAGCAATGGATGTTCCAGCAGATTCGTTTTTCTGCCAAGAGGACTCCATGACTCCGTTACGATCCCATTTTCTTCATGGTACTGTCTTTGTTTCTCTTGGTTGAAGAAAGGATGCAGCTCAATTTGATTGATGACAGGCAGTTCACCTGTTTCTGCCTTCAGTCTCTCTAAATGCTCCGGCAGGAAGTTGCAAACACCAATAGAACGGATTAAGCCCCATTTACGAGCTTCAAGCAAAGCCTGCCATGCTTCTACATAATGATCTTGTTTCGGATTCGGCCAATGAATCAAATATAAGTCATAATAATCGAGACCAGCGCGGTAAAGTGATTCCTGGATCGTCGTGATTGCATTTTCATGCTGATGATAGCGGCCAGGAAGCTTGGACGTGACGAGAATCTCTTCGCGCGATATCCCATGCTGCTTAATGGCCTGTCCGACAGTTGCCTCATTTTCGTAATTATATGCTGTGTCTAGCAGACGATAGCCCGCATCGATAGCGCTGCGGATAGCCTGAACACCTTGACTGCCTTTCAAGCTGTATGTACCGAAGCCTACAGCAGGAATAATCGTGCCGTCGTGCAGTTTTTTGGTAGGGATATCGTTATACATTATAATTTCTCCTTTCCAATTCTAGTTTCAGCGTAGCACAAATGGAAAAGATTGTCCTAAGTCAACATTTAAATGAACTTTTTATATATAGATATTATCAATCTCCCTAAAATCCCCAGTTTAATAGCAAT
This sequence comes from Terribacillus sp. AE2B 122, assembly GCF_902497585.1. Lineage (NCBI taxonomy): Bacteria > Bacillati > Bacillota > Bacilli > Caryophanales > Bacillaceae > Terribacillus > Terribacillus sp. AE2B 122. The sequence goes on along the minus strand of NZ_LR700942.1, from coordinate 629,936 downwards.
ACGTCTTCTATTTTACCTCGTGTTCGCTTATACTTAAAAACAAGGAATATCAGGAAGAACGTACCATGACAGAAGTATGATTTCAGGGAAATGAGGAAGCGTTTTGACAACCATTACAAAGCTCGAGTCAAAAGTGAAAGAATTATCAAAACTGCTAGAAGCCCTGAAGGAATTGAATGCTGCAATTGATCTGCAAGATATTTACCAGGGAATTCTCGATCAAATGGTAATGATCGCGGAAGCAAAAGAGGCAACATTATGGGTGCATGAAAAAGAGAAGAACCGGATTGTGGCAAAAGCATCCTGCAGGGTTTCAGTTGATTCAATGCCTTTGCCCACACTCACAACTGGAGAAGGAATCGTTGGAAAAGTGATTCAGACTGGTGAGGCAGAATTGATAAAAAATGCTGAGAATGTTATCGAGAGCTCTGCAACATATCCCTGTCTTCATGCAAAATCAATCCTTACTGTACCACTTCATGCAAAAGGGCAAATCTTAGGTGCCATTCAACTCGTGGATAAAGAGAATGGAAGTCAGTTCGACAATAGAGACAGGGAGCTTGCTGTCATTTTGGCGGAGCAGTCAGCCTTAGCTTTACATAACAGTCAAATGTACGATGAATTGTATAAGATGTTTGTCAGTATGATACGTATGCTTGCAGAAGCGCTTGATGCACGTGATCCACTAACGAAGGGGCACTCAGAAAGAGTCGCTCGCTATGCCTGGCTAATCGGAAAAAGAATGAAACTGGATGCCGAAGTATGCTTCGAATTATATCAGGCAGCTATTTTGCACGATATAGGGAAAATCGGCATCGAAGACAGGATATTGCGCAAGACGACTGGATTAAATGAAAGCGAATACGAACTTATGAAAACGCATACTGAAATTGGTGCCCGTATTCTTTCCACAATTCAGCCGAACCGTTTCTTTCAAAAATCAATCGATACAGCGATGCTCCACCATGAAAGAATGGATGGCAGCGGTTATCCAAAGCAGCTAACAGGAGAAGAGATTCCGTTATTTGCCCGCATCGTCGGCGTGGCAGATGCATTTGACGCGATGACAACAGTACGTACCTATAGTGAAGGTATGTCAGTTCGGGAGGCCGCGGCTGAATTGATTCGCTGCAAAGGTAGACTCTTTGATCCAGATATTGTAGACATCTTTATTGAAATTCTTGAAAATTGTTCTTATGATCTTCAATCATTCCCTAGAACTGGTGCTATGTAATAGCTGATCATTCATTATTATTTCAGAAATCATATCCAGGTAGCTTAACTATATATATATTTGAGCTACCATTTTTTATTGGACCTGTTAGTATGTATGAATCAAATATCTTAGTACTAACAGTATATAAACCCTATTTATAATGACATAAAAAGACGCCTGGATATGATTTCAGGCGTCTTTCGATGTATTAATTTAATACTGATGCAATGTCAAATTATCTTGCATCAACTTTACTAAGTTCACTCTGACTCGGCTTTGTAACTAGGTAAATGATATACCCGATAACCGCTCCTATAATCGCTGGTAAGAGCCAGCCAAGACCTAAACTGTACATGGGCAGGTTATCTATTAAAAATTCCTGTACACCAGGAATCGGAATTCCAGCTGCATTCAAGCCTTCCATTAAGCTTACTGCAAAAGTGAAAAGCAGACTAATCAAGTAGACGGCTCTGCTGCCACCAATAACATTATGCAGGAATGTCAGGAAAATAAGAACGATCGCCAGCGGATAAATGATAGTCAATACCGGTACGCTGAATGTGATGATGTTAGCCAAACCTGCATTCGCAATAACAGCACTAAAGACGGATAGAACAACAGCAATAACATTGTAAGAGACTTTAGGAAACAGACGGCTGAAATAGCTGCTGCATGCTGTAACCAGCCCTATACTTGTTGTAAGGCAAGCGCCGAGTACAATCAGACCAAGCAAGACGTTGCCCAGTGATCCATAGTAGAAATCGGAAACCCCAGCCAGTACGGCACCGCCATTGTCCAGCTGGCCGATTCCAGCTACACTTGTTGCCCCTAGATAGGATAAGGAAGTGTAGATTATAGCAAGCAGGATAGCGGCAATTACAGCTGCTTTCCATGTGAACCCAAGAATACTTTTGCGATCAGTGATACCAATATTCTTAACAGAATTGATAACGATGATTCCGAATACGAACGCTGCCAAAGTATCCATTGTCAGATAACCTTCCTGGAAGCCTTTGAAGAAAGCGTTGCTGCTATATGCTTCCGCTGGTTCCTGTGGGCTGCCAATTGGATTGACAAGGACAGTGATGATTAAAACTGCAATGGATATCAATAAAGCGGGTGTCAAATATTTACCAACAACATCGACAATTTTAGCTGGCTTCAAAGAGAAGAAGCAGGTAATCCCGAAGAACAAGACAGAATAGATGATCAATGGCCATGGGCCTGCATCAGCAGATAAGAAAGGCTGGATGCCAATTTCGTATGATACAGTACCTGTACGCGGCATTGCAAAAAGCGGACCGATGGATAAATACAGAATGACCGTGAATGCAAGTCCAAAAATCGGATGAGCTCGGCTCGCTAAGTCCTGCAAATCATTTTTCCCAGAAATAGCAAAGGCCAGGATACCGAGTAGTGGCAGTCCTACACCAGTGATGATAAATCCAAGATTGGCGGTTAATACATTAGTTCCAGACGATTGGCCAAGCAGAGCAGGGAAAATTAGGTTACCCGCCCCAAAAAATAAAGCGAAGAGCATGAAACCAGTAATAATGACATAAGAAAATGGAATTGATTTTTTCATGATAAATGCCTCCAAGCAAGTGAAGTTCTCTAAATAGTTAGACAATTTAATAGATAATATTTTGAAAATATTTAAAACTATGTTAAAGATTCTACCATAGTTCATTTATTGCAACAACTATAAATAATATTACATAAGATGTATAATTTCTGCTGTATTCGGCATATATAAGTAAAAAAGCCATTTGGAGGCAGGAATCGTGCACTATACTGAGATGGACATATTCTACGCAGAACTGAAGCGACTGGAAGATGAGTATAAGAGATGCCCTGAACCACAAATCCGGAGCTTGATTCATGATGATATCCTTTTAATAGAACAAGCAATCGCAACTGCTGAAGGACCATAAAGAAAAGGCGGAAAACACTTAGGTGCTTCCGCCTTTTTATTAGTTATCTTGATTTTTTTGGATCGGCTGATTTACTATGAGATCTTGTTTCTTCACTCGTTCACTTAAGTATCTCACATAACGGTGATCAGTAACGAGAAAAGCAAGCTCTTCCCGTTTTAGATGCTTCTCAGCCTCTTCGAAGGAATCGAATCCAATCTCTGCAGGCTGTTGATTTTTCATAATATAAAATTTGCGGTTTTGCTGCACAATGAGGAACTTGTCATTCTGCTCATTAACATACAACGTCCCAAGATCGTTCTCTGGTACGTTAAATTTGTTATCTACGGCATCAGGTCGCAATGTCTGCAAGTCGAAAGCATTCTTCACAAACAATTCAAAAGCTTCGTCAGTTAGCGAAGCCCCAGAAGCCTTCTGATGGCCGCCTCCACCGTAATTACCTGCAATAGCGGATACATCCACATCATCATGGATTGTCCGGAGGCTCAACCGTTTTGTCCCCATCATAATCATGATGATCAAATCCAGATGCGGGAACGTCTTACCTAAATCATTACCTAATTCAGAGAGATAAGATTCTGCATGTACGACACCAGCCAGATATGTATCTGTCTTAACAGGAACAACTTGTTTCCTTTTCTTTCGAATATAGCGAGCAGTCTGAGCGTCTTGTACTTGGAGCAATTTTTCCTCCAAGTCGCTGAAAACGAATGTATCATTATGCTGCAGACGTTGTATCATCTCATCAGCAAATTCTTCGATGCTTTGGAGGAAGAGCAGTGCGTTCAGCTGTTTGGCAGCTTCATTATTGCGTTTCTCCCATTCCCATGTATCGTATTGGCGAACAAGCTCGACAAATTCGCTTACCGCCTTGGTTTTTTCCATATATCCTTCTTTGACAAGGACGTCATATAACATACTTGTAGCTGACGTAAGTATTCCATCATCTTCCTTTGTCGAGATCCACGCCCAGTCATGGGCATTCAAATGCTCACTTGTTTTGTGATGGTCCACAAGTCGGGCTTTACCGCCAGATCTAATGAAATTGCTGATAGCAGCTTCATTTTCTTCATTCACAGCCAAATCCGTTACCCAAAGTTCTTTCTCGTGCTGTGTTTCATCGGCTAGGAATTTCTTTACTTCTTCATTCAGACTGCTGATGGAATTATACCGGATATCAACATCCTCTCCAAAAGCAAGTGTAGCCAAAATACCGCAGCCGACACCGTCCAGGTCATTATGTGTTAATAGTTTATACAATTTCTTCACCTCAATTACTAGTATAAGTATAACCCAGCGTAATTATCGGCTTCAAGCATGATTCTTTACAGCTCTTGTTTGAACAGGCGGAATCTGTGAAGAAGGAGCATATAGAAACTGGCAGAAACGAGTAGTACACTGCTTAGCAGCACATAACCATTTGAAATGTACGAGTCCAGTGTCATATAAAGGAAGATTGCACATGATGCCATACAAACAATGGCAATAAGCAGCTTATAGAACCTGGCAAAGCTAAACGGAAAGCGTACAGCCTGGTATAGACTCGCAAAGTGAAGCACTGTCCCGAGAACCTCTCCTAAGTTAAGCCCGAGTATGACTCCATTTACACCCATGCTCGGCTGAGAAGCAACAAAGTAGATCATCACCAGACTGGCAAAAGCAGCAATTAAATTGTTGTAAAGGACGACACTGCTTTTCCCGATACCAATCAGAACTGCCTGCAGCGGAATCTGTAAATAGCTGAGCATAAAGCAGAAGATCATCTTTTGAATAAGAAGACCTGCCTCCTCAGAGTGATAGAATAAACTCGTCAAATCGGTTGCGAAGAAGTAAAGAAACAGCGCCCAGGGAATACAGATCATCATCGTAACGTTGATTACTTGGTTTATATTGCTGTACATCTGCTGAAATTGACGACGGGCATACAAGTCACTGATGGACGGGAGCAGATTGGTTGATAAGGAATGTGTGATGAATGTCGGTACGAAAACCAATGGCATGACATAGCCCATTAAGAGGCCGTATGTTTCAGTAGCTGTCTCGGCAGTAAGCCCAGCTGTTAAAAAACTATGGGTAATAATTATCGGCAATAGGACACCTGCAAAGCTATTGACCAAATGACTGCCGGTATTCGGCAATGCGACACGGATCAAGTCTCTTGTATGCTGCTTTCCGTCGCGGACAAGATCCCGGATAATATGAAAGAAGCGCCATTTGAATTCTCTTTGCCTGTTAAATGCTACGATTAATACACCTAAAGATATTGCTTCACCGATGACCATGCTGATCACTGCACCTGCCGCGGCAACGCCTAATCCGTAAGGAAGCAAATATTGAACGAGCATATACGTGACGACTAGCTGTACACTCTGCTCAAGAATCGAAGCGAAGGCTCCAGGCGACATATACTGTTTTCCATGAAAATAGCCTTTTAAAATGGATGAAATTGCAACTATCGGGATAATCGGGATGATAGCTGTGAATGTGTATATAGCACGTTCATCAGCAAATAAAAGTCCTGGAACATAGTGGATCAGTCCTAGCAGCAGTAAGGATGTGACAATACTTAATGTCCCTGTTATCAAAAAGGAGATTGAAAGGACATGCCGAAGTCTTGTCCGATTATTCGTCGCATTATTCTCTGCCACCAAATTGGCTACGGCCACTTCCAAACCGAAGCCTGTGATCGCGATCAGCAGACCGGTTATCGGCATTGCCATCATCGCAAGTCCAATTCCTTCTGGTCCCAAAAGCCGTGACAAAACGATTCCGTTTATGAATCCGATCATCTTGCTGTAGCAAGCAGCAACTGCAAGAATGATCGTACCTTTCAATAATGATTGTTTTCCCACATTTGTCACCTCAACTTGTCCATGGTTTAGATGTATGTGAGGAAGGGCTTGTTTATGTCTTGGAGTAGTAAGCGGACAGTTTAAATGCCATTGTTAGATAAAGGTAAGTACTTATTAATCGAACTTTCATTTAAATTAGAGTCATTAAATCAGGACATTGCTGGACAAAGCCGGAGTTGCTCTCTTATGCATGAGGGGAAGCACCTAATAGTCGTTAGCCAAAGAATCATCAATGCTTGTTACTTATCGAATGTCTCTTGATAAAGAAACTGACAAGTGGTAGGTACGATTCCGTATTGATTTATCTGCATCCTTACTCAGAAAGGCCTGTTTTTCATAAAGGTTTTGACAGTGGGTAACAACACAATTAACATAATAATCAGAATTATTAATTATATTAAAGGAGGCGAAAAATTGCCGATATCTGAGATCATGAACAGCGGTGTTTTATGGGTGTTCTGTCTGCTCGTCGTATCTATCGTTATTTTTCAAGGTGTTGTATTCATGCGATCAGCGTTTCAGGTGAAAGAGGCGGTTGGTATGACAGATCGTGAGGCCCGAAGTGCGATGAAGACAGGTGCTATTGCAGCCATCGGTCCTGCCTTAGGCAATATTATCATTGCCGTCTCACTGATGACTTTGATCGGAAATCCGCTTACGATGATGCGCAGTGCAATTATCGGATCCTCCGCAACCGAGTCACTTGGTGCCCAGATGGCATCGACAGCTTATGGCACAGAGCTGGGATCAGCTAATTTCGGTGCTGAGGCTTTCACAACTATCGCTTGGACGTTGTGCATAGGCGGTACAGGTTGGCTGATCGTCACATTTTTCTTTACGAAGTCGTTAGGGTCATTTCAAAAGAAGATTACAGCACGTAAGAATGGTACAAAGAAGATGGTTATTATTTCGACCGCAGCCATGCTTGGTGCGTTCGGTTACTTTGCAGCAAATGAAGCAGTGAAAAGCAGCGGCCATACCTTAGTCATCATGACAAGCATCATAATAACAATCGGAACCTTACTGCTGGCAAACAAATTGCAAATGAACTGGCTGAAAGAATGGGCTTTAGGCTTTGCTATCATCGGCGGCCTGACAGTCGGCTACTTTATTGGATAAGAAAGGGAGGAGAAGAAAATGGCTAAAACAGCGGAACAGGTAGTAGTACAGGAACAGCTGATTGAAACGCAGCAGCAATCATTCGATGCTTTTCATGTGAACGCTCATTTCTGGGGCAGGCTCACGATTGGCTGTGTGATCGTCTTATCGGCAGCATTGCCTCTTTACCTATCATTTGTCGCAGGCTATCATCCCGGCTGGCAAGCCATATTCGCAGCCTTTCTTGCGTATATCGCCCTCGTTGGATTTGCTTGGGTGGTGGAGCCGGTCAGCTACTACGCAACACTAGGAGTCTCTGGAACGTACCTTAGTTTCCTTACAGGAAACATCGCTAATATGTGTCTGCCGTCTGCAGCAGCAGCTCAGCAGGTAATTGGCGCAGAGCCAGGTACAAGGAAAGGAGAGGTAGCAGCAACCCTCGCAATCGCAGCTGCCAGCTTTATGAATATTGCAGTGCTCATTCCTGTTATATTGGCAGGTTCTTATATCCTTTCCGTTATCCCGGAATCCGTTCAGGCTGCATTCACCTATATCATTCCTGCAATCTTTGGTGGGATGATCGCTCAATTAGCTATGAGAAAACCACTTTTCGGTGTGATCGGTATCGTTTTCGGCATTATGATGACACAGCTGCCAATCCCAGTCTTCTTTAAAGGCTTGGTCTGTATGTTCCTGACCGTCATTATCTGTGTTCTTTTAGATAACCAGCAGGGATCTAAAACGAAAAATGAAGGAGAGATGATTCATGAGTAAAAAAGAGCTGGTTCGTAATCTAGAGGAGTTGGAGCACGTCACAGGAAGTTTAGCACTAGATATATGGCAGCATCCTCAAATCGCTTATGAAGAGACGTATGCAAGTGCTGCGCAGAAGAGCGTACTTGCTGACGCTGGTTTCCGCATTACAGATAACATCGGTGGTATGCAAACTGCTTTTTATGCGGAATACGGGAGTGGGTATCCAACCATCGGCATACTAGGCGAATTTGATGCACTGCCAGGTTTGTCGCAATCGAGCAAGCCTTACAAAGATCCTGTCAGTGAGAACGGACCTGGTCACGCGTGCGGCCATCATCTGCTTGGGACCGCTGGTGTAGAGTCCGTGCTAGGGCTTAAGCAGCTCATCGATCAAGGCAAGGTGAATGGTACGATCCGCTATTATGGCTGTCCCGCTGAAGAGGTGCTCTCTGGAAAGACATTTATGGCCAGAGAAGGTGTATTTGATGATTTGGATTGCTGTCTCACCTGGCATCCAGGAACGAGCAATGTGGTTCAAAATTATAGCACTCAAGCAATGATCTCCATCAAATTCCGTTTTCATGGTGTCCCGGCACATGCAGCAGGTGCACCGCATGCGGGAAGAAGTGCGCTTGATGCTGTTGAGATCATGAACATCGGTGCCAATTATCTGCGGGAGCATTTAGTAGACGGCACACGCATTCACTATAGCATCACTAACGGTGGTCAAGCGCCTAATATCGTTCCGGATGAAGCCGAAGTTTGGTATTACCTGCGAGGAGCGAACCGGGATCAAGTAGAGGATATGCTGATGCGAATGCATGATATCGCCAAAGGGGCAGCATTGATCACAGGCACGACAACTTCTCATGAACTTTTGGCGAATTGCTATCATATGCTGACAAATGACACAATGGATACGCTGAACTATCGCAATATGGAGGATTACCCTATGGAAAGCTTCACTTCGGATGAAGTTGCTTATGCTGCCATTCTGCGTAAGTCAATGGATCCGAAACTCATCGAAGCATCTCGTCGTCAGCTGCAGCTTGATTCAAATGATATACTTCCTACCAAGAATTTCTATAACATAGCAATGAAAGATACAACGATGCCTGGCTCGACAGATGTAGCCGACGTAAGCTGGATTACACCACTTGCCAGTATCGGTACAACTTGCGGACCGATTGGAACCCAAGTACATGCATGGCAGGCTACGGCAGTATTCGGAACAAGTATTGGACTGAAGGGTATGCATTATGCTGCGCGTATCATGGCTTTAACAGCATATGATCTTCTGACAGAACCGGCATTCGTCGAGCAAGCGAAAGCGGAATTCATAGAGGCGACTGCTGATAAACCTTATCAAGTCGGACTTGATGAGACAGTATTAGCGCCAGGAACAGAACGAAAAGAGCAATTAATCTAATTGTAATTGACTTCCATTTTACTTTTGATATACTGTAACCAACAAACACGAGAGGATGATGGGTGACCGATGATTGATTAATCTTATTTTTTCACGAATTGAAAAGTCATTTTCAACGCGTACAAAATAGGATTAGTCTGCCCATTTTCAACTCAAACGGAAACGTATACTTCTCGTTCAGATGTATGTGTCTTTCTGGTACGGCTAATCCTTCCAATTTATTTTGGGAGGATTTTTTTCTGTCCTCCTATCGTTAAGGAGAGGTTATTTATGAAAGAATTAATCAAATTACAGCAAATCAGCTACATGTACGGGGAACGTCTTATTGTACAGCAAGCGAATGCAACTGTTCATCAAGGTGATGTGATCGGTATAACCGGAAGGAATGGCGTTGGTAAAAGTACATTGTTGGAACTTTTGGCAGGCAAGAAGCATGTGACCGAAGGGGCAGTATGGAAAGAGGATTCAATTGAGATAGAAATGGTAGAGCAGGAAATGGATATTTATAGTACTGATTCAGTTCAGTCCGAAGCAGCAATACTGCGCGGCAAATGGCGAGTTCCATATGTTTCTTATCGTAATATGAGCGGCGGTGAGAAATTGAAAGCAAGGCTTGCGAACGGCTTTTCAAGTAGGGCAGACGTATTGCTGCTTGATGAACCAACTAATCATTTAGATGAAGACAGTGTGAACTTGCTTGTGGAAGAAATTAAAAAAACTGACAAAACAATTCTGATTGTCTCTCATGACCGCTATTTACTAGATCAAGTGGCTACTAAGATATGGTCTATAGAAGAACAAAGGCTTTATACTTTTGCTGGAAATTATACTGCTTATGCAGATCATCGACAAAAAGAAAAAGCGGCACAGCAGCATGCCTATGAAAAACAGCAGAAACGCATCAAACAAGTAGAGGGCCAAATTTCTTCGCTGCAAAACTGGAGCGCCAAAGCACATGCACAATCCACCAAGCAGGAAGGCGCCAAGGAATACTACCGAAAGAAAGCAAAACGAATGGATAAAGCAGTAAAATCTAAGCATAAGAGACTGGAAAAGGAATTGGAAAAAGAGAAGGTCGAAGCAGTCGTACCTGAGCAAGGCATATCCTTTGAACTAAGCTCCGTCCGTAAAAAAGGGAAACGATTTTTGGAATGCAAAAACGTAACCAAGCAATATGATGGTAAGAAACTCTTTCAAGAAGCCAATTTCACAATCAAACATGGGGAGAAAATTGGTTTGCAAGGTCCAAACGGATGCGGAAAAACAACTTTTTTCCGCATGATAACGGATAACGAACCGTATACAGGAGAAATATGGATTTCGCCAACAGCAAACATCGGGTATCTTTCACAGGATGTCTATGATCTCCCCTTAGATAAGGCACCTGCAGAGATCTTTCACCAGGAATCATTTGCAGAAAGGGGAAGGGTACAAACGCTGCTTCTGCATCTCGGTTTTGAGACAGAAAGCTGGACGCTTCCGATAGCAGAAATGAGTATGGGAGAGCGGGTGAAGCTGAAGCTAATGCAGCACATCTTGGCAGATAAGGATGTCCTTTTGCTAGATGAACCGACAAACCACATGGACCTTCCATCCCGGGAGCAGTTGGAACAAACACTCGCAGCGTACAGCGGGACATTGCTTGTTATCTCGCATGACCGCTATTTCCGAGAGAAAGTGACAGATACACAGTTAATCATACAGGAAGGCAAGATGTGGAAGAATCTAGGTACTACAGCAGCGGAATCAGACACAGAGGATGATGTTCTTCAAATGCAGCTGGAAAACGAACGTCAGGAAGTGTTAGGGAAGCTGAGTATGCTGACACCTGGAGATACGGCGTACAAGAATTTGGATGAGCGTTTTAATCAACTGACAAAAAGAATTAGACAACTGAAGAATTAGGTAAAAAATAGAAGAGTTGTGAATTCAAAAACACAACTCTTCTTTCCTGATATATTCTGAATTGCAGACCTTCAGTCCTATATAATAGGTAATAGTCAAGTTTTCCTGAATTTAAAAGAAATTCTAATATTGAACCATCTTATAATGGAGTATGTTAAACTTGGGAAAAAAATAAATATGGAGGTCATAATATAACAGAAAATACTACCACTTAGTTTTAGTATCTATCGTTTACTGCCGATCCCTCCTCAGAGTTTTCAATTATATTTGAAGCTTCCCGCTGATTAAAGCACCCAGCTTTAGAATAGCCCAATTCTCAATTATAAGAACCAATATTCAGGGTTAATAAAAGAAAAATCGTTCGTTTTTGTAGTATAGGTGCTTCAAATACAATAGCGAATGCCCAACAGAAATTACTCCGCATTTATTAAGGTACAACAGCTTTACTATTAAGTATCAAATTGCAAGCTTAATAGCCAATGTAAATCTGGACGATGTCTAGTCCGCTACCTCTTTTTCCTACAAAATAAAGAAAATCCTTTAAGTGCTCAATCTTGTAAAAGAGAGTGGCGATAAAACCATCGGGCTTACTCACTTTGATCGATCGCTTTTTCAATGTGCGATGTTCCCCTCAATATCTTTTAAATGAAGCTCTTTTCCCGATTGCAGCTATCAAATCCAAGACAAAAAATATAAATAGGTATCTTCAAAGGACCCTAGGATCTGAAAGGAAAACAGAACCTATTTTCAAACACTTAATGGTATCTCATTTTCGATCTAACCATCATTGACTTGGGAAGTGTCCTGACTAACGCCTGTCAATCCTACTGAAAACTGCAATCCAATTTACGGAGATCTTGTCACAACAGGAAACTACCGGAGTGTAGTGATAGCTATTTACAAAGCTTTAGCATCAAATAATTCATAAGGGGATGGGAATATGTTTAAAAAGAAATGGGCAGCGGCCGCTTTGGTTGCAGTTCTTTCAGTTACAGCTTTAGTTGGAATCAAACCTACAGATGTGAAGGCTGAAACAGATGTGAAGGCAATTGTTGAAGGAATGTCGGTCGAACAAAAAGTGGGTCAAATGCTTATGCCGGACTTTCGCAACTGGCAAAAGCAAGGGGAAAGCAAAGCAACTGGTTTTACAGAGATGAATGATGAAGTGGGAACTATCATTCAGAAATATCATTTAGGAGGCGTTATCCTATTTGCCGAAAACGTCGTGGGTACTGAGCAAACAGTCCGTTTGATAGATGGCTTGCAAAACGCAAGCCCGGAACTACCGCTCTTCATCACCATTGATCAGGAAGGCGGAATCGTGACACGTCTACAAACGGGAACGAACCTACCCGGCAACATGGCGTTAGGTGCAACAGGAAGTGAAAAATATGCTTATCAAACTGGAAAAATCATTGGGGAAGAATTATCGTCTCTTGGTGTGAATGTAAATTTCGGCCCGTCATTGGATGTAAACAACAATCCTGAAAATCCTGTAATCGGTGTCCGTTCATACAGCTCTAATCCAGAGCTCGTCTCAACGCTAGGTATTCAGACTATAAAAGGACTGCAACGCCAGAATGTTGCTGCTACGGCAAAGCATTTTCCCGGACATGGCGATACCGCTACTGACAGTCATTATGGTCTGCCGCTTGTTACGCATGACAAGGATAGATTACAGGCTGTAGAGCTTCTGCCTTTTCAGAATGCAATTGATGAAGGCGTAGATATGATTATGACAGCACACGTTCAATTTCCTGCTTTTGATGATACAACGTATATCAGCAAAAAAGACGGTCAGGAGATTTTGGTTCCAGCCACACTTTCCAAAAAAGTTTTGACAGGTTTGCTACGTGAGGAAATGGGGTTCGAGGGTGTCATTGTCACAGATGCTCTTAATATGAAAGCGATTTCAGATAACTTTGGCCAGGAAGAAGCCGTAATATTAGCTTTAAAATCAGGTGTAGATATTGCGTTAATGCCTGCACAAGTAAACTCTTTGGAAATGGAAAAGAATTTGGCTTCCGTTTATAACGCAGTACTAGAAGCAATCGAATCCGGAGAACTCCCAATGGAGCAAGTAAATGCATCGGTTGAGAGAATTCTAAAATTAAAAGAAAAACGCGGTATTTTGGATCCTGCCAAAGCACCAATTGAAGAAAAAGTAGCTAAATCGTTAAAAGTAGTAGGCAACAAGGAACATTTGAAGAAAGAAAAGAACATGGCGGAGGATGCTGTTACTCTTTTGAAAAATGAAGACAAGACACTCCCTTTTAAACCGAAAAAAGGTGACAATGTTCTTGTGCTCGCTCCATTTGATGATCAAGTAGAAGCGATGACAAGAAGCATAAATGAATTAAAAGGCAAGAAGAAAGATGTTGAAATTACTGGCTATGCTTTCTCGGAAAAGTCTTTCAATGAAGAGGTGGCAGCCATGATTGATGAAGCAGACTATGTTATTACCGGTTCCTATGTTGTGAAAAATGACCCTGCTGTAAATGATGGCGTCATTGATGATAGTATTCAGGATTCAAGCAAATGGGCAACGGCTTTTCCAAGAGCTGTCATGAAAGATGCTGAAACAAAGAATAAAAAGTTTGTGTTAATGAGTCTGCGCAATCCTTATGATGTCGGAAATTTTGAAGAAGCAAAAGCTGTGCTTGCGGTCTATGGTTTTAAAGGCTATTCAAATGGAGCATATAGACAGCCGAACATTCCGGCCGGTATTAAAACGATTTTTGGTGAATCAAAGCCAAAAGGTAAATTACCAGTAGATATTCCATCTGTCAATCAACCTGAAGAAATTCTTTACCCATATGGTTATGGACTCGATATTCGTTCAGGCAAGCTGCTTAAATAATCCGATTTAAAGGGGAGGAGTTCCATTGAAAAGGGGATTGTTGCTGGTTATGATGCTGATGCTTGTTCTAAGTGCTTTTCCTGCAGAAAAAGAGGTTGCTGCCCATAAAAAAAAGAAAGATAATAAAGTAACGCCTGGTGTTGAGGTCCTTTTAGATGATCAGAAAGAACTTTTAAAAGGCAAAAAAGTTGGCTTAATTACCAATCCGACCGGTATTGACTCAAAACTGAACAGCATTGTTGATTTGCTGCATGATGATTCGGATATTGAACTGACAGCTTTATTCGGCCCTGAGCATGGCGTACGCGGTGATGCTCAGGCAGGGGAATATGTTGAATCTTATATTGACGAAAAAACAGGACTACCTGTATACAGTCTCTACGGACAAACAAGAAAACCAACACCTGAAATGCTTAAAAACGTAGAAGTGCTTGTCTTTGATATTCAGGACGTCGGCACACGCTATTACACATACATCTACACAATGGCTTATGCCATGGAAGCAGCAAAAGAAAACAATATTCCAATTGTCGTGCTTGACCGTCCGAATCCTCAAGGCGGACTTACAGTTGATGGTCCTGTACTTGAGCCTGAGTTCTCTTCTTTTATAGGGATGTATCCAATTCCAACAAAGCACGGAATGACAGTCGGAGAGCTTGCTTCCTTCTTCAACGAAGAATTTAATATTGGAGCAGATTTGAGAGTCGTTAAAATGAAAGGTTGGAGGCGTTCCATGGATTTCGATGATACTGGACTTCCATTTGTCCTACCGTCACCAAATATGCCGACAGTATCAACATCATTTGTTTATCCTGCAACTGGTCTAATTGAAGGAACAAATCTGTCAGAAGGGCGGGGAACAACCAGGCCATTTGAACTGATAGGCGCACCTTTTATCAACAGTACAAATCTTGCTGCAGAATTGAACTCACTTAGTCTACCAGGTGTGAAATTCAGGGCTGCATCCTTTACACCGACATCTTCAAAACACGCTGGAAAACTCAGCCATGGTGTTGAAATTTATGTAACAGATCGCGCTGATTTCGATGCGGTAACTACAGGACTTTACATCATTAAAACAATTCATGACATGTATCCGGACGATTTCGAATTTCTTTCAAACAACTTCTTTGATAAATTGATTGGAAACGATCGGGTCAGAACAATGATTCTTGAAGGAGCATCCGTTGAAGAAATCATGAAAAGATATAAGAAAGAACTGTATGAATTTAAGAAGGTTCGAAAAGAGTACTTAATTTATAAGTAATTGTTTCGAAAGGGTGAAATCATTGAGATTCACCCTTTTTTAGTATGGGAAAATACTTGTTTCTCCATCGACTTTGAAAAAGGCAGCTGAAGCGGACGTCTCCAAGGGGTATTAACATGGGGAAGCGATCACTTGTACACTCTATTGATATATAATTGAACTAATTAACTGAATAATCACAGAAACGAGATGATACTGTATGAAAATGGCGAGAGGTAGAGAATTGCTTACAGCGGAATAGCGACAATTTAATCGATAACATACGGAGTAAAAAGGCAAATTTAAAATCCTTAAACGATACATGGCTAGATTTATCAGAAGATAATCCCTATAGCCAATTCTTAATTACGGTTATGGCGGGTATAAACCAATTAGAACGTGATCTTATCCGTATGCGGCAGCGTGAATGGATTGAACTGGCTAAGAAAGATGGAAAGTTTAAAGGTCGGTTAAAGAAGTACCATAAAAATCATGCAGGAATGAATAGTGCAGTAAAGCTTTATAAAGAGGGAGATATGACTGTAAATCAAATTTGTGAAATTACAAATGTGTCTAGGACTCATTATATAGAAAGCTATCGGAAAAGAACAGTTGATCAGTTATACCAAAAATCGGAAATATAAAATGGAAAATAAATTTCATATAGAGGTGGAATTATATGGCTAAAATTGACAATATGTTAGCAATTCTATGGATGCTTCGTTCAGGTGAAAAAATTACTGCAAAACAAATTTCAGAAAAGTTAGAGATGAATATAAGGACTGTGTATCGTTATATTGATACAATTTCAACAAGTGGCGTACCTATAATTTCAGAACCAGGACATAACGGTGGATACACTTTACTGAACAATTTTATTGAGGCTCCTCTTTTTTTGATTTTGAGGAGCAAACTTCACTATTTCACGCTGCTGTTTTTGCAGAAGAAGCCGGATATTATGGAGGTGAAGCACTAAATAGGGCCATTTCAAAACTAAGCAATTACTCAAATCAAGAGCAGGAAACAAAGATAAACCAACATTTAACTAGTCTTGAAGTAATAAGTCGATTAAGTTCACTCTCTATGGAAACTTTTTTGAAGGAGTTGGAGCAGGTCGTAGCTGACGGGTACTCAGTAAAAATTCTTTACCGTAAAAGTGGCGAAAAGCAATTAAATTATAGATTGGTCGATCCGTACAGAATTATCTATTGGAATAATAAGTGGTATGTAATTGGATTTTGTCATCTTAGGAATGATATCCGTAGTTTTAGAGTAGATCGAATTGAAAATCTAATGCTAACCGAAAATAAGTTTAACCGGCCAGAAAATTTTTCAGCACGTGACTTTTTCATGAAAAATCTTCTTCCAACTATCGAAAATAAAGAAGGGATTATTTCTTTGGTTATTAAAGGGGATAAAAGTGTATTGGCAGATATCAGCCAACATTGGTTTTTAGGACATTATTTACAAGAGTGGACTTCAAATCAAGCAGTATTTCTTCTTGAGAAAGATATGATACATACATATGTACCTTATTTACTTTTAACGTACGGTAAATCTATTCGAGTTATTGAGCCAATCAGCCTTAAGAAAAGAATGATTGAAGTTTTGTCGGAATTAATAAAATTTCATCAAATTTGAATACTTCCCTGACGCTAGATGTCAGGGAAGTATTGTTATATTTGGCTATATCAATTGTGATTGGAGTGTTATTGGATGCAAACAAAAAAAGTTTTTCTATATGTATTTAATACAATGTCGGACTGGGAATATGGATATTTAATTGCTGAACTAAACTCAGGAAGATATTTCAAAAAAGATTTAGCACCTTTAAAAGTAATTACAGTAGGAGCTAATAAAGAAATTATTACTACTATGGGAGGACTGAGCATAGAACCAGATATTTCCCTTGAAGAATGTACTCTTGATAATACAGATCTTTTAATTTTACCAGGAGGGAATTCTTGGAGTGAAGAAATTCATCAACCTATCTTGGATAGAATTGGCCAAGCTTTAAAGCTTGGCACTATTGTTGCTGCAATTTGTGGTGCAACTGAAGGCCTTGCGAATATGGGATACTTAGATACTAGAAAGCATACAAGTAATAACTTAGAATATACTAAAATGGTATGTCCTAACTATAAAGGAGAAAAGTTCTATAAGTTAGAATCTGCGGTATCTGATGCGAATTTAGTTACTGCATCAGGAATAGCTCCTCTGGAATTTGCAATGGAGGTACTGAAAAAAATAGATGTATTTGCACCAGATGCATTACATTCATGGTATAACCTAAATAAGACTCATAAACCCGAATACTTCTTCCAGTTAATGGATTCAATAAATAGATGAGCTAAAAAAAGCAACTTAGCAGATTTATATTAGTTTAAATAAATACCATGCTTTAGACAATGTCAAAGCATGGTATTTGAATATAATGCTTATGGAGTAAGAACAATAGTGTTTAATAAAACTAACGCAGGTAACGATGAACATTAGTTCTGATCCAGAACAAGTGAAGAAATATCATCTGGAAACACAGTAGCTATCGACAGCTGAAATTAAAGGGATATCAAAGAACAGAGCTCGATAATACTGTGAGAAAGAAAATTTATAATAAGTACAGGTGAATCCACAACTGCAAATCATTGATATTTGATATGAAGGAGTAAGCCGAAGTAAGTTAACTATTAGTAATCGTTATTTTAAATAAATTAGTTTACATAATATATATTATCGGAAGTTATAGAAAAATGCTGTTTCACATCTCATAATCCAAGTATTCTTAAGATAGTGAGACAAAATAAAAAATCAGACTGCGCAACGAGTTTACTGCACAATCTGATTTTTTTATCAATCTGCTACATGTAATACAATTTTGCCTGTATTCTTGTTGCTTTCCATATACTCATGCGAATCTGCAACTTCTGCTAACGGAAATACTTTGTCGACAATTGGTTTGATTGCTTGAGATTCAAATAATGGCAATACATTATCAATCAGATCAGCTGTTAATCTGGCTTTGTAATCAATGCTTCTTGTACTTAATAATGTTCCTTTTACATGTAAGCGTTTTGCAAGTAATGGCGTGATATTCGCATTTTCAAGCTTTGTACCACCTAGGAAACCAATTAAGATCAATCTGCCGTCTGTTTTGAGCGTTTTTATATTCTGATCCCAGTATGTTGCTCCAATGAAATCCAATATAACATCAGCACCTGTATCGGCAAGTTTTTCAGCAAAATCTTCTTCTTTATAGTTAATGGTGATGTCAGCGCCTAGTTCTTTGCAGAAATCAAGCTTTTCTTTAGATCCGGCTGTAACTGCAACTGTTGCACCTGCTTGTTTAGCTAATTGAATGGCAGCTGTTCCGACGCCGCTAGCACCAGCATGAATTAAGACAGTTTCACCTTGTTTAAGCTCACCGAGCCAATGTAGCGTCTGATAAGCTGTCATAAACACTTCTGGCACCGCCGCTGCCTCTTCGTAGCTCAAATGCTCCGGAATGGGCATTGCAAGCTTGCTGTTAAGTACAGCGTATTCTGCGTAGCCGCCGGATGGAATGAGTCCGAATATACGTTCTCCCTTTTCCCATCCGTATGCTTCCTCTCCTGCTTCTTCCACAACACCAGCAATTTCCAATCCTAAAATTGGATCAAATTCACTTGAAGGGTAATTTCCTTTTCTTTTTTCTATATCTGCACGGTTAATTGCTGAAGCCTTTACGGAGACAAGAATTTCGTCTGGTTTTATTTTGGGTTTATCGGCTTCTTCCAGTTTTAGTTTCTCTGTGCCGCCGAAACCTTGTAATGTGATTGCTTTCATAGTTATTACTCCCTTTCACTCTTCATTCTCAACCTTTACGGAAGAAAAGTAAATAAATCAGCACTATCCAGAATGGTATAGCTAACAAGATCCCGATTAGCAGTCCTTTGAAGAATTTCATGCTGCTGCACCTCATTTCGTGTGCTTTTTCTTATTGTTAACCATATGATAAAAAGCTTAAACATGCAAAAACCCGGCTCCGTTATCTGGAGCTCGGGTTTTGCACTGCTTGATATACGGGGGATCTTGCTTGAATAGTCTCTAAATAGTAATCGAATAATTCACTAGAAGCATTCGTCCAGGAATGCTTCTCAGCTTCAATTCGTACATTCTGTTTCATTTTAGCTGTTAAATCTTGATTATCAAGTTTACCAACCGCTTTACTCATACTCGCTACATCTTCATTCTCAAAGAGGAACCCTGTCTTACCTTCCTCGATTTGTTCCAATGTCGGTCCGCTTTTAGCAGCAATGACAGGAATTCCGGAAGCCATTGCTTCTAGTATGACTAGACCTAGTGTCTCGGTAATAGACGGAAACAGAAAAGCATCAGCAGAAGCAAACGCCTGGGATAGCTCTTCTCCATGAAGAAAGCCTGTAAATAGCGTGTTTGTCCCCGCAAATATCTTCTCCAATTCTTTACGTGCTGGACCGTCTCCGATAATAGCTAATGCTAAGTCATCCCGTTCATCCAATAAAGGACGAATCTTATGGATTTCCTTCTCAATTGCCAGTCTGCCGACAAAGATGAGCAGTTTCTTACTATGGTCTCCTTGCAAAAGCCGCTCACGCATTCTTTCTGAATAAAAACCCGGATGACGCTTCTCTACATCGACACCTCTGCGCAACACATGCATTCGCTCAAAGCCATGCGCATCAAGCTCTTGCTTTATAGCAGCAGACGTACACAGATTGATGTCAGCTGTATTATGCAGCCTTCGGAAATGCCACCAGAATAATGGTTTCAAAGGTTTATAAAGCTTGTAGTAATCAAGGTATTTCGGTACATGCGTATGATAGGATGCCAAAAGCGGCAGTCCTTTCTTATGTGCATAATGGATTCCTGCTACTCCGACTAAGGCCGGATTCGCTACATGCACGAGATCCGGCTTGTGCTTCTCCAGCAGAGTTTTAATACGTCTTGTCGGCATGGAGAATTTCTTGGAACGGTAAAATGGCATTGTTACTGTCCCAACCCCTTCCACAAGCGCACCTTCATATTCAGTTACACCTAAATCCGGAGCAATGACGACGACTTCATGCTTCTGGCTGCGCAGGTACTTAATCGCTTCGGTGAGCCGGGTGACGACACCGTCAGTCGATGGCAGAAATGTCTCGGTGATAATGACGATTTTCAAAGTGTACTCCTATTTCCACGTAACCGTAGGAAGCACATTTTCTTTAATGACGCGATCTTTATGTTCAAGAGCCGTCTCCAAAATCTCGCGTAGCACATCGTCAGTAAGCAGATTAGGCTCGAGACCAAGATCACGCAGCTTTGTATTTACCGCGTTATAGTAATGATCCTCTGCTTCCACCCTCGGATTTTCGATAGATTTGATCTCTGGATCAAGACCTTTCTCCCGGCTGACTTTCTGCACCTTCTCAGCAAGCTCCTTCACAGAGAAGCTCTCCGTGAATTGGTTGAATACACGGAATTCCCCTGCATCTGCTGGATTCTCTGTAGCGATTTCCACACAGCGGATCGTATCGGTAATATTCAAGAAGCCTCGTGTCTGACCGCCGCTGCCGTAAACAGTGATGTCATGGCCGGTAGCAGACTGAATGAGGAATCTATTCAATGCTGTACCGAAGACACCGTCATAATCAAATCGGTTTGCTAGAACCGGATCGAGTTTTGTTTCTTCTGTGTGAAGACCATATACGACACCTTGGTTCAAATCTGTTGCACGAATGCCCCAGATTCTACAAGCAAGCATGATGTTATGACTGTCATGCACTTTGGATAAGTGATAGAAAGATCCCGGCTGTTTCGGGAATGGCAGTTTATCCTTCCTGCCTTTATGTTCGATTTCAATATAGCCTTCTTCAATATCGATATTAGGGGTACCGTACTCTCCCATCGTACCAAGCTTGATCAGATGACAAGATGGAGCGAATTCCTTGATTGCATAAAGTACATTCAAGTTGCCGATCACATTATTCTGCTGCGTATAGACAGCATGCTCACGATCGATCATGCTGTACGGAGCTGACCGCTGTTCCGCAAAGTGAACGAATGCGTCAGGCTGTGTCTGACGGAATACTTCCGCTAGAAAATCATAATGATTTAAGTCGCCTATGTATGTCTTGATTTCCTTGCCAGTCTTCTCTTTCCACTTCGCGACCCGCTCTTCCAAGGAATAGATTGGTGTTACGGAATTGGATCGTAATTCTTCATCATACTTACGTCTTACTAAGTTATCGACGATTGCTACTTCATGACCTTGCTTGGACAGATAAAGCGCTGTCGGCCATCCACAGAAACCATCTCCACCAGCTACAACAATTTTCATGACTCATCCTCCTGTGACATCAACATTTCTTGGTACGTTCGTTAACAATTATATGCTAACGATGCTGCAATGAAAAACAATATGGTGTTAAGGAAGATTTGAGAATTTGTAAACAAGTTGTTAACTGTTTAGCCCACGGTCCAATTTTTTTAGTGGTTTTTTCGCTGGACCTTCGAGAACTTCTCCTGTTCCAGAAAAACGTGATCCGTGACAAGGACAATCCCAGCTGGATTCAGCACTATTCCAATTGACTTCGCATTTCATATGGGTACAAGTTGTATCGACTTGGTGAATTTCTCCACTTTCGTCCTTATAGACACCTAGCAGAAGGCCATTAAACCGTACTTTGGTCGCTTCGCCCCGCTTCAGGTTAGGGACATACTCATAAGGCTGTTCCAGTTTACCTATCACAAATTCCTTCGCCACTTCCATAACATTCTTAGTTACACTACCCAAATCCGGGTCAGCCTGAAACCTCGATGGCTGATAAATATTTTTGTAACGGCTGGTACCTGCTGTAATAAGCGACGTGATTTCCAATCCGGCAACGATACCGCTTGTCATTCCCCATTTGCGATATCCTGTTGCGACGAAGATATTATCGTTGCCTTTGCTGATATGTCCTATATAAGGAAGATTATCTAGTGTGACAATATCTTGTGCGGACCACATATAGATAGGAGTCTCGGTACCCATATACGCAGCAAAGTCCGTTAGTTCCTTATAGTATGTTTCTTCCGGATGACCTTCGCCTGTACGGTGGGATTCCCCGCCTATGAGAAGCAAGGTGCCGTGTTCTTCTGTTTCAATGCTGCGTATAGACCGGGAAGGTGTATCTGCATTGATATACATGCCGCCTGGATAAGCCGTTTTTGGCTTAGCAGCTACTACGTAAGATCTATCTTGATACAATCTGGCAAAGTACAAGCCTTTACCATCGTAGAATGGAAAATGAGAAGCAACGACTACCTTTTTACAGTTTAGCTTCAATCCGCTCTTAGTAACGACGACGGGGTCTTGTCCTTCTTCAATAGTGTCGACTGGAGTATCTGTATATACCTTACCTCCATTATCCAGAAACACTTGCAGCAGGCCATTAAGAAATTTCAGCGGATGATATTGATACTGTCCCTTCATAGTCAATGCTTTCTCTATGTCAAAGCCAAGTGGAATCGAATCAGTTAGTTCTCCTTGGATTCCGAGCTTCTGATATGCTTCGTATTCTTTCTCCAGCTTATTGATGTTCTGCTTTTCCTTAGTATAGATATAAGCGTCCTGTTCCGCTAAATGACAGTCAATGTTATGGTCCTTTGTTGACTCTTTGACAAATTCGATCGCATTCATGCAAGCTTCATAATGTGTTTTAGCTGTATCGGTATTAAAATGCTGGATATATTCATCATAAATGATTCCATGCTGTGCAGTTAGCTTTGCTGTCGTATAGCCAGTTGTTCCGCTATAGAGACTGTCTGCTTCCAGTATGGTAACCTGCCGACCTTCCTTGGCAAGCATATAGCCTGTGACAACACCGGTAATACCACCTCCAACAATGACGATGTCACTTTCTGTGTCGTAACGGAGTGGTTCAAATTGGGGAATCTCCGTCTTCTCCCGCCAATAGCTTTTATTATGTGTCATGATTATCACTCCATCTGTTGTAATAGCACCATTTTTGCCAAAGAAATGATGTGTTAATCAGACGTTTTTTGTATACGCTATCAGGGAAGACTTTCTGCAAGGAGGCGGTATAGAGATGAAATGTGTACAGATGATAGTCGGCGGAAAGGTTCAAGGTGTCGGTTTTCGGCTTTCTGCTGCAGAAATAGCCCGAAATCTTGAATTAGTAGGTTTTGTCCGTAACGAAGCAGATGGTACTGTTCGAGTTGATGCTGAGGGAGATCCAGACCGAGTGGAACAATTCATCCAGCAGATCCGCAAAGGTCCGAATACTTTTGTAAAAGTGAAACAAGTAGATTTGAAATACTTAGAAAAACAACAAGGCTTCAAACGTTTTGAAGTAAGATAACCTAAAAACGCCCGGCTATTATGCCGAGCGTTTCTTTCAATCTACTTTTTTCAAGTCTTTTACTGCTGGTCCTTCAATGACTTCGCCGCTTGCTCTGAAGCGGGAGCCATGGCAAGGACAATCCCATGTCGTTTCCGCATCATTCCAGTGCACTTCACACCCCATATGGGTACATGTGGTGTCTACTTTATGGACAGTACCTTCGTTATCTTTATAAATACCTATAAGCCTTCCGCTCTGCCGGATTTTCCCTGCTTCTCCACGATCCAGCTCTTCAATGGTCTTCTCTGTTTTCTCGAGCTTACCAGACACGAGCTCCTTACCTACTTCAACCATGTTTTTAGCTAGTGAGCCGATTCCTTTTAACGCGTCCTGCCGCGCTGGATCATAGATATCGTTGTACAAGCTCTTGCCTTTTTCAATCAAGGAAGTGATTTCCTTCGCTGCTGTAATCCCCCCGGACATTCCCCATTTACGGAAGGCGGTTGCAACATACAGATTTTGTGTTCGTTTTGTTATACGACCGATATAGAAAAGCTGATCCAAGCTCATAAAGTCCTCAGAGGACCAATTATACTCATACTCACCTATATCAAATTCAGAGTGTCCCCAACTACGAAGATTGCTATAATGCTCCTTCATGCTGCTCCCTTTACCAGTGCGATGTCCCTCACCGCCTATCAGCCAAATTGTATCTCCATTTTCATCCTGGGCACTTCGCACAGATCTGGACGGGCTATCAATAGAGATATACATGCCGCCTGGATAAGCAAGTGGACTTTTACCTGCAACAATATAAGATCGTGCAAAATCCAAACGTGCAAAGTAAGCTCCTTTGAAATCATAAAATGGGAAGTGAGTAGCTATTACCACATGCTTGGCTGTTACACTCCCGCCATCCTTCAGCTTAACAGTAGCTAGTTCACCTTCTTCAATCGTCTCTGCACGAGTGTCTTCGTAGATACGGCCTCCGTGGGAGCTGATGTACGCTGTCATTGCTTGAAGGAAACGAAGCGGATGGAATTGCGCCTGATTTTCCATCCTTACTGCCTTTTGTACGGAAACAGGAAGCGGCATTTCATCTTCTAAAGCTCCTGGTATTCCGAGCTTCTTATATGCGTTCCATTCCTTCTCAATTTGGCGGACATTTTTTTCTTCATCAGTGAAGACGTAAGCTGGCTCTACACTCAATTGAAAGTCTGCTTGCAATTCCTTTTCTGTTTCCCTTACGAAGTCGATTGTTTCCATTGCTGCTTCATAATGGATCCTGGCAGTTTCTTCTCCAAACTTGCTGATAAGCTGATCATAGATCAAGTCATGCTGAGCTGTCAGTTTGGCGGTTGTATAACCAGTTGTTCCATGGCCAAGTTTCAAGGCTTCAATTAAAGTGACTTTGTAGCCCTTTTTTGTAAGTAAATAAGCAGTCGTGATTCCTGCGATGCCACCGCCGACTACGCATACCTCTGTTTCCGTATCCTCTTGCAGCTTCTCGTAGTTCTGAAACGCGCTTGTTTCAATCCAATAAGATTCATGCTTGCCAGTCGACATATAGCGACAACTCCTTTTTTTGTTACACTTAACCTATTTGAGGAAAAGATAAACAAAAAAATCCACTGCCTCTTGGCAGTGGATTTGCTTAGTTTTCCTGGAAGAACTTGCGGTTGATTTCAATATACTTACTTTCTTCCGCTGGAACTTCATCTTCCATGAAGATCGCTTCAACTGGGCATACCGCTTCACATGCACCACAATCGATGCAGATGTCAGGATCGATATAGAACATATCTTTGCCTTCCGCGATACAGTCAACCGGGCAAACTTCCATACATTCGCCGGCTTTCTCCACTTCACATGGAGAAGTAATGACAAAAGCCATGTGTACAGCCTCCTCTACTACTATAAATGAACCGATCATTCGACGCGGTTTTTATCCAGGTATACTGCGACTTCGCAAAATACAACGAACTATATGTATTTATACCCTATCGATTCAAATTATAACAACAATATTCGATAATAACAACGGGCGTACTCAATATTTGACAGCTTGCCCGTTCTGCCTAAATACTTCATACTTGACATACACTGTAGCAAAGGAGGCGATTCAGATGGAAATAACACTACAGGAAAGCTGTCAGTTAAGCACGGTGGCAACACTATTCCACCTCCCGACGTATGTCCTGTTCGCTGCAAATCCGTTTCTTTCCACGCATGTAAAATCACAGCACCCTATTCAGGTCCCTGGCTATGCTCCCAAGTCAGTTACACTCGATAAGGAGATGACAGATTCTGTGTTTGCATCTGCTTATAAGCTTCCGCTTCGACTAGTTCATCTATTGTATAACGCATCCTATTTCCCAGCAGGTGCTGAGCTCGTACTCCCCCAGCGGGTGACCTATCCAGTAACTTGCTTCCGTCAGCACTATGATTATGCCACTTGCCTTCACGATATAAGAGCGCTTCATCAGCTTTTTCCATTTTTTCGTATGCGTACAGTATACAAATCGATACTGGGAAAACCAGTAACGGAACTCCAAATTGGCAAAGGAAAGAAAAAGATTCATATAAATGCGAGTTTCCACGGCAATGAATGGATCACTTCTTTGGCTCTTATGCGGTTCGTAAATGAGTACTTGCTTGCAGTCACCCATGACAAAAAGATTTTCGGGCACCCTGCAAGCAAATTATATCGTGATGTGACGCTCTCTATTGTACCAATGGTTAACCCGGATGGTGTTGATCTTGTTATTCACGGAAGTAAGGCTGCGTATGATTATGAAGAACTTGTCCACTTCCTAAACGAAGGTTCTTATGACTTTCAAGGGTGGAAGGCAAACATAGCAGGTGTGGATTTGAATAAACAATATCCCGCCAAGTGGGAATATGAGCAGCTGAGGAAACCGAAATTGCCTGGACCTCGCGACTTTCCGGGCCTTACGCCTTTGACAGAAGCGGAATCAATCGGTATGTATGAGCTCGTTGTATCAGAAGATTTTGATTCTGTTGTGGCGCTGCATACGCAAGGAGAGGAAATCTATTGGAGCTTTGAGGAAAAAGAGCCGCCTTCAACGGAAGATTTAGTGACTCAAATGGAGCATATCAGCGGATACAGAGCTGTTAAGGAACTTGATAATTATGCGGGATTCAAGGATTGGTTCATTGGTTCCTATCAGCGATCTGGCTTTACGATTGAACTGGGCAAAGGACAAAATCCCTTGCCCCTTGAACAAGTTGATACAATTTATGAAAAGCTGTGTACCATTTTAATGGTCATACTCGCAAGTGATACTATTTAAGCATTCCAGATACGTTCGACCATATAACTGCCACCAGTGCGCTGCACGAGAAATACATCCGGATTAGAAAAACCTTTCCAATGGGAAAAACCTATATCAGTCTGGAATTCCTTCATAAGGATTGCCAGAAGATTTCCATGTGTGACTAGAACTACATTTTCCAGTTTGTCTTCTGCTTCCAGTTCATCGAGCAGGGCACGTACCCTGACTCTGGCATCATTTGATGATTCACCGCCAGGCAGCCGCATATCAAAGTCAGCGAACGACTCTTCCAATACTTCCAGCCAATCGTCAACAGGTTCTTCGCTCAATATGCGCTCCTGCAACCGCCGGTCTAGCTCTATTGGTACATCTGCTGCATCGGCGAAAGGTTTAATTGTCTCGACGGCCCGGAAGAAGGGACTGGAGAGGATGCGTTGAATTGGATAATCCAACCTTTTTAGAAAAGCAGCAAGCAATCGGGCTTCATTGATTCCTTCATACGTTAGCGGCGAGTCTTTATGCTGTCCTTGTGCATTGCAATGACGAACAAGAATAATCCTTTTCACAAGCCCCATCTCCTTCTAGCTATGCTTAGCCTTATTATCGGTTAACCATTAGACAATTACAAGCATAGGAAAAAACTAGCCAACAAAAAAAGGCTAACCTCTACTAGGTTAGCCTTTACTCTGTCAATTTATTACACTTCCTTGAAATAATCTTTCCTGAAAGCTCCAACGCGGTTCGTGTTGTCGATGATGAAGATGAATTCTTCTGTTTCATTTTTAACATCGTAGATCTTTCCTGGTGTCAGAGTTGTATTAACAACATATTTTTTTGCGTTAGTGTGGATGCATTCCACTTGTTTGATTGTTTCTGTATCTTGCCAGTTTTTATGGATCATTACGTTTCTTCCTTTCGTTGATGTTTCTCAAGCTTCGGTAGCGTCCATTGCAGCAGAAGCGGCAATATAAGTACGACCAGAAGTAGCCTGATCGTCTGCAAAGAACTGACAATAGATGGGTCTCCGCCAGTTGTCTGTGCTGTGAGCGCCATTTCAACTAGTCCTCCTGGTGCCATGCTTAGCACGGAGGTAGCCATGTTCAATGATGTTAACTTACTGAACAAAAGCCCTAGTCCAAAGCAAAGTAAAATAAGTAGTATAGACAGACCAGTATAATAGAGACAAAGTCTGCCAGCTTTTTTTAAATCTCTTATAGAAATAGAATGACCTAAGTAGACGCCGATTGTCAACTGTGCCGCGACAAAAAACAGATGCGGAAACTGATACAAATGCATCCCGCTTACTTGCAGTATTGCTGTAAGCAGCATCGGGACGATAACAAGCGATGATGGAATGACTCTGTTTGTCAGACGAGCGATTATGTACATGATGACATATAACCCGATTGTCCACCAAGCTCCTTGCTCTGTCTGTGGCAGCTGTACTGGTCCTTGACTCCCTGCATCCATGAACAGATGCGTAGCGGCAAACGGAATGATGAATAGAATGCTGACAAGACGAATTGTCTGGAATATGGTCACAAGGCCGGTATTTGCCTTCATGGACTCGCTCAGTGCCGTTACAGCAGACAAACCGCCAGGTATACTGCCGAGCATGCTTGTTTTCATATCCACGTTCACCCATTTACTCACCATATAAGCATTGACCATGCAAATTGCAATCAATAGTAATGTCAAAAGTGTATAGATCAAAAGATAAGGCTGTACATTATGGAATGTATGCACCGTAAATGTGTTACCAATCTGGATACCAAGCAGCCAATAGCTCACTTTACGAAGCGGCTGTGATGCAGCTGTCCGGTTATTCCAGAAGATTTTGGAAAGCAAAAGGCCCGTTACCGGACCAAGTATCCAAGGAAGCGGCAAATGCAGCAAAGTGAAAAGGCCGCTGCCTATCAAGGCAATCAGATAAGACTTTACGATGGAACGTAATTGACCGTTTTCCCCCATCAAAGTCAGGCTCTTTCGCTTTTAGGTTTATAGAACCAGCCGGTAATGGCAATAACAGCCATCACAATCCAGAATGTAGCATTCCAGCCCGTAGATTCAGGGAATTGTTCTGAAATGATCTCTAATGCAGGGTGCGCCAATGTGTGGATAGCCAATTTGATTGCTACCCAGCCGATGATTAGATATGCAGCTGCCTCAAGGCCAGGACGCTTGTCCAGGATTTTTACGATATAAGAAGCCGCAATTCTGATTAGAATTAGGCCTATCATGCCGCCTGCTAATACAACAAGGAATTGACCGCCATCCATTCCACCAATATGAGGAAGTGGTGTAGCTGATAGGGAAGCTGCAAGTGCTACTGCAGTAAGAATAGAATCCACCGCAAAAGCGATATCCGCTAATTCGACTTTTAATACTGTCATCCAGAATCCGGAGTTTTTCTTGCTGAACGGACTTTCGCCATCTTCCTCGCCGCTGTTTTTCTTCAGTTTAATAAGGTTCGATACACAAATATAAAGTAGATAAAGAGCACCTAAAGCCTGGATTTGCCAAATGTTCACTAAGAAGCTGACAAAGAACAAGGAAGCGAAACGGAAGATGAACGCCCCTCCAAGACCGTACAATAGAGCTTTGCGCTGCTGTTCAGCAGGCAGATGTTTTACGATAAGCGCCATTACAAGCGCATTATCGGCTGCTAGTAATCCTTCCAGTCCAATCAGGACTAGCAAAATCCAGCCATATTCAATTAATAATGAAGAATCCATTCTCCTACCCCTTGTCCAAAACAATGCTCTTGTTCCATTGTGTAGCGAACAAGAGCATTGTTGTTACTGTATTTATTTACTTGAAGAGATACAAATACTCTCCATAACCTTCTTTTTCCATATCGGTGACAGAAATGAATTTCATTGCTGCAGAGTTCATGCAGTACCGCAATCCGCCTGTCGCTTTCGGACCGTCATCGAAAACATGACCGAGATGGGAATCACTCTCAGCCGATCTTACCTCCGTCCGAACCATTCCGTGTGAAAGATCCATATTCTCCTTCACTTCGTATGAATCAAGCGGTCTAGTAAAGCTTGGCCAACCACAGCCAGCGTCATATTGGTCCTTGGAAGAAAACAATGCTTTGCCGGATACGACATCCACGTAGATTCCTTCCTTGGTATTGTTCCAATACTCGTTCTCGAAAGGACGTTCTGTTCCATTCTCCTGCGTAACGTGATACTGGATCGGAGTCAATGTTTCTCTCAGCTTCGCTTTGTCCTTTTTAGGAGCCCAGTTCTTCTTGATGAAATCCTCCCGACCGGAACCACGCTTGTACATCTTATAATGGTACTTATTCTTCTTGTAATAATCCTGGTGTTTCTCTTCTGCCGGATAAAACGGCTTGGCAGGCAGGATCGGGGTCACGATATCCTTCTGGAAACGTCCGCTCTCCTGCAGCTTCGCTTTGGATGCCTCTGCCACTTGCCGCTGCTGTTCATCATGGTAAAAGATCGCAGTTTTGTAAGATTCGCCACGGTCGTGGAACTGACCGCCAGCATCTGTCGGGTCGATCTGCTGCCAAAACGTTTCCACCAGTTTCTCATAAGAGAAAACATCTGGATCGAAAGTAATCTGAACGGCCTCGACATGACCAGTTGTGTTCGAGCACACTTCCTCGTATGTGGGATTTGGTTTGTCGCCGCCTGTGTAACCGGAAACTACTGCTTCGATCCCAGGGCGCTCCGTAAATGGTTCGACCATGCACCAGAAACAGCCTCCT
>NZ_LR700942.1:548973-599250 GCF_902497585.1 Terribacillus sp. AE2B 122 | reverse complement strand
AAAGGTAGCGTGTTGTAATGCCATAATAAATCCCTCCTTCATCGTATGCTATATATTTTCCTCTTTTGCAGAAAAAAATCAAGTAGCACGCTTAAATATACATTTTCGGAAGAGACTCTCCAGATCCGCTTTTCTTCGGTTCCTGTTTAGATGGTGGTTTTTCATCCTTAGAGATAGAGGTTAAGATCTTGTCGCCTTCCTCGCTTTTATCCTTTACCTCATCCTTATCCTTTGCTTCGGTCTCAGATGCTGTTTCCTCATCGTCTTCATCAAAGTTGATGTCCTTTAAAGCTTTCATCATCTTAAGCATGGAAGGCAAGTTCTTCACCATCGGCCCATATTCCTGTACCATCGGCATGAAGGACTCAGCCGCTCTTAGTGCGCTTTGTGTATGATTCAGCATGTCAAGTAACGATACTCCGCCAGTAGAACTGCTCCTAGCAGGAAGAGCTGCCCCAACCCCAGTTTGTGCGCCTCTGCTTCCCCGGTTGAGAATCTTTTGCAGAACACCAGGTAAACCGCCAGATGTACGCTGAGGCTGAGGTTGGGGCTGAGGTGCAACTCTTTGGTGGGAAAGAAATGGGTTCCTTCTTACAGGTGGCTGGCCTCGTCGCCCAAAGGCGGAAGGACCGAATAGATTTCTTGCCATTCACATACCTCTTCTCACGTCAATATTTCTACCAGTCTACGCAAGCAAGAAGTATTTTGTTCCATTCTATTCCGTATGCAGGCAATATATTTCCCTATCCAGCTCCTATTTCCCGGGCAAGCGCAAAATTCTCCCTCTATCTCCTTTTAAAGCAGGGTATTATGTCGTTAATTGACACTTGATAACGAAACAAGCTGATAAGTACAAATAGTTTGCTTCTCTTTCAACGTCAATTCGACAATGATTGCTCTGCCAATTTCGTCGGTATCTTTCGCTCGCTTGATATCAATCGGTTGATGAAGGGGAAATATATGATATCCCTGCAGTTTTAGCTGAAAAATATTTTCTTTGCTGTCAATTCGTTTTTCTTTTCCTTCTGTACGCAGAACTGTTTCAAAATTGATTGGTGTTCCCAAATTGTCTTCCTCCTTATTGGAAAATAAATTTTGCAGATGACCCTGTCGGCGAAGTATCAATCTGCAGTTTTGTATGAATCTCCTCTTTCAGCTGTGGTACATGTGAAATGATGCCGAGTACTCGATTGCTCGCCTGCAATCCTTTCAAACTGTCAATGGCCTGCTCAAGTGACACTTCATCCAGTGTACCAAAGCCCTCATCAATGAATAAGGTTTCGAGTTCAACCCCGCCTGCATGCGCTTGAACAACATCAGACATGCCAAGAGCAAGCGATAATGCTGCTTTAAAGCCTTCCCCGCCGGATAATGTCTTGACTGGGCGTTCCTGTCCAGTGTGATGGTCGATCACTTCCAAATCCAATCCGCTTTGAGCACCACGTTTGGCAATCTGCCCGCTTCGTTGGAGCTGATAGCGGTGATCTGTCATTTCTTCTAATCGAATATTCGCCTGAAGAATGATTTCATCCAAGAAGCTGGTTAGCACATAGCGCTCAAAGGAAAGTCGCAGGCTGTTATCTCCTTTTGCTAAATTAGCTAGTTCGCCAATATCGTAATACTGTGTTTTTTGCTCTGCGGCTTCTTCCTGAAGACGTATTAAGGATGTCATAATATCTTTATGGTGAGAGGCGTAGCTTCTTGCCATATTCAGGCTGCTATTTTTTGCTTCGAATACTTTCTCCGCTTCTGTCACTGCTTGTTCAAACAGATTTAAATCTGGCTTTTCCTTTTTATCGGTTTGCTTGAGCAGTGACTCAATCTGTTCAGTAACACTGCGGCGCTGCTGTTCATGCCGCTCCAATTCTTCTTGAAGCTTCCTTACGTTTAGCTCCGAACCGCTGGCTTGCCTGAAAGATTCCGTATCAGAAAATCCTGCTTCTTCGAGCTTAGCGAGAAAAGCTTTTTCCTCCTGGATGTATGTTTGCTCCAAATCTGCTGTGAATTTTGCAGTTGATTCCAGAGCTGCTGCTATTTGCTGTCTGCTTCTGGAGATCTCCTCGAATTGGTGCTGCAATGCTTCCCATTCGTTATTTGCAGCTTCGATTGCAGCTTCTTCTTGCTTGATTTGATGTTCCCATTCGGAATGATCCTGAAGCACTTCAGGCAGCTGTTTGCGTTGATAACTTATTTCTGCCTCAGCGCGGGTATACGTTTCTTCTAATATACGCAGATCATTTTGGAGCTCTTCTGCGGCCTTCTGCTCTTGTTCAAACGTTTGTTTAAGCTGCTCAAGTGTCTGTCTTTTCTGTTCCAGCTGCTTACGCTCTGCCTGCTTCACACGAAGGGAACCAGTTATTTTGTCCTTTTTCGTTTGTATATCTTGTTTCAGCTCATCCAGTTTTATCTGATCATAAGAAGCTTCTCCAGTGATGTTCTGGTATAGCTCATCTGTCACCTGGCGGATAGCCTGCCCATTCGATTTTGCTTCTACATATTTTTTCTGTACTTCATCATATGCACGCTGGGCCTCTTCGAGCATCATTCTCTTTTGTTTCAGCATCTCAAATGATTGGATATGTGTTGTTGTCTGAGCCGGTGATGGATGCTCGGTAGATCCGCAAACAGGACAAGGTTCACCAGATGCAAGCTGTCCGGCAAGATGGGCGGCGTGATGGGCAGCCTGAGCTTCTTCCATTTCAGCAATCTCACGCCGCAGTTGCTGCACGTTGTTCTCGTTTTCTTGCAGCAGCTGTTTGGTTTGCTGATAAACGGTGCGCATTTCCTGTAACTGGCGGAAAGCATCTTTCAATCGCGCTGCTTCCTCCAATTGTCGTTCGAGTTTTTCAAGTTTTCCCTGATCCTCATAGAATGCTTGAATCAGAGCAGCTTCCTGGCTTAAATCTTGTTCCAGTTTATTTTGCTGGCTCTTTTTATCTGTGTGTGACTCTTTTAACTTATGCAAACGCTGCTGCTTATCTTCAAGCATCTTTTGAATGCGTGATAACTCTAGTTTGCGCTTCTCATATTCTTTCCATTGTTCGAGCTGCTGCTTTTGTAGCTGCAGCTTTTCTTGGCGGCTTTTTCGCTGCGGTTCCTGCTCTTTTGCTTTTGTGTAAGAAGAGGAGATGGTGGTGTACCGCTGCTCTAGCACATCTTTTCTTTCTTTTGTCTCTTGCTGGGCTTTTACTTGACGCTGCCATTCCTGTTTACGGGTGACGAGCTGCTGCTCGTACGGCACTAAGCGGTTTGCGCGCTCCATATCATGAAGGCGCTGCTGTTTTTGTTTGATATCAGGAAGCTTGTGCTCGAGCTGTTCTTTTTGAACAAGTGCTTGCTCCAACAGTTTGAACGTTTCAAGAAGGTGCTTTGCTTCATAATATTGTTGCTGACGTTCCTGCCAAATATTTTTATGCTGTACAAGTTCCTGCTCGCCCTGCCTAACAGCAGTTGTTATAGCCTCAAGTTCTATTTGCAGCTTCTGCATCGTCTCGGGTACACTGTCTGTCTCCGCGGGCTCCTGTGTACGCCATTCGATTTTGCTGATTTGCTGCTGTTCTTTCCATTCCGTCTGCTGCAAACTATCTTTCAGTTGTTTGGCTTCGTCCTTTAGCGCATCTGTCATTCGTTCATAAAAGTACGTGCGGAAGATGCGTTGAAGAATTTCTTCCCGTTCTTTGCTGTTCTCAGAGATGAGCTTCCGGAATTCTCCTTGAGGAATCATGATCATTTTACGGAATTGTTCATAATCGAGGCCAATTTTCTCTTCGATTGCCTCGTTCACTTCCTTGATCCTGGAAGTGATGAGTATCTGCTCCCCATCTTTCCACTCATAAAATTCTGCTCTTGCCGGATCATCCGTAAAGCCGTCTCCGCGTTCTTTCTTTTTCTGCTGTTTCGGATAACGGATGACTTCATATTCCGTACCGCGAAGTGCAAAACGGTATCGTACCTCTGTTGTTTCACCTGGTGCTGCGTAATGGCTGCGAAGAGAATCTTGGTCACGATCACTTCCACTGGCCCGTCCATACAAACTGTAACATATCGCATCAAAAATGGTTGTCTTTCCTGCACCTGTCGGACCTGTGATTAAGAAGATGGATTCTGCTCCAAGCTCTCTGAAATCAATGGTCTGTGGTTTATGATATGGACCGAAAGCGGTCATATTCAATGTAATGGCACGCATATCAGCTTCTCCTCTCTTGCTCGATCAGACGCTGGATGACCGCTTCCATATGAGTCTGACGGTGTTCCGGTATAGCTTCACCTTTCATTTCCTCATAAAAGGCAGCAAATAGCTGCATATGCGACATGCGCTGCTTTTCCTTGATTTGTTTGATATCAGACATGGAGCTGGCGCCGACCTTAGCCTTTCGTTCTAATCGAAGGATATTTGGGTACAGTTTACGGAGTTTCCCCATAGGATCCAGCAGCTGCCCGTCATCCAATAAACGTATATGCAAGTAATCGTTTGGATTTCCTGCCGATCCTTCCATTAAATCATCAAAGTATCCTTCCACAATGCGCATATCACGTTCAGGTACAAGATCAATCTTCTCAAATGATTTGAATCCGGCAGCATCAAGCTCCACCATCGTCACCGATTTCTTATGATTTGCCTCCGAAAAGGAATACTTGAGCGGAGAACCGCTGTAGCGTATATGATCACTGACGATTCGCTGTGCCTGATGCAAATGCCCAAACGCTGCATACGTAAATGGTTTGAAAAGAGCTGCATCCACATACGGACTTCCGCCAATCATGGAGAGACGTTCTTCAGAGTCAGATTCCATACCGCCTGCCAAAAAGGCATGTCCAACAAATACATGACGTTCTGTCATGTCATATGTGTCGGTAATATAGGAAATTATTTGCTCCATTGCTCGTTGATGGGTAGTAATGCTGTTATCTCCAAAGAACGCACGTACATCAGCTGGCTCTGTATATGGAATAAGGTGAAAATGGACGGGACCATGTGCATCTACCAGTGTGACTGGTGTCATTCCAGGCCTCAGCTTCGTTTCAATGTACAGCTTACTTGCCTTGAACAGTTGGCTGCCAAAATCGAGGCGATCCGGGCTGTCATGGTTGCCGCTAATGGACAATACAGGTATTTCCTTATCACCGATAAGCCAGTTCCATGTATTGTTGAGCAGTTCTACTGCATCTCGGGGCGGAATAGCCCGATCATATAAATCGCCTGCTACGATGACCGCATCAGGCTGTTCTCTATCAATTATCGTTTTGATCTGCTCCAGGATAAGAGCTTGGTCTTCTGTCATATGTACGCTATTGACAATCTTACCAAGATGCCAATCAGCGGTATGCAATAGTTTCATAACGAATTCCTCCTGCTATTATTCTAGCATGATTTAGAAAAGGGTGGTATGGGAAGAACCGGCAGGAAACTGCTAGTCTTGCTTTCTTCTATGAAAAGGGCATTTGGAAGGCGAACTATTGTCATCATGGAGAAAGTACTGCTTCCATTCGAGATTGTCCTTATTGCCGTATGCATTCAAATCCGGATGTATATCACTTGAATCGTATTTGAGGATACGTTCCCGGATTTTCTGCTTGATACCAGCAGCAGCTTTTGGTTTTGATTCGAATGTCTCCAGTACCCATCTTGGTGTTATGGCTAACATCATACACGGGAAATGCCGGCTTTTCTTATTGGAATGTACTGGCGTGGCACAATACATGAAATATTGCTCACCCCCAAAGCAATATTCCCACAATGCATTTGCTGGATCATTTGGAATGTGAATTGGCCAGCTCTGTTGATCGTGAGCTGTCGTCTTGCTGAGCAGATTCCAAAAAATATCGAAATAAGCAGGTACATCAAGGTGTAGCTCCTGCTGCTTCGTTGTATCAAAGAAAATAATGAGGGAAGTATAAGAACCAAATTCCTTTGCTTGCTGTCCGTATGTGTGCAAAAAATCCGCCAGCTGCTTAGTTGCATCCTCTGTCGTAGGATCAACCGCAAAACCGTAACGGAATTGTCCAAGCCTATGGCCTACCGTGGCCGGTATGCAAGGGAACAGGGATTGCTGATCGTATAATTTACTATGGAAGGCGAGTAGTGCTTCTTGCTGCCAAGAAGTCTTGAGGTGATTTTCAGCATTAGAGCTGTCGAACAAGATCGTCATCACATGTTCTCCTTTTCCTGGGTTTATC
The DNA here is from genome assembly GCF_902497585.1 of Terribacillus sp. AE2B 122. Classification (NCBI taxonomy): domain Bacteria; kingdom Bacillati; phylum Bacillota; class Bacilli; order Caryophanales; family Bacillaceae; genus Terribacillus; species Terribacillus sp. AE2B 122. The sequence goes on along the minus strand of NZ_LR700942.1, from coordinate 593,073 downwards.
CCTAGTAATTTATTCAGGATGGAGATAGCAGGTGAATAACAGGAATTATGAAGATATGCGCCAAACGTTCTGCTGTGGATGAATGGCAAGAATTCGGTCCAGTCTGAATGTGCGCAGCTGTTTGCGCAAAAAACAATAGCCAGTCACTGATGCGTCATTGATTCGTTCGATCTTTACCTGGCGCTTCGTCAAGGAGCCATCCTTTGCCATATAAATCATCGTAACCTGCTGCTCTATGAATTTCGCCAATGCGGCTCTTTCCATTAAGATCCCTGCTTTCTGTATAAATTCATATATTTATTATATACGAACGTATGTTCCGTGTCACTTGAAAAAGAACACACGTTCGATTATACTATTTACAGGAGGAATGACGTATGGTGAATGATCGCGGGAAAATCAAATGGACATCCTTGATGCTGCCTGAGCATGTGGAGATGCTGCAGCAAATGGGGCGGGAGATCGGAAAAGCAACTCCCCCGATCATGGATGAACAGCAGCTGGAAGAATTGGAACAGAAGGTTCGTTATATTCAGGTAGGCAAAACGAAAGCCAGTATGATGTACCGAAAAGGGCGAAATGTGGAAAATGCGTCAGGCATCGTTACAGGACTGAAGCAGTCCGAGCAATATTTGCTTCTGGATACAATGGATAGGCTGTATCCTATTCGCATTCCATTCGACCATATTATAGATATCACATTGCATTAAAAAGAGCCGCTCCCATCTGGGAGCGGCTCTTTTAGTGCAGCAGAAAAATTAATGTGTCATATTTTCCGCTGGAGCTTCATTGGAAGTATATGTTTTTGTGTCCAATTCGCCAAGTGTTCGGCTGGTAACAAGTCCTGATACCATTGATCCGCTAACGTTGAGTGCTGTCCGCCCCATATCAATCAGTGGTTCAACCGATATTAACACTCCTGCTAAAGCTACGGGTAAATTCATCGTAGAAAGAACAATCAAAGAAGCAAATGTTGCTCCTCCGCCTACTCCTGCTACACCGAATGAGCTGATCATAACAACTAGTATTAAGGTTACAATGAATGACGGTGATAAAGGATTTATACCTTGAGAAGGCGCAATCATAACCGCGAGCATAGCTGGATAGATTCCAGCACATCCATTTTGTCCGATTGTGATACCAAATGATGCTGAGAAATTGGCGATAGATTCTGGTACACCTAATTTATTTCGCTGTGCTTCAACGTTCAGCGGCAGAGTTCCAGCACTCGTACGGGAAGTGAAGGCAAAAGCCAATACCGGAAAGACCTTTTTTAGATACTGCTTTGGACTTAGTCCAAGTACAGCCAGAACAATCAAATGAACAACGAACATAGCAATCAGCGCGACGTAAGAAGCGATAACAAACTTACCTAATGTTGCGATTGCGTTAAAATCACTGCCTGCAACTGTCTTTGCCATCAAAGCAAGTATGCCATATGGCGTTAAACGCAATACCAATGTGACAATACGCATGACAAGACTATGCAGCGCTTCAATTATTTTTTGGAAGAAAGCAGCATGCTCAGGTGTCTTTCTCTTTATTCCAAGGTAAGCTACTCCAACAAATGCCGCAAATATGACTACTGCAATCGTGGAAGTAGGTCTTGCTCCTGTCAAATCCAAGAATGGATTAGCAGGTAGAAATTCTAATATTTTTTGTGGGACTGTTGTACTTTGTACTTCAGTCAGGCTTGTTTCCAAATCTTCTCCGCGTGTTATTTCCGCATCACCAGCAGTTATATCAATTGCTTTCAGATCGAAACCTGCAGCAGCTGCAATACCGATTGCTGCGGCGATTGCTGTTGTCACCATAAGTGTACCGATGACAAGTCCACTTATCTTTCCAAGATTAGAAGACTTCTCTAGTCTCGTGAAAGCAGCTACAATCGAAATGAAAACTAGCGGCATAACGATCATCTGCAAAAGCTTCACATATCCGCTTCCCACCAACCCAAACCAATCATTTGTCATGACGATGGTTTCAGAAGCCGGGTCATAAACCAACTGCAATATAACTCCGTATACAATACCGAGACCTAATCCGGTCAGTACTCGTTTAGAAAAGGAAATATGCTTCTTCTGCATGTAAAAGAGTAAGCCGATTAAGCCTAAAAGAATAATAATGTTCACAAATGTGAATAAGTCCAATTAAATCATCCTCCTAATTAAATAATATAATTCCAATCAACTAAGTATGAATTGACCTTTTACACAATACCATGATGGAAAGATTATGTAAATATGAATCTATGATTAGGAAATGAGCAGGTAAGGAGTGGGATACTGTTTAATCATATGAATTCCAACAAAAAACCGGTTCCTCTAATCGGAACCGGTTTTCATCAATCAGCGAAACGAAGAAGATTACCATTCAGGATAGCATCTGAATAATATAAATCTTTATTGCGCTTTTCAAAATAAGGAGAGCATTTTTCCATTTTTGTCTGTTCAGCTGAAGTCTTATCATAGCAAAGCTGTTTTGTGTAGATAACTTCCTCCGAAACAAAATCACCATCTCGAAAAACAACGAATGGATCACGATCAACAGCTAGCAGATCCTGGCCGAAATTTGGATAAGCAGCCGTATCCACGCCAAGCAGATGCAAGATGGTTGGCTGGATATCAATCTGTCCTCCAGGACTATGAAAGGTTTTTCCCTCCTGTCCAGGTACATGAATGATAAGCGGAACCCGCTGCAAGTCAAGCTCTTCCGGTGTCGAGAGATTCTCATTCAGATAGGATGCAATTCCATCATAATAATTCTCTGATATCCCATAATGATCACCAACTAGCACAATGATGGAATCTTCGTATAAGCCGGAGCGTTTCAGTTCACCAAAAAATTCTTTAAGCGCTTCATCCTCATATCGTACAGTCTGGAAGTAGCGGTCCACGACATCGAGACCTGTATCTGCTTCTTCTATTAGTATATCCTCTTCATCCAAGAGAAATGGGAAATGGTTTGTAAGCAACAGAAACTTGCTGTAGAACGGCTGTTTCAGTTCTTCCAGATAAGGCATGGATTGCTCGAGGAAAGCCTCATCCTTTATACCGTAATTAACAGAATTTTCTTCGGAAACTTGATAAGAATCCTTAGAGAAGAATTCATCATAGCCAAAAGCATCATATGCTTCCTCCCGATTCCAGAAACTGCCGACATTGCCGTGGAACGAAGCGCTGTGATATCCGGATTTTGTAAGGATTTCGGGCATAGCAATAAACTCATTCTCCGGCCGTCTTACATAAACAGAACCGCTTGGAAGCGGATAGAAAGACTGATCGAACATGAATTCAGCGTCCGAGGTCTTTCCCTGAGCAGTCTGGTGATAAATCTGATCGAAATAGAAACTTTCCTCTATCAAGCTGTTCAGGAAAGGAGTGATTTCCTCTCCTTTCACTTTTCTGTCGATGACAAATTGCTGGGTGGATTCCAAGTTAACTAAGATGACGTTCTTTCCTTTTGCAACGCCAAAATATTCTGATGTGATATCTGTGTCGGCAGCTGCCAAGTACGCTGCAGCTTTCTTGTAATCCTGTTTTGTCGCAAACGTACTGCTGAGCTCTGCGCGCGTTGTTTGGTAAATGTCATAGCCATGATAATATACAGGTCCTAGTGTACTCACCATTGCTGATCGGTTATAACTGCCATCATGCTGATCTCCTCCGCCGATAAAGGAACATCCGACATTAATACCAATTAATAACGCAGTGCACACAACGAGAATACCCTTTCGCTTCCACTTGAAAGCTGCAGGATGCGGACGTTTGAGGATCCACCATAAAAGAAGAATCATAGTATCTGCAAAAAGCAATAAGTCCAGCGGATCAATCAATTCAGCAGTGCTTTGGCTGAGTCCCCCGACATTTTTGAACTGAAAAAGAATAGGCAGTGTTACAAAGTCGATATAAAAACGAAAATACAGCAGATTTCCGTATAAAATTCCAGTTATGATGATATGTAAAATAAGAAATGCGCCTGCGCGCAGCTTTCTGGCAAATAGATACAACAGGACAAACAATACTGCAACGGATGACATACAGGACAGGAATAGCAGCATGTAATCAAATGGTTCATAAAGAGGTAAATCGAAATAGATGATACAAATTAGGTACATTTTACATAAAAGGAGAACTGCCCCTACCGAGCAGAATCCTTTAGCGGTAGCAAGAAAATTCATTAGGCGATTGTTTCCTTCTTTCCGATCAGAACGGCAAGCGCATCCGTCACATGCTCCAAATCCTTCTCCTTATGATGTCCCATGACGGAAATCTGCACCCAATTGCGTTCGATAAGGTAACTGCTATTGCAGCTTATCAAATAGCCTTTCTTTGCGAGCTCCCGGCCTACGATATCCGCGCGTTGCTCCTCCGGCAGAACGATAGTAACAATTCCAGGTGCCCAGGCTGCATCTGCTAAGAGCGTCAATCCCTTCTCTCTGCAAAGTTTGATCAGTATTTCTGTCAATTTACCGACCCGATGCAGCAGCTTTGCATCTTCCCATTGATCGATTGCAGCAGACAAAGCTCTGGTCAAGTTAGATGAATGCGTGAACGGCGCGCTGTCATATGTATGGTAAAGACCCAGGTCCAGATATCGCGGTATGCTATTAGATATTTCAATTGTGTGGTGATAAAACACGAAAGCCAATCCAGCATAAGAAGCTATGCCCTTTCCGCTGCCTGCAGTGGCTAGGAACACATCTTGCAAATTAAGTGGTACATTGCCTAGGGAGCTGCAGCAGTCCAGAACCAACCTGCTGCCTGTCGTCTTCGTAATGTACTTCAGCTGATCTAAGTCTTGCAGCACACTGGTTGAGGTTTCCAAATGGACAGCCCATATCCAGTCGGCATTACAAACTTTTGCCTCTGCCAATATGTGTTCATAATCAAAGCTTTCACCCCAAGGTATTTCCACTTTGCTGAAATGCAGACCCGCCCGCTGCGCATGATCTGTCAGCCTCGAGCCGAACTCTCCATTAACAAGAATCAGGCCCCGCTGATTCAGTGTGCGTAACTGAGCTGCCACGGCATCATTTCCTAGGGTTCCGGTTCCCAGCAATATTTGAATATGCTTTGCTTTGGTCAAACTTCTTAGTCGACCTTGCAGCTGATAGAGCTGATCAAGAAACACAGGTGCACGGTGAGAGCATGCTGTCTCACCCATTGCCTTTTTTACTTGGTCAGCCATTGGAACAGGCCCTGGCAGGAAACTAATCGGATCTTGGTTTTGTAGAAGAACGCGCTGAAAAGCTCGCGCTTTGCGCTGGAACAGTTCTTCCGTCACATACATCGGTTGGAATTGTGCATCTCCTGACCCAGTTAACGGTCCGAATGGAACGAATCCCATATGTTTATACAGCTTCTGCTCCTGTAAGACGCCAGAAATAACGGCCATATCAAAACCATTTTCGAGACAGTATTGAATAAGCGCTTCTGCTAGCCTGAAAAATACGAAACTTTCACGATAGGCTTTTTCGACTGCCAGTAATCTGATCTCGCATTTGGCATCATGAGGAGGCAAGTAATCATCTAGTCCCTCTATTTTTTCATCAAGCGAAAAGGGCCTGGCTGAGCGGATAGCGATCATTGCAACGACCGTCTCCCCATCCAGGCCGATAATATATGTATTTTCCTTATTGAACCTGTCTATTCTTTTACGCTCCTGATTGGTCTCGTGCTGTGGAATTTCCTCTGTGAAAGTACGGTAATTTAGCGCATGGATCTGTTCGTATTCCCATGGATCTGTAGCAATCTTGTACTTTAATTGTGTCGAATTCATCGTATGTCACCTTTCGTTACGTAATAGCATATAGCTCCAAGCAGCTTTCAGATGCGTATGATGGGCTGCCAGGATAAGGACAGTCACTACAACGTAAACAGCAATAGTTAGCATGTCCAATCGTAAAAATGGGAGTAGCAGGGCAGTGCATGCATAAGCAAGTAACCCTGAGATGCTAAATTTTCTAACAAAAAGATAGATACATAGAAAAACAGCGAGCAGCAGGAAGGTTGCTTGGTTAGAGAAGATGACAAGTGCTCCGAGGGAAACTGCTATTCCTTTGCCTCCTCTAAAACGAAGCTGAATGGGAAATATATGACCCAGCACTGCTGCAATCACACCCAAACCTGCAATAATCTCAGTCTGACCGCTCCAGCGGATAAGTAGCACAGCTAGCATACCCTTAGCTAAATCGAAAACAAGCACCCACAAGAAGCCTTTCTTTCCCATCGCTCTTCCGGCATTCGTTGCTCCTGCATTCCCGCTTCCAGTCGAGCGTATATCGATTCCATGCTTCCATTTCACCATATAATAGGCTCCATTTAGAGAGCCCAGCAGATATGCCAATATGAGACTTATTATAGCAAGCCCGACGACTTCCATAAACTTACACCACCTTGCATTAGTTCCATAGTATAAATAAATATCTGAAACTTCAATGACATTTGACAAAATTTTACCTAAAGATGGAATAAAAATGCCTGTATCTGCTGATACAGGCATAATAATCACTTATTCTGTTGTTTCATAAGTTCGCCATAGACGATCAAAAACCTGCAGCGCTCCATGGAAAGGACTGTTCCATTCCAAGTATTCGCTGATTTCGTCATAGGATGAGCTATGCTTCGGAAAATTATGATCTCCAAAGATCCAGTCAGCAAGACGACTCTCATCCGTTGGCTTCTTCCGTCCTCGGTATGTCATCATAAAATGATAAAAAGAACGCATTTATTCACCTTCTTTCGGTAGTACTCCTCTCTTCTTCCTCCACACAGGATAATAAATTGTCAGCACTATAAGTAAGAAGAAAAAAACAGGTGGCAAAAATACATACAACATTTAGTGCCTTACCCGATCATATTGAATGAAGTAGTAATCGTATGGATTTCGTTCATCTTTGACGCCCTTCTCACGTGATGTTTCCTGCCACTTATTCAAAGGAAAGTCAGGGAAGTACGTATCTGCCGGAAAGTTATCCTCTATATACGTCATATAAATACGATCAGCGATCTCCAATGTCTGGGAAAAAATCTCGCTTCCACCGATAATGAAAATCTCTTTTTCGGAGTGCTCGTCCGCTAATTCCTTTACTGCATTCACATCATGCAAAATTGTAACACCATCTGCTTTGAATGCTTTATCCCTCGTGAGCACGACATTCGTCCGATTCGGCAGTGCACCATTCATAGAATCGAGCGTCTTCCTCCCCATGACGATGATTTGACCGGTCGTCTTTTCTTTGAAGAATCGCAGATCTCGCGGAAGTCTCCACGGAAGGTCATTCTCATACCCGATGCCTCGGTTCTGATCCATTGCAAATAATAATGAAATCATACTTGTCCCTCCTTAAACGGCGACTGGTGCTTTGATGGCAGGATGTGGTTCATATCCGATGATCTCCAAGTCTTCCATAGAAGCATCGAAAACAGAATGCAAGCTGTCTTTAATCTGCAATGTTGGCAATGCTTTCGGTGTACGGCTTAGTTGCGTCTCCACTTGCTCAAGATGGTTCGTATATAAATGGGCATCTCCAATTGTATGGATGAATTCCCCGACTTCCAATCCACATTCTTTGGCGATCAAATGTGTCAGTAAACTATAGCTGGCAATATTGAATGGGATACCAAGGAAAATATCGCCGCTGCGCTGATAAAGCTGGCAAGAAAGTTTATTGTCCGCTACATAGAATTGGAACATTGTATGACAAGGCGGTAGCGCCATCGATGGTACATCTTCTGGATTCCACGCGGAAACTATCAATCTTCTGGAGTCTGGATTTTTCTTGATCATTTCAATTATGTCTTGCAATTGATCGATACTTTCTCCTTGTGTCGTCTTCCAGTTTCGCCACTGCTTTCCATACACGTCCCCAAGATGGCCAAAACGTTCGCTAAAGACATCATCGGTTAGAATCTGCTGCTTGAAGCGTCCCATTTGCTTTTCATAGGCTTCACGGAAGTTATCATCTTGCAGTGAACGGCGTCCAAAATCGGTCATATCCGGACCATCATATGCTTCACTTTCCACCCAATTCTTAAACGCCCATTCATTCCAGATGTTATTGTTATGCTGCAGTAAATAACGGATATTTGTATCTCCCTTGAGGAACCAAAGCAGTTCGCTTGCGATAAGCCGGAAAGGGACTTTTTTTGTTGTTAGCAATGGAAAGCCTTTTTGAAGGTCAAAGCGCATCTGGTAGCCAAATACAGAAACTGTGCCAGTGCCTGTACGATCTTCTTTCTTTGCGCCATTTTCAAGAACATATCTGCATAGATCCAGATAAGCTTGTTCAGAGGTTGTCATAAGATATCATTCCTTTATCGTATATCATCACACGGCATTTCCCATTCCTCAAAAAATCGGTTCAGGAAGTCTTGCATGTAAGCATGTCTCGATTCAGCCATACGCAATGCTGTTTTTGTATGCAGTGTTTCTTTCAATTTCAATAGTTTATCATAAAAATGCTGAACGCTCGAATGCTTGGGGTCATTTGGCCAATGGATTAGGCGGCTGGCTGCTCCGCCAAAAGCGAACGTCCGGGCGATCCCGATAGCACCTATTGCATCCAGACGATCCGCATCCTGAATGATCTTTCCTTCCAATGTATCAGGTGTGCGTCCTTTACTGAAGGAAATATTGCGGCATGCCTGGAATATTTCCTGCATTACGTTTTCTTCCAACCCGATACGCCGCAGAAAACCTTGAGCCTCAGCCACAGCGTCTGCTGGCTCGTCAAACAGTTTATGGTCGCCAATATCGTGCATCCATCCAATTGCCTCTGTCAGGAACGGATCTGCACCTTCTTCGAATGCGATTTTCCTTCCCATCTTAGCTACCCGTTTCATGTGATAGAAATCGTGTCCTGTCGCATCTTTACGGAAAATGGTATATGCATAACGCTCCATCTCTTCCAATTGTCTTTTCTGTTCCATCATTCATCGTCCTTCCTAGTCAAATAGGTTCAGCTGTTCTGGCGGCGGGTCCGGCAGCTGCTGACCGAGGAGCTGCATCATCTCCTTAGCATTATCACTGGCATCACCGCCGGAATTATTATTGAATAGTAAAATGACACGTATGCTGGAATGTTCCAATTCCAATGCAGTTTCCCGCCATTCCTTCAATTCAGTCTGATTATATCGATAAAGAAAACGGACCTTTCGCCAGTCTTCACGGCCGTTTTGGTTCCAGCCATGTACATTTCGTCCGTGAAAACGGACGAGTGTCAACTGGTCGTTCGTTGCTTCGGGAACAGTAGGAACGGAACCGCTCCCCGCCTGCGGTTCATCGCAAACTGTATGTATGAATCCTAGTTCACGCAATAGACGCAGCGTTCTATCTCTGTATTCTTCTGCATACCAGGACTGATGCCGGAATTCAATCGCTACCGGCAGTCCTTTCGTCAGCTCACGAATAAACCGGAGCCTATCGATGCTTGTCTTTTCCACCTGGAACCAAGGCGGAAACTGGAAAAGGACTGCAGCTAGTTTATCTGCTTCTATAATTGGCTGAATCGAAGCTAAAAAGTAATCAAATAGAGCTGCTGCTTCTGCTCGCGTCATCTTTTTCCTACTTTGGCCGGTCATGTCCTGATGCGCTTTAATAATAAAGGAAAAATGTTCGGGAGTTTCCTCTGCCCATTTCGTATAATTACTGACAGACTGAATGGCATAGAAAGATGAATCCACTTCGACAACTTCAAAATGGGTCGCATATGTTTTCAATTTCTGCTGTCTGGCTTTTGCGTCCGGATAAAGTTTATCGTGATCTCCCCATCCGGTCACGCCGATTTGAATTGTCAAACTTTCGCCTCCTTCCGACAATATACGATTTATTATATTGTAATAGAATCGTATCAACCCATCAATGTAGAACGTTACTTGTCATGAAAAAACACAAGATGTCGCAAATTGATAAGAAAGAAACAGCAATATAGTATTTCAATTCAGTCAGGAAGCGATTACTTTCCCAATAAACCAACATTTTCCCCTACTTGACGCATTTTTCAAAATAAGCTATATTTGTGTCAAGCAAACAAGATGAGCGGAATAAACACATTGGCAGCTTGCTAGAAGAGCTAAGTAATTCCGCCCTTCTAGCAGACTGCCTTTTATAATTCATGCACGTCTTTTTGCATTACTACATGCGTTTTCTGTGAAACGTCTTTTAGGAGGATAAGGAATATGCCAAACGGAATTGTAAAGTGGTTCAACGCTGAAAAAGGTTACGGATTCATTCAAGTAGAGGACGGTAACGATGTGTTTGTACATTACTCCGCCATCCAGGAAGAAGGCTTCAAGAATCTTGAAGAAGGTCAGGAAGTATCCTTTGAAGTAATCGAAGGCGAAAGAGGACCTCAAGCAGCTAACGTAGAAAAACTATAATATAACTCTAAGCGGCAATCCACTGGGTTGCCGCTTTTCTGTATACATATCTTTCCTTAAGTTGCATCCGTTTGGAAAAGCGCGTATACTCTTCCATTGTCTAATATTTTTTCACTAGGAGGAGCAGCATTGAATAACGATTTACTTTGGATTGTCTTTTCGATTATAAATTTTGTCCTGCTGTTAATCATGTATCGGCTGTTCGGACGTCTGGGGTTGTTCGTGTGGGTTGGTATGGCTACAGTATTGGCGAATATCCAGGTGACGAAGACAATCGAGCTGTTCGGTTTGACAGCGACAATGGGAAATATCATATATGGAACCATCTTCTTGGCCTCAGATATACTAAATGAGAATTATGGTAAGAAAATCGCAAGAAAAGCAGTTGGTCTTGGCTTCTCTACCCTGATTATCATGACAATCATCATGCAGATTGTTCTTGTGTTCGACCCGGCGCCAAGCGACATTGCGCATTCATCCCTCAATACAATATTTGGATTCCTGCCGCGAGTCGCACTTGGAAGCTTAATTGCATACGGTATCAGTCAATATGTGGATGTCTGGCTATATGCCCTCGTTAAAAGAATGCTACCAGATGATAAGTTTCTTTGGGTGCGAAACAATGGCAGCACGATGCTCAGTCAGCTGCTGGATACGCTCGTTTTCTGTACAATCGCCTTCGCAGGGACATATGAATGGTCAGTATGGATTGAGATCTTCATCTCGACGTATTTGTTGAAATTCGTGGTTAGTATCATTTCGACACCGTTCCTTTACGGCGCAAAACGGATGTACAGGCAAATCAACGATTAGGGGGAATAGATATTGATCGAGGTATATACGGATGGTGCCACTAGTGGTAATCCTGGGCAAAGCGGTGCAGGTATCGTAATTATAAATGATAGTACACGTCATACTTACAGTGTACCGCTCGGAATGATGACAAATCATCAAGCCGAGTTTTGGGCCATCATCAAAGCACTGGAAATCTGTCAGAGCGATTACCCCGACGCTATCATTTCCTTACGTTCTGATTCCCAAGCGGCAGTACAAGCAATTGATAAGGAACATACGAAGAACAAGGAATTCCAGCCACTATTAGAACAAATCATGCAGATTAGCAGGCAGTTTCCTTATTTCTTCATTAAATGGATACCGGAAAAACAAAACAAAGCAGCTGATCAGCTTGCTCGGGAAGCGATTCGGCAGAATCAATGATATTGAAGTTGGAACCCTTTTCTAGCAAGCAGATCTTCTGCTTGTTTTTTTGTATGTATCTTATCTTCCCCTATTAAATCAAGCACACTAAGATAGAAGCTGCCATCAAAGGCATGCTGGAATCTCAACGTCACTTGTACAGCAAAAATAACCTTCCAATCAGGAGCATTGGCATAATTTTTACCAAAATAGATGAATTGTACGTCTTCGTCTGTCAGTTTGAATCCTTTTGCCCATAAATCGTCCAGAAAATAGGCCAAGCTATGTTTCGTCAACTTGCAAAACCCCTTTATCAGAATCCGACTTTTATTATAGCATTCTTGTTTGCGGTTTCAATGATTTAATGATAATTCTGTTTTATCGGATTTATTATATTTTTCTAACTTGCGCAACATTTCTCCTAAGTATTTACAATTCAAAAAGTTAGCATTAAACTAAAAAAGCCAATTAGAAAGGGGATGTTAGCGTGAAAAAGCTTATGTATTTGCTTGCGTTAACGGCTATCGTAGCCATCTTTGCAACAGGTTGTTCAAATGCTGAAGAAAGTAAATCTGACAGCGGTTCGGAAAAAACAGAAACGACTGATGTCAAAAAGGAACTGATCAATACGCAAATGGATTTCACTGCGGATTTCAGTCCTAATTATGCACCAATTGCAGATTATCAGGCTGCTCTAGCTGATGAAGCTTCAACTGAGGATGTTATCAAAACTTCCGCTGAGGCTGCTAAGAAAGCAGCAGATGAAGGTGCAGCAAAGCTTGCTGATTACAAACTGGAAAGTAATCTTCCAGATGAAGAGAAAGAAGCTTTCACTGCTTCACTTGAGTCCTTTAAAGCATACTTTGAAGAAGTGAGCAAAGCAATCGATGCTTCTCAAACAGAACCAAACTTAGATGCAGCTCAGAAACAATTCGATACTTTCCAGTCTGACTTGGAAGGAATCTATAAAGATGCTGGACTTCAAGTACCGGATATGGCAACAGCTCTAAGCTAAAGAAAAACGATGCAGACTAGTCTGCATCGTTTTTTATAATTGATAGATTTTGCTGTATTTCTCAGTTAGATAACTTACAAGATAATCAGCATTCAATCCTTCACCTGTAACATCCTGCAGCAATTCCAACGGTTTTTTAGCTTTTCCATATTGATGGATTTGATCTGTCAACCATTGCTTGATCGGGGCAAAGTCGCCTTTTTCTATCAGATTATCTGTATCCAAAGAATCCTGCATTTTGGCATGGAACTGTGCTGCATACATATAACCTAGTGCATACGATGGGAAATAGCCGAAGTCCCCACCTGACCAGTGGATATCCTGCAGCACACCTTGGGCATCGTTTTCAGGCACAATACCAAGGTATTCTTCCATTTTACTATTCCAGATTTCCGGCAGATCCTTTACAGCAATTTCGTCTTTGAATAATGCCTTCTCCAGTTCATAGCGAATCATAATGTGCAATGCGTATGTCAATTCGTCAGCCTCGATTCGGATGAATGATGCTTTTACTTCATTCACCGCCTGATAGAAGGTGTTAAAATCAATTTCTTGCAGTGCTGATGGAGCATAGGTTTTGAATTCCTCAAAATGGCCCTTCCAGAATGCTTCGCTTCGTGCGACAAAGTTTTCCCAAAACAGAGACTGAGATTCATGGATTCCCATGCTCGTTCCGCTTGCTAAAGGTGTTGCCGCTAATGCTTCTGCTATGTTCTGTTCATACAGCGCATGTCCGCCTTCGTGAATTGTACCGAAGACAGCCATACGAAAATCTTCTTCATCGTAACGAGTTGTAATTCGGACATCCTTCGGGTTTAGTGTGATTTCAAACGGGTGAATTGTATCGTCCAGTCTTCCCGCTTCAAAGTCATATCCCATTTTCTTCAGGACAGATATCGTGAAAGCTTTTTGCTGTTCTTTAGAAAAATGTGTCTGGAGCACACTAGTGTCTGGTTTCACATTCGATTGTTTGATTTGCTCAAGTAGATTTGTAAGAGATTTGCGTAATGCTGGGAACACTTCGTCCAGTGTCTCCATCGTCACGCCAGGCTCATACATATCCAACAGAACATCATAAGCATGCTGTTCAGCATTCCAATAGGAAGCGAATTTCTTCTTATAAGTGACCAGCTCCTCCAAATATGGCTGGAGCAAACTGAAATCCCCTTTCTCCCTTGCTTCTCCCCAAACGGATTCGGCTTTGGATTGAAGCATGATATATGCTTTAAACTCTGCTTCAGGAATTTTCTTGTTGCGATTGTATTCTTTTTCACTCTCAGCTAGTGATTTGATTAGAATGTCGTCCTCGGCGATGGGCTTAAGTTCATCAATCAGTTCTTTCAGTTTGTCAGATGTGGATAGACGATGCGACTGCTGTGATAAGTAGCTAATCGCTTCAGCCCGATATTCCATACCGGATTTCGGCGCTTTCGTCCGCAAGTCCCAATGCATGAGGGCAATTGCTTCTTCATAAGCTTTTTGTTCCTTGATCAAGTCCCAATATTGCTGTGTTGCATCTGACATACTATCCGCTCCCTTTTTCAGATATGTTTACCGAAATACTGATAATAATCGGTTTTGATAAAACCGTTGAAAAGCTTGCGTTTCTTAGTTGCCTGCTTGCCATAGAATGTTTCAAAGCCTTCGTGAGATGTTAAGATATAACCGCTCCAAGAAGGGTTATCCTTCATGATGGAACCTAGCTCTTTATAGGCCTTTTCCACCTCAGGGCGATCTCCCAATCTTTCCCCATATGGCGGATTCGTTATCATATAGCCATTATCCTGCTTCGGATTCCAATCCGCCACCTGCATTTGTCTCCAGTTGACCAATTCGCCAAGACCCGCTTCAATACTATTTGCCTTCGCAATTTCCACCATTTTATGGTCGATATCCGAACCGGAAATATAGAGTTCTTGATCATAATTAGCTAAATCCTCTGCTTCTTCCAGCGCCTTTTCCCATAGGTCGGATTTTATCCAATGCCAGTTTTCGGCATCAAATTCGCGGTTAAATCCAGGAGCAATGTTCTGACCGATTAGTGCGGCTTCGATGGCAATCGTTCCGCTACCGCAGAATGGATCATGAAGTGGAAATTCCGGACGCCAATTCGTCAAAAGTACCATCGCAGCTGCAAGTGTTTCTTTAATCGGTGCTTCTCCTTGCCCGACGCGATAGCCGCGTTTATGCAACCCTGTACCGCTTGTGTCCAATGTCAAACTGACCGTATCCTTCAAGATAGCCACTTCAATCCGGTGTCTTGGACCTGACTCATCCAACCAAGAAGCAATGCCATGCTTCTGTTTCAGTCTTTCTACTACCGCCTTTTTTACAATACGCTGACAGTCAGGGACACTATAAAGCGTCGATTTGATACTTTTTCCAATCACTGGGAATTCTCCGTTTTCCTGTATGTACGTTTCCCATGGCAATGCCTTTGTCTGTTCAAAGAGCTCATCAAAAGTAGTCGCCTTGAATTCTCCTACCAGCACTTTAATACGATCGGCTGTCCGCAGCCAGAGGTTGCAGCGTACAATAGCGGACGGATCCGCTTGGAATACTACTCTGCCATTATCTACTTGTACATCTTCATAGCCCAGCTGCTTCACTTCACGTGCAACAACTGATTCCAATCCCATCGCAGCAGTGGCAATTAGGGTCACTTGCCTTTTCATCATGTAAAACCTCGCTTTTATGTATTAAAAAGCCCTCTCTAGCTGAAACCAGTTAGAAAGGGCTGTTTGTTGTATACAGTGGACCAAATGAATGTTCTGTAAGCCATGTTCTGTACCGATGCACTGCGAGCGGTGGTCAGCCTCGTACAACGGCAGTAATCATCTATCTACAAGCTCATCGCTTGTCCCTTTTTAGGTTGAATTCCCATAATCAAGGGTGCCCCTACCAACATTTGGGTTGCTCACTCGTGGGGTTTACCTCGTTCCACTCAGCAAGTTTCCAAGCTGACTACGTCACTGTGGCACTTTCAAGACATGTCAGCCATATCCGAAGACTTAGGCTTTCTGCCTGCCGTTAGCATTACTGCTACCTTGGCTTATGAATTCGCCAAGCACGAACACTACAAGCATCTCAGCCTGTGTGAGCATGGACTTTCCTCTGCATCACTGCAGCGATTACTCAAACATTCATTTTTAAGTTGCTAACCTATTGTACGCGGTTCGACGTCAATAGTCAAGACCGCCCAGCATCAAACATCATTCTCTGCGAATTTTTTCCCGAAAACGGCCTTTTCCAAATTGGACAGACGTTTAAGGATGTCATAATTCACTTGGTGATTCATCTGTGTCTCTCGCTCTCGCACAGGAGCAGCTGGCTGTGGAGCTTGTTCTTTCGACTGCTGTGCAGATCTGGATGATCTGGTCGTGTCGTTCGAGGACTGCTGTTGTCTAAGACGTTCATTCTCACTTTTCAGCCGATCGATTTCTTTTTGGAATGTTTCATAATCCTGAATGATCTTATCCAAATACTCATCGACTTCATCTTGATTATAACCACGCATACCTGTTTTAAAATTCTTTTCAAAGATATCTTTTTGTGTCAGTTGGATGTTTGCCAAAGCCATACACAAGTCACCTCATTTATACAATTGTATATAAGTCCATTCTTTCAAAATCATCCGTGATTGTCAATTTTCTTCTCATGTCTGGTCCCAATAATTAGGATCGTTCATCTGTTCCCGCTCAAGTGTGTCCTGCAAATCCAGCGCAGTTATATAGTAGAGCCCATAATCATGCGCTTCTTGATAGCTGCGTGCTTCTTTTAGGAAAAAATCGACACTGCCTGTCTGGTTTTCGTCAAACATGACAAGAGCAGCCTCTGTTTTAGACAGCATCCATTTATCACGTGCCTTGAATTGGTAAGGCGCCTTATAGTCACCTTCATAAATCGGCTGGTAAAAATCAGCAAGCATGATCACTTCTTGGTACTCTTCCTGAAGATCTTCGGACCAGCGCGCGTCCTGATTATCAAAAGGCGGGATGACAGCAAGCTGGATATCATATTCCTCTTCCTTTAAATCAAGTACAACCTGGGCTGTCCACAACTCTACACCAGTCTGTCCTGACAGGAGCACCCATTCCAATCCAGCTTCAATCAGACCGAGCAGCTTGTCCCGTATTGTTTGCTTGATATAATGCACACGAGGATCACTCATTTTAAAGATTCCCATTTCGTAGTGCTTGTATCCAGTAACGTATAAATTCTTCATTTGGGACATGCGCTCCTCTTCTTTTCACTGTTTCTATCTAAACATAAAAGAGCTGGCTGACGCCAGCTCTAATAGGACTATTAGTACCACTTTTTCTGCGTTGGTTTAGGTTTTGGTGCCATTTGCGGTTTTGGCTGCTCAGGCATTGGCTGGTACATTTGCGGGCTTACCTGCTGCGGCATTGGCATAGGTGCCGGAGCCTGCATAGGCATAGCCATCGGCATCGGACCGCAGTCCTTGCAAGGATTCGGTCTCGGCGGGCTGTTGTGAGTCGGGCTAAGATGTGTCTGCTCCATCGATTGTTCATTAGCAAAAGAAGTCGTATGCGGATACGCGTGGACATTCTTCACCTTATGATGGTTCACCACTGTTGTATGAACTGGGTGTATATGCTCAATTACCTCTTCAGAGTAAGTGTGTTCTACATTGTTGATAACAGGATCGACTATCGTCTTCGTTCCGCAGTGCACTGGACCACAATGGACTGGGCGCGGAGGAGGACAGCAATGTCTTTTACGCATGTTCTTTCCCCTTTCTGTATTGGATTCTCTATAACATATGAAAGGGCGAAAGAACATGTACTATGACAATCACCTATATTTCAGGCGTTTTGACTGATTAACCTGTCCGTATTTTTTAATGCTTCCAAGTTTTGAGCTCCAATTCCGAACATGCTAATCCGCAGTTCAAGCTCCAGCTGCTCGAATCGTTGGAGCAATGCTTCTTTCGAATCCACAGCTTCCGGCAAAATGGAACGTCCGTAACCTGCCATGTCAGCTCCTAAAGCTATCGCTTTAGCTGCATCAACGCCATTTGTTATTCCTCCGCTGGCAATCAGACAGTCAGGAGGTATTGGCATTCCGCTCAGCCTTTCAACGCATTTAGCAGTCGGAAGGCCCCAATCAAGAAATGCTGACGCGGCTCTTTGTTTTATAGTATTCTGAGAACGATATTTCTCTACTTCTATCCAAGAAGTACCTCCAGCACCTGCTGTATCGATGAATTGTACGCCTGCTCCAATTAGCTGACTGCATGTGTCAGGAGCAATCCCAAAGCCCACTTCCTTGACTCCGACAGGCACAGACAATGTATCTGCTACTTTCGCAATTTTAGACAAAAGTCCGCTGAAATTAGTATCTCCCTCATCTTGGAAAATTTCCTGCATGCTATTAAGATGCAACACAATGGCATCTGCGCCTGTCAGACGAACGATTTGACTGCATTCTTCAGGTCCATAACCATAATTCAGCTGGACAGCACCGATATTTGCGAAAATAGGAATTGTCGGCGCTTCTTCCCGAAGCTGAAAACTTGCAGCAGCCGCCTTATTTTCCAGCGCCACTCGACTAGATCCAAGCCCGAGTGCCCAGCCTTTTTCCTCGGCAGCACTCGCTAAGTTCCGGTTAATTTCATGGGCACGGGGCGTACCGCCTGTCATACTGCTGATCAGAAAAGGTACTTTCACTTGTTTATGAAGAAATGTGGCACTAGTATCAATTGAATCGAAGCTGATTTCAGGAAGAGCCTGATGCTCGAATCGGTATGATTCGAAGCCAGTTGAGATACCTTTTCCTTGTACTTGTTCATTCAACGTAATATGTATATGTTCATCCTTACGGTTATGTATGGATCTGTCTGTCATCCTGTTTCCCCCTGGCTCTAAACCTATCCCTGTATTATTGCTTGCGCTGTCAGTTTTCCGCTTAATGTGACCATTGGTGTACCACCGCCGGGGTGAGTCGAACCACCCGCAAACCAAAGACCTTTGATATGTGTATCTTTATTTGGTATTCGGAAAAAGGCTTGCTGAAGATTATTGGAACTCATTCCATAGATAGCTCCCCGAAAAGCACGAGTGCGTACGGCTAAATCAGCTGGAGTCTGAAGTTCTTCTATGATAATTGATTCCGATAGAGCAGTAAGCCCTTTATCTTCAAGCTGCTGTATAAGCTGTTCTTTGTACCGTTTTTTATCCTGCAACTGGTTCATACCAGTAAGATACGGTGCGTTTGCAAGAACGAATAAATTGCTCATGCTTGCAGGTGCAAGGTCCGGTTCACTTGCTCCAGAAAAACAAATATAAAGTGTCGGCTCCTTAATATAAAGTTTTTTCCTAAAAATCGATGTGAATTCTGCTTGATAATCGGAAGGGAAGAAAACATTATGGTGAGCTAATTGTGCGTAGCGCTTTTTTACACCCAAAAGCATTGTAAAGCCAGACAAAGAAGGCTCTACTTTCTTTATTTTATGATCAGAAAAATGCGGTCGATCAGACTTATCCAGCAGTCCGCTGTACATACTGAGGGCATCTCCGTTTCCGATAAGCGTATCACAAGCATAGTCACCTTTGGTAGTCGTAACCCCTGTTACAGCCCCTTTACTTGTCTCTATACTGGTCACATCTGTTTCTTTCTCGACGGTAACCCCTAATTCCACAGCAAGCTTTTCAAATGCTTCCACAAGTTTATACGTGCCACCTTTAATGCCATAAACTCCTTCCCCTGCTTCCAAAAATGCAAGCATTGCAAAAATGGATGGCGCCTGAAATGGAGAAGACCCAACATATGTGGCGTACCTGCCGAAAAGGCGTAATGTATTTGGATGTCGAAAGTACTGTTTTAATAAAGCTTGAAATGATTGCATCGGACGAATCTTGGCAAAATTACGCAAAAGTTCAGGCTGCAGCTTTTCCTCCCATAGAAAGAGAGGTTTATGAAGAAATGCCTTTTCTGAAATCTGAAACAGCCTTCTGCTTTCAGCAAGGAAAGCAGGATAAGCTTTTGCATCAGCTTTGCTGTAGGCGGCTAGCTGCTCCTGCATCCTCTCAACATCTGGTGTCAGTTCGACGACGTTCCCATCCGGAAAAAAATTCTTTCCGATTGGGGAAATTGGATAGAAAGATAAATAATTTCTGCTGTCTCGCCCCGTATCATGAAATACTTGTTCAAAGATATGCTTTAGTGTGATGGTGCTGGGTCCCAGATCAAAGTGAAAGCCACCTTTATTAACCTGTTGGAGCTTGCCGCCAAGTGTTTTGTTCTTCTCAAGTATTTTAACATCCCAGCCAGCGTGGGCAAGGTAAATACTGGTCGTTAAACCCCCTAACCCGCCACCTATAATAACAGCTCGTTTCATTCGTAATATCTCCTGCCTTTCCATTCATATCCCTCTCTTTTCTTATGAATCCGTATTGCATCCAGAGCAAGCAAAATAAAGCAGCTGCATCCAATAGGAAAGAGAAAGGACGTATACCAGCTTGTCTTCGCCTGGGAATCAATGAAAACCTTAATGACTGCTCCTATTAGATAAGCTGTAACAGCCGCGAGCACAATCTGCATGTCTCCAATTATCAATCCAAAAAATATGCAAACCGTCGGCAGCACATACACTAGTGCATATAACAAACAAATAAATAAAGTAAGGAATATATTGCTTCCCGTCCCCGTGAAGATATTTTTACGGAATCCTAGCCATACAGAACGGTTCGTTTCGTACATCCGCATACTGGCGAACTTCTCTCCGCGAAGCAACGCGACTGCAAACTGAGACCGCTTCATAAGACGCATCAGTTCCATATCATCCACTATGGCTGATTTGATCGCTGCATGACTGCCTGCGTTTTGATAACTTTCCTTGTGGATACAGATAAATGCGCCGTGAGCTGCTGTAAATTTAGGGTCTTGAGTTTTTGTTACTTGTCGGATTGGTAAGTGGCAAATAACGAGGAAAATCATGAACGGAACAAGCATGCGTTCAAGAAAGGTATGAACACGCTGCCTCGGAAACGCGGATATCATCCGATAATTCCTGTCAAGAAACGGCTGAAGTAGCGCAAGTCCGTTTTTTTCCACTGTTACATCCGCATCTAGGAACAACAGCCATTCCCCTTCCGCATGTTCCCCTAATTGCTGACAAGCAAAGTTTTTCCCAGTCCAGCCTGAAGGCAGGTCCTTGCCTTGATAAAGTTTTAAGTTTGAAAGCTTGTACTGGAATTGACGTACAACAGCAGATGTTCCATCTGTGGATTGATCATCCAATACAAGGATTTCTTTTATGTAGTCCTGTTGTGGAATCAGGCTTTCAAGTAAGCGTTCAATATTATCTGCTTCATTACGTGCTGGTATCAATATACACAGTGGCTTTATCGGTGTATTCGCTCTTAATGAACTTTTCGGAAAAGCTGTACTGTTGTAGAGCACCCAGATCAGCTGAAAAATAAGTAGGGAATGAATGACAAGTAACAGTACAAGCATAAATGCTTCTCCCTCCCTAGCTGATCTGTTCCTGGGGCTCTATATGCTGCCCGCCGATGATCGTCTGTTTATGCTCGTCTGCTTGTTCCTCCAGCAGTTTCGATAAATACAAACTCACACTGGACCTCGTCATTTTTTCCCAGTCCTCTTGAATTGGTTCACCGAAGTGTATTGAAGCAATAGGTTTCTTTTCTTCTCCAAAATGATAATGCAAAGTAACCGGAACAACTGGGACCGGCATCTGATGCAGCAAATACCCTATTCCCGTCTCAAAAAAATATGGTCTCTGATCTTGATGCAAAATCTGTCCCTGCGGAAAGATCCAAACGTAGCTGCCCGCTTCCAGCAGCTGTCGCGCATACTGAAGGGAAGCGACAACATCGCGAATTCTTGATTTATCAATTGAGAAAGCACCGAGCTTGCGAAAGAAACGATACGTTTCCAGTCCTTCTTGGGCCATAAGCATAAAATGATTACCCTCTAAATGCTTTTCAGTGGCTTGAAAAATTAACAGACCATCCCACCAGGAGCTGTGATTTGCAATATATATTGCTGGTTTTTCTGGTACATGGACGTGTCCGGTAGCTTCAACCCGCTCAAAGTTACGGGGAAGCAAATAATATCGTTGGTAAGCGGCGAAAAGTTTAATGAACCAGTGCTTTTTTTCTGCTTGAATCAAGTACTCTCCTCCCTTCTGTAAAAAGAATGAACAGAATGGCTAGACAAGCAACAAGGATGAATCCTTTTTTCAGAGCCAGCAGACCGAAAAACAGGAACATCAATTCCAACAAACGATAAGACTGGACTGTCGGCTTTGCACCTTTTTGTAACGGAAGCAAAAATGACAGAATCGCAGCGAGGAAGAACCATGTAATAAAATTCGTTGCCGGAATACCATAATAAAAGCCACCGTTATCCCATTTCCAGAAATCCCAAGCTAATGCGACAGGATCGAGTATGAAATCGATAAATACGACCCATACGCCTGTCTCTAAAGCCCGAAGCCACTTATTTTGCTGTGTGCTGATCATAGTGCTGTTAATAATAAAACCAACCCAAGCAATGGCGATTGTAAAAGGTACTCCTAACACATGATAGCCGAGCATCGTCGTGTATTCGTATTCACCAAAAGGATATCCAGTATAAACGCTTAGTGCCTCAATCAACAGTGTAGTAGCTGCAATAATAAACAGAACGGTGAACATTTTACTCATTTTCGGTTTACTGAAAAAATAGGTTTTACTTTCTACCAGTACCGCTGACGTATAAAGAATCATAAAGATACTATTGGCGAAATACAGCCATTCCGGAAGTTCCCAGAATAAAAGAAGTACAAGCCCAATAACTAACCAAATAGAAAAGATACGGTACATCATGTAATTGATTCCCTTTTCCTAGCCTTTTTAGCTGTTTGGTAGAGTGCTAATTTACGGGACTGCGATACATAAGCACGCTTATGGAACACATCATAGTCATTCTCTTTGATTACATCCATAATTGCTGCATAATAGCTGCTAGCCAAAGTGATAGCGAATGCGCTCGATTCAGGATAGGTATTCAGACCTTCCAGTCCTTCTTCAAACCAATTGTTAGCTGTATTTATCAGGTCGTCAATTACTTGGCGAAACGATATGGATAATTCCTGCGCATAAAATGCTTCTTCTGTATAGTCGTATGCCGACAAAATGGATAGCGGTATATATCGTCGGCCCCGCTCCAAGTCTTCCCCGATATCCCTTAAGATATTGACGATTTGCATCGCCTTTCCAAGCTTGATTCCTGCTTGTACAATTTTTTCCGAAGGATAATCGTGCAATACCGGCAGCAGCATTTCGCCGACAGATCCGGCTACATGGTAGCAGTAGTCTTCCAACTGTTCAAATGTCTTATAATGAGTATGCATCTCATCCATCCGCTGACCTTTAATCTGAGTGAAGAACGGCGCTGGTTCCAGATTCGGAAAAGTGTCGAATAGCCAGCGTAGGGAAGGCCAGATAAAATGCCCTTCAGCTTTACTGAGATGTTGAAAGTTCCACTCCAGCTCGTCTAGGGTATAAACGCTATTTTCAGGTTCATCCATGCTGTCATCAATCATCCGACAGAATGTATAAATAACGAACACAGCTTCCTTACGCGGTGAAGGAAGCTCGCGAAAAGCCTGATAAAAGCTCGCAGAATGCTGCTTCATCGCCTTTTCACACGCTTTTGCGTACGGTTTCTTGAGCATAGTCTCCCACCTCACTCATAATTAGATCACTTAAATTCTTTGCACCTTGCATGACGATCGGTACACCTCCACCGGGGTGGACAGAAGCGCCGACAGCATAAAGTCCTTCAAAGCCAAATGGCTTGTTCTGTGGGCGAAAACCTCCAGATTGCAGCAGGTTGGGAGCGATCCCAAAGCTTCCCCCTTGGTACAATCCAGCCTGACTCGCATCCGCCGGTGTCCTCAACTTCAGCCATTCGATCGAGTCCAATAATCCTGGCAGCAGTGTCTTCTCTGCTTTATGGAGTACGCGTTCAACGAGCAGATCTTTCTGCTGGTCCCAGTTAATATGGTCACCAGATGGAACAGGAACAAGAAAATATAAAGCCGACTTTCCCGCAGGCGCACAAGTTGCATCTATTGAATTAGGATTGAATACATAGAATGAAGGATCTTCTGGAATAGTTCGAGATTCAAAAATAGCCTCCATATTTTGCTGGAACTGTTCAGGAAGAACAAATTGATGCGTTTGCAGCTCTTCCCATCTCCGATTGGTTCCTGCATAGATGAGCAGACAGCCACTGGAGGCCGAAGGCTGCTTTTTCTTTTTTGCTTTTTTATCGTCAAGTAAGGAATGAATGGCAGGAAAATCACCGTTGTACACTACATTATTAAAAGGCTGGAAAGCTCCGTCTACCTCTATTCCGCTCACCCTTTTCCTTTTTTGCTGAATCTTATCAACTTTTGCGTTGTATTGAAGTGTGACTCCGCGTTCTTCACAATACGAAACCAACGTGTCAATCAATCCAGCATAGCCGCCTTTGACATACCAGATACCGTGCGCATGCTCACTATAAGAAATCAGACCATAAATAGCAGGTGTCGTATAAGGAGATCCTCCTATATACAGAGATTGCAACGCATATGCATCCTGTAGCTTCGGTTCATTAAAATAATCACTTATGAAGCTATGAACGTCACGGTAAGCTTTTGATTTATAAAGGAAGCGCAGATTGCTTGACGTAAAGAAGCGAAACCTGTTAGAAAAACCTTGCTCCAAAAACTGACTCACTCCAACCCGGTATACGTTTTCCATATCGTGCATGAATTGATCATATTGCGCTGCTTGATTTGGAAACTTTGTCAGCAATTCTTCTTTCTGTTTTGCTGGATCAGAGTATTTTGTATAAGCAGTATCATCTGCATAATGAATTCTGTAAAGCGGATCACACTTTATTAGCTCAAGTTCATTCTGCGGAATAGCACATGCATCCAATACATTGCGAATCATATCGGGCAGGAGGACGATTGTCGGGCCTTGGTCAATGCGAAAGTCGCCGTCTGTTTCGTATTGCATACGCCCTCCCGGATTCGCTTGCTGTTCAAAGACTGTAACTTGATGTCCTTGTCTTTCAAGAAGCAATGCAGTTGTAAGCCCGCCAACACCTGCACCGATTATAGCCGTCTTCACATTGTCACCTTCTCTTGAGATGGTTTTATCGATTGAGTAGTTTTAGCTCCACTGTTTTTCTCGACTAAATCGGCACTGATCTTCGCCGACTGAAAAATAGTCGGCAGTCCGCTGCCTGGATGCGTTCCTCCTCCGACAAGATAACAATGGGAAAGTTCTTTCACCTGGTTATGTGGTCGGTTGTACATCATCTGATCTAGTGAATGTGCCAGATTAAATACTGCCCCGTGCTGAATGTTCATCGCTTCCCAATCTGACGGTGTGATACAATGTTCTGTTTCAATCAGAGACTCGATATTCTCTATACCTGTTTCACGTGCAAGAATATCAAGCATTTTCTGACGCATACGAGGACTCGCTTCTTCCCAATCAATGTCAGCCTCTGTATTTGGAACAGGCATCAGCAAATATGCTGTAGACTTTCCAGCAGGTGCTGTTGTTGGATCGAGTTTAGTCGGATAATGAATGTAAACGGAAGGATCCTCTGAAAGCACGAGCTGCTCTGTCATCTCCTCGACATTCTTTTTGTAGTCATTCGCAAAGACAACCATATGATGAGGAAGATCAACTTCTTGCTTCAAACCTAAATAAAGCATAAAGGTGGAGCAGGAATATTTCTTGTTTTCAATTTTCTTGTGGAATTTCTTTTTCCATTTATCCTCGAACAAATGCTGGACACTGTAGCTGTAATCAGCATTGATAATAACTTCATCAGCTTGAACTTCATGTCCATCTTCCAGACGAAGACCTGTGGCTTGCTTGCCTTCCGTTAGGACTTGCGCTACTGGTTTCCCAGTATGAACCACGCCTCCGTATTCCTCAATCACCTGTCGCATCGCTTCGCAAATTCGGTTGACGCCTCCAATCGGATGATACAGACCGAACTTATGTTCAAGATACGAAAGTATCGTGAACGTCCCCGGACACTTCCAAGGAGACATTCCTAAGTATTTTGCTTGGAAAGTAAAGGCATATTTCAACCGTTCATCACTAAAATAGGAAGAAAGCTTACTGTATACTGTCTGGAACATATCGAGCTTCGGCAGGGCATACAGTACATCCTTGCTCAAATAAGTGCGTCTATGTACGAAAGGTCGGCGTAGAAGCTTTTCCACTCGGTCGAACTTCTCTCCCTCTTTTTCCATGAACTGAATAAAACCTTGGCTTTCGCCCGGAAAGACCCGTTCTATTTCATCCAGCATATCTTGTCTATCAACTCGCGGTGTAAATGTGACGTCCCCAAACCGGAGCGTATATAATGGATCCAGCCGATGCAGCTGAACATAATCGTTAAGGTTGCGGCCAGCTTCCTCGAAAAGCTCCTCTAGAAGCTTGGGCATCATAAAGAAAGTTGCACCAAGATCGAATTGGAACTCACCATGCTTCAAACGTGAAGTCCTGCCGCCGATTACATCATTTTTTTCATATATTTCTACTTTGTATCCTTTGGCTGCAAGCAGCATCCCTGCTGTTAGACCCCCAGGACCAGCACCGATGATTGCTACTTTTTTCTTAGTCAACGGTCAGACCTCCATTCTGAATAGTTCTCTATACCCTGTTCGCCTAATGGAGAAACCTATCGAACGATAAATTAAAAAAGACCTAAAGTGTAAAAACACTTTAGGTCTTTAGATTACATTTAATTTTTACTGGGCAGCTTTTTCGTCAGAAAAGAGATCTTCTGGCTGGAAAGAAAACGGAAGCAGCTCTTCCATAGTAACTGTCTTCGAAACGCCATTCATGTTCGAAATATGGATGACAGCATCCTTAGGGAAGAATTCAGCCATTACTTGCCGGCATGATCCACATGGAGGAACTGGACGTTCTGTATTCGCTACAACAGCGATCTCAGAAAAATCTCTTTCGCCATTTGCAACAGCTTGGAAAATTGCAGTTCGTTCCGCACAGCATGTCACAGGATAAGCAGCATTTTCAATATTGCAGCCTTGATAAACATTTCCTGCCTTGGTTAGGACTGCTGCACCTACTCCAAATTTAGAATAAGGTATATATGCCCGTTCTCTTGCTTCTTTAGCTAGATTAATCAATTCTTCTTTCGTCATTGTTTTCTTCCTCTCCGTCGTGTCCTTCTAATCGGTCCATATCTTCATCAAGCAACTGAATGACGTAGCCGATCGATTGATGATAATCCATATATCGTTCGGGCCGGATGTCTATGTAGTAGCTATGCAGGATGACTAAGTGGACATTTTCTTCTGTAGACTGAACTTGCTGCGGATGCACACTAATCTCGCGCTGCTGGACAAAGTCCGCTGCAGCCTGATGCCATTCCTGAAGAAGCTGATACATAGGTTCTGTTTCCTTCTTCACCATCTCGAAAAATGCTTTATCATGCTTTTCGCTTGGCGGCTCATGATTAAGGAAGCGTTCTTTCAGTTGTGCCATCAAGTCGGATAGCTGCTTATTATATATCTGTAATGTCGTCAATATAACCCCTTCTCTGCTTATCGTGTTGTTCTATTATACAAGCAGTCAGGCTAATTTACCATGCTCATGGTTCCATTTATCATGCTTTTTATCTAGCTGGGACTCTGCTCGGAGCACGCGTTCAATCAAAGGTTGTTTTAGTGTCGTCCTGGAACGGTTTGCCTGTACGGTGAGTCTTTGGTCCAATTTCCGATATGCGCCAGCAAGCTGGAACAAAGCCAGCTGCAATTCTTCTTTGGTTACACCATTTTGCTTGTTCATCCGTATGCCCCCTTTTTCCTTACTGTTTCTGTTAAGAAAAGACTTCTCCTGCACAGCTGACAAAACAACAAAAAATACGGGCACATTCGCATGATTCAGAGCTGTTTCGCTCATCCTATCTATAAAGGAGGGTGAATGATGAAAAAGCAGGATAGAAAGACATCAAATGACCAGAAACGGCCGACAGCTCGCACTGCAGGTGACGGGTATGACAAAAAGCTTGATGGACCAAATCGTCCTTCCATATAAGTTTGAAAAAGCAAAGCGATCAATTGACCGCTTTGCTTTTTTTCTTGATTAATGCGGCTACTTTCATCAACCGCCTTTTCCAATAAAAGACGGATCCAGTTGGTCGATAACGCTTTTTTTTTGCAGAGATGAGCCAACTTTGTTTAATGCCCCCATATCTGTACCAATCCGTTCGAATATTATCTTCGTGTGAAATGACTGGATAACAAGTCCGCAGCGGACAACTGCCGGTAGTTCTAAACCGGCCAAAACATTCATAGTCATCACGAGACCCCGTATAAGGAGCAACTTTGGCAAATTGCAGAAAAGCGGTATGAAGCTGCTCATCAAAAAGGAGCTGACTCAACTTAATCCCCACCTGTATCCGTTCATCCACACTTGTAAAATGGTGAGCATACAGTCCATATAATCTTCCATCCAATGTCGGGAAAAATATGGCATTCAGACGGAATAAATCCTGTAGCTGGTATGGCCACCGGCTGAAGATATGCTTTTTATAAAAAGGCTGGACAATGACAGGTGAACCGATGACATGCTGTTCGTTGATAATAAGACAACAAAGCAGCTGCTGCATGTCACCCTCTTTTAAGTAAAGCTGCCACGTTTCTTCCATAAAGACAGAAACACGAAAATGGCGCAGATGTTCAACCATATCAATTTGTCCTTTTTTATGAGCTTCATATAAGAGCAGCTGCGGATATGCATCAGAGAAGATAAGCCAATTGGCACGTTCATAAAGAGAGAAAAGCTGTTTTCTTATACGTGCTGATAACAAGTTCTGAAACATATCCAATTGTAGATCTGTCATATTCCAGCCAGCGTTTCTGGAAACCATTGATGCTAGGAATGCCCACTTGATCTCTGGATTCCTTTCATAAAAAGCTTGATAAGCCATCGTTCTTCGGATATTATCTAAGTTTGCAGCGGCTGTTTTCTCTTCGATGGAAGCAAGCAACTGCGCTATGTCAGTAAATGTCATCGAATTGCCCCTTTTTTCAGTTGAGTTACATGCACAAAGTGAAGTATTCTAAGGATTATGGTATGATCATTCCTATAGTGGGGGGAGAAACCGTGCAATATCCTAACGGGAAAAAGATCATCAGACAAACCGTTGCATCGAGGCTCTCACAGCCTATCGATTTCGGCAACAGGGGGATGACTTTAGAGGAAGATATCAATGAGACAAACGAGTATTACCTCGCTCAACAAAAAGCTATCATCCATAAAAAACCTACCCCAGTGCAGATTGTCCAGGTCGACTATCCAAAACGAAGTGCAGCGGTCATTAAGGAAGCATATTTCAAACAAGCATCCACTACGGATTATAATGGCGTATATCGCGGAAAATATGTAGATTTTGAAGCGAAGGTCACTAAAAACAAGACCAGCTTCCCTCTCTCCAATTTCCACGAGCATCAGATCGCTCATATGGAGCATGTATGCAGTCATGGGGCTATCTGCTTCGTCATTATGCGTTTCTCTGCACACAATCAAACATTTTTTTTCGAAGCAGAGAAACTTTTTCCGTGGTGGAAACGTCAATATGATGGAGGCAGAAAATCTATTCCCTATGAAGTGATTTGTGAGGAAGGATTTCTTATTCCAATGAAGTATCAGGCAAAGGTCGATTACTTGCACATTATCGATGAGCTTCATTTTAGAACGGAGGAAGAGGAGTAATGGCAGAAAAGGGCCAATCTCGTGCATCAAGAAGAAAACAGAAAAAGAAGAAAAGACCTATTTGGAAGAAAATTTTACTTACGATTGTTTTAATAGGTGTCCTATGTGTTGTTGCGGGCGGTGCCGTATTTGGTTATTACGCAGCTACAGCGCCTAAGCTGGATGAAGAGAAACTATCCGACCCAGCTTCCAATATCGTCTACGACATGAATGGAGATGAATTTGCGGAATTAGGCTCGGAAAGCAGACGAAAAGTGAATTATGACGATCTGCCGCAGCAGCTAGTTGATGCAGTAACAGCAACTGAGGATTCCCGATTCTTTGAACATAACGGAATCGATATCATCCGTACTGGTGGCGCGCTGGTCTCCAACTTTAAAAATGGATTCGGTGCAGAAGGTGGTAGTACGATCGACCAGCAGGTCATCAAACGCTCCTTCCTATCTCCAGAAAAGACAGTAAAACGTAAAATGCAGGAATGGTGGCTTGCCTTCCAGCTTGACCGTCAATATTCCAAGGAAGAAATCCTAGAAATGTATTTGAATAAAGTATTTTACGGTCAATACGCTTACGGAGTTGCTACAGCTGCAGAGACGTATTTCGGTAAAGATGATCTGAATGATCTTACGTTGCCGGAAACAGCCCTACTAGCTGGTCTGCCGCAGCGCCCTACTGCTTATAATCCATTTGTAAACCCTGACTTGGCACAGGAACGTATGAACACCGTGCTTGACTTGATGGTACAGCACGAGAAGATTACCCAGGCAGAAGCTGATGAAGCGAAAAAGACGAAAGTCGAAGATTTACTTGCCGAAAAGCAACCGCAATCTAATAAGTACGGTGCTTTCCTGGATCAAGTACAAAAAGAGCTTAGTGAGCGCTTTGAGGATACAGACCTTAACCTGGATGGCATGAAGATCTATACAACTTTAGATCCGGATGCACAGGAGACTGTAGAAAGTGCACTAAGCGAAGACAGCGGTATTTCATGGGTAGATGAAAACCTTCAAGCTGGAATTACGCTACTCGATACGAAAAGCAGTGCTATCCGTGCAATTGGCGGAAATAAAAATAATGAGCTTGGTGGTTTCAATTACGCGATTCAAGGATCGAATCAGCCA
Organism: Terribacillus sp. AE2B 122; assembly: GCF_902497585.1. Lineage (NCBI taxonomy): Bacteria > Bacillati > Bacillota > Bacilli > Caryophanales > Bacillaceae > Terribacillus > Terribacillus sp. AE2B 122. The sequence goes on along the minus strand of NZ_LR700942.1, from coordinate 562,565 downwards.
GGATCAAGCATGAAGCCAATAATTGATTATGCCCCTGCTTTTGAAAATGGTGTGTATACATCTACTTACGAACAAATCAATGATGAACCAATTACTGTAGAAGAAGCTCAGAATTGGGAACCAGGTAACTATGATAATCAATTCCATGGTTGGCAGAGTGCTAGAACTGCATTAGCAAAATCTTATAATATTCCAGCCATTAAGACTTTCCAGGCTGTCGGTCCTGAAAAAGCGAAAGAATTTGCCAATGGCCTAGGATTGGAATTTAAGAATGATACCATTAATTATTCAGATAGCATCGGGGGGGCATCAGAATTTCGCCCAATCGATCTTGCCGGTGCATATGCAGCATTTGGTAATGAAGGTATTTATACAGAGCCGTACACTATCACGAAAATCGAATTCAGCGACGGTAGTACGTTGGACATGAAGCCAGAATCTGAAGCAGCAATGAGTGAATCTACTGCTTACATGGTTACTGATATGATGCGTTCTGTTATGACAGAAGGAACAGGAACAATGGCAAACGTATCTGGTTTAGATATTGCAGGAAAAACGGGTACAACTAACAAAGATGGTCAAGAAGGAAGTCCTGACTCGTGGATGAATGGCTTGACAACAAACTACACACTATCCATTTGGACTGGTACTCCGGATGATACTATAATTTCAGGCGGCAGTGCTGGTACAAATGTAGCCAAATACTTGTTCAAACAAATCATGACAGAAGTACATCAAGGCAAGGATACAGAAAGTTTTAAGAAACCTAGTGACGTAGTGGAGGCGAAAGTCGAAAAAGGCTCTCGCCCTGCTGCCTCACCAAGTGCTGGCACCCCCTCTTCTGAGATCCTGACGGAATTATTCCTAAAGGGCAATCTTCCTGGAACTACGTCAGAAAGATATGAAGAGGAAGAAATCGATCCGGTAACCGGACTTTCTGCAAGCTATGATGAAGCAAGCAACAGTATCAATATCAGCTGGAACTACGATGGCGATGCAAGCTTCAGTGTAAATGCTGATCCAAGCGGCTCTACGTCCACGTCTGATACTTCAGCAGTAATTGAGAACGCCGAAGCTGGACAAACCTACAACATTGCAGTTACAGCATCAGTTGATGGCGAGACTAGTGAGGCGAAATCAACTTCTGTCACCGTCCCTGGTGAAGAAGAGAATGCAGAAGAAGAAGAAAATCCTGATGAAAATGCTGAGGATCAACAAGATCAAAACAATGAAGAGCAGCAAAATGAGGACGAGCAGAACCCGGATCAGAATGATGAACAGAACCAAGACCAGAATGCCGATGAAAACAGTGACCAGAACAATGGCAATGGTAACGGTAATGAGAATAACAACGGCAACGGCAATGGTAATGATGAAAACTCTGGTCAAGGCGAGGATTCAGGCAATACAGAAGAAGAACCTGCTGAAGGTGATCAGGGAGCTGATACCGGCGGAGATGCTGATTCTGGAGCCGATCAACCTGAAACAGAAGATCAGCAATAACAATATATACAACAAAAAAAAGACAGTCACTTCGATTTGGAGTGACTGTCTTTTATTTTGCTTCGGCTTTCAGCCGTTTTTTCCCTTCCCGGCAAATGTCGTTCAACGGACATGCCAGGCAGTTTGGGTTTCTGGCTTTACAATGATAGCGTCCGAAAAAGATCATGCGGTGATGTGTATCGCTCCACTCATCACGCGGCACCTTTTTCATTAATGTATTTTCTACTTCGGTCACATTGTCTTTCCAGCGGCAGAAACCAAGCCGTTTGGATACGCGTTCAACGTGGGTGTCTACAGCAATGGCAGGCTCGTGGAACGCAACCGATGCCACAACATTAGCTGTCTTGCGCCCTACTCCAGCCAGTTTGACCAATTCATCACGTGTGTCTGGTACAATTCCATCATATTGATCAATCAGAGTCTGACAGAGCTTTTGGATATTTTTTGCCTTGTTGCGATAAAGACCGATAGAACGTATATCATGCTGCAGCTCTTCAAGCGGAACCGCCAGGTAATCTTCCGGTGTCTTATATTTTTCAAACAAATCCTTTGTAACTTTATTGACAAGGTTATCGGTACACTGCGCAGACAGCAGTACGGCGATCACCAGCTCGAACGGATTACGGTGCACCAGTTCACACGCTGCTTCCGGGAACATGTCACGCATCACATCCAATGCCCGTCGTATCTGTGTTTTGTTCAGCATTGTATGCTTTTCCTCCTCAATCTTCTTCCAGCCAGTTATAGTAAATACTCACATCACGGGCTGGTGCTTGCTGCTCAGAACGTACCGCAGCCGCTGTAGGCCGTTGGTTCTCATGAAATGATTTGCTCTGCTTCCGGGCCTGATCTACGGATCGGATACCTTTGCGCTTCCATTCACGCAGAATACGATCTATATAGCGGAAATTCAATTTACTCATCAATACTGCTTCTCGCAAAGCAGCTTTAATAAGAGATGGAGGCTGCATATCTTCATCCAGCCATAATGTGACAGTTTCTATTTCAAAAGGCGATAACGGACGGCCAAATTCCTGCTCAAAGAGAATAAATATAGCCGCCTCTTCTTCTTTGTCTGTTTTCTTTTCAGGTTCTGGATAGACGGTTTCCGCAAACGCAAGATGCCATAATCCGTTCAGACTATAAGCTTGACTGCGCATATTTTCTTCCTGCACGTCTTCAATCTGAAGCAAATTACGCTGAACGAGCTTGCGTAATATCAGGGCTACATCTCTTTCAGAAAGCGTTACTTTCTTAGCTAGTTCATCAGTAGTCGGAAACATAATGCCTTGCTGCTGGAAAAAGCATATATGCAAAATGACCATCATTTCTGTTTCATTCAGACCAAGAGATACATATTTATTCATTAGGATACCGGGAAATGAAAATGGATTTCCCAGCATTCGTTGGTAATTCAAGTCGTTATTCATATCTGGGTTCTCCTTCAATTAATAGGACAATCCCTCGTCGTTTCGACAAGGGATCGTCAGGTAATCTATTTATTATGGGTATAGGCGGTTCAAAAGACGCGGGAATGGAATTGTCTCGCGAACGTGCTCCACGCCGGATAGCCATGCGACTGTCCGTTCCAGACCAAGTCCAAAGCCTGAATGCGGCACACTACCGTATTTACGCAATTCCAAGTACCAGTTGTATGCATCGCTAGTCAGATTATGTTCTTCATAGCGTTTTTCCATCAATTCGAGATCATCGATACGTTGGGATCCGCCAATGATTTCACCATAGCCTTCTGGTGCAATCAAGTCCGCGCACAGCACAACATCCTCCCGATTTGGGTCTGGCTTCATGTAGAATGCTTTGATTGCAGCTGGGTAATGAGTGATGAATACTGGTTTGTCAAAGCTTTCAGCAATCGCAGTCTCATGCGGTGCTCCGAAATCTTCGCCCCACTCAATATCATCGAATCCTTTTTCCTTCAGCAATTCGATTGCTTTGTCATACGTGATGCGTGGGAATGGCGCAGTTACTTTTGCCAATTTCTCTGTATCGCGTCCAAGGATTTCAAGGTCCAGTTTGCAGTTCTTCAGCACAGAAGCAACAAGGTGGCTGATATAGTTCTCCTGGATTTCCAAGCTTTCTGCGTGCTCAACGAACGCCATTTCTGGCTCGATCATCCAAAATTCGATCAAATGACGTCTTGTTTTGGATTTTTCTGCACGGAATGTCGGACCGAAGGAGAATACTTTGTTAAATGCCATTGCAGCTGCTTCCATGTAAAGCTGTCCGCTTTGGGATAAATATGCTTCTTCCTCAAAGTATTTCGTATGGAACAATTCAGTTGTACCTTCTGCAGAAGAACCTGTCAGAATTGGCGGATCGATTTTCGTGTAGCCATTTTCATGGAAGTATTCATACGTCGCACGAATGATTTCATTACGGATTTTCATAACCGCATGCTGTTTTTGAGAACGAAGCCATAGATGGCGGTTATCCATCAGGAATTCAGTACCATGCTCTTTCGGTGTAATCGGGTAATCTGTTGCCGCATGAATTACTTCTACATTACTTACTTGAATTTCATATCCAAAGGAAGAACGGCTGTCCTCCACTACTTTGCCTGTAACATAAAGGGATGTTTCCTGTGTCATGTTCTTCGCTGTCTGGAACACTTCCTCGGGTACATCGCTTTTCACGACGACACCTTGAACGAATCCTGTTCCGTCACGCAGCTGCAAAAATGCGATTTTCCCGCTGGAACGTTTATTGCGGAGCCACGCTCCTATTGTTACTTCTTCTCCTACATGCTCACTTAGCTTAGCAATCGTTGTCTTCAAAAAGAACCCTCCATTGTCTGTCCTACATATGTAGTTGTGTTATTGATATTGGTTGGATAGAGCAAAGCTTTCCAGCTGCTCGGAACCATCTAGTGTGTAATAGCTGTAGCCAAGACGATCCTGTTCATCGCGAAATGTGACTTCCCATGCTGGTGCGTCTTCGTACAATCCTAGCCGGACATCTTCCATTTCACAGTCTGCGCCGCATGCTGACTGCCAGCTGCTCTCGACTTGCTGTTCATCAGCTGTGTCGGTTGTATAGATAATCTGTTCTGAATCCTTCTCGCTCTTTTTAACAAAAGCGATAGCATCTTCTCCATCGGCTTGCTTGCCTTTGACGACATGATAGATATGTTCGCCATTGAAGCGTGTCACTTCATCTACGGTTTCTAAGTCCGTATTCTCAAGTGCAAAATCCTCTGAAGCTTCAAAGCCCTCTGTGCGTGCATTTTGTGCAGTGCTATAAACGTATATACCGCAGCCGAGGAGAATGATCAAAACAGCTAAAGCGCTGAACAGTGTGATCTTTGCCCACTTAGGTACGGTAAATCGTGAATATCGCCGTATCATGATCTTCCTCATCCAATGCTAATCCGAACATCAAGTCCTTTTCCTTCAGTGTACGGTTCAGTGAATCGACCAGTTTGTACAGATCGCTGCTGTATTGTACACGTACAGTGGACATGGTTTCCATCTTATTATTTTCCATCATCGTTACCTCCGAGCAATTCATTTACATGATTTGTTACTCATAGAGATGGCTTTCTGCAGCAAACTAATGTATGTTGAGAAGCAATCCAATTCTTATTATACCAGTTGTCCTGGTGTAATTCTAAGACGAGTTCAAAGTTTTTTCAACAAAAATCTTCCTTCTCCCCAGCAGTTGTGCGTCCTTGTGACGCACTTTTTTTTATAGCCAATCCTCTGCAAGCTCTAAAAGTTCAGCTGTACTTTTATAATGTGTCGGTACATCTGGTATGGAAGCGGTGAAGTAGCTGCCATATCTCGTTTTCATCATCCTGTCATCACAAACGAATACAATACCTCTATCGTTTGACGACCGGATCAACCTGCCGAAACCTTGCTTGAAGCGGATGACCGCATTAGGTAATGCAAGCTCCATAAAGGCATTCTTCCCTTCTGCCTTCAGTTTGGAAGCTTTTGCTTCATAAATTGGGTGATCTGGAGGCTGGAATGGCAGTCTGACAATGACCAGACAGCTTAAGTCTTCTCCAGGAATATCAACGCCTTCCCAGAATGAACTGGTTCCGAATAGGATGGCCTTCTTATTGCTTTGAAAATTCTTTTTCAGCCGATCGCGGCTACCGCTTGTAATACCTTGGGCAATCAAGGTATAATCTTGGTCCTCTGTCAGTTCCTTCACAAGTCCAAAAGCTTTTTTCAGCATGTCATAGGAAGTGAACAGAACGAGCATTCGTCCATCCGTTATAGCGGCAAGACTGAGTATCGCTTCACAAACAGCATAGATGAAGGGATAGTTATCTTTTCCTCGGACGTCTGGAAAGTCATTTGGAACGAGCAGCTGCACTTGCTCTTGATACGAGTAAGGAGAATCGAAACGTCTTGTGACGGTATGTTCATCCAAGCCAAGTTGTTCCTGAATGAAAGCAAACGATTGCTTCATTGTTAAAGTTGCACTCGTGAGGACAACACATTTCTTTTCCGAAAAGAAATGTTCAAGCAGCAAATCAGCAATATCTAATGGTTCACTGTATAAATAAACCGCATTTCGGGCGCCGTACATATCGACTTCTATCCATTTCACTTCTTCATCGTCATATAGGAGGAACATCCGTTCAATCGCATCGATAATCGTCTGTAGCTGATCCGCAGCATTTCGTATGGAATCAGCAATCTTTTTCTCCCCTTGCTTATCGGCTGATTTTATCAGCTGAAGCAAATGGTGGATACAGTCTCGCACACCGAATAATAATCTGTTACTCATTTCAGCAATCACTAGGACCTGTTTCGTCTCTCGAACATCCTCAAGCCGCAGCTGTAATCTGCCAATGTCATTGGTGCCGAGCTTCTTTTTATGCTGGGATAAAACAAAATCATGGATATAACGGAACATTTCATCTGCTTCTTCTTTGGTTTGGTCCCATAAACTTTGCCAAATCAGCAACTCCGCTTGTGTAATTGGAAGCTCATCTGTTGCTTTCTCGTACACTTTATTCGCATGAGAAAGCATATGGTGGATGGAGACATAATCAAGTGCCAACCCGAAATGCTTCGCTGCTGTCGCTTCGAAATGATGTGCTTCATCGATAATGACTCGCTGATATGATGGCAGGAGCTGGTACTCTTCCTGCATATCACTGCAAAGCAAAGCGTGATTCGTAACGATAATATCTGCCTGCCAAGCTGCTTTCTTTGCCCGCTGATAAAACGAGCGTGAAAACCATGGCGAAAATGGGTCTTGCGTATCCTCTGCATCTGCGGACATATGCAGGAAAAACCGCTTTCCGCTGGAAGGCAGATTCACTTCATCAATATCCCCAGTCTCGGTCATTGTCAGCCAAACAAGTAGAATGGCCTTAGTTAGTACGATATCATAATTGTCATTTGCTGTTTGCTGCAGCTCTGATTCAAACCGGCTGAGACTTAGATAATGCTGCTTTCCCTTCAGCAGTGCTACATTGAAGGAGAACGGCAGGATGCGCTGTAAAAGCGGAATTTCCTTGTCCATCAATTGTGCCTGAAGCTGAGTCAGATGTGTACTGATAACGATGCGATTCTTTTCTTTTACTGCAGTGTAGACTGCTGGCAAAAGATACGCAAGAGATTTTCCAGTACCGGTTTCAGCCTCGAGAAGTGCGTTTCTATTTGATTGGAAAACATCAAAGATCTGTTCACTCATCTCCAGCTGACTTTTTCTCGGCTCGTAGCCTTTCATTCCCTCTGAAAGCCAGCCTTCTTTTTGATACAGCTGATCTGCCATCTCACCGAAAGACTGGGTAATAGCAGAAACGGTATCATCTTCTTCATGGACTTTTCGAAAAGCCAGTCCTCGATAAACCTCAAGCCCATCATCGTGTATATCGTCGAATGCGAGTTCTTCCAAACGATACTCAAGCAAGCTGCGCAAATCACTTTTCAATGATTTTTCCAGTGTTAATAGATGAGAAATTGTCTCATATGGCAGCTTGCCTAGCTCCTCTAAAAGAGACAACAGGAGTTCTGCTGTTACGAGCGTATCGGACAGTGCCCGGTGGGGCTGATCATGTTCAAAAGAAAGATGCTCACTAAGAACACTCAATTTATAGCTCGGTGCCGTTGGCAGCAGAATACGAGCCAACTCGACCGTATCAAGCACTGGGCGCTGGATTGGAGCAAGTCCTGCCACTTCCAAAGCGCTGTTGAGAAACCGCAAATCAAAATTCGCATTATGAGCGACCACATAGCTATCTTTGAAGAAAGCAGAAACCTCTTCCGCTACTTCTTCAAATTGCGGAGCACCAGCCACATCTTCATCAGTAATACCTGTCAGCTGGGAAATGAAAGGTGGAATCGGCATACCGGGATCCAGCATCGTCTGAAATTGATCTGTGATCACACGTCCTTGGATGACGACAATCCCGACCTCTATGATTTTATCGCCATTCGACGGCGCGTGCCCAGTTGTTTCAAGATCCACCACTACAAATTTTTCCATACTCCACCCTCCATACTGCTTAGAAAAGAAAGACTCTTATCACAGATAAGAGTCTTATCGTACGATTCTTTTATGCCGTTACATCATCACAGTAAGCGGCGGTTCTTCCTCGATGATTTCCTGAACTGTATTATCTTCGTTCATCAGGGCGATCTTCGGCTTAAAGTCAGCCAATTCTTTTTCAGATAGCATGGCATAGGAAACGATGATCACTACATCATCTTTTTGTACAAGACGTGCAGCAGCACCGTTCAGGCAGATGACTCCGCTATGCCGCTCACCGGGGATTACATATGTTTCGAGACGAGCTCCATTATTATTGTTCACAATCTGCACTTTTTCATGAGGAAGTATGCCCACTTGTTCCAGAATGTGTGTATCGATTGTAATACTGCCAACATAGTTCAAGTTCGCTTCGGTGACACGAGCGCGATGTATCTTCGCTTTCATCATTGTGCGAAACATCCTATTTCCCCCTATATTAAAAACGGTCCATGATGGAGCCGTCAGCTTCCAATACTAGATTGTCGATCAATCTCGCCTTGTCAAAATAGACAGCTGCGGCAATGATAATACGCGCATCTATTTCCTTGACTGGCTTCAATGCGGGATAAGACAAAATTTCAACGTAGTCTATTCTACCACTTGTTTGGCTGTTTATAAATTCTTTTACAGCAGATGCTACTTTTTCAGGATTCTTTGCTCCATCTTGGATGCTTTGTTTAGCCTGCTGCAGTGCTTGGTAAATTGCTGGTGCAACTTGTCTCTCGTGCTCTGACAAATAGACATTACGGCTGCTTTTCGCTAATCCGTCTTCCTCGCGGACCGTCGGTACCGGAACCACTTCAAGCGGGAAATTAAGGTCATGCACTAAAGCTTGTACAACTGCTACTTGCTGCGCATCCTTCAGCCCGAAATATGCCCTGTTCGGCTGAATCAAATGGAAAAGCTTTGATAAAACTGTAACCACGCCATCGAAATGACCTGGTCTCGATTTGCCGCAAAGCACATCTACCCGGTCAGCAACATGCAGTTTGATTGTACTATTGCCCGGATACATTGCCGCCGCTTCTGGCATGAAGACGATATCGACGCCTTCTTGTTCTGCAATACGCTGATCACGGACAGCATCTCGCGGATAAGTCTCAAAATCTTCGCCCGCCCCAAATTGCAGCGGATTGACGAAGATGCTAAGCACTGTAATATCATTCTCCGCTTTAGAACGCTTCATCAAGGATTGGTGTCCTTCATGTAAAAAGCCCATTGTTGCCACATAGCCAACTGACTTCTGCTCTTTTGCAAGTTTTACTCTTTCTTGCTGCAATGCTTCTAATGTCGAAATGATCTTCATGTTCATTCTCCTAGTTTAGGTAATGCTGCTTCGTCCATTGTGAAACTTTGATCGTCATTCGGAAAGATACTGTTTTTTACATTTTCGCGATAAGTGGAGAAGACATTTGTAATGGTTTCGTTAAGGTCTGCATAGCTGACTGCGAATTTTGGCAGACGATCAACACCGTACCTGCTTATATCATGGAAAACTAGAACTTGACCGTCCACATCAACACCAGCGCCGATTCCGATGACCGGAATCGAAATATCTTTAGCAATAAGTGCTGCTAATTGCTTAGGCACACATTCCAACACGACAGCAATTGCTCCGGCTGCTTCGACTTTGCGTGCATCCTCCAGCAGCTGTTTTGCCGTCTGTTTGCTTTTCCCTTGTACTTTATAACCGCCAAGCATATGAACTGACTGCGGCGTCAGACCAAGATGACCGACAACTGGGATACCGCCTGTTGCTAATGCCTTAATACTGTCCAGAATGACCTGATCTGCTCCTTCCAGTTTCAAGGCTTGCGCTCCGGTTTCCTGGAAGATGCGTTTCGCTTGCGGTACAGTTGCCTCCACGGATACGTGGTACGTCATAAACGGCATATCCACTACGACAAACGTCTCGTTTCCGCCGCGAGTGACGGCTTTACCATGATGAATCATATCCTCCACTGTTACAGGTATGGTGCTATCATATCCGAGTACGACCATTCCAAGTGAATCGCCGACAAGCAGCATATCGATACCAGCTTGCTGGGCCAATTTTGCAGTCGGATAATCATAGGCGGTGACCATGGTGATTTTCTCATTGTTTTCTTTCATCTTTTGAAAATCGAGTCTAGTTTTCATTATGTTACTCCTCTTTCCATTCCAATTCAGCAGAATATAAGCGCTGTGTACTGCCATCATCATTTTCAAGAATAAGCTCTCCGTCTTCCCCGATTCCTCTGAAAACTGCTTCAAAGACAGTTGATGGTGTAGCTGCTTTTACTCGGTGCCCCAGACGTAAAGCATACTGCATCCATTCGTCCCGAATTTCTTGAAAACCTTTTTCTATGTATAGCGAATAGACATTCTCGAACTCTTTCCAAATCAAATGAATAAGCTCCTGCCGCTTCCATTCCTTATTTGTCTCGATACGTAAAGATGTTGCTTTATTGCGGATATCCGGGTTTATCTCCGATACTGTCTGATTGATATTGATTCCGATACCCAGTACGATATGCTGAATATAATCCTGTTCCGCCTGCATCTCTGTCAGGATTCCGGCGAGCTTCTTACCGCCTAGATAGATATCATTCGGCCATTTAATGTGAGCTTCAATATCGTTCTGACGAAATACGCGTGTAAGTGCAACTGCTGCAGCCAGCGTCAGCTGCGCTGCTTCCCGAGGACCGAATTCAGGCCGGATGATCAAACTCATCCATATTCCAGTTCCAGCTGGAGAATACCAGCTGCGTCCTTTAGTTCCCTTACCGCTTGTCTGCTGATCAGCAATAACAACAGTTCCATGTACTGCACCTTGATCTGCCAAAGCTTTGGCCAAAAGTTGTGTAGAATCAAGCTCTTCTTCAAAGATGATTTTGCGTCCGATCCACTCGGTATCAAGCTTCCAGTTCAGCGTATTTTTGCTGAGTTTGTCTGGCGAACGTCTCACTTGGTATCCTTTACGCGGAACAGCATCTATCTCATACCCGTCTGCTTCCAACGCTTTCATATGCTTCCAGACTGCAGCTCTTGAAATACCAAGCTGTTCTGACAGATTCTGGCCAGAAATATATGATGTCTTATGATCCTGAAGGATTCTGATGAGACGATTACGTGTTGTATCCATGAATGACCCACTCCTTCAGCTGTTCTTTATCGTTCGGAATCTTGTTTTCTACAACAGCCTTTTCAACAGCAAGCAAAAGATCACGAATCCAGCTCCCCTTTTTTCTATCGGGAAACCAGCTGATCAGATCTCCGCCGGAAATGGCCAGTTCTGAACTGTTTCGGATCGGGAGCATATGTCTAATGGATGAAACGTTATCCTGTACATCTTTTTCTTTATAGATTTTTTCAAGTCGGCAAAAACCCTCATCAAGGTGAACAGGCAGCTGATAAACTGCCCAAGCATCCAGATTACTTTGAAGTATGCGCACTAAATGTTGAGCGTCCTGTTTGATAGCATTGGACAGCTTCCATTCCTTAACCCAATCAAGAACTGGTCTTGTACTAAACAACGAACAAAGGGCAACCAATTCTGCCAAAGTGCCTAGAGGCTCGATTTTTTTGGCTAGCGCACGCATCAGCTCAGGATGATCTTTAAAAATCGGCATTGCTTCCCATAATCCCGTATCATGCAAAAGCTGGATAGCTGTTTTTACGTTTTTACCAGAGCATAATTTCTCCATTTCAATGCATATGCGTTCAATTGCAATACGCGATAACCAAAGACGCTGATCCTCCATCACTTTTCGTGCATTATGATCCAATTTGTACCCTAGCTGTGATACAAACCGGACACCGCGCATCATACGCAGCGGATCTTCTTGAAAACGGTCAAAGGCCTTGCCTACTGTAACCAGCTCTTTCTTTTCAATAGCGCTCCTGCCATCAAAAGGATCTACTAACTCCCCGGTTCTGGCCATTGCAATTGCATTAACTGTGTAATCACGACGAGCCAAATCAGCTGCAACATCAGTAACAAAATTTACGCTATCAGGATGCCGGTAATCAGAATATGCTCCTTCTGTCCGGAAAGTCGTAATTTCAAAGCTCTCCTTCTCGAAACGTACAAGAACAGTTCCATGCTCAATACCAATCGGAATGACCTTATCGAACACCTTCATTACCTGGTCCGGCGTTGCTGACGTTGCGATATCCAAATCGCCGACAGCTTTACCGATGAGGTAATCCCTCACAGCTCCTCCGACCAGATATGCTTCATAACCGTGTAACTCGATTTCCTGTATGACCCGGAATGCTTTTTCAAATATCTTCATTACAAAACCTCTTCATAAATTGCTTCATATTGCGCGACAATTTGATCAGAATGGAAGTTCTCTGCTGCATAACGGATGGATGCATCGGAAAATCGCTGCCACAACTTTTCATCTGTCAGCAAATCCAATGCAAATGCTCCCATCTGCTCTACATCCCCTAGCTGCGATATAAACCCATTCTTTCCGTGCTGTATTACTTCTGGTATGCCACCGACATCAGTTCCAATACACGGCACCCCACAGGCCATAGCTTCTAAGAGAACCAAGCCAAAGCTCTCTTTTTCAGAAGGAAGCAGCATTATGTCTGCCATATTTAAAAGCGCAGCAACATTATTCTGCTTACCTAGGAATAAGACGTTATCTTCGAGACCACGCTGCTGCACATCTCGCAAGATATCCGAATACTCAGGACCGTCTCCAATCAGCATCAGCTTGGCAGGTAATTTCTCCTGTACATACGAAAAAACCTGTACAACATCCTGTACACGTTTCACTTTACGGAAATTGCTTATATGTACGAGTACTTTTTCATCTTCTTTGATTCCGAACTGCTCTCTTATGTCACGCACATCAGCCGGTCGGTATACTTCTTCATCTACAAAGTTGTAAACAACTTCGATTGGACTTGCTACATCAAGCATTTCCCTTGTTTGCTGCACAAGACTTTGTGAAACGGCAGTGACGACATCACTTTCCTCGATCGCATGAATGATCATTTTGCGCAGGCCATTATCAATTCCAAGCACCGTAATATCCGTACCGTGTAATGTTGTAACGATTTTTACATCACGTTTTGCAATAGCTTTAGCCAAGATCGCACATATAGCGTGCGGAACAGCATAGTGGACATGCAGGATATCCAGCTGCTCTTCGTCGATCACCTCAGCCATTTTATTGGCTAGCACTAAATCGTACGGTGGGTATTGGAAAACAGGATAATGACTCATCTCGACCTCATGGAAAAATACATTCGGTAGCAGCATATCCAGCCGGAAAGGGACACTGGATGTAATGAAATGAATGTCGTGTCCCTTTTTAGCCAGTTTTTTTCCGAGTTCTGTCGCAATGACGCCGGAGCCGCCAAGCGTCGGATAACAAGTGATTCCGATTTTCAGCTTTTTCATAGCTCTGGCTCACGATCACGAATGATCTTGCGCCAATCGAAATCGCCTCTATCTAATCCACGTATGAAGATCTCTGCTGCAGCCAGATTGGTAGCGAGCGGTATGCGATGCACATCACAAAGCCGCATAAGTGCACTCACATCAGGTTCATGTGGCTGGGCGGTGAGCGGGT
>NZ_LR700942.1:491003-548963 GCF_902497585.1 Terribacillus sp. AE2B 122 | reverse complement strand
GAAGAATATAATCAAGTCCATTTGATTTGTTGCAATTTTGGCACCAATCTGCTGATCTCCCCCTAGAGGACCAGACAGGAACAATTCCACCGGCAAGCTTGTAGCCTCCATGATGCGAGTGCCGGTTGTTCCTGTAGCATACAAGGTATGTTTCTTCAGCATTTCTTTATATGCGACCGTAAAGCGGACCATCTCAGGTTTTTTCTTATCGTGGGCAATTAAAGCAATATGCATGTCTATCGCCTCATTCCAATATATTTTCTAATCCGTATGCAAGTACTTCCATCTTCATGACGCGATCTACAGCCAGCTCTACACCTGACATAAAGGATGCGCGGTTGAAACTATCGTGTTTGACTGTGAATTGTTCTCCGGGTGCACCGAAAATAACTTCTTGGTGTGCAACAAGACCTGGAAGCCTGACACTATGGATTCGCATGCCGTCTACATCTGCACCGCGTGCTCCCGGCATCGTCTCTTTCTCATCCGGATGTCCTTGTCTAGCCGGTTCACGTACTTCCTGAATCAGCTGTGCTGTTTTTACAGCCGTACCGCTCGGTGCATCTAGTTTCTGATCATGATGCTTTTCAATGATTTCTACTGTTGGGAAGTATTTTGCTGCTTGTTTGGCAAATTGCATCATCAGCACAGCGCCAATTGCAAAGTTCGGTGCAATAATTGCTCCTATGCCCTTTTCTTCACTTAGCTTTTCTAGTTCTCCTACTTGTTCTTCTGTAAAGCCAGAGGTACCGACTACTGGACGCACACCGTGTTCGATAGCAAGTCTCATATGTTTGTAGCCTGTTTCGGGAATGGTCAAGTCGATAAGTACATCCGCTTGCACTTCATCTAAACACACCGCAGCGTCATCATAGATAACTGCATCACTTGCAGGCAAACCGTCGATATCACTGATACGTTTCCCTCCATTTTTCCTGTCAATTGCTGCTACAAGCTCAAAATGAGCTGTACGATCGATAAGCTGCAATGCTTCCGACCCCATTCGTCCTCTTGGTCCTGCTACAATAATTCTGATCGTATCCTTAGTCATTATGTAAATCCTCCTGTGTCTTCTTCGTCCATCTGTCTTTATCCCTTGTTTCGAATTTTGTCATCGATTTCTCGAATGCTTCCGACAAATCGATATTCAAGGAATTAGCAAAGCATGTCATCACGAAAATGATATCTCCGAGTTCATCTTCTATTGTATTGGCATCTTCACTAGCTTTTTTCGGCTTTTCGCCATATGTATGGTTCACTTCCCTTGCAAGCTCCCCTACTTCTTCTGTCATTCGGGCAAGCATGCTGAGCGGTGAGAAATAACCTTCTTTAAATTGGGAAATATAAGCGTCGACACGTGCTTGTATTTCTTTTGTCGTATATGCAGTATTCATGCGCGATCTTCCTTTCGCTATATCATTACCATGTTAGCTTAAAAATACGGTCTTTGACAAATATTTTTACCTATTGGACAAATTTGTAGCAAAAGGCATAGTTGTCTATAATATAGAAGGAATTGTCATCTTAGGAGGTAGATTATGTTCGGAATGCGTTTAAAGAACATCCTTTTTATCCTGTTAGGCGCCGCCATCTTTTCTTTCGGTATCGTCCATTTCAATATAGCCAATAAATTAGGTGAAGGCGGATTCACCGGGATAACGCTTATTTTACTATTCGAATTCGATTGGGATCCAGCAATTATGAACTTGGTGCTAAACATTCCGTTATTTCTGGTCGGCTGGAAATTCCTAGGCCGTACAACATTCGTTTATACAATTATCGGGACAGTGGCCGTTTCCTTATTCTTGCGTTTGTTCCAGACATATTCCTTCCATATTAATTTAGGGAATGATTTACTGATTGCTTCGCTTTTAGCTGGGGTGTTCATCGGTGTCGGTCTCGGTATCATCTTCCGATTCGGAGGTACTACCGGCGGAGTTGACATCATTGCCCGTTTGGCTAACAAGTATGCTGGCTGGACCATGGGACGCACAATGTTTCTCTTTGATGCTGTTGTTATTGTCACATCAGTCCTTACCTATCTTGATCTGATCCGGGGGATGTATACACTCGTTGCAGTCTTCGTTGGGGCGAGAGTCATCGACTTCATTCAAGAAGGTGCCTACTCGGCAAGAGGCGCCACCATCATTTCCAGTCAGAGTGCAGATATCGCCAATCAGATACTAAAGCAAATGGACCGAGGTGTTACTGTTCTTGATGGCAGAGGCAGCTTTACTGGTGAAAAGCGCGATGTACTGTATTGTGTCGTTGCACGGAACGAAATTGTCAGACTGAAAGCAATCATCACCGCAGTAGATCCACATGCCTTCGTCGCCCTTAGCGAGGTACATGATGTAATGGGAGAAGGCTTTACACTCGACGAAAACAAAAAGCCTTATCACACAGACTAGCGTATTGCATGCATTTATACGAGTGAATTGGTAAAGTGAAAAGGAATAAAAGAAAGAGGTGAGATGATGGAGCTTACTGGTAAGAAAATACTTTCATTTGTGAGTGAAGATTTTGAGGATCTGGAGCTATGGTATCCCATCTTGAGACTTCGTGAGGCTGGAGCGGAAGTTCATTTGGCAGGTGAAGCTGCCAATACTACCTACAAAGGCAAATATGGTGTTCCCGCTACATCAGATGTAACGTTTGATGAAGTCATTCCGACTGATTATGATGCTTTGCTTGTCCCAGGCGGCTGGTCACCAGATAAATTACGCCGCTATCATAGCGTATTGGAAATCACCCGGCATTTCCACTCCCATAAGAAACCGATTGGTCAAATTTGCCATGCCGGCTGGGTGTTGATCTCTGCAGGTATTTTGGAAGGTGTTAATGTCACGAGCACGCCAGGAATTAAAGATGACATGACGAATGCCGGAGCCATCTGGCATGATAAAGCAGTTATTGTGGACGGTCATATTGTCAGCAGCAGACGACCGCCTGATCTGCCCGACTATCTACGAGAACTCATCAAAGTCATACAAGAACAATAAAAGGCATCCCTCGGGATGCCTTTTATTACTCTTCGTTATTACCGACAAAGAACATAAGGATGAAGCGCACAAGCTCAGCTACAGCTACTAGAGCCGCTGCAACGTAAGTCATTGCTGCCGCGTTCAATACTTTCTTCGTAGAGCGTTCTTCATCGTTCCGGATTATACCCGTTGAAACGAGCTGCGTCATCGCACGGTTCGATGCGTTGAACTCCACCGGCAGTGTGACGATCTGGAACAATACTGCGATACTGAATAGCGCAATACCGAAACCAATTAGACTAAAAGCTTGGAAGATCGCCCCTGCAATGATAAGCATAAAGGAAAGGTTGTTCCCCCATGCAGCAGCTGGTGCAAGCGCAGTACGGAATTTGAGGAATCCGTAACTTTCTGCATCCTGGATTGCGTGTCCTACCTCGTGGGCGGAAACGGCTGCTGCTGCCATAGAATGACCATGATAGTTGTCTGTAGATAGACGGACAACTTTGTGACGTGGGTCATAATGGTCAGACAACATACCGCGTGTTTCTTCGATTTGCACATCATATATACCATTATCATCTAAAATCTTTCTTGCGACCTGCGCACCAGTCATAAGAGATGACGTTTCAACTTTCGAATACTTCTTATACGTGCTTTTCACCTTCGATTGAGCCCATAAAGGGATAATCAGAAGAAGTGCTATATAGATTATATAAGCACCTAGTGACATATACATTCCTCCGTAAAATTATTTGGAACTTATTAAGGTCAATTTTAGTCAAAAATTCGAAAAAAATCAACTATTAGGATCGTTGTTCACACTTTTGTCATTTTCAGCTCGATACTTTTTATAGCCAACATACACAAGTGTCCCTACAATGCTTGCACTAATACCAAGTATTCCCCAGAACCGTCCTGTTCCATAACTGTTTTTATCAGGCACAGAAACACTATACAAATGTGCAGGCAGCGATTCATATTGTTGATCAAACGTTTGACCAATTTTGTCGGAAGATGACGACAGTGCCTCTGTATGCGGTTGCAGCAGCAATTCAGCAAGGTTAGCAAGTACAAAAAAAGAGGCTGTCAGAACAATGACGAGAAGCAGCTTTTTCATAAGCATCCCCTCTTTTTTAGATGTTCCTACAGCCTATGCAATTAAGCACTTGCGTATGTCGGTATTCGCCTTATTAGTATTTGTTTCTTAATGAGTTCCGCTGTGTGACAAAATAACCGACTAAGATAGATACAATACTCAGCCAGAAAGTGAAATAACCTATCACTTGCATATATTCCATCAGATTACCGTAAATCGGCATCATACCGAAAACATAATCGATAATATCATTATGCAAGACCACGATAGCAGCCACTGCAAGATGCCGCAGTTTTACTCGATAAAGCGGTGCATACAAAATGCCTTGTACAGCCATCGCTAAATGGGAGGCAATCAGCATATACCCTTGCCAGGAAAGTGTACCATTCACGGCTAAAGTGAGAAGGTTCATCACAACAGCCCATATGCCGTATTTAAATAATGAAACAACTGCCAGCGCTTCGATATAACCATTCTGTTTTCCAATCAAAAATAAACCTAGAAAAATGGTGAAAAAGAGACTTGCTGTTGGGCTGTCCGGAACAAAAGGCAGGAAAATAGCTGGCGTAATTTCAAGCTGCCAACCATACCACATATACCCGTATATCGTTCCAAAAAGATTGATGATAAACAATAACATGATGCTGTAACGATGGAATAAAAGATGATACATGATGTGCTTATCCTTTCATTTCAATTATGTATTCCGATTTGCTCGAATAAAAGCAGTCACTTTATTTTAGCAGAAACCTTCTTTTCTATTGATACTTTTAACAAGAAAGATAAAAAAATAGATGCGCTGTCAAAGCGCATCTATTTATGTGTTTTCGATTTTATCTTCGGCTTCTTCTTTTAATTGACGCATCGCCCTGCTCAGCAACTGAAATTTACTTTCATCTCTCTTATCAAGAGCCAAATCAATTGCTTCTTGCAGCTTCTTCTTCTTGTATTGATAATGCGAAGCATCCAGAAGCTTCGTTGCCAGCTGCCGGTCCTCTTTTGTCACGTAATGATCTTCCGGCAAGAAAGGATTGTCTTCCAGAACTGCAACATACTCCATGCTTTGATGGGAGTTCTTGAAATTGAGTTGAATATAGACCGGGTCTTTCTTGTTCATACGAATATCATGGAATGATTTCTCTGCATCTGTTGTAACGATGTTGTCCTTGTAAAAGCGGAACGGTACTTCTTCGGAACAATGGGCGGATATGATGATTCCTCTGGGACTGAACCTTGCTTCACGGATGAAATGCACATTATCAAGAAACGAATCATGATTGATCAAGTAGTTCAAGATCCAGACACTTTCCCTGCGCTTCAATTGGTAATTATCTAAGAACCAGCGAATGAACGTCTTCTTATCCTGCATGGTAACGGAAATATTCATATGTGCCCCCTCCCAGAAAGCGAAATGATTTCAATTCAATGCATTTATTGAGACAAGAGCCGGTTGATATTCTCTTCTACTTCGATATCTGATGGCTCCAGACGAAGATACTCTTTTAGTATTTCGACAGCCTCTTGCATCCTCCCTTCTTCCAATAGGAAATATCCATATTCTTTTAGAAAATCGCTATCATCTTTGAAGTTAGTATATGCTTCCCCGTATGCCTTTAATGCCTCATCAAAGCTTTCAGTTTCATTATAGGCACGTGCAAGCTCCCAACGGTATGCTGCATCTTCTTCATCTGTTTCCAAGATATGCGTCAATAACTCGATGATTGCCTCGTGGTCTTCATCCAACTTGAAATTCTCAATCAAATAGAGTATCGCTTCTTTATACCCTGGGTCGAGCGCAATCGCATGACGAATCAGGAAATAGCTGCGATCATTTTTACCGAGCTGTCTGGCAAGACGGCCTGCAGTGAAATAGAGTTTCTGATTGTACTCATCCAACGACAATCCTTTTTCAGCAGTTTCGAATGCCTTTTCCGTCAAACCCTCTTCTTCATAGGCTTTAGCAAGATACTCATAGACAGAAAGATAGTCCGCTTCCTCTTTGAGGAGCTTTTCCCAAGTACTGATGGCAATATCGTATCTGGATAGCTTGAAGGCAGTAAAGCCGAAGCTGAACAGCTGTTCCACGTCATTAACGTCTGTTTCCTGATAGTAAGTCAATGCTTTCTCGAATTCACCTGTAGCTGCATAAGCTTCCGCGAGGCGAAGTGCGATATCGATATCACCCATGACAGGCTGCTTTTCGTAAACTTTTTCATAATAAGTGATTGCTTTTAAATAAGAAGCAGTCGATAAAGCAAGCTCCCCTAACGCCAAATCGATGACTGGCTCGGAAGGATCGAATCGCTTTGCTGCCAACAGTTTTTGCTCTGCTACTTCAAATAACCCTTGCGCTTCATACAAATCAGCAAGCTGCATCTGAGCTGGGACAAAATAGTCCTCATCCTCCACAATTTGATCAAGCTTATCAATTGCTTCCTGATCTTCATTCAAATCAATGAAAAGCTCAGCTAACATCATTTTAAGCTCCATCTCATCCGGGAACATTTGCTCAAGCTGAAGCAGGACTGCTTTTGCTTCTTCATGCATACCCCATTGCATATATAATTCAGCTATCGTGAACTTTTCTTCTTCATTGGCACCTGGTAAATAAGCCTCCAATGTATCTACTGCTTCTTGCGGCTGATCATTTTCCATATGCGTTATTGCTTTTCTTATTTCTTCCATTTTTTAACACTTCCTTCTATTTACACGCCTCTCGGCTTTTCCATCTGTCTTCAGTGTAACCTAAAGCAATAGCTTTAGAACAGCAAAAAAGTCTGATTCCCGGTTGGGAATCAGACATATTCAATTTTGCAGTGCACGGAGATCCTCAAAAAATGTAGGGTAAGAGATATTGATGCTATCTGCATCACCAAGAATTGTTTCCCCTTTTGCAATCAAACTCGCAATAGCAATCATCATTCCAATCCGGTGATCACCGAAAGAATCAGCAGTTGCACCTTTAAGAGATTGATTTCCAGGAATTCTTATCCCATCCGGCGTTGATTCCACTTCTGCACCAAAGCTCCGCAGTGTAGCTGCAATTGCTTCGATGCGATCCGTTTCCTTGTACCGAAGTTCCTCCGCGTCTTTAATGATTGTTTCCCCATCAGCCTGAGTTGCCAGTAATGCCAAGATTGGCAGCTCATCGATAAGCCGAGGGATAATGTCCCCGCCAATCTCTGTACTTTTCAAAGGACGATATCGTATCGTGATATCTCCGATTCGCTCTCCAGCCTGAATATCATGCTCATTTATTTCCATATCGGCACCCATTTGCTTCAGCACATCCAAAATACCTGTACGTGTGTCGTTCAAACCAGTATTCGTTAGTACGACTTCACTTCCGGGCACGAGACATGCGGCAACGAGGAAGAAAGCAGCCGAGGAAATATCTCCGGGAACATAGACATCTGTAGCAACGAGCTGCTGACCGCCTTGAACCGCGACAGTCGTTCCTGCTACATCAATACTTGCTCCAAAGCTTTCAAGCATCTGTTCGGTATGATCCCTTGTCTTGACATCTTCTGAAATCCGCGTTTCGCCATCCGCTAACAAACCTCCAAGCAGCAAAGCAGATTTCACTTGTGCACTTTTGACTGGTGTATGATATGTAAGAGCCGAGAGCTTTTGTCCATCAATGGCCAATGGCAAGTACTTTCCTTGTTCCCGTCCATTAATTTTCGCACCCATCTGACGCAAAGGAATAACAACTCTATCCATCGGCCGTTTGGTAAGTGATGCATCTCCATATGCTGTTATATGAAATGGCAAGGCCGCAAAAACACCGAGCAGAAGCCGAGCTGTTGTTCCAGAATTTCCAAAGTATATCGGAACGTTCGGTTCTTTGAAGCTGTCTTTTCCCGCGCTATCGATGATAACGATGTCTCCGTCCTGCTCAATCGAGACGCCGAGCGCCCGGAAAGCATCTATCGTTCGAAGACAATCCTCTCCAGTCAAGAAATGACGGACAGTAGTTTTTCCTTTAGCCAAAGCCCCAAAAATGATGCTTCGGTGAGAAACCGATTTATCGCCCGGAACTGTAATTGATCCGGAAAGTCCCTTCGCTGTCGGTTGTAGTCGTACATCTGTCACTGCTTTCACCTTCAATCTTCTATCTTGACTTCATAGCCGAAAACTTCCAGTACACCTTTAGCCTTCAGCTGGATTTTTTGCTCTGAAAAGCTGAGGCGAAGAACACCTGTCAGCCCCTCACGAAGCTCGAGTATATGGATATTTACGATACTCAAACCTGCATCGGCGACAATGGTGAGTACTTTTTGCAATGCCCCTGGCCTATCAGTTATATCGACATACAAATCGTAGTAGCCTGGGATTGCTCCTTTTTTCCGAGGTTCCAAGCCGTCACGATATTGCTTCGCTTCTTCCAAATAGGTATGAATCTGCTGTCCCTGATCTTCTGCTAAAAGCTTTCGGAAAGCCTGCATTTCCTCTATCCAGTCGTCAAGCAGGATCCCCATCTTTTCTTTGTTCTGAAAGAAGATGTCTTGCCACATACCGGGATTGCTCGAGGCAATCCGGGTAATGTCACGGAATCCTCCCGCAGCGAGCTTCGGCAAGAAACTATGTTTGGCTTCCCATTTCTTTGCCTGCTGTACTAAAGCAGATGCAATCAAATGAGGGAAATGAGAAACAACTCCTGTCATCTCATCATGCTCTTCTGCAGATAATGTGATAAAGGTGCTTTTCGTACCATCAAGCAGATTTTCCACCCGCTTAATATCGCTTTCTTTAGCCCGCTGGACAGGTGTCAGAACATAAATGGCATTCTCAAACAAATGAGCTTTTGAAGCCTCAATTCCGTGTTTATGGGAACCTGCCATTGGGTGGCCGCCTACGAAAAAGACTTTGTCGGACTGTAGTGACGCAGCCTGCTGGAAGATCGGTCCTTTAACCGAAGAAACATCCGTTACAAGCACGTCTTTTTCAAGCTTCATGTTATCAAGATCTTGGAGCAGCTCTACAGACTTGGAAACTGGGGCAGCAAGTATAATTATATCTGCCTTATGTGCAGCTTCTTGGAAAGAAGACGACGCTTCATCAATGATTTCATGCTTTAAGGCATACTCAAGGGTACTTTCCCTTTGATCTACTCCTATAAGATGAACTTGCTTGTGCATTTGGATATTACGGGCAAGCGAGCCGCCGATCAAACCTAGTCCCGCGATAACGACCGTCTCCATCTTAGCTTTCTTTCACGCTAGTCAGGAATTGATCAAGCAATACAGTGAATTCTGTCATGTCTTGCTCATTACCGATTGTAATTCGGACGCTGTTTGGAATACCAAGGGCATCGCCGGAACGGATGATGAAGCCTTTGGAAAGCATATGCCGGAAGACAGCATCTCCACTAACAGGTAGATCGTATATCAAAACAAAGTTTGTATGAGATTCATAATATTTGATTTGGTGAGCATCACAGAATGCTAGGAAGCTATGTTTCACTTGGTTATTTTTTGCGATGGAGTCCTTGATGAACTCCTGGTCGTCAAGTGCTACAATCGCTGCTTTTTGTGCAATTGTCGTATTATTGAACGGACTTCTTACAACGTTAATCTTATGGATAACTTCCGGATGACCGATTCCGTACCCAACACGCAATGCAGCAAGTCCATACGCTTTAGAAAAAGTACGGAGCGTTATCAGATTCGGATAATCGCTCAAAGCAGCTAGTGTATCAAAGTAGTCATCTGTTTCCAGAAACTCGACATAAGCCTCATCCGCAACTACCAGAACCTCTTTCGGAACTTGGCGAAGGAAGTTTTCAAAGTCCGCTTTGGCAATATGGTTTCCTGTTGGATTGTTCGGTGTACATAGCCAAACAACCCCTGTTTTCTCATCAATTGCTTCTAGCATTGCTGGAAGGTCGTGGAATCCGTTCTTCGTTTCAATAGCTCGGACCTCTGCTCCTTCAATCAGGGCATGATGAGGGTATTGAGAGAAAGACGGATGCGCCATAACAGTGTTCAGGCCTGGCGCAAGGAAAGTACGACAAAGCATCATAATAATCTCATCAGAGCCTGCTCCGAGAACAAGTTGATCTAAGCCCACATTAAAACGCTTCGCCAATTTTTCCTTCAACGCTGTACCATATCCATCCGGATAGATCTCCTGTTCATCAGCGAATGTCGGCAAAGCCTCTTTTACCTTAGCTGAAAAGCCGTATGGATTTTCATTAGATGCGAGTTTCACGATTCGGTCCAATCCAAATTCTTTCCGAACCTCTTCCATCGGTTTTCCTGGTTTGTAAGCTGTCAATTCATTCAAAATCTGTTTTGCTCTCATTGATGCTCCTCCTTTAAGTCGGGACGTAACTTAATTGCTTCCTCACGATAAACGTGATGAATGTCCTGCTGCGCCAAGTCAGTGCGTGCTGTCAGCATCACGCGGATGCATTTTGGCAAGCCGCCTTCGATTGAAAGCTCCTGCATACACATAACAGGTACGTATGTCCAATCCTCACGAAAAACTCGCAATGCTTTTGCCGGGAATGTTTTTGTCAAATCGGGAGTTGCCGAAATGAGTACTTGGACAACATCCTCTGGAACTATAGTATTCTTGGAGACCATTTCATCCAGCATTGCCGCAGTAGCTTCAATAATTTGCTTTTCTTCGTTCTCTGTTACAGTTGTGGCTCCTCTGAAACCTCGTATCATGCTCTCCTCATCCTCTCAAGAAACGATGTGACAGCATTATGAAGCTTGTCATGATCGACTTTTTCCGTCACTGGATCTCCAATTTCCCGAAGCAGCACCATATGGACTTCCTTGTTCTCCGATTTCTTATCCATTTGCATTCTTATGAGAAGTCTTTCTGCAGAAAGATCAGGTAAGTGCATAGGATAATCGTTTCGTTCCATCCAGCTGCGGTATTCATCTAAACGCAAATCAGCTCCGAATCTTTTCTCACTCAATTCCAAAGCAAACAGCATTCCGATCGCGACTGCTTCACCGTGAGTGAATGTGCCATAACCTGCTTCAGCTTCAATTGCGTGACCAAGTGTATGACCTAAGTTAAGAAACTTGCGCAGGTCATTTTCTTTTTCATCCGCCTCAACGATTTTCGTTTTCACTCGGATTCCTAGAGATAGATCCTGGATCAGCTGTTCCTCATTTTCTTTGTCGAGTTTTTTTCGTTCAAGCAGTTGGCTAAGGAAATCAGCGTTTCCGATATAAGCTTCCTTTATCAGCTCAGCATAGCCACTTCGCACTTCCTTTTCCGGAAGTGTGGTAATAGTGTCAACATCGTAGACGACAGCAACAGGAGGATAGAAGCTCCCAATCAGATTTTTACCAGTTTCATGGTTGATCGCAACTTTACCACCGACACTCGAATCATGGGCAAGGATGGTTGTCGGCAGCTGAACGAAATCGATTCCTCGCATATATGTACTTGCCACAAACCCAGCCAAGTCACCGATAACGCCTCCACCTAAAGCAAGAACAAGCGCTTTTCGATCAAGTTCTGCCTCGAACATACTATCCAATATATCGAAATACATGTCCTTACTTTTCGCTGCTTCCCCTGGCTCGATGATTTTCTTTGTAATCTTTGCATCCGGCAGAAGTGAGGATACATAATCATCCAGATAATGAGGAGCAATGCTCGTATCGCTTATTACAAATACATTTTGATAGGACTTGGGCAGGAACTCAGACAATTTATGTCTGATACCTGCGCCTACAGAAACTTTGTAACTCGACTGACTCGCTTTTACTGTAATCTGTTCCATCAAAACACCCGGATTTCTTCTCGGTAATTTTTTATCGCTTCTTGAAGCTTTGGAAACTGATCATGAGGAAATTGTTCCAAGATCGCTTTTGCAATCTCGAATGCGACTACATGCTCCATTACTAGAGCTGCTGCCGGAACGGCACAGCTATCTGAACGTTCGATACTCGCATTGAACGGCTCCTTCGTTTCTATATCCACGCTCTGAAGCGGTTTATAAAGAGTAGGGATCGGTTTCATAACACCTTTGACAACTAGTGGCATACCTGTTGTCATACCGCCTTCCAATCCACCTAGACGGTTCGTTTTGCGGTAATAGCCATGTTCTTTGTCCCATGCAATTTCATCATGCACTTGGCTGCCTGGCAGTCTGGCTGCTTCAAAGCCGATTCCGAATTCAACACCTTTGAATGCATTGATGCTCGCTACAGCTCCTGCAATACGTCCATCAAGCTTCCGGTCATAGTGAACATAAGAACCGATGCCTGCTGGCAGTCCTTCTACAAAGACTTCCACGACACCGCCAATAGAATCTCCGTCTTTCTTTGCTTGATCAATCGCATTTACCATTTGTTCTGCAGCTTGCGAATCAAGGCACCGTACAGACGATGCCTTCGATTTATTGTCTCTTTCTTCATATGTATAATCAGGAAACTCAACTGCTTTAATGCCGGCGATTTCTTTTGTATAGCCGACAATATTGATATCCAATTCAGCTAGGAGTTTTTTAGCTACAGCACCAGCTGCAACGCGCGCTGCTGTTTCACGAGCCGATGAACGCTCCAGTACATTCCGCATGTCGCGATGGCCGTATTTTAAGGCTCCATTTAAATCTGCATGTCCGGGTCTCGGACGTGAAACGATACGACGGACAGCTTGAGGATCTTCGACTGGATCCTCACCCATTACATCAATCCAGTGCTTGAAATCATCATTATGTATAACAAGTGCGATAGGCGAACCTAGTGTATATCCATGACGGACACCGCCTACAATGTCGACCAAATCTTTTTCAATCTGCATTCGCTTGCCTCGGCCATGGCCTTTTTGTCTTTCAAGCAAGGATTCGTTGATGTCTTCGGTAGTCAACGGTAAATAGGAAGGAACACCTTCTACAATTGTTGTAAGCTGTTTACCATGTGATTCACCTGCAGTTAAGTAGCGCATGTATATTCCTCCGTTGTCTCTGTTCTTTGTAATTTTATTTACTATAACATAACTTGTTTCTTAAGTGGGAACTATTCTGACAATATTTTCGAGCTGTATCTTATCATTATTTTCTGCTGTGTTCATCGAATACATGACGCAGAGTGCTAAGACGGGCTTCCGCTTTGTTAGAGGCAGCTTCCACAGTATAACCGTCTTCTAGCAATTCCTTCATAAGAATAATTTTCTTGATCATATAATAATCGAATCGTCTAGTAGTATTGGTCTTTTCCTCTACACTATCGATATAACCTTTATCTTCCCAGTATCTAAGCTTCCTTATAGGGATATCAGTAATTCTAGCTGCGTCTCCAATTGTTACTGCCATCTGCAAAAGCAATTCATAATCAATTTCATCCATTCAGAATTCTGCCCCCTCCTTGCAGCTTTAGCCTCATTATACGTCATTTAGTTCATTTGACAACTTTTGAAGATAATATATAATTATTGGAGATTAGTTACAAGAAGGAGCACGAACATGATTGTCAATTCGAAAATTCACCGCGTTCTTTGCAGTGCTGTCACTGCTGCCATTATGACCGCTATCATATCTTTCACATTAACAGCTGTTAATTCAGGATTACATGCATTCCAGTTTTCGAACTGGCTGCGCGCATGGATTATCGCTTTTTCTTTAGTATTTGCCATCTCTTTCTTTCTTCCAGCATTCGTCAATCGACATGTATCGAAGATAATACGCATCAAAGAATAGGAAAACAGACTAGGAAGTATCCTAGTCTGTTTTTTGTTTTTGATAGAAGAATGTATCGACTGCTCCTAAGCCATAAACGTTTGGGTTAAATATCTGCTCAGTACTTCCGACAAAAAGATAACTATTATGTGCCAGTGATTTACTGAATTTATGATAGATATCTGCCTTTGCTTCTTCTGTGAAGTAAATAAGCACATTCCGGCAAATAATCAAATCGAAGTTCGTATCATAAGCATCCGCCAGCAGATTATGCTGTTTGAATTGGATATGCTGCTTCAATTCATCTTTTATTTGGAATACAGATCCGTCTTGGTTGAAATAAGTGGATTTAATTGCCGCTGGCATTTCTTTCAATGCCCTTTCGTTATACTTACCAACCTTAGCGGTTTCTAGCACACGTTGATCCAAGTCAGTTGCGTGAATTGTGTAGGAAGTTCCTTTAGCATAACGATCCAAAAGGATAGCTAATGTGTATGGCTCTTCACCAGTAGAGCAAGCAGCACTCCATATTTTCAGCGGCTTCTTCTTCTTAAGCAGATCAGGAAGGATGCGGCGCTCTAATACTTCCCACCGCTGATAGTTACGGTAGAATTCTGACACATTAATGGTCATCCTATCAAGGAATTCGTCCATTAGAGCTGCGTCACCACTGATTGCATGGGAATACGCCTTAAAATCCTTGAAGCCTCTCTTTTCCCGAAGAGTCGTCAGACGCCTTAGCATCTGTGCTTCTTTGTATTGAGATAAATCGATACCCGTATTTGTTTTGATTTGCTGTACAAAGTAATCATAATCTGTTGCCACGTCATGTTCCCCTGTCTATATGTATCTAGTTCTATTTTACTGCATATATAGGTTTGTTGGTAGAAGAAAATAACAAAAAAAATGCAGGCATGTTTGCCTGCATTTTTCAATTATTCATATAACCATTTCGCTGTTGCTTGTTCATAAGAAACAAGTTCATCGGCTTTAAACATATTTGCGATTTCACGTTCAGCACTTTCCACACTATCAGAACCATGGATAAGGTTACGGCTCATTTCAACTGCGTAATCGCCTCTGATCGTACCTGGTGCTGCATCTGTTGGTTTAGTCGCCCCAATCATACTTCTTGTCAGTGCGACGCTATCCTTGCCTTCCCAAACCATTGCAAATACAGGACCGGATGTAATGTAGCTAATTAACGAACCGAAGAAAGGTTTGCTTTCATGTTCTATGTAATGCATCTTCGCTTGCTCTTCTGTCACAACCATTATCTTGCCTGCCAGAAGCTTTAAGCCCTTCTTTTCAAATCTTGTTACGATTTCACCAATCAATCCACGTTGTACGCCATCCGGCTTAACCATCAGAAATGTCTTTTCCATACTAATTCTAGCTCCCTTTTATGAACTTTACTGTCATCATACCAGTAATGTAAGCGTTTTACAATCAGGAGCTGCGCTTACCTATATGTCTAGCAATTTGTTTCAGTGTATTACGATCTCTTGTTGGCGGCAATTTATCCAATTCCTGATATGCTTTCTGTAAGTAGCGGTCACTGATTTCCAACGATCGCTTGATGCTGTCTGAAGTTTTAATGTGCTGGATAAATGGTTGCAAAGTTTCCTGATCCAAAGCTTCGGGATTGCGAAACGCTTGCGTAAGCCGCTCTTTGAAGAAGCGATCTTCGCATGCCAATAAAGCTGGAAGTGTCATATTCCCCTGCAGTAAATCGCCTCCGGCAGGCTTGCCCAAATCAGCTTCGGATGCAGTGAAGTCAAGCACATCATCAATGATCTGATAGCTCATCCCCACATAGTACCCATACCGGTACAAAGCGCGCTCATGCTCGAGCGGTGCACCGGATGCAATCGCGCCGAGCCGGGCACTTGCTGCGATGAGAATCGCTGTCTTACGGCGTATGCGTCGAAGATAATCCTTCAAGTGCTGCTCAATCCGATATTTATCACGAATCTGTTCCACTTCACCGACACACAGCTCGACAATCGTATGAGCAAGAATCTGGTGTGCCCTTGGCTCTTCCAACTTAGAAAGGTATTCCAGGGAACGAGCGAAGATATAATCACCTGCATACATGGCCACTTTATTGTCCCATTTCGCCTTTACGGTCGGTTTTCCTCGTCGGAGTTCCGCATCGTCAATAACATCATCGTGGACAAGCGAAGCCATATGGATCAATTCGAGTGCGACGGCCACCGTTTGTATCCGGGGCAGTTCATACGTGCCAAACTTACCGCTCAGTAAAACGAAAACCGGCCGTATCCGCTTGCCACCAGCACGGAGAAGCTGTACCGACGCATCCTCCAGGACAGGATGCTCTGCGCGAATCGTGTTGGTCATCGCATCTTCGATTCTGTCCAAGTCCTTTTTTATATATGAGTAGATCATCGGTAATTTCATTCATATCACCTTCATCCGTCCAGACTTATTACCAGTCAGTCCCTGACCGCCGGCTTTTCTCCCATATGCATAGCTGCTACGCCGCCTGTATATGTCTTAATCTTCACATTCGTCAGTCCGGCTTGCTGGAAAAGTCCGCGAAGCTCCTTCTTGCCTGGAAAATCCTTTGCAGACTCCTGCAGCCAGCTGTACTCATCATAACTTTTCGCCAGAAGCTTACCTAAAACTGGCATGATTCGTTTGAAATAAAAATAATATACTTGTTTGAAACCGAACATTGTCGGCTGGGATGTTTCCAGACAAACCACTTTGCCACCAGGCTTGACAACTCGATACATCTCCTTCAGTACTTGGAGATAATCAGGAACATTCCGCAGGCCGAAGCCGATGGTCACGAAATCAAAAGAATTATCCTCAAACGGCAGCTCCATCGCATTTCCCCAAGTGAACGATAGCTGCTCAACTGACTTTTCCGTGTTTTTCTTTTCTGCTACTGAAAGCATATTCTTGCTGAAATCAAGACCTGTAACCTGCCCTTTCGGACCAACAGCCTTAGCAAGAGAAAAGGACCAGTCACCAGTTCCACAGCATACATCTAATGCTGCATCTCCTGGCTGTACCTGCATTTTCTTCATCACACTCCGTCTCCAAGCACGGTGACGCCTGAAGGAAATGACAGAGTTCATAAAATCATAGCGATCGTATATCTTTTCGAAAACGTGATGTACACGCTGTTCTTTCGTTTCTTGTGCCATAATTACCCTTCTTCCAGAAATAACTCTTCCTGCCGATTCCCCTGAAGCAGCAGCTTACGGGATAGCTTCGCAAAAGCTGGCGGCAGTGTAACCAGCCCTGCTAGTAGCCTACGTTTAGCAGCTTCTATCTCCTGTTGTATCACTTGCATCACAGTTAGTCCGCTCTTTTCCATTTCGATGATTGAAGCAAGCTTCACGAGAAGGGACGTTTGCTTCCCTTCTCTGACTTCCTGCTGCAATCTGCTTATCAAGCAATAGTCATCCAGCGAATCAAGTCTTGCTGTATCAATAAAACGGGAAGCTGCTGTTCGGAACAAGCAGCCCTCCAGCTGTCCAAGCTTTTTGAAAAATGCTTCAGACGTTGTCGCATCATAATGGAGTGACATCTTCTGTTCATTGATTTCCTTGATACTGGTAGCTAATACGGCCACCATATCAATGTCTTCCAACCCAGCAAGTATCTGATAATACAGCGCACTGTAATAAGTACCGGCTAAAACGGTCAGCTGTCGGTTCTTCCGTTCATCAGCTGTCTCGTCGGATTTCGTAGTAACAATCACTTTATCGTGCGTATCCAGCGCCATCTGGATCAGCATAATGGTAATTGTATAGTCTGTCTGCTGCTTATCGGGCAGGTTCGTTTGACCAAATAGCGTCTGCAATAGCAACAGTTTATTCTCGTCCAAGAATGGCGCTTCTGTATTCTTGTCCAGATAATCCTGCTGCATGCGCTTCTCTATTTTATTTCGTAGTGTGTGTAGCTCTTCCATGGATGCATAGGACAAAACAATCACCTGCGCCCTTTTTCGTATTTCAAACTGTATAAAAAGTATTATAACATAGCATGTCCTGATTCGTCTTGTATGTAAGCTTGTCAAATAAAAATGAGGGATGCCTGATGTATTCAGGCATCCCTCATCCTAGCCCATATGTAATTACTTCACGTTATCCTTAAGGGCCTTGCCGGCTTTAAACGCTGGCACTTTGCTCGCCGGGATTTCGATTTCATTCCCAGTCTGCGGGTTACGGCCTTTACGTGCAGCACGCTCTCGTACTTCGAAGTTACCGAAACCGATCAATTGTACTTTGTCACCTTGTTTAAGAGAATCCATGATTGAATCGAAAACCGCGTCAACAGCTTTCGTAGCATCCTTTTTAGAAAGATCGCTTTTCTCAGCAACAGTATTGATAAGATCTGTTTTATTCATAATTACACCTCCCTGACATTACCTTGAACAGTAAGACAATAGCATTTGCTATCATTTGTTCACCATAAAGATAGGTTTTATACCTACCAATACCGCTCATGTTGCGATATCAACGCTTATAATATACGACTTAGCGTCATAATTCAACACAAAACGCCAGAAATCCTTAAATTTATCGCTTTACAGCATAATATTTGACAAAAAAAATAAAGCGGCTCATTTGCCGCTCATAGAATGATCGCTATTAAACCGCCCGATCCTTCGTTAATGATTCTTTCCAGAGTTTCTTTCAATTTATATCTGGCATTTTCCGGCATCAAGCTAATCTTACCTTGAATACCTTCTCTGACGATGCTATTAAGTGAGCGACCGAAGATGTCTGAATCCCAGATTGAAAGCGGATCTTCCTCGAAGTCCTGCATCAAGTATCGAACCAGCTCTTCACTTTGCTTCTCCGTGCCGATGATCGGTGCAAATTCGGAATGGACATCTACTTTGATCATGTGAATACTTGGCGCGACAGCCTTCAGCCGAACACCGAAGCGGGAGCCTTGACGAATGATTTCAGGTTCATCCAAAGCCATATCCTGAAGACTTGGTGCAGCAATGCCATAGCCTGTCTGTTTTACCATATGCAGTGCATCGGATACTTGATCATATTCGCGTTTCGCATGAGAGAAATCCTGCATCAGCTGCAGAAGATGATCTTTACCGCGGATCTCTTCGCCGACAATCTCTTTCAGTACTTGATCATACAAAGCATCTGGAGCATGTAAATCTATCTCTGCTACTCCTTCGCCCAGTTCCATCCCAGCAAGATTCGCTCTTTCGATATAATCATATTCATCAAAGTATCCCACAACACGATCAACATCACGAAGGCGTTTGATATCTTTGACCGTTTCCTGGATGGCAACCTGGTAATTGGAACGAAGCCAATGGTCTTCCTTGAGCACCATTACCCAGCTCGGTAAATTGACGTTTACTTCCAGGACCGGGAATTCATACAGCGACTCACGCAGCACGTTATAAACATCATGTTCCGTCATGCTTTCAACACTCATCGCGAGTACTGGGATATCATATTTTTCACTCAATTCCTGGCGAAGCAGCTCGGTGTTTTGGTTATGCGGTGTTACTGAATTGATCACCATGATAAATGGCTTGCCAACTTCCTTCAGCTCAGATACAACACGCTCTTCCGGCTCCACATAGTCGGTGCGTGGAATTTCACCGATTGAACCGTCTGTCGTCACGACGACACCAATGGTGCTGTGCTCTTGAATCACTTTACGCGTTCCAATCTCGGCAGCATCATGGAATGGAATAGGTTCCTCATACCACGGTGTGTTGATCATGCGCGGTCCATTCTCGTCTTCAAAACCTTTCGCACCTGCCACTGTATATCCTACACAATCGACGACCCGGACACTTACTTCCAGACCTTCGTCCACTTGAAGGGAGACAGCGTTGTTCGGAACGAATTTCGGTTCTGTCGTCATGATTGTCCGGCCTGCTGCACTTTGCGGCAATTCATCCTGGGCACGGGCCCGCTCTGCTTCATCCTCCATGTTAGGCAGGACAACCAATTCCATGAATTTCTTGATAAAAGTCGATTTCCCAGTTCGGACGGCCCCTACCACCCCAAGGTAGATATCGCCGTTTGTCCGTTTCGAGATATCTTTAAAAATATCTACTCTTTCCAAAAGATCCCCTCCCGATCTACTTTCGATGCATGGACAGTCTTAGCTACATACACTAGCAGTTTATGATGTTGTCCTATCCAAATATGCTAGAAATAATGGATTCCTTGCCTGCTGGCATTAAAGGGCGGTTTTGCAGGAAAGGACGAACAGCATATTGCCCTCTGCGGATAATCTATGCACTGCATTAAGGGTTCATGCCAATAAAAAAAAGAAGAAGCAGACGCTTCTTCTTGAAATAGACTAAATATACCCAAGGCAACCTAGAAAAATATGCTGGTGCGAGTTAGTTTATGCGTAAAGGGCAAGGAATGGTAAGTTGTTCTGCCCAATTGCCACAGTTAGTTTTTGAATAATTTGCTAAGTGTGTTCATATCAGCCGGCATATTGTTGCCAATGATCGCTTTGACGATTTTATCTTCTTTCGCCTGTGTAAGCGGCTTGCCTGCCATTGCAGCCAATTGCTTCACCAAACCACGCACCGTTGCTTCGTCTTGGAAGTTCGCACTTTTAACAGAGTTTGCTACCTTGTAGATATCATCAGCCTTTACATTCGATTTTTTCTGAATCTGATCAATCAAGTTCTTTTGAAAGTCTGCCACGTTCATTCCTCCTTGCAGATTAGCTACGAAACAGTATATGCAAGAAGAGAAAAAACGTTAGCGGGCATTCAGAACATCTTGAAGATCATCCATTTCATGCTTCGGCAAACGTGTCATAAGCTGATCAACGATGTCCTTCGCTTTCGCACCATGGAAGAGTACCTGGTTGATTCCTTTGGTGATAGGCATATCAACACCAGCTTTATCAGCAAGCTCAGCAACTGCTTCCGTTGTTCGAACACCTTCTACAGCCATACCCATCTGAGCAAGTGCTTCATCCAATGTCATGCCTTTACCGAGCATATTACCAGTGCGCCAGTTGCGGCTGTGGACACTCGTACATGTCACAATAAGATCTCCCATACCGGATAAACCAATGAACGTGAGCGGATTTGCTCCAAGCTTCGTTCCAAGGCGGGCGATTTCAGCGAGTCCTCTTGTAATCAATGCCGCTTTTGCATTATCCCCATAACCCAGACCATCTGAAATACCTGCTCCAAGTGCAATGATATTCTTCAAGGAACCGCCAAGTTCCACACCGACCATATCCGTGATGGTGTAAACACGGAAATTTTCATTCATGAACAGCTCTTGAACCTTCTTAGCTTCTTCCATTTCGACAGAAGAGGCACTTAGCGTAGTCGGCTGTCTTTTCGCTACTTCCTCTGCATGACTCGGACCAGACAAAACGACGACAGGACGATGTGTAACATGCTCCAGTTCTTCCTCGATCATTTGAGAGACACGTTTACTTGTTTTTGGCTCTATTCCCTTTGTAGCGTGCGCAATAACGGCTTCAGCAGGAATGTGTCCCGCAAGCTTCGCCGCTACTTCACGAGTTGCTTTTGCAGGTACGACGAGGATGACAGCAGCTGCATCACGTACAGCCTCTTCTATATCCGCAGAAGCAGTAATAGCCTCAGGTAGTGTCACTCCAGGCAGGTATTTCTCATTCTGGCGCTTCTCGTTAATTTCAGCAACCTGATTCGGATTATGAGACCAGAGTCTCACATCATGTCCATTGTCCGCCAAAACCATGGCTAGGGCTGTTCCCCAGCTGCCGGCACCGAGTACTGCTGCTATCTGTTGTGTCATATAAATCCTCCTCGTCCCTGTTTATGATCTTCTTCTAGGGAAAATCTTTATTGGTGTACCGGTGAATCCAAATGCTTCTCTGATTCTGTTCTCCAAGAAACGAACATAAGAGAAATGCATCAGTTCCGGATCATTGACGAATACAGCAAAAGCTGGCGGCTTGACTGCCACTTGGGTAGCATAAAGCACTTTTAGACGCTGGCCTTTGTATGTCGGAGCTGGATTCATTGCCAAAGCATCCATGATGACATCATTCAATACATTTGTCTGGATACGTTTCGCGTGGTTTTCACTTGCCGTCAAAATTGCAGGCATTAGTGTGTGTATCCGCTTTTTTGTCTTAGCAGATAAAAAGACGATCGGTGCATAATCCAGGTAAAGGAAATGCGCCCGAATTTCATCTTCGAATTCTTTCATCTTCTTCTCATCTGATTCGACCGTATCCCATTTATTGACGACGATTACAACCGCCCTACCTGCGTCATGGGCATAACCAGCGATTTTTTTATCTTGTTCGATGATGCCTTCTTCCGCATTAATAAGCACAAGGACGACATCAGATCGTTCAATTGCTTTTAACGCACGGAGGATACTGTATTTTTCTGTTGTTTCATATACTTTTCCGCGTTTTCGCATACCTGCGGTGTCGATGATAACAAAGTCTTGATCTTCTCTTGTGAAAGATGAATCGACTGCATCACGCGTCGTTCCTGCAACATCACTTACGATTACACGCTCTTGATTCAGCAACGCATTAACAAGAGAGGATTTACCGACATTTGGTCTTCCGATCAAGCTGAAATGAATTGTCTCTTCATCTTCCTGCATCTCAGCACGCTCTGGGAAATGCTGGACAGCTGCGTCAAGCAAATCACCTAGACCTAAACCATGTGTACCAGAGATCGGGAATGGTTCCCCAAAGCCAAGGCTGTAAAATTCATAAATCTGATCTCGCATTTCAGGATTGTCCACTTTATTGACAGCCAGTACAACTGGTTTATTAGAACGGAATAGAATTTTAGCTACTTCTTCGTCCGCCCCTGTGATACCCTCGCGTCCGTTCACCATGAAAATGATGACATCTGCTTCCGCAATGGCAAGTTCCGCCTGTTCACGGATTTCCACTAGAAATGGTGCATCTCCGATTTCGATACCACCGGTGTCAATTATGTTAAACGGCTGGTTCAGCCATTCAGCTTCCGTATAAATTCTGTCACGTGTCACACCAGGTGTATCTTCCACAATGGAGATCCTTTCCCCGGCTAGACGGTTGAATATGGTTGATTTTCCTACGTTTGGTCTGCCTACAATGGCAACTACTGATTTCCTCATGAAAGGAACATCCTTTCCTACTTTCCTTTATGTGCTGGTTCTTCTGTTGC
This sequence comes from Terribacillus sp. AE2B 122, assembly GCF_902497585.1. Classification (NCBI taxonomy): domain Bacteria; kingdom Bacillati; phylum Bacillota; class Bacilli; order Caryophanales; family Bacillaceae; genus Terribacillus; species Terribacillus sp. AE2B 122. The sequence continues at coordinate 526,068 of NZ_LR700942.1, read as the reverse complement.
AACCTAACTGTTTTATTCTAGCAAAAGCATCATAGGGACACAATATTTTTCGACATCATGTTCGTCCGGGCGTCCATTTCGACTTATTTCGAAGATACTTTCTAAGCATGCTAAGCAGCTTTGCCGAGATTAATAACAGCAGTACTATTCCCATTACATCCATAGCTTTAAAGCTGCCGGCATCTTGCTGGAGACCATAAATATCTAATAGTAAAAGATAAACCACTTCCCCGATGGAAAATCCTAAGGATATAATGCCAATCTGTAAATGGAAATTCCGAGTCAGATAAATGACAAGTGCAAATAATGTCAGCGAGAACAGAAGAATACGCGGAATAAGCAGTGCGACTGGATTTGTCAGCTCCCAAAGCAGCATTCCCGCATAAGCGATTCCTAAGCAAATACTTCCAAATGTTCCGCGTCCCACTCGCTTACTGGCAAAAATAAATAGGAAGCCAATAACAGCAAGCAGAAAAACAGTAGCAAAGATCCGATGGCCGGCAAAATTAAAGGAAAAACCAGATAATGAAATAGTAAGCAGTATGGCAAATGCAAAAAGTACCCGTGCCAATGAGTGACGCATGAAAAAGGTTACCAAGATCCAGCTTATCCACGTAGCCCAAAAAAAGTAGAATCCGTCCATTTTTCACTCCTCCTTTTATCTGCATTATGACAAGTGAGGAGTGAAACTATACACGGATGACAAAAAAAGACCAAGGCTGTCCAGAGGACAGCCTTGGTCTTTTAATTTTTATTGCTTATACTTATTCAATTTGTCACCGAGAATATCTCCAAGCTGGAAGCCGGAATGCTCTTCTTCTTTTTCATATTCTTTGATGACAGCATCATTTTCATCTTGTTCTAATTCCTTGATGCTCAAACTCATGCGTTTTTCGCTTTCGTTGACTTCAAGAACTTTCACTTGCACTGTTTGACCTGGCTCAAGCACTTCCTGCGGCGTACCGATGTGACGGTTAGCGATTTGGGAAATGTGTACAAGGCCTTCAACACCAGGAAATACTTCAACGAAAGCTCCGAAGCTCACTAAGCGCTTCACTTCGCCTTCTAGTACATCCCCTGATTGTGCACGGTCACTGATGTTCTCCCATGGTCCAGGGAGTGTCTCTTTCAGGGATAGACTGATGCGCTCGTTTTCTTTGTCGACACCAAGTACTTTGACTTTGATCTCTTGACCTTCTGTCACGACATCAGATGCTTTTTCCACATGCTCATGTGAAAGCTGAGAAATGTGTACGAGACCGTCAATTCCGCCACCGATGCTGACGAAGACACCAAAGTCAGTCAAACGCTGTACAGTACCGTCAATTACCTGACCAGCTTCTAAACTGTCAAGCACTTCCTGCTTCTTGGAAGCTTCCTCTTCCTCGGCTACTGCGCGGTGAGAAAGGATGACGCGGTTCTGTTCACGGTCAAGCTCGACCACTTTAAGCGTAAGCGGTTTGCCTTTGTATCCTTCAAACTCTTCAACAAAATATGTTTCTACGAGTGAAGCAGGGATGAAACCGCGAAGGCCCACATCTACAACAAGACCGCCTTTAACGACTTCCTTGACTTCTGCTTCGAAGATTTCTCCGGATTCGAATTTCGCTTCCAGGTCATCCCACGCAAGCTCAGCAGTAACTGCACGCTTGGATAGAACGACTTCTTCGTCATCTACTTTTTTCACTTTTAGTGTTAATTCTTCACCTTCACTCACTGCATCAGCAGCGTGTTCAACATGAAGACTGGATAATTCGCTGATTGGCAGGATACCTTCCACTTTGTAGCCAATGTCTACCAAAGCTTGTTTATCTTCCACTTTCACCACTTTACCGGTTACAGTATCGCCTACAGACAATTCCTTGAAATCCGTAGCTTGCTCATTCATTTCATCCATCAAAGAGACCTCCTTCAGTTTACGAGACAAAACATAAGTAAAAAAACATAGAAATGTCCTTTTTTCTAACTTCTAACATTTGAAGATATTTGTCAAGTGATAGGGCATCTATCCGACATGCTTGTTTATTAGAAGTTGAATCTCATCCATGATCACTTCTGATACTTCTTTAGCTGGTGCTTTACGCTCTTTCAGCTCTTCCATATCGATTGGTGGGCCATAGATGACTTTCAATGCTTTTACCCCTTTATAGGAGCCGATAATCGCACAAGGTACAACTTTTGCTTCCGAGCGCATGGCAAAGAAACCTATTCCAGGAAGCGGACTGCCGAGTTTTCCGTCCTTACTTCTTGTTCCTTCTGGAAACAGCCCCATCGTCTTGCCTTCTGCCAGAATATCCAGACCTACACGCAGCGCTCCTCGATCCTGCATACCGCGTTTTACTGGGAAAACATTTAGATTTTTCATGAGCCAGCCAAGTGGCTTGGGTTTAAAAAGCTCACTTTTACCCATGAAAGCTATATCACGTGGACATGTAATACCTAATATGGGCGGGTCAAAATTGGAAATATGATTGGAACAGACCAAAACCGGTCCTTCCTTAGGAACATGTTCCTTGCCATACACTTTTATACGGAACATCGGGTAAAAGGCGGCACTGAGGATCATTTTACCTATGGTATATAATGACATAATCCCTACTCCTTATCTTCCGAGAGCCTCGTGTACGGCTTTGAGGATTTTTTCTACAACACCATCAATCGATAGCGAAGTTGTATCAATTTCAACAGCGTCTGCCGCTTTTACTAACGGAGATGCTTCCCTTTCGGAGTCGAGCTTGTCACGAAGACGTATTTCCTCTTTCAGCTGCTCCAGATCCGCCTCGAATCCTTTGGAGATATTTTCTTTATAACGGCGCTCTGCACGTTCCTGGACAGAAGCGATCATAAAAATCTTCACTTCAGCATCAGGAAGGACCCGAGTCCCAATATCACGGCCATCCATGACAATTCCATTATCAGCTGCAAGTCTCTGCTGACGTTTTACCATTTCTTCGCGTACCAGTGCATGCTTAGCGACAATGGATACATTATTTGTTACTTCATTTGTGCGGATAGCTTCGGTTACATCTTTACTGTTTACAAATACTTTTTGACCGTCTTCATGCTGCATTAAGACAATATCTATACCTTGCAGCAAGGAAAGTAAAGCTTTCTCGGATTCCAGATTAGCTCCAGCTTCGAGTGCAGTCAGTGTAAGCGCTCGATACATAGCGCCAGTATCCACGTAGACAAATTTTAATTTCTTAGCTACTAGTTTAGATACCGTACTTTTACCTGCAGCAGCAGGTCCATCAATTGCGATAGCGATAGTTTTCGAATTCATTCAATTCAATCCTTTTTCTCTTCATAATCTTGGAATAAAACCTAATAAAGCATAACACAGGATAGCGGCTTGGTCTATTTGAAGTCTACCTGATCCGGAGCCCTTTTTTCCGCTGTTCCCGCTGACGCTCAAAGCAGAAACGGATGATTGCTTGTCTGTCCCGTTCCAGAATTTCATCGAACTGAATACTAGCGATGATTTTTCCGGTTTTTTCATTACGGACGATTCGGACGATGCTTCCGGATGCAGTCAAAAAGGAAGCCCCTTCTTTTTGCAGGGAATATGCAAGATAAAGCGTCACGCTCATTCTTTCCTTGAAACCATGTTTTTCTGGGAGCAGTACGGATAGACCGCCACCGCTAACATCAAGCGTAATGGATGAGATTGGAGCGATTCCCGCTTCATCACTATGAAGTGCGACATCCGTAGTCGTCAAAATCCGTACATACTGACGGCGCTGTATTTTCCGGATATCGTTTTCCTTTGGCATTGTCAGTTTCAATGCCGGCACCTTCATCATTTCCCTGCCTTGGATTGATGTCCCAAACGTGAATGCGCTCTCCTCTTCTGTGACATACAATGCTCTGAAAGCTGTACCTACCGGAAAGATATCTGTCCGTTTTGTCTGTTCATTTATCGGATAGTCTATATAAATTGTATCATCAGCTAAGTCGATTACTTTCGCTCGATAACGCGACCATTCCTCATTTTTTGATATATCCTTTTTTTCTAATACTAAAGTACTACCAATTTTCAGCAAACGCCTCTCCTCTTCCCCTGAATCGTTCTTTATTCCTATTATTGCAAAAATAATCAAAAAGGGGAAGGCTGTTTGCCTTTCCCCTTTACGTGCTTTGCAAGAAACGCGCTTCAGTTGTTGTCTGTTTCTCGATTTCCTCTTCTCTTCCTGTATCGGCATTCACATAAATGCGATAAGTTTCGTCGTCATTCCGTGTACCCATGATTTCATAGACTAGCGTTTCTTCGTGTGTATCGTTTTCAATCAAAGCAAGATGTGTTTCCTGAACCTTAACGTTTTGATTTAGTTTTTCTGTTGCTTGGTCTTCCGTTAGCTTTGGTTTCTGTAAATCCCGCTCATGGTGATTCATAAAATAGTCACGGGCATTATAGCCTAGAATATCCCCGTTATCGAGCGCCACTTTTACTTGAACAATATCTGCATAAATACGCACATCGTTTTGGACAGGTACAAAGAAAAAGATACCGACAGAATCATACTGACTACTCTGTACCATTTCCATTTCAGTCAACTTCTGCTCTTCCAGGAAATCTTGTGCCTTTTGCTGGGCATCATGTAATCCGAGTTTCGGCTCCTCTCGATCCCGCTGCATCATAAGCGTGAGAACATGGCCGCCTTTTTGACTTATATCCGCATAGCCGCTTTCGCCGTCTTTTTGATAGGAGAGACTATAAAGCGGTACATCAGAACCTTTACCTGATTTTCCGCCTTCAATGCCGCTGATCGTTTTCAAATCAAAAGCTTTTGCTGCTACAGTCTTTGCCTGTTTTTGATTGATACGTTCTCCTGTCACTCCTTCGAATTTATGCTCTTCATTGGAGGCAGGCAACGCACCGCTATTGAAATCTTTTTCTTCTGAAAATCCGCCTGAAGTATCCTCTACTGTTTGGAAACTTGAGATGATTGTATTATCTGAGTGATCTGGATCATCATCTGATAACGCAAGCTCCACATCGGTCCAATGCAGATTATCTCCCAGCACCGTATTCTGGACATTTCGCAGTTCATCTTTGATTTGTCCCGCATTATCATGCAGCTTCTCCAAACGTTGCATTTCTTCTTCAGACAATGGTTCCTTATCCAAATCCCGCACCGCTGTTTTATACGTAAAATCACCTATGTTCGTTAAAAATTTCTCTGTTTTTTCAAACGGTAATAGTGCTAACGGAAGCTGACCGACATCTGTATGTGCTTCAGAAGATAAACGCCAGATTTCCGCTAGCTGAGGAGACAGGGAATCCCTTGAGTTCATCGCCAGCGTCGATCCAATCTTGTCGTGCAGCGTGTCAATCCGGTACGTCAGCTCGTGGAAGGAACGCTGATAATTATTCTCTGCTTGCATCTTGATATCATTTTTTTCCTGCCGTTCATTATAGCCCCAAAAAGCTGTTCCTGTGAGTGCCAAAGCCAGAACACCTATTATCACCCATTTGTACATTCTTCGCTCTCCTTTCTACATACAGAAAATATGCTCACCGATCGTTTTAATCTGAGGTCTTCCCCAAATCCATGGCGAAGTAGCCGTGTTCGGATTGAAGTAATAAATCGCTCCACCAGACGGATCCCAACCGTTGATTGCATCCAGTACAGCTTGTTCTGCTGTTTCATCTGGTGTGAGCCATATTTGGCCATCGGCAACAGCTGTGAAGGCTCTCGGCTCAAAAATCACACCAGAAACTGTGTTCGGGAATGAAGCATCTTCTACTCTATTCAGAATGACTGCTGCTACTGCAACCTGACCAACATACGGTTCTCCTCGTGCTTCTCCATGAACGGCATTTGCCATTAATTTTATATCATTCTGTGAATATCCATTCGGAACATTGACTGCAGACGTATTTGGCGCATTTGCATTACCACCGCCTCCATTCCCTCCATTACCGCGCTTCTTCACCTGATTTTCCTGAGGAGTCCCGCCATAATAGGTGAATGTATTACCTTCTTGGATTTGGCGCATAACGAAGGCTTTATCAAACTTCGTAATGGAAGCTAGCTTGTCTTTTGCCTGCTGACCTGCAACACCATCAATCTCCATTCCGAACTCATATTGGAAATTGCGTAATGCCCAGTACGTACTCCACCCGAAAACACCATCAATTGTTTTGTTATAGTATCCTGCATATTGTAAGCGGGCTTGCAGTTCCACTACGTCGTCACCTGTGGCTCCATGCTGGATCACCTGTTCGGAAAAGGCACTAGTCTGCACAGGTGCCGATAGTATTGCGCCTATCAGGATCAGACCAGCACAAAACAATTTGCAAAGCCGAAACTTGTTACTTTCCATTGTTCATTTCCTCCAACCTACTATGATCTGATACCAATAGCTTTCTTCTCGTGCGCCCATATTATGCAATAAAAAAAGAGTCAAGCAGATGCACTGCCCGACTCTTTTATTTCGTTGTTTGTATCTGTTCGATAGGATGCTGGATTGCTGCCCGCACTTTACGAAGTCCGATTATCCAAAGGATGATCATGAAAGGTACAAGAACGTATATCCAATTAAAAGTTACAATCAACAATATATAATCGTATAATCCATGCAGCAAAAATGGAATCAGCATCGCTGCAAAAATACGCAATCGAGGATGATAGCTGCCGAATTTAGCTCTGCCGAGGTAATATCCCATCAATACTCCAAAAAGCGCATGGGAAGATACCGGGAAGAGTGCTCGCGTGAACGCATAGTCTACTCCGTGAGCAAATAAATAGAGCACATTCTCTACTGTAGCAAAACCTAGGCTGATACTGACACCATAAATGATCCCATCATAAACCGAATCCATTTCAGTATGCCTGAAAGCGGTATACAGGAAGATGAACCATTTAAAGAACTCTTCCATGAATCCGACAGTGAAGAATGAATAAACAATCGGATTCGCACTTATTCCTTCTGCTTTCATCGCATATTGAATGAACATGATCGGAAAAACAAGCAAAGCGCCATATAGGAAAGTCCGCAACACCATGCTGAGCGGCTCGGGCTCCAGACGATCCTTCAAATAGAAGAAGGTGAGGAGCGCGAGGGCTGGTGCAATAGCTGCGGAAAGGATGGTAAGCATGATAGCACCTCTTCCAACAAACAATCTTTCCTTATCGTACCATGTGCTCTATTTTTTTGGAATATGTTACTGGAAAGAAACAGGAAATAAATCATGCGGTCTATAGAAGTCTATCTGTCTGATCAGATGCCAAAGCTACAGCAAGCTCGATACGAGCCTTCTTACTATCTTGATCCTTTCCTAGCAGAACACCAGCCTTATACAGATCATAGGCACTGCCTTCATAATCGTAGGTTGTGTATACATTACCCTCTTCAGATGCAGTCGTAAGGATAATTTTAACACCCGCCTGCAAGGCGTGAAGAATTTCGTCTTTCATATTCGGAGCAACTTGTCCTCGGCCTACACCTTCCAGAACAATACCTTTTACGCCTGCTTCACGCGCTGCTTTCACGAATTTACCGTCCGCCTGCAGATAGCACTTAACAATATCCACATCAGGCAGCTTGCTTTTCAGCTCATACGTATTCCGTTTGACCGGTTTTTGATAAAGATACACTTTATCATTGTCGATAATACCTAAATATCCGAATCCAAAAGCATTGAAGCCTTGGATATTAGAGGCATGCTCTTTCTTAACATATTTTGCTGGGAAAATACGCTCATTGAAAACAACAACAGTTCCGCATTCCAGCAATTGATCATCATAAGCTGTCAGAACAGCATGCCGCAGATTGATGAACACATCGGAACCTAGTTCATGGATAGCTCGCTGTGAACCTGTGACTACAACTGGCCGGGCATCCGTTATGGTCAAATCCAGAAAATAAGCCGTTTCTTCCAGAGAATCCGTTCCATGCGTAACCACAATCCCTTTTACTTCTGGATCCTCTAATTGCTGTTCGATCATATCTTTTAATGAAAGCAAGTCATCAAATGTGATATGCATACTTGGTTTTTGAAGTGCACTCACCACTTTGACTTCAATATGATCCGGCAGGTCAATTTGGCTGCGCAATTCCTCGCCAGTCATTTCTCCGGAAGCAAGTTTTCCGCTCTCTTCGTTTGGTACACTGGCAATTGTGCCACCAGTAGTAATCAATACGACTTTCCCTTTTATCATTTATTTCCTTCCTTTCAGTTGCTGCGAGATGCAATTGATTGGGCAATCTGTCCACCATGGAAACGTCCATTTTCAATGAATACTTCATTATTATTATTCCCAGCTGCGATTACACCCGCAATAAAAATACCCGGTACGTTTGACTCCATCGTTTCAGGATCATAGTTAGGCTTTCCTGTTTCTGGATGAATTGAAATACCCATGCTTTGTAGCAACTTCAGATCAGGCCGGTACCCAGTCATTGCAAAAACAAAATCAGCCTCGACTGAATGAGTCTCGCCTTCCACTTCATATATAACCTGTGTTTCGGTGATCTCTTTAATATGTGCATTGAATCTATGGTCGATGTATCCATTTCGAGCCAATGATTCGTATTCTGGCAAAATCCACGGCTTTACACTTTTGGAATATGTACTGCCACGATAGAGTGCTGTAATATTCGCACCGGCTTTATGAAGTTCCAGCACAGCATCGACGGCGGAATTCTTTCCGCCAATTACCGTCACATTTTTTCCGAAATAAGGATGAGCTTCTTTAAAATAATGGAATACGTGCGGCTGATCCTCACCAGGCACCTTCATCAAGTAAGGCTGATCGTAGTATCCAGTTGCCACAATTACATAATCTGCCTTATATTGTTTTTCCTCTTCCTTTATCGTCTTCGTAGTTAACGTAAAGTCATGAACGCTTCCAGACACTTGCATCACTCGTTCGAAAGTATGTATACGCAAATTCTGCCTCTGAGCTACTGTTCGATAATAAGCCAGCGCCTGGTTCCTGACAGGTTTCTTCATTTCGGTAACAAATGCTATGTCGCCTACCTCTAACCGCTCACTGGAGCTGAAGAAAGTCTGATGCGTAGGATATTGATAAATTGAATTGACAACATTGCCTTTTTCGATAAGAAGCGGTTCGATTCCGGCCTTTTGCAGCTCAATTGCTGCGGATAGCCCGCATGGACCTGCTCCTATAATAATTACTCGTTCTTTTTGCATTATACTGCTCCTTCCCATCCCTTTTCCCAAGAAAAGAGAAAACTCTTATCCTTTTCGCTTCAGGATAAGAGCATGATTTCAACTATGATTAGATCCAGCCTCTGAATCTGGAAGCTTCCGCCATTTTTCGGACACCTACCATGTATGCAGCCAGCCGCATATCAACACGCCTAGTTTGGGCAGTCTGATATACATTTTGGAACCCTTTCAGCATCACTTTCTCTAATCTCTCTTCTACTTCCTGCTCCGTCCAATAAAAGCCCTGGTTATTCTGCACCCATTCAAAATAGGAAACCGTCACGCCGCCTGCTGATGCAAGTACATCCGGAACTATCAAGATACCGCGTTCGGTCAAAATCTTGGTCGCTTCGAACGTTGTCGGGCCATTTGCTGCCTCAATCACAATCTGGGCCTTAATATTATGTGCATTATCTTTTGTGATTTGGTTTTCTACCGCAGCTGGTACAAGTATATCGCAATCAAGCTCCAATAATTCCTGGTTGGAGATTGTAGACTTAAACAAGTTGGTCACTGTACCGAAACTGTCCCGCCGGTCAAGCAAATAGTCGATATCCAGACCATCCGGGTCATGAAGCGCCCCGTAAGCATCTGAAATACCGATTACTTTCGCGCCAGCTTCGTGCATGAATTTAGCTAGGTAACTGCCGGCATTTCCGAATCCTTGAATGACAACACGTGCTCCTTCGATGCTGATGTCTCTCTTTTTGGCAGCTTCTTTCAAGCAAATCGTCACGCCTTTAGCTGTAGCTGTTTCCCTGCCATGTGAACCTCCCAGTACGATCGGCTTACCAGTAATGAAACCTGGATTGTTGAATTCATCCATCCGGCTGTATTCATCCATCATCCATGCCATTATCTGTGAGTTGGTCATCACATCGGGTGCGGGTATGTCCTTTGTCGGCCCCACAATCTGGCTGATTGCCCGTACATATCCGCGGCTTACACCTTCAAGCTCACGAAAACTCATTTCGCGGGGATCACAGATGATACCGCCCTTTCCGCCTCCATAAGGTAAGTCGACGATACCTGCTTTCAGACTCATCCATATGGACAATGCCTTTACTTCATTTTCGCTTACTTCCGGATGAAAACGCACGCCACCCTTGGTAGGACCAACTGCATCATTATGCTGAGCCCGGTACCCTGTGAAAATCTTCGTACTGCCATCATCCATCCGAACGGGAATACGAACTGTCATTAACCGTACCGGTTCTTTCAGTAATTCATAGACTTCTTCGGGATAGCCAAGTTTCTGCAAAGCCGATTGTACGACTCTCTGTGTCGATTCTAATACGTCCCTATGCTTGTTGTTGGTAGATTCCGCAGCGTTGTCGGCCACTGTTCTGTACCTCCTAAATGTTTCCCCATCTTGTTTAGCGATATTACCACATCAAATCTTCACATCCATTCTAACAAAAAAGCAGCCAGATAGATAATGAGAACCGTGTTTTTAATCAAAAATCAAAAAGATACCGGCGGATGCTCCGGTATCTTCGGCAACTTATGCAAAATACGTGCAGATCTGCCGTATTGCATCCTTATCGAAAATCTTCTTGCCGTACTCATTCAGCCTAACCGAGGTGACTATACTCGGGTTAGCGAATTCCGACATGACTGCAATCAAGTTTTCACGCGCCTCCGGATGGAGCAGCGTGCGAATTTCCATATAATAAAGATCGTTCATAAAATACACAGCGGCATCTTCAATGCCGATCTGGTCCAGCTGACGTGAAACGCTGATGATGTCCTCAAAATCTGTGAATGAGAAGATAAGCTCCCTGCTTTCGTCAAGTGTCACTTTCATCTCGATATAATCCTCTTCTTCTTCGAAGTCTTCCGTCTGCGGATACTGTGTTACGATGATCTGCATCCCTTGCGCTTGAAGAATATGCACTTGAACAAGAAGTGTGCCTTCCAATTCGAAGCCCAATTCATCGCTTGCTTCATACATCATATCGTGAAAAAGCTGATGAACGCCCGGAAGATCATGCCACAGATCTTCTTTAGTCAAGCCTCTCTCGATTAAATCGTCGAAGGTAAGAAAGATCTTGAATTGATTTAATGATACGCGCTCTAACTTCATCACTTTTCCCCCTTGGATGCCACTCTAGATATAGATAGCATATGATTCGCTTTATGTTTTGTACGCGGCACTCCCCCATTGGGAGCGTCCATTTTCATGATAGGTTTTAGTCTCGAACAGAAAGGATTTGTACGTATAGTTAGTATATTAATCTTTCAGTTAAAAATACCCTCGTTGTCCAAACTGAAAATGGACTAAAATAAGGCTGGTATCGACAGCGGCACATCCGTATACAGCAGGATAAATACTATCACTGCCAGCACGATAACCGTCAGGAGGATGAACCTGGCAATACCTCCATTCCAGCGCAGGCGGAAGCTTGTCCGCTGTCCGTCATGGATTGTTCGGCGTGGGGGTAAATTAAGAACATCGATACGCTGAACTGCTGGCTCCGATTCTTCTTTCTCGGGTGGTAATTCTTCATCACCGCGAGACTGTGTCACGGATGCCACCAGTTCCTCCAGATTCTGGTCCTTCTCTTCTGTCTTTGCCATGAAGTGTCCATCCTTCCATTTCCGTTTTACTGCTGCAGGAGATGATACAGCTGTTCCCGCCATCCAGTACGCTCCGGCTGTACATTCGTCAAAACCGACTGCCAATCAGCAAGGGTATCGCCGCAATTATCGCAGCATCGGCCTTTTGCTGGTCGTACTTCAGATTGGAAGTCAGCAAAAAGTGCCTGTCGTCTGCATGAATCCGTATAGACCCATTCTTTCATACGCTGCAGCTGCTTCAGCTTATGTCTTTTCCTGTTCCCAACAAACTTCTCTATCTGGTCCAGGAAATCCTTCCAAGCATTTGCCTTATAATGCAGATGATTTCCCTTTACTATATCATGTTTCTCCATTTGATAAAGTAAAAATCGCCATTGCGTCTCACTAATCGGAATATGCTGGATGAGCAGCTCGTAGGAAGGCAGTTCAAGCTGTCCTGCTTTTAACCGCTGATAAAGGAAACGCAGCATTTGCTGAATCGAATCTTGCTCCGGAAGGTCCTGCTCAATTAGGTGGATCGGGATTTGCCAATCTCCCGGACTATAAAGAACCACACTTACACTTTCTTCGCCATCCCGGCCGGCTCTGCCGACTTCCTGAATGAAAGATTCCTTGTCACTTGGCAAATGATAATGAATTATCAGGCGTACGTCTTCTTTATCCACTCCCATGCCAAATGCACTTGTACAGCAGATAATCTGCAGCTGACCGGCTAAGAACTGCTGCTGAATCAATATCCTGTCTTCGTTCTCCATGCCTCCATGATAGTAAGCACATGGCATATCCGGCATATTAGCCCGGATTATGGCCGCAGTGCTTTCAGCCATATTTCGGCTTGAAAAATAAATAATGGTCGGAGCCTGAATCTTTCTAAGTAAAGCTAGCATCGTTTCATTTTTTTCCTGTAGATCTTGTACTTCTCTGATAAAGTATGAGATATTTTCCCGATCCATTGGATAGATATGCTTATCCATGTCCAAATCACCAAGCAAGTGCTGAATATCTACTTGGACTTCTGGAGTAGCTGTTCCAGTCAATGCAAGTACCGGCGGATTGCCTAGATTCCGAATCACTTCTGCCAGGCGCAGGTAATCGGTCCGGAATTCCTGCCCCCACTGGGAAATACAATGTGCTTCATCGACTACAAACAATTGGATATGCAGCGACTGCAAACGATTGATCAGATAATCATTTTGGAGCATTTCCGGTGACACATAAAGCAGATCGTAATTCTGGAGTTTTCGCATGATCTGCTGTTTGTCTTCATAATCGAGAAAACTATTCAGTGCAGCTACCCGCTTGAATCCTCTGGCACGCAGCTGTTTCACTTGATCCTCCATCAGCGAAAGCAGGGGGGAAACAACAATAACTTGTCCGCTCCGCATAAATGCAGGTAGCTGATAGCAAATAGATTTCCCTGTTCCAGTCGGTAAAACTCCCAATGTATGACGATTCTTCAATACACTTTCAAGTATCTCCTCCTGCCCGGTCCGGAAGTTGTCATACCCATAGAACTTCTGCAATGCCTTTTGCAAATCTGCGTTCATGTTTTCACCTCCTGCTCTTTCCGCAAAGCTAAAGCCAATCTAATTTGAAAATAGTCATATTTATCTTCCAGCAAAGCATGGATTTGTTTAAGTTTATTAGTACCTGCTTGCATGGCGCACTCTAAAATGACAGCAGCATCGGTATCAGAAATAAACTTACTGGAAAGTGCTTCTCCATCAAGCCAAGTTATTTCCACTATATGATCCTTTATCGTGTTCTCCGTCAACCCTCTGACAAGCGCAATCTGCTCTACTGACATGCCGCGTTCAAGCATTGTCCGTGTCTTTTGCGCCGTGGAAGTTATGGAGCGGATCTTGTGCTGGGGTCTATCCATAAGAGCAGCAAGGTGTGGAAAAGCTGCCGTATCGGTCTCTGCGTGCTGCAGGAGATGGTGAATAGTTGACGTCTGGTATAGGAGCACATCCGTATCATGCACATGATATTTTTCTGCTAGCTGTACAGTCGTCAACCCGATATGATGGTATCCCGTCAATCGATCTACAAATAACTCAGCCTGTATCTGCGGCAGTTCCTCCAGCAAGCCGTATAATTCCTCATATACTCCGTTTCGCCAATCATCCAAGCGATGCTGTTCCTGTCGATACAACTGCTTTATCCAATGCTGAATAGCAGGGTTATCCGTTACAGGTATATACCGATTCTCCCCTTTTGTTTGATTGGAAAGCAGCTGGACAAGCAGAAGCAGCCGATACAGAAATGGCTCTGTTTGTGATTGATAGGCCATACCATTGAAATACGGCATATTTTTTTTATTATCCTGTCCTTCTTCTTGCATGATATTGGCAGCTACTTTGTCGAATACCTGTCTCGATAGCTTCGGGTAGATACCGAACAGATGGGTAAGACCGTACATATGTGCATCCTGCAATGTTTGAGCGGATCGCTTCCCTTGCAGCAGATGATAGATAGATGCCGCGCTCCGTTCCTGACGTATGGGCTGTGCGGCATGGATTATGATAGATGCCAGAAGCATGCTAACCAACCTTTCTGTAAGCTTGTATTCCGTATCGGTACGCGCTACACTTAGTATAAAGCAAGAAACAGCTTTGGTGAAAGCGGAAGGGGGAAAAGCGGGATGGCAATGTATACATATGTCGATCAAGATACTTGTATCGCCTGCGGTACATGCGGAGCTGTCGCGCCCGATGTATACGATTATGATGATGAAGGTCTCGCATTTGTCCTGCTCGACCGCAATACTGGTACCTTCTCTGTACCGGAGGAATTGCAGGAGGATGTGACAGAGGCATTTGAAGCGTGTCCGACCGAGTCGATCAAGCTGAGTGATTTGGTTATTGCAAAGGATGCATTATCCCATATATGAAGAACCACTTCCCGTTAAGAGGAAGTGGTTCTTTTTCCTTCTGCAGGAATCCACTTGCTGAACAACCTGCGCAGTACAGGATATAAGATGAAAAAGAAAATTCCATTGCCGATCGCATGCATCGTATCGAAACTTATACCAGCAAGATAATACGCCAGGAAATGTTCCATTATGAACACATTCGGCAATGATATCAATAAGCCATACACATATCCTGCCAAAACGCTGGCAGCTGTCATGACACTCAGCGGGGGGTTTTTCCATAGCTTGCCCACGAGACCGAAAGTCAGACCAATCAGTCCCCAAGCCAGCATCTGCCACAATGTCCATAATCCCATTCCTAGTATCATATTGGATAACAGCGTGGACAATACAGCGATAATGACACCTGCAGCCGGGCCAAGCAAAAGCGAACAAATGATGATGACACTCGTCATCGGCTGCATGTTCGGCAAGAAAGGAAACAGCACATTCGCATATATCCTTCCTACCGCAGCAAGTGCCGTCAGCATTGCTAAAAGAGTCAGCTTACGTGTGGTAAACATTAAGATTCCTGCAGATTGAAGATAACCTCGTCGCCGTCTTTCAGTTCAACCTCATTCGCTCCGACTGGTGACATTTCCTCATTCACGGTAAAAAGCCAATATTTGTTGGTATTTGCATCCTGAGCGTGGCCATCAATAGAAGTAATAAATCCACCATCTTCTTCGATGTCGAAGTTCTCTTTCATCACATCCAACAGAATATCGCCTTTCTCAAAGCTGACTTCCTTGGATGAAATCTCTTCTCCGTCTTCAGATAATGTTACTGTGACCTGCTGTTCGGCCTGCTGCTCTGCTTGCTGGTTTTGCTGCGGCTGTTCTTCCGTCCCGCAACCAGCCAGGACGCCTGCTGTCAGCAATAAAGCTGATAACATATGTAGTGCTTTTTTCATAAAAAAATCCTCCCTTTATTAAAGGAAAGAGCATTAGAAGCTGCCGCTCCACCCGCTCAGTCCTCGAAGCGGTGAAACACAAGCACACAGGGCAGGTCTGCTGACTGATACCTTTATCTACTAAGAACCCTTCCCATCCAATTGGACAGTGGTTATGTTCTTTTCGGCGGTAATCACAGCTGCGAGGACAGTCACGGAATCACACCGCGTTCCCTATCAAGTCTGTTCGACACCTTGTACGCTTTGAATCCAGCTTATTTTATCATATTATGTCAGGTTTGTATCCCGCGGGAGACGAATAGTGAATGTTGTCCCCTCATGAAGCTTACTAGTTACTTTGATTGTTCCATCATGTGCTTGAATGATATTTTTAGCAATCGCAAGTCCTAATCCATTTCCGGTTCTGACAGTTTTTCTCGTCCTAGATTTATCGGCCTTGTAGAATCGTTCGAACACAAAAGGCAAATCCTCTTCAGGGATCCCGCTTCCCGAGTCTTTCACAATCATA
Source organism: Terribacillus sp. AE2B 122 (assembly GCF_902497585.1). Classification (NCBI taxonomy): domain Bacteria; kingdom Bacillati; phylum Bacillota; class Bacilli; order Caryophanales; family Bacillaceae; genus Terribacillus; species Terribacillus sp. AE2B 122. The sequence continues at coordinate 509,975 of NZ_LR700942.1, read as the reverse complement.
ACAAGCTGATCTTTATCGTCAGATACCAACACTTGGACAGCTCCTGCATTTTCAGTATGGGTAATCGCATTATCAATTAAATTAGTAAGTACTTGTTCAATTGCATCGGGAGCAAACTGGTAGGTCCGTTTATCTACTGCATTGACGAGTCCCAGTTTGATTTCCCGTTCATCAGCTAAACCCTGAAACTTACGGACGATCCGCTCCAGAAATGGATTTATTTCTACTTCTTCCATTACTAGATTTGTATCGCCTGCTTCCATCCGAGCAAGATCAAGCGACTGGTTGACGAGCCTTCCGATTCGTAAGGATTCATCATGAATGATTTGAGCAAGCTCGTTTTTCGCTTCAATAGTGTCAGCAATATCATCAATAATTGCCTCGCTATAGCCTTGCAGCAAGGAAATTGGTGTGCGCAGTTCATGCGTAATGTTCGTAATAAAGTCTTCGCGAAGCTTATTCAATCTGCGTTCCTGAGTCATATCCCGCACAACTGCAACCGCACCGCGAATTGCCGCATCATCATAAAGAGGTGTAGCAATAATCACCCATTCCCGTCCTTGGATCGTTACTTCACGGGTAACCTCCGATGCAGTTGAGACAACACTTTCCATGATTTCAAGCCAGACGCCTGGCACTTCATGGAATGTTTCGCCATTTTCAAACTGCCAATCATGGATAAATTCTTCAGCCGGCGGATTCGTCACGGTTAGTTCACCTTGCCGGTTGATCATGACAACACCATCTACCATTGCATTAACCACGCGGGCAAGATGTTCTTTTTCCTGACTGAGGGCATTAATATTGAATTCCAGCTGTTTTCCCATCTTGTTAAGAGCAGTCGCCAGCATACCTATCTCATCATGTGTGACAACAGGTACTTTGGTCCCGAATTCTCCTCTAGCAACGTTTAGTGCTGCATCCTGCATCTTTATAAGTGGTTTCGTGATCCTCGATGACAAGAAAAAGGCAAAAACGGTTGTAAGGACAAAGGCAATTCCTGCTCCCAGCAGGATGATTTGTGTCGTCTGATTACCTGTCTCTTTTACAACAGATAACGATTGATAGACATAAACCGCACCAGACCCATCCTGCAGTGGAGTACCGACAACTATTACACTTCTATCGGTATTAGGCAAGATAAGCTGTTTGGATACATCTTCTCCTTCTGTTACAGCTTTATTTAATACAGCATCATCCAGCAGCCATTGCTGGTCAACATCAGGCAATGGCTCCGCCTCATCCGGTTCAGATATCCAAAGCTCATCATCCTGAAGGATAGCAATGCGGGAATTCGGATCCTGGACACGCTCCGCAGTATCGTAGACGGTACTGCGGTCATCGATTTCTTCCAGCAAAATAGACACCTTCGCAGCTGTCTGCATAAGGCTCTCCTCTGCTTCTTCAATATGAAAATTACCGAAGAACTCCAGCAGCAGAAAAGTAAGCAGACCAAGGACGACTGACACAAGAACCAAGATAGTCAGCCATAGTTTGTTAACAACACTTCCCCACAGCATCAGCTTTTATCCGCTTCGAATTTGTATCCGACACCCCACACTGTCACTATCATGCTAGCTGCTTCTTCTGAAACCTTGCTCAGTTTTTCCCGTAGTCTTTTGACATGAGTATCTACTGTACGCAAATCTCCGAAGAACTCATATTTCCAAACCTGCTTCAGCAGCTCTTCTCTTCCGTACACTTTATCTGGTGTCGAAGCAAGAAAATGCAGCAGTTCATATTCCTTAGGTGTCAGTGTTACTTCCTGGTTATCCGCTGTCACCCGATGGGCATCTTTATCGATAGTAAGATGGGAAAATACAAGCAAATCCTTCGCTTTTGCATCGGTATGCAAATACTTAGTCGTGGAAGACCGTCGTAATAACGCTTTGACGCGCAAAACAACTTCACGAGGACTGAAAGGTTTTACAATATAATCATCCGCTCCGACTTCGAAGCCTTCCACGCGGTCAGCTTCTTCTCCCTTAGCTGTCAGCATGATGATCGGTGTTCCTTTTTCCTTGCGGATTTCCTGGCAAACTTCGATTCCATCCTTGCCAGGCATCATTACATCCAGCAAGATAACGTCATAGTCTGTTTCGTTTGCCATTTGAAGTCCCTGGTCTCCGTCAGCAGCTTCATCGAGCGTGTAGCCTTCTTTCTCCAGATACATGCGCACGAGTCTGCGGATTCTTTCTTCATCGTCTACTACAAGAATATGTGCTTCTGTTTCCATGGTCCTTCCCCTTTTCTCTTTTTAGGTTAAGCATACGCGTGTAAACCAACGATAAGCAAGTTTACTGCCAGCAAATTGAACATGATAATACAAAAACCGATAACTGCAAGCCAGGCAGATCGAATTCCTTGCCAACCTCTCAGCATACGTATATGTAAATAAGCAGCATAGAAAAGCCAAGTGATCAGCGCCCATACTTCCTTCGGATCCCAGCCCCAGAAGCGGTCCCATGCCTGCTGGGCCCAAATCATTGCAAAGATTAGGGCGCCAAGTGTGAAGATAGGAAAACCGACTGCTACTGAACGATAGCCAATGTCATCCAGCATATCCTTTGGCATCCTTTGCACGAACGGCTGCAGTGCTGCGCCAATCCTTTTTCTAGTGAAGAATCGAATGAGAATATACAACACACACCCTGAGAGCAAGGATAAGAAGATTGTATTAAGCTTCAGTGCCGCATTTTCACCGCGCATCCAGTCCGGAACAGAGACCTTGAACGGAAATGGTGAAGATACCATATCAATTGGAACAAAGAAAGGCGGCAGCTGATAGATGATGCTTGCATCTGCAGTCATCACAGTCGCAGTATATCCGAAAGTTCGGAAAAGAATAGCGAGCAGCATATACCCTGCAACCGATAAGATAAGAGCGATTATAGCTTCGATGAGCCATACCCTTCTATCCGGTTTCTCTTGGTCCGTTTCATGTAGGATATAAAGAAAACCTGCGAAAAAGCTGACAGCAAGTACTGCTTCTCCAAGTGCAGCCGTTGTTACATGAATATACAGCCAATGACTTTGCAGCGAGGGTACTAGCGGTGCCACCTCACGCGGAAACATGGCAGCACAGCCAATAATCAGAATGCTGATCACCAATGTCGTCACCGCTAAAAGCGGATAGCGATAAAACCGATACATGACCAACAGCACCAAAATTAGCATCATCCCAAAGAAAGTCATGAATTCAAATAAATTGCTTACTGGTGCATGTCCGCTGTACACCCACCGAAGGATGAAGAAACCGAGCTGTGCAATCCACCCGGCAGCAGTGACTCCCCAGGCAATACGCTCAGTGACGCCATGCCGCTGCTTGGCTGCTGACCAAGTGAATAGAACGATACCAAACAGGTAACTGATAAAAGCAGCTTCCAGTAAATGTCCGCTTAAAATAGATAACTTATCCATCAGCTGCTCTCCCCTTTATCATAGATGTCAAAGATACGATCCATTTCTCTTTCAAAGGAGGACGTATGCTTATTCGTATGTCCCGCAATCAGATAGGAGCCATCTGCTTGTCTTTGGAGCCATATTCTGCGATGCTGCCAATAAAGACCTTGGATAAGACCGATCATGAAAATGAGTCCACCGAGCAGGAATACCGGCAAGGTCAAATCACGCTTTACTGACAATCCAGTTACATTATGCGTATCATAATCCACTGCACGTACGCTGTAATTGTTCGTTCCCGTTTTCGATACAGCCTCATCAATTGCTATGAAAAGCCTCTCCGTATGATTGTCTTCTGAAATATCGAAAACGAATGCAGGATTACGAGGAAATTTCGTTGCGGTGATGATTTTGTCCCCGTCTAATCGATAATCCGGATAATAATCAACCAATTTAGCTTGCAAGCCATTATCAAGCTCATAATCTGCTTGGGGATTTTCGGTATCGATCTTAAAATCAGCTGTTACACCTTCTTCATTTTCAGCGCGGAGAGTCAAGCTGCTGAATTCATTCAGCTGATAGCCTGATTGATAAATCGTAAATCCCGCAGCTTTGCCAGGATGATTCACAGACACCGTCATTTGATTCAATACATCCAAATCAGGGGTCTCACCTGCTATATGATCCTCAGCTTTGTAGACGATGATATCTGTTGAGAAGCTTTTCGGAATCGATCTACCTTCTTGTTCGATAGCAGCTTCGAATTTTGGATCGTCATTATCGTATGTATCTACACTGAATTGCTCATTTTTGATAAACAATGATTGATCGGTATCGGGTACTACCGCTGTCTCTCCATCTCTTATCCAGACAAATTCATCTTGATAGAAATAAGGAAACAGTCGGAGAAAAGCAGCCAGCAGCACTAGCAGCAATCCGATATGATTCACATAAGGTCCCCATCTGGCAAACCTGTTTTTCTCTGCCAGATAATCTTCACCATCTTGACGAATCCGATAACCTCTGCCTCGTATTTGCTTCAACAAGCGCTCCTGATTACTTATTTCCTTATATCTCACATACACTTGACGTATGAGGAAATGTTTCTTGCGTTTTACTGGCTGCAGCTTCAAAGCACGGTATAACGGAAAAAAGCGATCGATACTGGCAATCAAGATACTGGCACCAAGTAATCCGAGCAGCGTCATATACCACCATGAGCTGTATAACTGATCAAAACCTAAGTCAAGATACAGACTCCCAAACACACCATATTCTGATTCGTAAAATTCCTGAGGTGTTCTCCCAATTGGAATGTATGCCCGCTGTGGAAGAATGGTCCCGATCGCCGTTATAAGCAATACCAGCAGAAGAATATACATTCCGTTCCGCACAGAAGCGAAAAACCGCCAGATCTTATCAATTATCGTCTGGGTACGCTGCTGGGAGCGCCGGTCTGCGCCTTCATAGCGCATATCCAGCTTTTCTATCAATACATTCCCACAATTATGGCATCTTTCGCTATCCAGATTGTTCTCATGCTTACAAATAGAACATTTCTGCAAATACATCGCCTCTTTTCTCAAGGCACAATCTCATCCACATATTCCTCCAGCCGCTCCGTCTCTAACGGACCATAAACCGTCCTGCTGACTGTTCCGTCAGCGGAGATGAAAAACGTAGCCGGCAACGCATCTACTCCATATGCTTCCATCACTTGTCCATTATCCAATAAGATTGGAAAGGACAAATTATACAGATCCAGGAAACGCTCAATAACAACGCTGCTTTCGTCCACATTGACAGCAGCAAAGATTACATCCTTATTTTCATATGTATGGGATGCCTTTTCAAATAAAGGCATTTCCTGCTTACAAGGCTCGCAATAGGTTGCCCAAAAATTGACTATAACACCTTTGCCGCGCTTTTCGGATAGCTTGAATTCCTGACCTGTCTGTAAATCCTTCAGCATGAAATCAGGAGTCTGCTGTCCTGCTTCCACTTTTGACGCCTTCCCTTCTCCCAACAGCTGCCAGCATGCTATCAAAACAAAGCAAGCCAGTATGGCAAGCACAGTCAGGCGTACAATGAAGCGCCGTTTACGAATAGGTGTCACGTATCCTCACCTCTTTGCCAAGTATAGCACGTCCGCCGGCTGCCAATTTTGACAAATTATTTACGATTTTCTTTGTATTCCTGTTTAATGCGATGTACTTCTTCAGGAGTCAGCTTACGATACGCACCTGGCTGAAGCCCTTCAAGTGTTAAGAAACCGTATCTTTCGCGCTTCAGCTTCTGAACAGGAAATTGAATTCTCTCCATCATTTTCCTCACCTGACGGTTACGTCCTTCATGAAGGATAATTTGAACGAGGCTCGTATTCTTCTTTCTATCAGCGCTCATCAGCTTCGCATAGACAGCTTTGCATTTATGCCCGTCTATCATAATGCCTCGTTTCAGCTGTTTCAGCTCTTCGGGGGAAGGTATGCCCTTAACTTTGGCAACATATACTTTGTCAATCTTCTGGCTTGGATGCATGAGCATGTTGGCAAATTCTCCGTCATTCGTCAAAAGCAACAAGCCTGATGTATCATAATCCAGACGGCCGATCGGATAGACTCTTTCCAACACATCCGGCATTAAATCAAGCACAACTTTCCGGTCTTTCTCATCCTGTACGCTTGAGATGACACCGCGTGGCTTGTACAGCATATAATAGACTGATTTTTCCTTTTCAAGCGGTATACCATTTACCTCTACGGTGTCTCTATCGGTTACTTTTATGCCAAGTTCCTTTACAACCTTGCCATTAACCTTAACTTTGCCTTCCAAAATCATCGTCTCTGCTTTTCTTCTTGATGTAATGCCACTGTGGGCGATTACTTTCTGCAGGCGTTCTGCTTGTTTATCCATGTACTGATCCTCACTTTTTATCATCAGGAACAAAAGAAAGAGCGTTAACGGTTGTCAACGCCTCTCATGCTCCGAATATAATCGTTACTACTATGATTGAAGCCATTATACCAATAACATCAGCTAACAGTCCAACTTTTAATGCATCTCCCATCTTCCGGATACCGACAGCACCAAAATAAACTGTCAGTACATAAAAGGTCGTATCCGTACTCCCCTGAAGAACCGAAGCCAGCCGGCCAATGAAGGAGTCAGGTCCATGGGTCGCAATCAGCTCGGTAGTCATCCCGAGTGCGGCTGTCCCGCTGATCGGCCTTACAAGCGCCAGAGGGACAATATCAGCAGGCATTCCGATAAAACTCAAAAAAGGCGTAATCAGACCGATTATGGCATCCAATGCACCAGAAGCCCGAAGAATCGCAATCGAGACAAGCATCCCTAGCAGAAAAGGGAGAATCGAGATAGCCAGACCGATGCCTTCCTTGCCGCCATCTACAAACAGTTCGTAAGTCGGCAGTCGTTTTGCTGTGGCGATAGTTAGTACGACAAGGATGAGACAAGGAATGATCCACATGCTGGCGGTCGCAAGCAGACTCATAGATGACGCTCCTTCCGTCGCCTGATTTCATAGAAAAGCCGATCAATCAGAATGGCTCCGATGAATGAGATGATAGAAGCCAGCAAAGTTGCGCTGACAATCTCAGTTGGTGATTGCGAATCATATTTCATCCGAACAGCAAGCACTGTCGTAGGAATAAGCGTCAAACTCGATGTGTTAATTGCAAGGAACGTAATCATGGAACGGCTTGCTTTCGGACTGCCGCTGAGCTTTTTCATCTCTTCCATCGCTTTGATTCCCATCGGTGTCGCAGCGTTTCCTAAACCAAAGAAATTGGCAGTCAAGTTGGACAGGATATATCCCATTGCCGGGTGATCCTTCGGAATGTCCGGAAATAATCGAGCAATGAATGGCTTAGCCAGCCGGACTAGACCCTTTAAAAGTCCGGCGGCTTCTGCTATTTTTGTGATTCCGAGCCAAAATACCATCACACTAATCAAACTGATGGCAAGCACAACTGCGTCATCTGCACTTTTGAAGATAGCTTTATTTACTTCATCCATCGTGCCATTGATCATGGCATAAATAATGCCGCCGATCGCCATGATTGCCCATATATAGTTCACCATAAGCGGACACCAGCCAGCTCATCAAAAAGTTGCTTTGTAGAACCAGCTAGCGTCGGTGTCTGCGGGACTGCGAAAATTGGCACTGTACCGATTTTCTTTTCGTTCAAATAATAAACATCGGCACCAATCTGCTGGTTTTCCTTTTGCTTGTCCTCTTTCAGGAGCTGGGTCATAGTATGCGCTTGTTTCTTTTCCTGCTCGGAAAGCGGATAAATAAGGGACGTGCCTGTTTCAGACTGTTTCAGCTTGGTAAGCTCATATTCATCGAATCCCCATTCAAAAAGATTCATATGATCACGCCAGTCATCCGGGTCGTTTATCGTGACAACAACCAGTTCCATTCCATCTTTTTCTGCAGTACTAACAAGTGTCCGGCCCGCCTTTTTCGTATAGCCTGTCTTACCGCCGGTAGAGTAATCATAATAACGCGTGAGCATCTTATTTTTATTGCCCCAGGCATACAGCTTAGAATCGGCTTTGTATGTTTTCGTCCCGCTGATCTTACGGAAGGTCTCATTTTGCATGCTATACTTCGTTAATAATGCCATGTCATATGCGGAGCTTTGATGTGTTTCGGTATCCAGACCGTGCGGATTATCAAAATGAGAATCCTGCATGCCAAGCCATGCTGCTTTCTCGTTCATCAAATGCGTAAATCCTTCTTCACTGCCGCCCACATGCTCAGCTATGGCTACGGCTGCGTCATTTCCGGATCGAAGCATCAGCCCGTATACAAGATCTTTCAACGGTATTTCCTCTCCTTCCTCCAGGTAAATGGAGGATCCCTCTGTATATACTGCATTTTTACTGACATGGACTTCTTCATCCATCTTGCCTGATTCAATAGCGATGATAGCGGTCATGATTTTTGTGATACTGGCGATCCTTTTCGGATCAGATGCATTTTTTTCATATAAAATCCTGCCCGTAGAAAGCTCCATCAGGATAGCAGCATCTGCAGATACTCCAGGTTTGGCGGCCGCTTGCCCTGGCAGGAGCATCGCACAGAGGATTATAACTATCATTACAACCAGAACGCGCTTGAACATGTTTCAAACCCTCCCTTAGTCATCTATCATCAGTGTATGCACAGAAGACAAGCTTATGAACAAGTGAAAGACCCCTATCCATATGGATAGGGGTCTTTCACTCAGAATGGCGCCCAGTTCACTTGCTTGGCAGTTTGAAATCTTTGTGTCACATTCGCCCAATTGACGACGTTCCACCAGTTTTCCACATACTGCTTCTTTTCTGTTTTATATTGCAGATAATAAGCATGCTCCCACATGTCTAAGACTAATAAAGGAATTGTATCTGCCAAACTGAAAAATTGATGCTTTTCAAGTGTCTGAATAGCCAAGTGTTGTGACCTCGGCTCCCAGACAAGGATAGCCCAGCCGACTCCTTCGACACTGTCTGCAGCCTTGGAGAACATGTCCTTAAACCTCTGGAAGGATCCAAAATCTTTTCGGATCTGCTGCGCGAGCTGTCCGGAAGGTTCTCCGCCGCCATTAGGCGACATATTGTACCAGAAAATCGTGTGAAGGAAATGACCAGAACCATGGAAGGACTGCTCTCTTAAATAATGCTTATAGTCCGAGCTTGTTTTGTTCCCTCTATTCACGTACAGCATTTCCTCTGCTTTATTCAGTCCATCGACATAGGATTGATGGTGTTTTGTATAATGCAGTTTCATTATCTCTCTGCTTATGTGCGGCTCTAATGCATCAAATCGGTAAGGAAGTGGCGGCAGTCTATGCTGACCCCATCGGACACTATTCTGACGACTGACCTGCTCCGCTCGGGCTGCTAATCTCTCTGCATCCTGACGAAGTTGTAACACAGCTTCCTGTGAAATAGTTTCTGCAGATGATAGCGTCTGCTGCAGGTTATGCTGCAGTTCACGTAGATCAGGTTCCCATTCCTCTAAAGCCTCTCCTGCATGTTCTTGCATTGCCTTACTCCATTCTAACAATGCTTCCAGATAATTTCTGCTGTTCAAGATCACTCACCTCGCCCTAGCATATGTACCCGTACAGCTAGGGGAATCTTGTCAATCCGATTCGGCTGGAAAATCTTCGAAGAACAGATCTGCTGCTCCTTCAGGGTCATCGGTTCCTTCCGGTAAAGGAGGCAGGTCATCCAATGTATGTAAACCAAAGTAAGCAAGAAAAGCAAGTGTCGTAACATATAAGATCGGTCTTCCGATGCCTTCCTTGCGGCCGCTCTCTTCTATAAAGCCTCTGGCAACAAGTGTCTGAATCGGCCTCTCGCTCTTAACACCGCGAACTTCCTCAACCTCGATTCTTGTGATCGGCTGTTTATATGCTATGATTGCCAGCGTCTCAAGGGCCGCTTGCGATAGCTTGCTGTTTTGCGGAGAATCCAGCAGTTTACGATGATAAGCTGCATGCTCTGATTTTGTTGTCAGATGGTAGGCACCTTTCATTTCCATAATAGATAGACCGCGGTCTGGAGATTCGTAGGCCACCCTAAGTGCTGCCAATTCCTCTTCAACTTCTTTTTCTCCTAATTCCAATGCATGCATAAGCTGTTTCTTTGTCAAACCTTCATCGCCGGCTGCAAACAACAGCCCTTCCAGAATACTGTTATACGGTACTTCCATCTTGCATCCCCATTTCAAATACGATTAACTCATCAAAATGCTGTTTTTGCTTGCAGAAAATTTGCTGTTTTTTCATCAATTCTAATATAGCCATAAAGGTGACGACAATGTGCTGCTTTGTTCGTTCCGGGAATAATTCAAAGAAATCGACCCCTTCTTTTCTGGCTTTAAGAGAATGCAGTACCTCTCCCATTCGATCTTCCAGCAAAATTTCTGCACGCTGGATTTTCGTATCGAGCGGCTGGCTCCATTCTCTTCGGCGAAAAACACGCTGCAAGGCAGCTACCATATCATAGACCGTAACTTCACCTGGCTCGAGCGGTTTCAATTCCGGTTTATCCGGAAGCGGTGCTGGCGGTCTTGTATAAAGCTTGTCAGCAGACAGCTCTTTTTCTTTTAATTCTTCCGCTGCTTCCTTGAACTTACGATATTCAATCAAGCGATTCATAAGCTCATCTCGAGGATCTTCCTCCTCCATTGCGGCTTCTTCATCGAGTGCTGCTTGATTCGGCAGAAGCAGCTTGCTTTTCATTGCAAGAAGCGTTGCCGCCATCACTAAATATTCACTGGCAATGTTCAATTCCAATTGCTGCATCGTATGTATATAGTGCATATATTGCTCGGTGATCACTGCCACCGGAATGTCATAGATATCGATTTCATATTGGTTAATCAAATGCAGGAGCAGATCAAGCGGGCCTTCAAACCCATCCAGTTTCACACTGTATCCTTGCATATAATCTCCTCCTTCCGAAAAAAGTTCACTACCGCCCATACCCTGACTTAATTCCCGACATACCTTATACCGTAGGATAAATGTTCAGACATCCTGGCTTTTATCTGAGTCACATTTTATAAAGGAGGAATTTCACCATGGGTAGCTACGGCGGAGGATTTGCTTTGATCGTTGTGCTTTTCATTCTTCTAATTATCGTAGGTGCTGCTTGGCTATAAGCCGAGCGCATAAAGAAAACCAGCCTTCTTAGGAGGCTGGTTTTTATTTTAAGCTTCTGTTTCGCATTTCTCAAGGAAATTCTTTGTTTCATCCGTCGCAGTGACTTGATGCATAGGCGAATACATGTTACGTAACTCACAAACCATCTGCTTGCCGATGCCATTGCCTCGGTGAGATGGATCGACCGAAATATGTTGCACGATGGCCTTATCCTCATCGATCACGACTCCCAGTGCCCCGAGGATATCATCTTCATCTTTCCAAAGAAACAAGTGCCAATTCGGATTGTTATTGTATTCCTGAATTGTCTGCTGCAATTTTTTTACTTCTTTTACATCGGGCATAAAAGATAAAAGTCCCATTGCGATTTTTTCCATTGACTTCTTGTATCGTATTAGCATAATAACCCCTCATTAAGAAAATAACTTTCCGATCAAGGACAGAAGGAATAAGCAGCTTGCTCCCATCATGACCCAGAAAAGCACCTTCTCTTGTTTGTCACTATCCTGCAACTGTGTTCAACTCCTGCCGTACGTAGTCTTATTTAAAACCTATCTACGTTTTTTGTCAACTTTACTTTCACGCATTTTCCCCATATACTTACTCCCGGACTACAACAAAGAATTCTATGGTAGTTTCTCCTACATCCCTCGCTCCATACAAAGGATAGAAGCAGAATCTGGCGAGAGTGACGGTTTATGTGGTAGAATCATCACGAGTACATACTCATTTTAATCTAGGAGGACAAGCAAATGGCTAAAAAAGGTTACATCCTAATGCTGGATGGCGATAAAATTGAATTCGAACTATATCCGGAGGAAGCACCAAACACAGTAGCGAACTTCGAGAAGCTCGCGAACTCCGGTTTCTATAATGGCGTAACGTTCCACCGCGTTATCCCAGGCTTCGTGAGCCAAGGTGGCGACCCGACTGGCACTGGCGCTGGCGGCAGCGGTACAACAATCAAATGTGAAACAGAAGGAAACCCTCATAAGCATGAAGCCGGCAGCTTGAGCATGGCGCATGCAGGTAAAGATACAGGCTCCAGCCAGTTCTTTATCGTACACGAGCCACAACCGCACTTGAACGGTGTTCATACTGTATTTGGTAAAGTAACTTCCGGTTTGGAAATCGCTCGCAACATGAGAAACGGCGATACAATGGAAACTGTAGAAGTTTTCGACGAAGAATAAAAAAATCCTGTATGCATCATGCATACAGGATTTTTTTATTCATAAGAAAGATCAAGCCTTGTTAGTTCCTCAGCTTCTTCTCTTCTGACGACAAGTCTATCGACTCCATTTTCGACAAAGACAACCGCTGGTCTGCCAAAGCGGTTATAGTTGTTTGCCATCGCGTAACCGTAGGCGCCGGTACTGAAAACTGCGAGCAAGTCTCCAGCCTCTGCTTTTGGTAAATCGATATCCCAAATCAGCATATCTCCTGATTCGCAGCATTTACCGGCAATGGAGACTGTTTCTATTGCTTTCTCATCTGCACGATTAGCAATTTTAGCCTCATAAACAGCTTTATAAAGTGCTGGACGAAGATTGTCCGTCATCCCACCATCAACAGACACATATTTACGTACACCAGGAATCTCTTTAACAGAACCGATCGTATAAAGCGTTACTGCCGCATTCCCAACAATTGATCTCCCTGGCTCAATCCAGATTTCCGGCATCTCAATTGATGCTTCCTCGGCCTCCGCTTTGATTCGTGTTACCAATGCATGGATATAATCTGACAATGGAAGCGGTTCGTCGTTCTCCGTATAACGGATACCAAAGCCGCCGCCTACATTAAGTACTGCAGGTTCATAACCAAAATCATTCTGCCATGCTTTAATAAGCTCGAACAGCCTGCCTACTGCCATCAGAAATCCATCGGTTTCGAATATCTGGGAACCGATATGACAATGCAGCCCCTTCATTCTGATCACTTCGCTATCCTTTACCTTACGAAACGCTTCCTCAGCTTGTCCATTACTAATATCAAAGCCGAATTTTGAATCCTCATTGCCTGTCAAAATATAATCATGTGTATGTGCTTCGATGCCCGGCGTAACACGCAGCAGGATATCCATCTGCTTTCCTTGTTCCTTCAATACCGCTTCCAATAAGGCAATTTCATGGAAGTTATCCACAACCACACAGCCGATGTCATGCTTTACAGCCATTGAAAGCTCTTCATAGCTCTTGTTATTGCCATGCAAGTGAATTTTTTCAGTCGGAAAGCCGGCTTTCAATGCAGTATGCAGTTCTCCGCGGGAAACTACATCCAAGCTGAGTTTTTCCTGCTTCGCTACCTGCACCATTGCGACCGAAGAAAAAGCCTTGCTCGCATATGCGACTTGAGCTTTGACTCCCAATGTTTCAAACGCCTCGACAAATGCCTTAGCATTTTTCCGGATAACGCCGACATCGTACACAAATAATGGTGTACCATATTTTTTGGCTAATGTGACGGCATCTACTCCGCCTACTTCCAAAATGTGCTGATCATTTACTACAAAAGGGTGCTGCATACAATAACCTCCAAACAACGGCTTCATCGGATAAGGCATAAAACAAAGCCCATCTTTCCGCATAGGAAGAAGATGAGCTTTCGCTTCACACGCTACACTACCCGTACTGTCGTAAAAAATAGATAGAGTAAACGTACCATATTCTCATTTTTCTAGCAACTAAGAATTCGGCGCTCTTGTTTTATCTGGAGAGTTGGTAATGGTGGGACGATATTTTGTCAACGGAACCGGTGTCCGGTAAGCAATCTCCAGAAGTGCTTTCATATTGAAAGGAATGAACGGCCACATATAAGGTGTGTTAAGTGATTTTGTCCCTACAAGAATCAAGATGGCTAAAGTGATGCTGATGACGAATCCCGGAACCCCGAAAATTGCTGTTGCTACGAGGAAGAATATTCTTGTTATTTTGTTTGAAACACTAAGCTCGAAGCTAGGCGTAACAAATGAACCGACAGCAGAAACCGCTACATAAAGAATTACTTCTGGCGTGAACAAGCCTACGTTAATGGCAATCTCACCGATCAGGACAGCTGCGATAAGACCCATTGCCGTGGATAGCGGCGTAGGAGTATGAATTGCAGCTAGTCTGAGGAATTCTATACCAAGATCTGCAAGGAGGACTTGCAGAAATAATGGTATATGTCCGTCATCCTTATTGGGACCGATAAAATCGATGCTTCCTGGCAGCAATTCCGGATGAACTGTGATCAGATACCAAAACGGCAGGAGGAACAATGATACAAAGATCCCTGTGAGACGGACCCAGCGTATGAATGTTCCAGGCGCTGGTGATTCTCTGTATTCCTCGGCATGCTGCAAATGGGAAAAATAAGTCGCCGGTGTAATGATAACGCTAGGTGACGTATCCACAATAATAAGGACATGCCCTTCAAAAAGGTGAACCGCGCCAATGTCCGGACGTTCGGTGTATCTGACAAGCGGGAATGGTCTATTGCCTTGTTTTACAAGATATTCTTCCACAGATTTATCAGACATCGGAAGTCCGTCGATCTCGATTTCCTTCAATTCTTTTTTAATAAGCTTTACTAAATTTGGGTTAGCAACGTCTTCGATATAAGCGATACAAATATCTGTCTTTGATCTTTCTCCTACCTGCATCATTTCCAGTCGCAGCCGTTCATCCCGAATCCTTCTGCGCGTCAAGGCAGTGTTGATGATAATATTTTCCGTATATCCATCCCGCGGACCGCGGATGACCTTCTCCGTGTCTGGCTCCTCCGGCTGTCTGCCCGGATAGGACCTTGTGTCGACAACAAAAGCAAAATCACAGCCGTCCATGAATACGACAATTAATCCTGAAAGGAATTGATCGACACAATCATCGATGCTTTCTGTCCGCTTCACTTGCATGTGTACCAGTCGGTTTTCAATGATTTCGGAAACTTTGTTAGTATTTCTTTCGTCATCATTGATACTCATCAATTTCGAGAGCACACGCTGTACGACTTCTGCATCAGCAAGTCCAGTGGTGTAGTAGATTTCTACTTTTTTCTTAAGAATGATCAAGGTGCGGTGACCAACGTCGAAGGAGACACCGACACCAACACGCTCTTTCATAAACTCATTTACATCATCGACCTTTGCTGGTATGGGCATTTTTTGCTCATCAGCCATTTCTGCTTCCCTCCCTTTCTAGGATGATACGAAGCGCTTGTTCTGTAATTGGGGAGCCGATTTCGATCGCATCTTTTCCGTGCATCTTTCCGATATCTCCGATTGCCACGACTAAAGGAATATCCAGCTGGTCAAGCAGGTACACCGTATCGCCGTTGATACGGCCGATTTCCTCTGTAATGACCCCTTCTTTATCTACACCAAATGGCTGCAGCTCCCCATCCTGATCAATAGAGAAGTTGACGCGGCTCCATTCCCGGTTTTGCGTATGAGCCGCAACCGCTAATGCACCAATAACGTTGATTTCGGGATCATCTGAAATCGTCTGAAGCAGCATTTCACCGCTGCCTACACCCGGTACACCTCCATCATCGAGAAGGACATAAACCGGTTCTGCTTCAGCTGCATGGATAGCATCGACCATAGATTTAGCCTCCACTGTCATCGGATTATCAGCCAAATAAGATAGAGACGTCCCGCCTATTTTCTTAGCTAAATGGTCGATTGTTCGCTTTGCATAAGCGTCTCCGTCTGTAATCAGAATTACTCTCTTCATAAAGGGTTCATCCCCTTGGCTTAAAGATTACAGACACTAGGAACCCGAAAAGAATAGCGGCAGCGATCCCTGCAGATGTCAGCTGGAACATTCCGAGTGCAATGCCCCAAAAACCATGTTTGTCAGCTTGTTCCATTGCACCGTGAAGGAGGGAATGTCCAAAACTAGTGATGGGAACCGAAGCACCGGCACCTGCGAAAGAAAGTAAGTTATCATACAAGTCGAATCCATCCAGTACACAGCCTAGAACTACAAAGGTACTCATCACATGTCCAGCATCCAGTTTAGCAACATCTAAAAGCAGCTGACCGAGAACACAAATCAAGCCGCCGACTACAAATGCCCAAAAAAAGTCCATGCTTATCCCTCCTCCCTTACGAGTACGACACTATGTGCGATAGCTGGTATCGATTCCTTTTGACGTATCAGTGTTGGGTTCATTAATGCACCAGTTGCGGTAACAAGTATCCGTTTGTAGGTCCCTTTCCGCATCTCATCCAAAAGATGGCTATACGTCACAATGGCGGAACAGGCTGTACCGCTGCCCCCGGCGAGCATTCCTTGATCACTGTTATAAAGCAAGTTGCCGCAATCCTTATGTACGGCATCAATATTGATTCCATCACTCCGGAGCATATCCTTTAGGATAGGAGAACCAACGCTCGATAAGTCACCAGTAACTATTAGATCATAATCAGCAGGTGTACGGCCAAAATCGCTCAAATGCCGCTTGATCGTGTCATATGCTGCCGGAACCATTGCGCTTCCAAGGTCAAATGCGTTCGTTGCACCGAAATCGACTACCTTACCGATCGTTGCTCCCTCAATCCGGATTTGACTCTTTTCACGGCTTACTAGTGCACATCCAGCTCCAGTGGCTGTACTAGTTGCTGTAGCTGGTTTCTGATTACCGTATTCGGTTGGAAAACGGAATTGACGCTCTGCTGTTGCGTTGTGGCTGCAGACAGCCGTCAAAATGCGATCTGCCACTCCTGCATCGACCAATTGAGATGCTACAGCCAGCGTTTCCATACTAGTGGAGCAAGCTCCGAACATACCGAGATAGCTCATATCCATGTCACGTGCTGTGTAATTGGCACTCACATTCTGGTTCAGAAGATCTCCAGCAATGAACATATCAATATGTTGCTGCTTCAAACCAGCTTTCTCCAACGTTATTTGGATAGCATCCTGCAAGAGCTTTCTTTCTGCCATTTCCCAATTATCTTCACCGCAATATAAATTATCATAAGATTTATCGAAGGAATCTCCTAATGGACCTTTTGATTCCTTGGGTCCTACACTCGTACCTGTTTCTTGAATATAAACCTGTTGATTCAGCGTCCAGGATTGCTTGCCTAATTTCACCATTTTCTTTATCCCCCGATCAGCTGGTTGAATATATATCGGATAATGCCGACAATATAAGCCGACGTAACCCCGAATACAATGACACTGCCAGCAAGTTTAAACATATTGGAACCCACACCGAGCACATAACCTTCCGATTTATATTCCAAGGCAGCGCTTGTCACAGCGTTAGCGAATCCTGTTACCGGCACTGCTGATCCTGCCCCGGCAAATTGCGCGATCCGATCATATACACCAAGTCCTGTCAATATCGCAGATATAAGGATTAATGTTGTGACAGTAGGCGTTCCAGCCTCCTGCTGGGACATATCAAAGACTTGCATGTAAAATTTAGTTAGCAGCTCTCCAATGAGACAGATAAAACCGCCGACTAAGAAAGCTTTTAAACAATTTCTGACGTATGGGACTTTCGGATAATACGTTTTTGCTGTATCGGTGTAATTTTCTTTCTTGAACTTGGAATCCATGATGTCACCTCTTTAGTTAGTAGGAAAGTAAAAGCCATTGGAACAAGGATCCGGTGATTTTCCCCAGGACGATTGCCATAAAGAACCAGATCAGACTACTATCCAGACCAATTCGTCTAGTCAGGATCGGGAATACATTCAGCACCTCTGTCAAAGCTGCAGCAAGCATTCCGACGAATATACCATGCAAAAGACCCCAAAGCGTGATCAGAAGAGTCGGCGCATGAAAATGAAAATAGTGGAAGGAAAGAATTGTTCCGGCGAAAGCGCCGGCAGTGACACCTGCTTCATATGAAATCAGGAAATTCTGTGTCTTGCTAAGCTGCACCAATCTCGGAATAATACCTAGTACAGTCAGAAAAGCAACAAATCCTGCTCCAGTTGCAAGCCCGGCACTGAGCCCGATCAGCAGTTCAACTGTGGCGATCCACATGCTGCTGTTCCAATTCGTTTTCGTGATAAGCTACATAAACATCCATATCACGCTGATATTTGTGCATCTCTACCTCCAGAGGGCTAGGCTCTTCATTCAAACGCTTCTTGAATACATGGTTGAAAAAGAGAATCATTCCCACTCCGATGCCAATGCTGTACGGAATTTGCAGCCAAAGCGGATGCACAAGCCTTTCTCCAGTCAACAGAAAGTGAATCTGCTGCTGCACCGGCTCCATCGCAACATCGAAATGAAAATTCATGATCGTCATTGCCGACCCTATGAACAAAAGCAGCCAGATGAGAATGACGAGAGGCCATACAGTGCGTTTCTTTGCATGCTGGACATGGACAATCGTTTGTTCCGCGCCGATCAGCTGCAGTTCATGCTCCGGGAAGAGCTTCATCAGCTGCTGAAATACCGAGAAACAATCGAGGACAACGATATTGCTGTCTTTTTTAGTTATACGGTAGATAACGGTGTCGAGCATGCGTTCCTTATAATCTCCAGCATTCGCGATATGAGCGATATCTTTGAGCTTGATCACGGATTCTGGAGAAATAGTGATCTTCCGGATGAACCGGATATATACAATAGCTGGCATAATACACCTCTCCTCCTATGAAGAAGGGTTTCTGTACTTAGTATGGGAAAAGCACAGGAAAACATGCTGGTAATTACAGGCAATAAAAAAAGCTTCTGCACGATGTGCAGAAGCTACTTTTCCAGCTGTTCTTTTATACTAGCCAAAATTTTCTTTTCAAGACGGGAAACCTGGACTTGGGAAATACCGAGCCGTTCTGATACTTCAGATTGCGTTTGATCTTTGTAAAACCGCAAGTACACGATCAGCCGCTCTCTTTCACCAAGTGATTGAATCGCTTCTTGTAAGGCAAGTT
>NZ_LR700942.1:470976-490993 GCF_902497585.1 Terribacillus sp. AE2B 122 | reverse complement strand
TCGAACCAGTTATCGTCCTGTTCGGCAATCTGGTCCAATAAAGTGATCGGATCTCCATCATTTTCGAAAACTGTCTCATGGATTGAATGAGGCAGCTTGGCAGCCTCTTCCGCGTGGACAATATCCTCCGGTGACAGCTCCAGCTCCTTGGCAATTTCCTGAATTGTCGGCACTCGATTGAGTTCTTTTGTTAATTCTTCTTTTTTCTTTCTTACTTTATTGGCTGTTTCTTTAAGTGAGCGACTGACCTTCAGACTGCCATCGTCGCGGATAAAACGTTGAATCTCCCCGATGATCATCGGTACCGCATATGTGGAAAAGCGGACGTCATATGACAAATCAAATTTATCAATTGACTTAATCAACCCAATACATCCAATCTGGAACAGATCATCAGGATCATAACCGCGATTAATGAAACGCTGGACGACAGACCAGACGAGCCGTACATTTCTTTCGACAAGGATGTCCCTTGCTTCTTTATCACCATTCTGACTTAACTGGATGTATGTTTTCACTTGCTTATCGGTCAATTGTTCTTTTGCCTTCTGCTGTTTCAAATATACATCCATATTTCCCACCTACTGACTCATGGCTTTGCTTCGATTGAACTGCTTATTCATCGTCACTGTTGTGCCTTCGCCTTCCCTTGAATGCACATATACATGATCCATGAAATTCTCCATGATCGTAAAACCCATGCCGGACCGTTCCAAATCAGGCTTTGATGTGTAAAGAGGCTCCATTGCTTCCTCTACATCTGGAATGCCAACACCTTCATCCTGAATGATCAATTCCACTTCATCATCAGACAGTGCACAAATAATTGTGATCATCTGGTCTGGATCTGAATTGTAACCATGGATAATGGAATTGGTTACTGCTTCAGAAACGACTGTTTTGATTTCGGTTAGCTCGTCCATTGTCGGGTCCAGCTGTGAGACGAAGGATGCAACTGTTACACGGGCAAAAGCTTCATTCCTGCTTTGACTCGAAAAGGAAAACCGCATCATATTCGTGTTCATGATAATACCACCCCGAAAGTTTCCAGCGCATAGCGCTCATTTTCTTCAAATCGGATAATCTTGAATAGTCCGGATAACTGGAACAGTCTGTCTACAGCCGGTGTAAGACTGCAGACGACCATTTCCCTTCCTTCTGCTTTTAGTTCTTTATATCTGCCAAGAATGACACCTAGTCCAGAGCTATCCATAAATGAAAGAGATTCCAGATTCAGAACCATATGTTTGATGCCAGGCTGCTGCAGGGCAAGCTGCCAGCTTTCTTTTAAATCGCTCGCTGTATGATGATCGAGCTCCCCGTTCAGACGTGCCAGCAAAATGGTTTCCTTCAATTCATAATCAACTGTCAACCCCATAGATTTTCTCCTCCCTTATCTGCTTATAGATTTCTGCAGAAAAAGGCGAATACCTTTCGAGTGACAAAAATAGAAAAAACTCGCACGTCTTAGTCAGAATCAGCGAAATTTCACCACATCGTCAAAGCTGCGTTTGATCAGCAGCCAATAGCTTGCTTTTGGAACGTCTTCTTTCATGATGAGCGGCGTTGAAGAAACATGTTTACCATCGGCTTTCACTTCAAGCACACCTACTTGTTCCCCTGCTTTTAGCGGAAGGGAGAGCTCTGGTTTATAGACGATTTCCGTCGACAATTCCCCAAGCTTTTCCCCTTTTTTGACAAGCAGCGACACTGGTGTGCTAGTCACTACTGGTACATCTTTATTGCGAGCCTTCAGCATATCAAGCTTGGCCACGGTCTGGTCCTGTTTATAAAGCTGCTTTATCGTATACTGGTTGAAACCATAATCGAGCAGCTGGGAAACTTCATTATTCCGCTGCTTAGGTGTCTCAGCGCCCATTACGACTGCTATAACCCGCATTCCATCTTTCTTGGCAGTAGCCGTGAGGCAATATCTTGCTTCTTTCGTAAATCCGGTTTTCAAGCCATCAACACCAGGATAAAACTTTACTAGCTTATTCGTATTGACAAGCCAGAATGGATCGTCGGTGTCCTTGCGCAGATAATCTTCATAAATACTTGTAAATTCAGTGATTTCTTCATGCTCAAGCAATGCTCTGGCCATCATCGCCATATCTTTAGCCGTCGAATAATGATCTTTAGCAGGAAGGCCGGTAACATTTTGGAACTTTGTATGAGTCAGGCCGAGTTCTCTTGCTTTCTCGTTCATTTTTTGGACGAATCCATCTTCGGTACCTGCAATCTTCTCAGCCAGTGCTACACTAGCATCGTTACCTGATGCAACAGCGACACCTTTAAGGAGATCTTTCACTGTCATTTCTTCTCCAGGTTCAAGGAAGATTTGTGATCCGCCCATGCTTGCTGCATACTCACTTGCTCTGACTTTTTCATCATATCGCAGCTTACCAGCTTCGATTTCTTCCATAATGAGTAGCATCGTCATGATTTTTGTCATACTGGCTGGCGGAAGCTGCTCCTCCATATTCTCTCCTGCCAGGACACGACCGGTATCACGTTCGATTAAAATAGTTGATTTAGCTGTCTTTTCTTCTTGTTTCGCAGCAAAAGTCTGTGGCGGGAGTGCCATAAGACTAATAACGAAAGCGATCAGCAAACTTAATAGACTCATTTTTTTCATTTAAGGTTCCTCCGTTTACGGTAATACAGTTAGAATCTCCCAAATGAAATGATTTATTAATATTTTGCACACAAAAAAAAGCAGCCCTTAAAAAGGACTGCTTAACATTAGGAAATGACGTCGTATATCAGTTCCATTTTTTTAGGCTGAGCTGTATCGATTGTATATGAAGCTAAAACTTTAGTCACGGAATCCACAGCTTGTGCATCACGTGCGTGCAAAATCGCAATTGTTTCGCCTTGTTCTACAGCATCTCCCTGCTTTTTCTTCAAGGTGATACCAACAGCATGATCGATGTCATCATCTTTTGTCGCACGACCTGCACCTAAATACATAGCTGCCGTTCCAATTCCTTCCGCATCAATGCTGTGAACGAAGCCAGCAACAGGTGCTTTTACTTCAATATGATAATCCGCTTGTGGTAATAGTTCCGGGTTATCGACAAGCGCCGTATCGCCGCCCTGAGCGCCGATGAACGTACGGAAAGCTGCCAATGCAGTTCCGTTATCCAAGCATGCTTCCAGATGCGCACGGGCTTCCTCGTAGCTTGAGAACTTATCTGCTAAAAGTGCCATATGAGCTGCCAATTCAACGGAAATTTCACGTAAATCTGTTATCTTCTCACCACTTAAGACTTGGATTGCTTCTTTCACTTCGTTGCTATTTCCAACCTCAAATCCCAGCGGCTGGTTCATGTCCGTGATGACAGCAACCGTCTGACGGCCGAGATTCTTTCCGATTTCAACCATTGTTTCTGCCAATTTCTTGGACTCATCCAATGATTTCATGAAAGCACCAGAACCTGTTTTCACGTCAAGTACGATCGCTTCCGCACCAGACGCCAGTTTTTTGCTCATGATAGAGCTTGCGATGAGTGGAATTGTGTTAACCGTACCTGTAACATCACGCAGCGCATATAGCTTTTTATCTGCTGGTGCCAGGTTACCGGTCTGACCAGCTACTGCAAGTTTATTTTCATTCACCAATCCCATGAATTGCTCGCGGCTCAAATCAATGGAGAAGCCCTTGAAGGATTCAAGTTTATCCAATGTTCCGCCAGTGTGACCAAGACCGCGGCCAGACATCTTCGCAACTGGAATTCCGATAGCAGCGACAAGCGGTCCTGTAATCAAAGTGATTTTATCTCCTACACCGCCAGTGCTATGTTTATCGACTTTTTTACCTTCGATGCTGCTAAGATCAAATGTTTCGCCAGAGTTGGCCATCTCTTCTGTCAGCCAAGCTGTTTCTTCTTCTGTCATGCCATTGAAATAGACTGTCATTAAGAAGGCAGAAGCCTGATAATCAGGGATATCCCCTTTTGTATAACCATGGACGAAAAAGGCTACCTCTTCTTTGGAGAGCGTACCGCCATCTCTTTTTTTTGTAATTAAATCAACCATTCTCATATTCGTTCACCTGCTTTATTTTATTGGAAGCTGCTTAACAATTTCTTTTACGAAACGCAGGAAATCTTCCCTAACTTGACCCGTTGTCTCCATCACTTCATCATGCGTAAGCGGCTGGTCAAGGATACCAGCTGCCATATTGGAGATACAAGAAATACCCAGAACTTCCATTTTGGCATGACTGGCAACGATCACTTCCGGAACTGTAGACATACCGACTGCATCTCCGCCCCAAACTCGAAGCATCCGCACTTCAGCACCTGTTTCATAAGATGGACCTGTATTACCGACATAAACGCCTTCCTTCACTCCAAGTCCGATTCTAGCGGCCACTTCACGCGCATAGCCTAGAAGCTCTTTGCTGTAGACAGAAGACATGTCCGGGAAACGCGCTCCCAGCTCTTCATCATTTGGTCCGATAAGCGGATTTGTACCCATATTGTTGATATGATCTGTGATCAGCATCAAGTCGCCTGGTTCGAAGCTTTCGTTAATTCCACCTGCTGCATTCGTAACAATCAATGATTGAACACCTAAAGA
Source organism: Terribacillus sp. AE2B 122 (assembly GCF_902497585.1). NCBI lineage: Bacteria > Bacillati > Bacillota > Bacilli > Caryophanales > Bacillaceae > Terribacillus > Terribacillus sp. AE2B 122. The sequence continues at coordinate 486,406 of NZ_LR700942.1, read as the reverse complement.
TTTCATTACACGGACAGGTAAAGTCACGAGATCCATCGGATATCCTTCATAGAAATGGAACCGGCCTTGCATAGCTATTACATCTTGTCCTTCCAGCTTTCCGATGACAAGCTGGCCTTTATGTCCGCTGACTGTCGAAACTGGGAAGCCCGGAATATCTCCATAAGGTACGACTGTTGTTTCTGTAATCTCATCAGCCAGTACTCCAAGTCCAGATCCTAAAATTAGGCCAATCTTTGGTGTGCTAGTCAGTTTCTCTTTTATATAATCTGCTGCCTGTTTGATTGCTTCTGCCTGCATGTTCATTTCCCCTTCTTCTTCAACGCTTGTAAAAAGCTTGTTCCGTGCTCTGGCATTTCGATACCGAAGTTATCTGCAATCGTCGCAGCGATATCTGCAAATGTATTGCGCAATTCCAGTTCCTCTCCTTGATCGGTACCAGTATGGTAAACAATCAATGGCACATATTCACGTGTATGGTCTGTCCCAGGCGCAACAGGGTCATTACCATGATCAGCTGTAATAATAAGCAAATCGTCTTCTTTCAGTTTATCAAGTACTTCTGGAAGCCGTTTATCATAATCCTCCAGCGCCTGTGCATAGCCCTCCGGATCGCGGCGATGACCGTATTTCGCATCAAAATCGACCAAGTTAAGGAAGCTGATGCCCGTAAAATCATCATCCATACTTTCTACAATCTTCGTCATACCATCGTCATTGTCCTTCGTACGAACAGACTTTGTCACACCTTCACCATCGTAAATATCGGAAATCTTTCCTAGAGCGATGACATCAAAGTTCGCATCCTGCAAGCTATTCATGGTCGTTCTGCCGAAAGGCTTCAATGCATAGTCATGGCGGTTCGAAGTACGTTCAAAAGCACCTGGTTTACCAACGAATGGACGAGCGATGATACGTCCTACCATATAAGGATCATCCAATGTCATCTCACGTGCGATTTCACAAATTTTGTACAGCTCATCAAGCGGGATGATATCTTCATGGGCAGCAATTTGTAAAACAGAATCTGCAGATGTATAAACAATCATATCTCCAGTTTTCATATGCTGTTCTCCGAGTTCATCCAGGATCTCTGTACCGGAAGCTGGTTTATTACCGATAATACCTCGTCCAGTCCGCTGCTTCAGTTCATCAAGCAATGCATCTGGAAAACCATCCGGGAACGTGCGGAAAGGCTGATCGATACGCAGGCCCATGATTTCCCAGTGCCCAGTCATTGTATCTTTGCCATTAGATGCTTCCTCCATTTTTGTGTAAAACGCTTTTGGCTGTTTGGCAGCCTGTATACCTTCTACTTCTCGGATGTTACCAAGGCCAAGTGCCGCCATATTAGGCATTTGCAAACCGCCGCGGTGAGAAGCGATGTGACCGAGTGTATCTGCTCCTTTATCACCGAAAGTTTCTGCATCCGGTGCTTCTCCAATACCGACAGAATCCATTACTATAAGAAATACGCGTTTGAAATCCAAGTGAAAGCCTCCTAATTTAAATCTTTAAGCCCGAGGATGATGTGTTTTATAAATATCCTTCAGTCTTGTTTTCGTCACATGCGTGTAAATCTGTGTCGTACTAATATCTGCGTGACCGAGCATTTCCTGAACAGCACGCAAATCAGCCCCATTCTCCAACAAATGCGTTGCAAATGAATGACGCAGTGTGTGAGGGGTGATTTCTTTCTGAATCCCGGCATCCCGAGCTATCTGTTTCAACACCTTCCAGAATCCTTGTCGAGATAAAGGATTTCCATGATGATTCACAAACAGAATGTCGCTTGCTTTGGATTTTAGCAAGACCTTACGGGACCGGTTCAAATATTCCTCCAGCCTCGCCTTTGCCATATCTCCTAGCGGAACGATCCGTTCCTTCGATCCTTTCCCGAAACAGCGGACAAAGCCCATTTCCAGATGAAGATCATCCAGTTCCAATGCCAAGAGCTCAGAAACACGCAAACCTGTTGCGTATAGTGTTTCCAGCATCGCGCGATTCCGAATCGTCAATGTATCAGTTCCTGGACATGTGAGCAGCTTGTCCACTTCATCAGAAGAAAGGATCTTCGGCAGCTTGCGTTCTTTCTTAGGTGTATCGATATGTATGCTCGGATCTTCCTTTAGTCCGTATTCGCGCAGCAAAAACTGATGGAAGAGTCTGATGCTGGATAATGTCCGTGCTATCGTCGCAGCTGATTTCCCATCATCATGCAGCCAGCGCAAATAGGCAGTCAGTTTGGCTCGAGTCACGTGTGCCCACTCTTGCACTTCATTTTCCTGAAGATATCTTGCATATGTACGCAGATCTCGGGCGTAGGATTGCAGTGTGTTCTCCGAAAGACCCCGTTCGATCTGCAAATAATGGATAAAGTCATCCAGTGCTTCCTGCATGTATCCTACTCTCCTAACCGGAAGAATAACGTCATCCTATCCACTAGACTTTCCTGCTCCATTGCTGCAACTTTCACTGCATTTCCCTCTGGAGGGTCATAGCGGTGATAGCTCTCATATTCACTATGGATGAACCGTAATCCAAAATAGAAGAATGTGGAGCAAGCTACAAATACGAGCAGAAGTTTACAGGTGTCGAAGATGAATCGCTTCATGTATACGTCCCCTTTCTCTGGCTTGTCTTTGTAACAGACTATGCCAAAGAAGGCGGAATTTATACGTACAGGATAACGTTACCTCATTCCTCTTGTTTTGTAAATTGGTTAGTGAAACGAAAGAAAGCCTTTTCCATCTACTTGGAAAGGCTTTATCTGCTTATGATGTTCGGTTCACTTGCACAGTGGCTGCTTCGAGCTCTTCTTCCTTCTCACTAGCCTGACAGACACGGCAGATACCATGGAATGTAAGGCGGTGATCCTTTACCTTGAATCCCCAGTCACTTTGGACGATCTTCTCGACGTCCTCTAGAAGGTCTTCATCAATTTCCTCGACGGATCCGCATTCCATGCAGACAAGGTGGTGATGGAAGTGCGTTGCCCCTTCTTTGCGAAGGTCATAGCGGGAAACGCCGTCCCCGAAGTTTATTTTATCAACAATTTTCAATTCTGATAATAATTCCAGTGTACGGTATACAGTAGCCAAACCGATTTCCGGTGCTTTTTCCTTTACGAGGAGGTAGACGTCTTCAGCGCTTAAATGGTCCTCTTCTCGCTCCAGCAGCACACGTACCGTTGCTTCCCGCTGCGGTGTCAGCTTGTAGCTCTGCGCATGTAATTGCTTCTTTATGCGTTCAATGCGGTGTTCCAAGTGAATTCCTCCCTCGTAATCCCACACTTATTATATACTGATTGCGAAAAAGGTGTCAAATTATAATTATTATAAACAGCTAATTATAATCATTCTTAATAGATTATCTCACATCAAATCATTTACAAGCATTGACAGAAGCGGATTCGCAAGAAAAGTTTCAATGATAGACGCAGCAGCCGAACCTGCAATAAGCACCAGAAAAATGGTACTGTATTGGAAAAAGTATCGCCTTAATGATAATGGAGATCGCTTGGCGATAAGCTTACGCAAAAGTGTAACAGAAAACAGCATCGCGCTAGTGCCAGCAATAAGATATAGCGGGATGACGACTAGATTCTGCGGAGCAACAGCTGCTGCTGCAAGCGTAAGGCCTTTCCAGCCGAGCTGATTGACAAGGAATCCAACACTGAACCCCATCATGAGCCCTTTGCTGAACAGCAGCATCCAGATGATCGGTATGCCGATGATAGAAAGTCCGAGCACATACAGAAAGAGCAGAAACTTGAGGTGAGCAAGAAAACTTGATTGGAGAATCTCCTGCTTGCTGATCACCTGTCCTTGCTGAAGCTGTGCAAAAAACCGTTCCAGATAATAAAACAAATCTTCCTTTTGCGTAAAGTTCATGCTGTTAACAACAATCGCCCCGAATATGATTCCGATTAGAAATAAAACAAGCATGAACAAGTAGCTTGTAGCATGCTGCTTTAAATGATGAAAAAGAATAAACTCCCGCTGTTTCATCTTATCTGCCTCCGTATTCTAGTCTAGTTACTAGAATCTATGACGGAAGCCTGTCTGATAGAACTGTTACTTGTTAACGTGTTTCAATCGTAGATGAAGCAGGGCATACATTGTTTTCGCATCATGAATTCGTTCTTCTTTTACAAGCTCTTCCGCTTCTTCCAGAGTCAGTTCCATCAACTCGACAAATTCATCCTCATCACCGACTACCTTTTGAGTAAGGAGTTCGATATCATCTGCTTCGTATACATGAAGTAATTCATCTGCAAAGCCTGGAGATGTATAGAATGATCCAAGCTTTTTCAATTTTTTAGTTGTATAGCCTGTCTCTTCCTCAAGCTCCCTTACAGCCGTCACTTCTGGTTCTTCACCAGGCTCAAGCTTGCCTGCCGGGATTTCAATTATCGATTTTTCCAGTGCTTTTCGGTATTGCTCAACAAAAATTATTTTCCCTTCTTTTGTTATCGGGATGATAGCTACTGCACCAGGATGTTTGATTAGTTCCCGTTTAGAAGTCTTTCCATCTGGTAAAGAAACAGTATCTACTCTTAAAGAGATAACTTTACCTTCATAAATGGAGGATGTATCGATTGTTTTTTCTTCAAATTTCTTCATTATGTACACTCCTTTATATCGCTTCTTTCATCTTACCACAGCTTGTCCGGGACACATAAGTTGTCTGCTGATCTGCTTACGCTTACACTGAACACGTAGGATAAAAAGAAAGGTGGGACCTTACGATGCAGAAAAGACGAGTAGGTACTTCTGATCTTCAAGTTTCTGAAATATCTTTTGGGACAATGAGTATCGGTACTGACGAGCAGCAAGGAATCCGGCTGCTTCACGAAGCACAGGATCTAGGTATCAATTACTTCGACACAGCAGATTTATATGATCAAGGTAAAAATGAAGAGATTGTCGGAAAAGCATTCAAAGGCAGAAGAGACAAAGTCATTCTTGCCAGCAAAGTCGGGAACCGGCTAGATCCTGGAGGAGAGTCATGGCATTGGGATGCGAGTAAGGAATATATTGTGTCACAGATTAAAGAAAGCCTCCGCAGACTGCAAACTGATTACTTGGATCTCTACCAGCTTCACGGAGGAACGATGGACGACAATATTGACGAGACGATCGATGCATTCGAAACGTTGAAAAAAGAAGGCCTGATCCGTTATTACGGTATTTCCTCCATCCGTCCGAATGTCATCCGTGAATATGTGAAGCGTTCGAATATCGTCAGTGTTATGATGCAATACAGCTTACTGGACAGACGACCAGAAGAGAAAGTACTCGATTATTTGACAGATAACAATATCAGTGTATTTGCACGCGGCAGTGTTGCCAAAGGGATGCTGAGTGACAAAGCCAGCGAGAAGGTAAAACAAAAAGGTGCAGATGGCTATCTGACTCACACCTACGAGGAACTGCTGGCTGCCAGTGAAAAACTGAGTGTACTGGCTGAGCAGGAACAAACTTCCGTCACCTCGTTAACTGTACGTTATGTGCTGCAGCACCCCGCTTTGGCCAGTGCTGTTATGGGAGCAAGTTCTTTGGAGCAGGTAAAGCAGAATGCCAAACTCCCTACTGAAAGGCTGCCTGATGCAATGTACGAAAAGCTTCAGCAATTCACTCGGCAAATCACTTATACCAGCCATCGATAATACAAATTAGAAGCTAGCAGGAATCTCCCCTGCTAGCTTCTGTTTTTTTCTCTATGAAATCCGTTTGAGTCAGGTGTGTTTGCGGAATCAGTGCGTTCAAGTAGCCTTCCTTACTGGATAAACGAAATACATTATTACTGAAATCGAGCTTCACTTCCTCGGCAAAAAATACTTCCTGCTGCTGGTCTATCAATGCGGGTATCGCTTCACTCTCAACATCGATATCATGCGCTCGCGGTTCTTCTGCAAGACGGACTGTCGGGATGCCATTCACCTTACAGCCGATTCCTACTGTATCGTAAAATAAAACCAGATAACGATGAGTCTCATCTTGTAATGCTTGTATTTTTTCTAGAGCTGTTTCTGTAACCGTCAATTTCATATTTTCTTCCTCCTTCATTTCTTATTGAACTGTTTGCCGAGCAGTATTTCCGCCAGACCCGGCATTAGCTGATACACCTTGCTGCCTATTCCCATCCAGCTAGGAAGGTTGATTTCACGCTTGTTCTTCCCGATGCTAGAAATGATTTTACGGGCCACTTTATCAGGCTGCAGCATATAGCGAGCACTCGCCTCACGATATCGTCCGCTCGGGTCAGCTGTGTCAAAAAAGTTTGTGTCCATCGGTCCAAGATTTACCGTTGTAACATGAACCCCGTATGGCTTCAGCTCCTGGCGCAGTCCATTACTGAAGCCGATAATGCTGTGTTTACTTGCGCCGTAAACTGCCGCTTTAGGCGTGGCTACTTTACCAGCCATCGAACCAATCATAATTACATGTCCTGTACCCTGCTTCAGCATAACTGGAAGTATTGCTGCTGAAGCTTCCATTGCTGCCAAGGAATTAACTCGCATGGTCGTTTCTATTTGTGTTGGGTCTGTATCGGTGAAAAGACAGAAATAACCGACGCCCGCATTATTGATCAATACATCAATACGCTGATTTTCCCTAACGATCTGCTGCAAGACCGTTTGCCATTCATTGGCGTTATTCAGATCTGCCTTGTATAACGTTACATTCGTCTGGAATCGTTCATTAAGCTCATCTGCTATCTGCTTCAGCTTATCCTCAGATCTTGCTACGAGCAGCAATTGATAGCCAGCTGCTGCTGCTTCAACGGCAAGTTCTCTTCCAAGTCCACTTGAAGCTCCGGTAATCAATAGGCTTTTCTTGTTTGCTTCCATATGCTGTACCTCTTTCTGTTTACCCATCTTTCAATATGATTATGTACGGAATGCAAACCGAATGGCACGTTCCATCAAGTCTGGCAGCTTGCCAAAACTATAATTCACTTCCAGACGCTCTGTCCACTGATGTGCATCTTTACCGTAAGGTCCCAGATGCAAAACTGGCATTTGCAACCCTTTCATCAGGTCAGCCGGCAGCGTGAATCCTTTTTGCTGCAATGGCATATTCAATATCAGATCCTGTATCGCCGTTCCTGAAGTTGGCTTTCCAATGAAGCTGGAATCAGATAGACCAGGGAAAAACTGTACTTCTGTCAATTCTGTAGAAAACCTAACTTTTGCATCAGATTGAATATCAGCAATCAAATTCTGTATATAAGCATCCTTCTTAGATGAGACGGCAGGATAAAATGGCGGGCTGTAAAAAAGAACAATAACAGGAGCTAGATCATGACACATGCTCACCAGTTCTTTGACAAGCTTAGTCGAAAAATCACGGTCCCCTTCCTTCCGAGTCGTTACGAGCCGGTTTTGCCTTCTTTCCACTTCTGTCTTACCAAACCGTTTAACAGCATGCGCATAAAGTTCCTCATAAAACATAGTCTTAATTTTGAAAGCTATTGGCTGAAAAGTATTCGATTTTGCCGCAGAAAGACTGGCTTTTTGCTGATAATGTCTTTCTATCTTCCTAGCAGCTCTCTCCATTGCTTGCTTTAATTTCGTATTTATCTCTTGAATGGATTGTTCCAAAAACAGCACATTGTACATCGTCACAGCAGATACAGGAGTCTGCACAGAATATGCCTCTTTCAGATCACGCAGCATTAAGCTTACCGGCGGCGGAGTCACTTCCCCGTCCACTTCTTCAATGAAGGACTCCTGCAGCTCCAATTCCTGTGACAGATAACTGATCATCAGGTTAGCATTCAGTCCGCCAAAGGGCTCACCCACATGTGTTTCCTTGCCATAGCAAAAGAATCCTGGGAGTACTTTGCCGATAGAACCGCTATACATATAATTACCTGTATCACCTGGGTATTTGCTGAACACGGGTTCTCCGTTCATGCATAATTTATATACCAGCTCCTCAGTGGATTGCAGCTGCTGGAGCACTTCGAGTGCTCGCAACATACCGGCAGAATTCACCTCTTCATCCGGTACTGTCAACAATAGGATATTTCCGTCAAAACTATCATCCATTGCACGTTCTAACATGGAAAGATGGATTGCCAGCCCAGCCTTCATATCCATCGTCCCTCTGCCAAAAAGCCATTCACCTTGCTGAATTTCGTTTTTAATATACGCTGGCAGTTCTACTTCATCATTCAAATAAGCCGCAGTCAAATCATGCACCTTAGTAGCTAGATGCTGAAACGTGCCAAAGTCCTCCGTTCCAACGACATCAAAGTGACTGAGCAGGATGATAGTATCTTTTTTGTCAGATTTCTTTACTAGTGCCGTTAAAAGCTGACGGCCGTCCTTCAACGGATGAAGCTGCAAGTGATTCGGATGCTGCTGGAAGTAATGCTTTTGTTCCAGAAGGGCATGAACATGCTCCGGAAAACGGATCTCTTCGGGAGAACCTGTAATACTCTCGATTTCGACAAGCTCTGCCAGTAATGCAACTAATTCTTCCTTCGATTGCCATTGTTTCATACATGCACGTCCTTTCAAATTGACTTTTGCCAGTTTTTCTCGCACAATTCAACTATACGTCCAAGTTCGGGGTGAAACCATGTCTACCAAAATCTTTGCACATCGCGGTGCCAGCAAATATGCACCAGAAAATACGATGGCCGCTTTTCGGCTGGCGGAACTGATGCAGGCTGACGGCATCGAAACCGATGTGCAGCTGACGAAAGACCAAGTACCTGTCATCATTCATGATGAAACAATCAATCGCACGACGAACAAACGTGGATTGGTTCGAAATCTTACATATGAAGAACTGCGCCAAACAGATGCCGGTGCCTGGTTCTCTCGTGACTATGCCGGTGAGAAGATCATTTCATTGGATGTGTTTCTGCAATGGATCAAAAAGACTCCTATGCTTCTCAACCTGGAGCTGAAGACAAATAAGTTTCCGTACCCTGGTATCGAGAAAATCGTCTTACAGTGCCTCACCTACCATGGGATGAAAGATAGGACGACCATATCAAGCTTTAACACAGATACTATTCGTCGTATTTCTGCACTGGATAACGAAATAGATACAGGCTTCCTTACATCAAGACGGCCGCGTCAGCTTTTCTCCTTGATGGAAGAGATAGGAGCGAAAGCCTTACACCCGAAATATCGCTTGCTGAATAAGAAACTTATTCAGGAATGCTTGCAGCATCAGGTGCCTATTCGGGTATATACAGTCAACCAGCCAGTTTATATACTGCGTGCTCTTGAAGCGAATTGTGATGTTATCATCTCGGATGTGCCAGATCGGGCACTCGAATTGCAAAAGGGCTATATCACTAGTTAATCAAACAATCGGAGGTCCTACAATGGCTACACCTAAATTATTTCAGCCTATCACATACAAAAACCGTACCTTTAAAAATCGCATTGTCGTCTCCCCGATGTGTATGTACAGCGTCGAAGAAAAAGATGGCAAAGTCACTCCTTTTCACATCACCCATTATGAAAGCAGGGCGATTGGGCAAGCTGGACTTGTTTTCTTGGAATCTACGGCTGTTACACCAGAAGGAAGAATATCCGATCAAGACCTTGGCATCTGGTCTGATGCTCATATAGAAGGACTTCGTGCCGTCAGCGATAGAATTCAAGCTCATGGCAGCAAAAGCGGTATCCAGCTTGGTCACGCCGGCAGAAAATCAAGAGCAGAAGATCCAATTGTCGCACCAAGTAATTTGCCATGGGATGGTGAATCCATCACACCGGAAGCTTTAACAGAAGATAAGATAAACGAATTGGTCGACGCTTATCGTAAGGCTGCCATCCGTACAAAGGAAGCTGGATTCGATGTAATTGAGATCCATGCTGCTCACGGTTATCTGATCAATCAGTTTCTCTCTCCACTGACAAACAAGCGTATTGATACCTATGGCGGAGCACGTGAAAACCGGTATCGTTTTCTCCGAGAGGTGCTCGATGCAGTCAAGCAGGTTTGGGATGGTCCATTATTCGTCCGTATTTCTGCAGATGAATATGCAGAAGGCGGCAATGGTATAAATGACTTTATCTACTTCAGCATTGAAATGAAACGGCAAGGAGTCGATTTGATCGACTGCAGCACAGGAGGAGTCGTCCCTGAAGGTCCATCCACTGTGTATCCTGGCTATCAAGTGGTTCATGCAGAACGGATACGAAAGCATGCTCTTGTCGATACTGCAGCTGTCGGATTAATTACAAACGGACAAATGGCTGAGGAAATATTGCAAAATGAACGTGCAGACCTTGTCTTTGTCGCACGCGCAATGCTGCGCAACCCATATTGGCCGCTCGAAGCGGCCGAACAGCTGAATTATACATTGGAAGCGCCGGTTATGTATAAACGGGGCTGGTAACTGCAGGAGGCTTTTTATTATGGAACTACATTTTTTAGGTACAGGTGCAGGATTGCCATCAAAAGATCGAAATGTAACGAGCATCTGTCTGTCGATGCCGCAGGAGCGGCAAGCAGTTTGGATGTTTGATTGCGGCGAAGCAACCCAGCATCAGCTGCTTTATTCACCGTTAAAGCCTGGTAAAATTGAAAAAATCTTTATCACTCACTTGCACGGGGATCATATATATGGATTGCCTGGTTTGTTATCGACCCGCTCGTTCCAGCAATCCGATCTGCAACTGGAAATCTACGGACCGCTAGGTATCAAGGAATTTATCGAAGTCTCCTTGCGCGTCAGTGGCAGTAATGTGGCTAGCTCCCTTATCATCCACGAGATTGAACCAGGGCGAATTTTCGAAGATGAAGGCTGGAAAGTCGATGCCATCAAGCTTTCTCACGGCATCCCCTGCCTCGGATATATTGTGGAAGAAAAAGCAGCACAAGGGGAACTTAAAGTGGAGAAGCTCAGACATATGGGGATCTCGCCCGGCCCGATTTATCGTCAAATCAAAAACCAGGAAATTACTGAATTGCCTGATGGGCAGCAAATTAAAAGATCTGATGTTGTCGGCCCGGACAAGCCAGGCAGAAAAATAGCTATTTTAGGTGACACAACCTATCTGCCTGAGCTTAAGGATAATGTGGAAGGCGCTGATATTCTCGTTCATGAGTCAACTTTTTCCGCAGATGAACCAGAAATGGCAAAGGCTTATGGGCATTCTACCGCTTTACAAGCCGCAAGCCTAGCTAGCAATGCAAATGTGAAAAAATTAATCTTAACCCATATCTCAGCACGATATCACCAAGACGAAGCACAGATACTAGCAGATCAAGCACGATCCGTTTTCCCTGAAACAGAACTGGCGGAAGATATGCGTGTCTTCGATATACCAAAAAATAGCAGCGATTCATGAGAATCGCTGCTATTTTTTATAGTCATCAAGAAAATCCTTTTGGAAGCTTGTTCTTATACTATCTGAAGCTGATGAATGTAAAGTTCGGAAAGGATTTTTCCCAAATTTAGCTGTCAGTTGATCGATGGCCTGATATAAGCCCTCTTTTGATGCTTCTTTTTCGTATGTGAACAAATCAAGTTGCTTGCCAACGTCCTTTTTCTCCGCCACATCAAAAACACTGACACCTAACAAACGAATTGGTTCTCCGTTCCAATGCTTCTGCAGCAAGGATTGCGCATGGTTGAACACTTCATTCGCTGATTCCATAAAATGCTGCAACTTCATACTTCGAGTGATTGTTTTACGATCATGGTAACGTATCATAAGCTGTATACCCTTTGCAATCGCTTCTTTCCGGTGCATGCGTTTCTCTACACTTCTAGATAAATCCCTGAGTAGCTTATCCAATTCTTTATCATCGGTTGTATCCTGCGGAAGCGTCTGCGAGCTTCCGATACTTTTGAAACTGTTTACCGCTTCTGGGTCAACCGGTCTGTCATCTAAACCATTGGCTCGATTTGCCAGTCTCTCCCCGTTTATACCGAAGATGCGTTTTAACTGGTATATATCCTTATGAGCTAAGTCACCAATCGTCTTAATACCGAGTGATCGCATTTTCTCTGCAGTTTTTTCACCGACACCGTACATTTCTTCAATCGGAAGCGGCCACAGTAATTCAGGAATATCCCGCTTTCGCAATATTGTGATGCCCAGCGGTTTTTTCATATCTGAGGCCATCTTGGCTAGAAATTTATTCGGAGCGATCCCGATGCTGCAAGGTAAATCCAGCTCCTTCAAGATACGGTCCTGTATTGTTTGGGCAATTTCCAAGGAAGATCCCAGATGAGCATAATCCGTAACATCCATATATCCTTCATCTATGGAAACCGGCTGAATAACTGGCGTCACTTCCTGCAGGATTTTAAACATCTCACTGGAAGCTTTCCGGTACCGTTCAAAGTTCGGGCGCAGCACGAGCAATTCCGGGCATAAGCGCCTCGCTTCCCAAAGCGTCATTGTCGTTCGAACACCCTTTTTCCTCGCTTCATAGCTGCTTGTTACGACGATACCTTTCCGCTCGGCAGGGTTACCGCAGATTGCGAGCGGCTTTCCGCGGAGCGTTGGATCATATGCCATCTCAACCGAAGCATAAAAACTATTCATATCCACATGGAAAATAGCCCTTCCTTTTGGCTGCATGCTGTCCCTCCTCTCAATGCGAACTGTCGTTCTTATTATATCATGTTTGCAAAAGAAATAGGAGGCTAGCGCCTCCTATCAGTTGTTTGCAACTTCACGTATGATTGCTGCAACCAATTCAGCTGTCTTGACGAGCTCTCCTACCGGAATCCGTTCGTTGGTTGTATGAATCTCTTCGTAGCCGACAGAAAGGTTAACAGTCGGAATGCCAAAACCGGCAATTACGTTAGCGTCACTGCCTCCACCACTCTGTGTCAGTTTACTGTCGCGTCCGATTGTTTTTGCTGCTGCGCGGGCGATCTCCACGACCTGGTCGCCAGCTTCCTGCTTATAACCTGGATACATGACTTTTACTTCTACTTCTGCACGGCCGCCCATATCTTCGGCAGTCTGTTCAAAAGCACGTTTCATTTTCTGAACTTGTTCTTCCATCTTACTTGTTTCCAAGGATCTTGCTTCAGCTAGTATTTCGACGTAATCACAAACTATATTTGTCTGTTTACCACCAGCAAAGCTACCGATATTCGCAGTCGTTTCTTCATCAATTCTTCCAAGAGGCATCTTCGAAATTGCTCTTGCTGCTAACGTTATAGCAGAAATCCCCTTTTCAGGTGCCACACCCGCATGTGCAGTCTTTCCATAAATCTTGGCCAGCACCTTTGCTTGCGTTGGAGCTGCCACGACAATGTCACCAACCGGGCCATCGCTGTCAATTGCATACCCGAATGAAGCTGTCAGCAAGGATGGATCTAGTGCCCGGCTTCCGACAAGTCCGGATTCCTCACCAGCTGTGATAATGAACTGCACTGTGCCATGCGGCAATTCCTGCTCCCTATAAACCTTGATAGTTTCAAGGATTGCGGCTAGTCCCGCTTTATCATCCGCACCGAGAATAGTCGTACCGTCGCTCGTAATATATCCATCCTTGATCTGCGGTTTAATTCCTTGTCCAGGCACCACCGTATCCATGTGAGAAGTGAAATAAATTGTTTCAGCTGACTCGACATTTCCTTTCCATGTACAAATCAAATTATTTGCTCCATGGCCGGTTTTCGCCATTGAGTCATCTTCTTTTACTTGCACACCTAGTTCGGTGAACTTTCTTTTCAGCACTTCAGCAATTTCTTTTTCATTTCCTGTTTCTGAATCAACTTGTACTAATTCGAAGAACTCTTCGACTAAACGATCTTCATTCATTTTTATCATAATTATGTACTCCTATTCTACTTATTGGTTTCTCCTTGTCCCCTTACCTGCTTCCCTGTACAATGGACATAAATAGATAAGGGGGGTCCGCTTCAATGGCCAAGCATAACAAAAAAAGATCTAAGCAAAATATTGCCATGAAATTTATGGTTTACTTAATGATATTCACGATGCTTATCTCCACACTCGCAATTACCCTGAGCTATTTTGTCTTTTAGGAGACAAAATAGCTCCATCTTCTATCCCAATTTCCTCAAACGACTTCCAGCCTGTCATGATCCTTACCTTCGTCCCGACGGGCACTTGTTCAAACAATTCTTCGACATCTTCGTTCCGCATCCGTATACAACCTGCTGAGACTCGGCTGCCGATGGACTCCGGTCTGTTCGTTCCATGAATTCCGAAAGTACGTCCTTGCGTATTATTCGCGTTGAAGCCGATCCATCTGCTTCCTAACGGATTGTCTTTGTCACCACCTGCAATCTGTTTACGGGTATAGGCAGGGTACTTTGTTTTGAACAATGTCATAAACAGTCCTTCAGGTGTCGCTTCAGGTGTCTTTCCAGTGGCAACCGGATATATCTTGATAACTTCACCATCATCCAGAAAGGCGAGCTGATTTGTCGTTTTATTGACGATGATAAGCGGTCTTCCCGGCACTGGATTCTCCCCAAACGGCCATAAAGGAGAAAGTATAGACAGACAAGTGAAAGCTACAAGCAGCGTACGCATAAGAACATCTCCTTAAAGGTGATAATGCTCTTATTGTGGCTTCCTCTGTCTATTTCTATGTTGCACATCGCTTTCTTTGAACGATTGTTTCAGTTCCAGGTAGTTTTCCATTTCGTACAATAGCTGTAACAAATGGGCACGCGTTTCGAATTCCTCTCTTGTCTTTGGAAGTGGATCTTCATCGAAGGACTGTCGCAACGACTCGAGTTCTTCCAGGAACAGTACAGCCGTATTACCTGGATGCACTGAATCGGCAAGGCCGGAAAAGAAATGAGCCAGCTGCTCGCACTGCGAATAAGAAGTCTCCGGAAGTCTGCTGATAAGCGGCAGAATCCGTTTCAATATTGCAAATTGCTTCGTTCGCATCTCGAAGTAATCATAATACGGATGCTCTGACCTGAGCACATGATTCTCCACATCCCTGCCGACAAGCTGGTTTGCTTCCTTCAGAACTTTTTCCGTCTGGGTGATTTCTTCCCCTGACCATGACTGGTCGCCTTCTCGAAGATACAGTGCAACCTCTTCTAAGATCTTCGTGAAATTCCGTTCAAGAATAATCTGCTTACGTCGGATCGTAGCATCCAAGCTTGGCATATATAAATTCACTATGAGCGCCACGCCTATCCCGACAGTTATAAGGATAATCTCATTAATTATCAAATCCAGCGTGATATGGTGAGAATTATATAAATGCAAAATGATAACAGCACTTGATACGATTCCTGGCGAGACTCGCAGCATGACAGTAATCGGAATGAAGACAAGCAGCAAGATGCCTATACTAATCGGATGGAAACCAATTGTCTCAAATATCAAAAAAGACAGCACGATTGCCAACAAACAGGCAGCCACTCGATGCCAAGCAGCCAGAAAAGATTTTTTTCTCGTTACTTGAGTACACAAAATCGTCAGGATACC
>NZ_LR700942.1:461329-470966 GCF_902497585.1 Terribacillus sp. AE2B 122 | reverse complement strand
GCTGATACACTGTTTTCCAGCTGCAGAAGCTCCGCTATCCATATCGCGAGCGGTGTTCCTACCGCAGTCTTAATCGTACGGTAACCTATTTTCACAATGGTGCTCCTCGTCAAAAGTGATCAAAAGAAGAATAGTCCCTCATCCAATGGATGGGGACTTCTTCTGTCAAACTTCTTTACAATGCTCATCAAACAATGATTGCAGTCTATTGACTACCTCCATCGGCTCATGACCTTCGATATCATGACGTTCGATCATCGTAACAATTTCGCCATCCTTTAAGAAAGCAAATGACGGAGAACTTGGCGGGAAGCCTGTGAAATATTGTCTAGCTCTCTCTGTCGCTTCTTTATCCTGACCTGCGAAAACCGTCACAAGCTGATCAGGGCGCTTGTCATAATGCAGACTATGCGCAGCTGCCGGGCGAGCAATCCCGCCGGCACATCCACAGACGCTGTTGATCATTACAAGTGTTGTTCCGGAGTTTTTAAGAGTGGAATCCACGTCCTCCGGTGTTGTTAATTCTGTATATCCTGCATCGGTAAGATCTTTTCTAGCAGTCGTTACAATATCGTTCATAAACATTCTGAAATCTGCCATCGGTATTCCTCCTTTTACACTATTTTAAGTGTATCAGCAATTTCAGTCTCTTTCAATTTCTTTGAACTTCTCAGTAGACCGGCATCGTTGATTCGGATACGTTCTCCAGAATCTCTTTCACTCTAGCCATGAATTGTCCGCAGATCAAACCATCAAGAACTCGATGATCCAGGCTGAGACACAGATTCACCATATCTCTAGCAGCGAACATATCATTGATGATGACTGGCCGTTTTACAATCGATTCTACTTGCAATATTGCTGCTTGCGGATAGTTGATGATGCCCATGCTTTGGACTGAACCAAAGGAGCCAGTGTTGTTCACCGTAAATGTTCCGCCTTGCATGTCAGCTGCTGTTAGTTTACCTGTACGAGCTTTTTTAGCAAGGTTCGTAATTTGTTTTGCAACACCTTTTACACTCAAATCATCAGCAGATTGGATGACCGGGACAAATAATTCCTGATCTTTTGCTACCGCAATAGAAATATTTACGTCGTCATGCTGGATGATTTTATCGCCTGCCCAAGAGCTGTTTAGCTGCGGGAATTCTTTCAGTGCCTGCGCGATAGCTTTTACGAAGAAACTAAAGAAAGTTAGCGAATAACCTTCTTTTTCTTTGAATGTATCCTTTACCTTATTACGGTAAGCAACCAGGTCAGTAACATCCACTTCCACCATCATCCATGCATGCGGAATTTCAGTTGCTGCTTTAACCATATTATTTGCAATAGCTTTTCTAACACCGGTAACCGGTATAGCTTTACCAGCAGCGTCTGATTGTGTTACTTTTGCTGGTTCAGTTGTCTGCTCATCACGTACAGGTGATGGTGTATCTGCAGTTGCTGTTTGCTTTTGCTCTTGTTTTTGCGGCTTCTCACCAGACGCAATGATTGCTTCGACGTCCTTGCGTGTAATCCGTCCGCCTTTCCCGGTGCCTGTAATAGCGGAAAGGTCCAAGTCATTTTCTTGTGCAAGCCGCATAACTGCTGGTGAATAACGTGATTTCATCGCTGTATCAGGAGTAGCAGTACTGATTGATTCTGTTTCAGCTGCAGCAGATGAAGGTGTATCTGTTTGCTTCTTCTCTCCCGCCTCTTCCGTTTCAATTGTGCAAATCAGCGTGCCTACTTCGACCGTATCACCTTCGGACACAACCAATTCTTTGATCACACCAGTGAAACTGCTTGGGATTTCTGCATTGACTTTATCTGTCATCACTTCTGCGATGGCATCATATTTACTTACTTGGTCACCTGGTTTGACGAGCCACGTGCTAATCGTACCTTCTGTGACACTTTCACCAAGCTTTGGCATTGTTATTTTTTCTATCGTCATCATTACACCTCGTTTAGAATTCCGCTAATTCTCGCATGGCTGCTTCCACTTTAGCAGGATTGACCATGAAGTATTTCTCTGTACTAGGCGCATAAGGCATCGCTGGCACATCGGGTGCTGCCAGTCGCTGAATCGGCGCATCCAGGTCGAAGAGGCAATTCTCTCCGATGATTGCTGCAACTTCACCAATAATCGAGCCTTCTTTGTTATCTTCTGTAATAAGCAAAACTTTTCCTGTCTTGGAAGCAGCCTCGATGATCGCTTCTTTATCAAGCGGATAAATGGTACGCAGATCAAGGATATGTGCTTCGATACCTTCAGCAGCAAGCTTTTCAGCCGCCTGCAGTGCAAAATGCACACATAAGCCGTACGTAATAACCGTTATATCGGAACCTTCGCGTTTCACATCTGCTTTTCCAATCGGTAACGTGTACGGGTCAGCTGGCACTTCACCTTTGATAAGACGGTAAGCACGTTTATGTTCAAAGAACAATACTGGATCCGGATCCTGAATAGCTGCTTTTAAGAGCCCTTTCGCGTCATAAGGTGTGGAAGGCATAACAATCTTCAAGCCAGGCTGGTTAGCGAAAACCGCCTCTACGGATTGGGAATGATATAAAGCACCATGGACGCCACCGCCATATGGAGCACGTATCGTAACTGGACAAGTCCAGTCGTTATTGGATCGGTAACGGATCTTTGCTGCTTCTGAGACGATTTGGTTAACCGCCGGCATGATGAAATCAGCGAACTGCATTTCAGCAATCGGCTTTAAACCATACATCGCAGCACCTACTGCAACACCGGCGATTGCCGATTCTGCAAGAGGTGCATCCAGTGCACGGTCTGCACCGAATGTATCATACAGGCCATCTGTAGCTCGGAACACACCGCCTTTTTTTCCGACGTCTTCTCCTAATACGAATACTTTTTCATCTGCTTCCATTTCTTCACGCATCGCCTGCGTAATTGCCTGGATATAGGACATTACTGGCATTATTTCTCCCCCTTAATCGGCATACACATGAAGCAGTGCGGATTCCGGTTCCGGATCTTCAGCATGCTCAGCATAGTCTGTTGCTTCATTTACGATTTGCTTAATTTCTTCTTCCATTTGGTTTTCTAAGTCTTCTGTCAGAACTCCAGTTTCACGCAGATAGGCACCGAATGTCAGCAATCCATCTTTCTTACGCTCTTCCTCGACTTCTTGCTTTTCCCGGTATGTCATATCATCGTCATCACTGGAATGCGGTGTGAGACGGTATCCTACTGTCTCAATAAGCGTAGGTCCTTCTCCATTCAGTGCACGCTCTCGCGCTTCTTTCACAGTTTGATATACAGCTAAAGGATCATTACCGTCAATCGTAAATCCTGGCATGCCATACCCTTGAGCGCGATCAGACACATTCACGCAGCCAAGCTGTTTTTCTTGAGGCACACTGATGGCATATTTATTATTTTGAACCATCGTAATTACCGGTAATTTATGAACACCTGCAAAATTCAAACCTTCGTGGAAATCACCTTGGTTTGAGGAACCCTCACCTAATGTTACAAAACTGACCAGCTGTTTCTTTTCCATTTTGGCAGCTAGCGCAAAACCAACAGCATGCGGCACTTGTGTTGTCACAGGTGAAGAACCAGTGACGATTCGAGAAGACTTCTTCCCAAAATGTCCTGGCATTTGACGGCCGCCGGAGTTCGGATCTTCCGCTTTTGCGAATGCAGATAGCATCAAATCTTTCGCAGTCATACCAAACGGCATTACTAAGCCTAAGTCACGATAATAAGGCAAAAGATAATCGATGTCTCTATCCAACGCCATTGCAGCACCAACCTGCGCTGCTTCCTGTCCTTGACAAGAAATAACAAACGGTATTTTACCAGCTCTGTTCAAGAGCCACATACGTTCATCTACTCTCCTTGCCAGGAGCATCCACTTATACATTTCCAATACTTTTTCGTCTGATATTCCAAGAGAAGCATGTCTTGTTTCTGACATCGCCGCTCCCCCTTTCTTCAATATCTTAGCCATGGATTTGCTCTCCATCAACCGCAAGTGCCGCTTCTCCGATAATTTCCGAGAGTGTCGGATGCGGATGAATCGTCTGACCAATTTCCCAAGGCGTCGCATCAAGCAGCTTGGCAAGAGCAGCTTCTGAGATCATATCAGTCACGTGTGGACCAATCATGTGCACGCCTAGTAGGTCGTTTGTCTTCTCATCGGCGATTATTTTCACGAAGCCTTCAGACTCGCCGTATACCAATGCTTTTCCGATTGCCTGGAAACTCATTTTTCCTGTTTTAACCGTATAACCTTCTGCTTTCGCTTGTGCCTCTGTCAAACCAACACTTGCTGTTTCCGGGAAGCTGTAGACACATGCAGGAACCATGCTGTAATCCAAGCTTTCCGTTTGAACGTCTGCAATATGCTCTACCGCGATCATGCCTTCTCTGGAGGCAACATGTGCCAGCTGCATACCGCCAATACAATCGCCGATTGCATAAATGTGGGATTCATTCGTCTGATAAAAAGCGTTCGTCTGGATAAAACCTTGCTCTGATAACTGGATATCAGTATTTTTCAGCCCGATGTCTCCTACATTCGCCGTACGACCAACAGAGACTAGAATCTTATCAGAAACGAAAACTTGCTGTTCTCCGTCCATCTGCGCCTTGACCGTTACCTTGCTTTCATCAGCTGCAGCGTTCTCCACTTGCACATTTGTATGGATAACAATACCGCGCTTTTTGAGCTGCTTGAACATTTCCTTGCTGATATGTTCGTCTTCAGTAGGCAGGATTCGATCCTGGTATTCGAGTACGGTAACTTTTGTACCGAGATCATGGAGCATCGATGCCCACTCGATTCCGATAACACCTCCACCGATAATCGTCATGCTTTCCGGAAGCTCCTGCAGCGCCAGCGCACCTTCAGAACTAAGGATCTTAGATTCATCAAATTCGATACCTGGTAAGGAACGGGGAGAGGAACCTGTTGCAACGATTACGTTTTTCGGAAGTAAGATTTCATTTTCACTGCCGTCGGTAAATTCCACAGAAATCGTTCCTGCTGTCGGAGAGAAAATAGAAGGTCCGAGGATTCTGCCGTATCCTTGGAAAACATCAATCTTACCTTTTTTCATTAAGTGCTGAACACCGCGATGCAGCTGATCGATGATTTTTTCTTTTCTTTGCTGTACTCCTGAAAAGTCCAGACGTACATCTGTTGTATGTATACCGAAAGCTGCTGCTTCCTTTGTTTGCCGGTAAATCTCAGCGGAACGGAGTAATGCCTTGGATGGGATGCATCCTCGGTGCAGACAAGTTCCGCCAAGCTCTGCTTTTTCCACAATAGCTGTCTTCAAACCTAATTGGGAAGCACGGATAGCGGCTACGTATCCGCCCGTACCGCCTCCTAAGATGACAATGTCATATTCTCTTACCATTGTTTCTGCCTCCTATACGACATAAACTTTTGCCGCTTCTTCTTTTCGCATGACACGAAGTGCACCTTCCGTTAGAGCACGAAGCTCGTTTTCACCTGGATACACAAGCACATCAGCAATCCAGCTCACTCGATCCTTTAGCATGGAGATAAACAGCTCATCATTTGCAAGCCCGCCAGTCACTGCAATCGCATCGACTTCTCCAGAGAGAACGACGCTCATTGCGCCAACTTCTTTCGCTGTCTGATACACCATGCCTTCAAAAATCACCCTTGCTTCTTGATCGCCTTTTTTAATCCGGTCGGCAATAAGTCTTCCATCATTCGTACCGAGATAACCCATGAAACCACCCTTGGTCGTCAGCATCTTTAGAAGCTGATTCTTCGTGTACTCACCGGTTAGAGCCAGCTCAATCAAATCACCAGCCGGAACTGTTCCTGCGCGTTCGGGTGTATAAGGTCCTTCTCCGCTCAATCCATTGTTCACATCGATCACGCGTCCATGATGATGTGCACCGACAGTAATTCCGCCTCCAAGATGCACGACGATAATATTAGCTTCCTCGTAAATCTTATCCTTGGCAGCTGCCGCTTTGCGTGCAATAGCTTTATGGTTCAATGCATGGAAAATGCTCTTTCTCTCCACTCCAGGCAACCCAGAAAGCCGTGCCGGCGGATCCAATTCATCGACCACAACAGGGTCAGTGATGAAAGCCGGTATATGAAGGCTGCTTGCAATTTCATAAGCAATCAATCCTCCTAAATTGGAGGCGTGTTCGCCATTATAGCCTGCTTTAAGATCAGCAAGCATTGCTTCGTTCACACGATATGTACCGCCCTCAAGCGGACGGAGCAGTCCGCCGCGTGCACAGACCGCAGTTAGCTTCGATACGTTGATACCTTCGAAATCCAATGCATCCAAAATGATTTGTTTCCGAAACTGGTACTGATCCATCACTTTTTCAAATCCGCCAATATCTTCTAAATCATGGCGGATCACTCGTTCAAAAATGTTATGCTCGTCATCAAACACACCGATTTTCGTAGAAGTAGAACCTGGATTAATAGCTAAAATACGGTTTTCTGCTGTTTGCACGCGGTTTCCCCCTCGTTATTATCTTCTGCTTAAAGTATGATGACCGTTACGCAGGAATTGGCTTCTGGATCTGCGCATTGTTTCGATTCTCTCCTCAGCCATTCTATCAGCAGCAAGACTAGTCGGAATGTCATCACGTTTTGCAATTTCGAATACGCGCTGCAAGCTGTCATAGATTGTTTCTACTTTGCGAAGCGCACGCTCTCTGTTGTAGCCATGTAATTCATCCTCAACGTTGATAACACCGCCGGAGTTGATCACATAGTCAGGTGCATAAACGATACCGCGTTCGAACAGGATTTGTCCGTGATGTTCTTCTTTCAGCTGGTTGTTTGCAGCTCCAGCTACTACTTTCGCTTTCAACACACGCAATGTATCGTCATTGATTACTGCGCCGAGAGCACAAGGAGCAAAGATATCACATTCAACACCGTAAATATCATCCGGGTCTACTGCAGTTGCTCCGAATGCTTCAACTGCTTTCTGGACAGCTTCCTTGTTAATGTCAGTGACAATCAGTTTGGCACCCTCTGCATGAAGATGTTCACACAAAGCATAAGCAACATTTCCGATACCTTGTACAGCAATAGTCTTTCCTTCCAAGCTGTCATCACCGAATGCTTCTTTGGCCGACGCTTTAATTCCTTTGTATACGCCATAAGCTGTTACTGGAGATGGGTTGCCTGATGAGCCAGATTCAGCAGAGATACCAGTTACGAAATCCGTTTCTGTATGGATAAGCTCCATATCCTCTACTGTCGTGCCAACATCTTCTGCTGTGATGTAGCGGCCATTCAAAGATTGTACGTAACGGCCGAATGCGCGGAACATCGCTTCGTTTTTGTCTTTTTTCGGATCCCCGATAATAACTGTCTTTCCTCCGCCAAGATTCAAACCTGCAGCAGCATTTTTATACGTCATACCTTTTGCCAGTCGCAGTGCATCGACGATTGCCTCTTCTTCTGTTGCGTATGTCCACATTCTTGTGCCGCCAAGAGCCGGACCGAGTGTTGTGTCATGGATTGCGATGATTGCTTTCAAACCGGATTCTTTATCCTGGCAAAGGACTAGCTGTTCATAATCGTATTGTTCCAACGTTTCAAAGATTTTCATCTTAATTCCTCCTAGGCAAGTGATGCTGCCGCTATTGCGAAGCATATTGCAAAATATTTACTAGTGCTGTCGTCCGCACGTGATGTGAGGATAACAGGTGATTTTGTTCCGACAAGCAAGGAGGCACTTACAGCTCCTGCTGTATAGGTAAAGGATTTATATAGCATATTTCCACTTTCAATTTCCGGGACCAATAGTATGTCTGCATCTCCCGCAACAGTTGAATCAATTTTTTTGATAGCAGCCGACTGTGCAGATAAAGCACTATCCAGTGCGAGCGGACCATCAATTTGACAATTTGTAACCTGCCCACGCTGCTGCATGACAGAAAGCAGCGCTGCGTCAGTCGTCGCCGGCATGGCAGAGTTCACTTTTTCAGTAGCGGCAAGTGCGGCGACTTTAGGTTCTGTGTGGAGCATCTTCGTGTAAACAGATACGGCGTTATCTAAGATTTTCCTCTTCATCTCTAAGGACGGTGCGATATTAATACCTGCATCCGTCAAGAAAAGCAACTTATGATAAGACGGAATATCAAAGATAGCGAGCTGCGACAGGATGCTGCCTGGCTTGAGCATCGTTTTATCCTTCAATATCTTACCCGCCAAGACATCTGTGCTGACAATTCCTTTCATCAGCATATCCGCCTTGCCTGATTTCCAGGCTTCTATCGCCATATCTGCGGCTCTGTCTGCGGATGGTGCGTGGATGCAGGTAATTTTATCTTCTGTCAGCTGTTCTTCCTTCATAAACTGCTTCAGCCGATCAATATCTCCATACAGCAGAAATGTTGCCATCTGCTGATCCGCCGCTTTCTTTACTGCCTTAAGAATGGAAGGGTCATCTGAAGCTGCTATTGCAATAGTAAAACCCTGCTTCGCAGCTGCCATTTTTTCAAGAGCGGTAAACTTATGCATCGTATTCTTCCTTCCCCATTATGAAAAATCTTGCATGCCACTTCTATCAAAATCATATTTATCCATCTTATAGTAAAGATTACGAATCGACACTCCAAGCTGATCTGCCGTCGCTTTTTTATTAAAGTCGTTCGCCCGAAGAGCTGATTCAATCAGCTGCTTCTCTAAGTTCTCCACCTGTTCCTGTAAAGTGCCCGCTAAGAATTGCTGATCCAAGGATGAAATCTGCAGATGCTTCGGTTGGATGACATGTTCCGTCTTTTCCAGGAATGTCATTGCTTGGGCTATTGTTGTTTCCAGCTCTTTCACATTATGGGACCATTTCTTATCTTTCAATACACTTATTGATGCTTCAGAAACAGATTGAACAGAACATTGCAGCAGCTGATTCTGCTTGTGGACAATTGTGGATAACAGTCCTTCGAAATCTTTCATCCGCTCAACTAAAGCTGGTATATAGATTGTTATACGCTTTAGCCTCTCGAAGAACGGTTCATAAAATCGTTTTTCGAAAACCGCGCGTTCTAAAGGATGACGCGCACTAACTATTATCCGAACATCCACTTGTTTCAATTTCCCGGAGGTGAGCTGCAGTTTACCTGTAGTCATGAAGTCTGAAAGCTTTTCCTGGACACGAATCGGCATACCATCTATATCATCCAGAAACAGTGTGCCGCCGTCACTTTTTTCAATCATTCCAGTAGTGTGATTGTTGCGCAGTGATCCGAATAGCTGTTTTTCTAAACTTTCTTCATCACCAACTGCACAATCGACTCGGATAAACGGCCGATGGCGTCGTTTACTTTCATTATGGATAATAGCAGCAAACATACCCTTGCCTACACCTGCATCCCCTCGCAGCAGACACGGCGCATCTGCATTTACAGCGAATTTGACTTGTTCAAGTGTGACTTGCATCGTTTCCGATTCAGATATAACATCATTCAGCGTGTATTTATTTTCCAGACTACGGATAATCTTTCGGGCTCGTTGCACTTCATCCTGCAATTCGTGCAGTTCAGAGATATCATGTAGGACACCAACACTTCCGCGAAGCTTTCCATCGACAATGATCGGCGCCGCATTGACCATCATTTCTTTACCGTGTTTCCCGACACGCAACCGAGCAC
>NZ_LR700942.1:387494-461319 GCF_902497585.1 Terribacillus sp. AE2B 122 | reverse complement strand
GGCTGGTCTGCGCGTCCGAAGAACCTGCATATGCAAGCTCTCCCCTTCCATGATATCCGTCACCGCCGGTTTCCCGACTATCTGCTCAGAAGTGTATCCGGTTAGCCGTGTATAAGCAGGATTGACAATCAGACCAATACCATTCTCGTCTACTACACTGATTGCCTCCTGCGAGGAATCAATAATCGCTTCCAACATTGACTTCACTTCTCTGGCATCTGTAAGTTTTTCTGCCAAAGCAACGATATCAATTGTTTTCTTCATTACACTAAAAGCACCAGTTACTTCCTCTTGGTCATTTTCCATCGGAGCACAGGTATAGACAATCTCAATACCGGAAGGAAGTCTTAGCTGTTCATCCACGTAACGCTCTCTTTTTCGAATAGTCTCAGGCAGCCTCGAGTCAGGCAGAACATACGTAATCGGCTGTCCTATCAGTTGGTGTTTCTTGCTGCCAAGCAGTTTTTCGGCTGCTTCGTTTATATATATAATCTCGTCCTGGCGATTGACGCACAGGACCCCCTCATGCAAGTACTCCAGCGTTTTACTGCGAAACTGCTGGTTATTATATGTAGAAGTTTTCTCTGTCTCTTCTTGAGATGCGAATGCTAGCATCAGATGTGCGCTTTGTCCGGATATGATTTCCGCTTTGCAGGAAGTCGGTTCAAGGTAGTCTGTTAATCTTTCTGAAGTTTCCAGCACAAAGTCGACGTGATCAAGCGATTCCGCCGTCACGTCTTTCCAGAGAGGAATATCTAATCGTTCAGCTTGATATTTCACGATTGCACTAGGCTGTTTGACTAGCATTCCGACTATCCGAAAGCCTTTTTTCCGTTGGAACAATTTAATAAATTCAACTGCTTCTTCCCCTGCTCCAACAATAAGTAATTGTTTCAATATAATCACATCCTGCAAAGTTTTGCACATATATAGCGTAAACTAGTCTGCAGAAATTAGCAATAATAAGATTTTTGACATGCAAGGAGTGACTGTTTCATCTAATATCGTTCTTAACTATACCTCTTATCTTCCCTTCACGCTCATAGAGTTCTCTGAGGAAATTCATATTCAAATAGGCAGAAGTTGAGGACTCTCAGATGATTGAACACAACCTTACTACAGAGGATAACTCCAACTATATATGTGTGCATTATTTCGTAGTTGGTTCTGCAAAGAATTTCATTTATAAAACAGGAAACAAGGTTTCATTTGATACACTCGCCTATTTAAAAAATCACCTTGCATCAATAACGCTATCCAAGTTATCAGTTTTAACCTGTAGCTCCATGTCCTTCATTGCATCAAACAGCATAAAGTTCGTATTCTCTTACAGGATTACCAATGCACAATAAATCGAAACATTTTCAAGTATCAGTCCTCTGAATAATAGAAAATACCTTCTTTTTTCTGCAGATAGAAGCGTCGGTGTAAGGGGCAATATCGCAGAACTGACTACAGCTCTACTGGTTATATGTACAATCAGATTATCGAGCTAAGTTTTAGCAGACTGGAACGATCATTCTTGGAGATTTAGAGGAATTGACGTGCAAAGAAGTAATAGAAACCCCTTACAAAAGATTGAAAGCGCGTTTACACTATTGCTATAAGGGTACCTGAAAGCAGAAAAAGGAGTCTAGGAGACAGCAGTTCTATAGATTTAAAGTTAAAAATCCGGACAACGTCGGAAAAGACGCTGCCCGGATGCTTTATTTCTGGAAAAATGCTGTATACAAAGATTGCACTGCTTCATTGATTTGACGTGCTTTGACACCGAACATCAACGATACTTCTGAGGATCCTTGGTTGATCATTTCGATGTTCACATTTGCATCAGTAAATGCTTTTGTAGCTGTGCTGGATACACCAATTGTCTCGATCATTCCTTCACCAACAATCATGATCATGGCCAACTCACGGTCAATCGATACTTGATCCGCTTGCAGTTCTTCTTTTAGTCTGCGTACGACAATTGCTTCTTTGTCAGGCGGCAGCTGGCTTTCACGGAGAATTACGCTCATATCGTCGATTCCGGATGGTGCATGCTCGAAGGATATATTCTCTTCTTCAAGTATTTGCAGCAGTTTCCGTCCGAACCCTAGCTCACGGTTCATTAAGTACTTGCTGATATAGATACTCAAGAAGCCTGTATCACTGGCGATTCCGATGACTGGATTACCGGATACTTCCCTTTCGGCAACGATCATTGTACCAGGTGCAGAAGGATTGTTTGTATTTTTCACACATACTGGTATTTTTGCTTGGAAGGCCGGAATAAGTGCTTCATCATGAAAGACAGAGAAGCCTGCATAAGACAACTCTCGCATTTCCCGGTATGTCAGCGTGTTGATCTCTTTTGGATTATCGACAATATTAGGATTTACACTGTAAACGCTATCTACATCAGTGAAGTTCTCATATAAAGAAGCTTTCACGCCTGCGCTTACGATAGAACCAGTAATATCCGACCCACCTCTTGGGAATGTTGCTAGCTTCCCTTCTTTTGTGTAGCCAAAGAAGCCCGGAATGACAAGTACTCCATCACGGTCGCGCAGTTTGTATAAAAGCTCGAAGCTCTCATCCAATATTCGCGCACCGCCTAATTCCTCTCTTACAAGCAAACCTGCTTCTTGAGGATTCACATAGGCTGCCTGCACACCTAATTTATTTAGATAAGCACTGAATACTTTGGCAAGGGAATCTTCCCCTGTCGCCTTCAACGCATCCATCTTATTAACTGCAGGGATTGAATCGGCCAGGATACCCTTCAGTTGATCCGCTATTTGCTCAATTAAATGATTATCGAGCTCTAGTTCTTCAACAATAGATCGGAAACGTGACAGAACTTTTTCTACCTGTGTACTGACGTCTTCCCCTTTGCTATGTGCTTCTCCTATAGCAATGAGTAAATCCGTTACCTTAGTATCCACTTTGTCGCGTTTACCCGGCGCAGAAACGACGATGATTTTCCGCTCCTGATCAGCTTTCACGATTTGCGCTACTTTGCGGAGCTGTTCCGCGCTTGCTACTGAACTACCACCAAATTTTGCTACCTTCATGTGTCTCTCTCCATTACGCTTTTTCTTTACTTAGGTAAAATAGTATCACAGAGTTTCTTCCGCTGGCTAGATGAAAGACATAATTTTGAGAAAAAAGTGACTACATTAGTTAACATAATATAAATATGGTTAACTGGTGTAGTCGATTGTGTTAAAATATAGCAATTCCGAAGGTTAAAAAATCATAGAATGACGTAATCTACATCAAGAAGTATGGATATCTTCTCCAGTTGAGAAGCAATATGGCCGACTGCCAGTGCACAATGATGCGTCGGTGCTTCCTTAAACCATCTTTTCATATAAGCATCCGGATGCTCTTCGAAGCTGACATGTGTCTGTGTATTTCCAATTTGCATGATTGGACCATCTATTGCTTTTCCTTCACTGATAATGAACTTTACTCTCCCTTCCACTGTCTGGGTGACATTCAATGTTGTAACCGGACCGGCTTTCACCTTCGCTTCCACAGCCACACCAGATCCCTGCTTTCCATGATATAGTCCCATTCCGCGCAATATAGGTTTATCCTTTGCTATAGCTATATGGAAAGGACCATCATGACCAAGCAATATCGTTCCTTCTACGTAGTCCGTTAGCACAATTTCAGCAAAACTGCCGCCTGCATCGAGTAAATCGCAAACTTTCATTGCAATATTTGTTTTTAAGTCACCTTCTCCAGCACATGGAATATGTTTAGCTGTCAGCAGACTGTTGCCGACAATCATACCTGCCTGCAATGCTTCTTCCTCACTGCCTGGCGCACCATGATAATAATAAGTTAAAGCAGCCAAATTCCTTTGATTAGCGAGCTGTTCCTCCGCTGCAGCCACTTTTGCTGCCCAATTCATTTGTTTTTCTGTCGGTTTCTTAGCAATTGGGTCACTGTGCGAATCGTCACTGATTGTAAACACATTCTCTATTTCGGCCCGTTTTATCTCCACTTCTTCTTCCGACACTTGCGCTAATTGTTCTTTTAAGTCCCCAATTTCTAATACATCTACATGGATGCCCAGCTGTGACTGTAACATAGTAAAATCACTGTACATATCCAGCATGCCGCTGTATGTGTTTCCGAGAAAACCAAAATTACTATATTGGAGACTGTTCCTCACAGACGCGGCAACGGTCCATTCTTTGATCTGCTCCCAAGCGGCAATTGCCTCCGGTTCCTCCGCTGTCACTTCATTTGCTATAGAAACAGATGGAGTTTCCCTGAGTCCAAGCAAACCATTCACAACATGATATGGGATGTTTGCTCGATGACATGCATTTGCAAACTCAGGTACTGGACAAGCGCCACAATGTGCGAGCCATTCCTCAGTAGACGTTTCTGCATAATTGATTTGGCGAGTCGGCTGGAGATTGAGGAAAATGACTGGAACCGAACACATTCGATGAATCGGCAGAATGGACGCACTCGTACAATAAGTTGCTGCATGACAGAAAATAAGATCTACCTGCTCCTTTTGAAAGTATTCTCCAGCCGTCCTTCCAGCTTGCTCAGAGTCTACCAGACCAAAATTGCATACATCTGCCCATTGCTCAATCTGGTATCTTACATGCTGGTTATATCCTAACAAACGTTCCTTCAAGGAATGAAACTGATCCCAATAAGCCTCCAACCCTACAGAATATAAGCCAATTTTCGTTTTCTTCATATACTCTCCTCCTAAATGACGTTAAATACTATCCTCCGTCTAGTTGATCTTCAGATTAATGATACCGCTTTCAAATTGCATCGCCAGTCCTTTGAGCTGGCTGCATCTTTTTCCCGTCTTCACTCATTATGATTATTCTGGATACATTTCTCTTAGAAAGGCGACTGAGTCTGTTATTAATTGTTTCAAGACGTTTTCATCAATATCAGCTGTTTTATTAATATACACACATGCCTTCCCGGTCTTATGCTTACCCAGTTTCTCCAAGCGCTCTTCTCTATTTGTTTCACCTGGTGCCAGATAGAGACTGATATTGGCTTTTCTCGGCGAAAACCCGACAAGCGGTGCGTCTCCTTCGTGTCCGGTTGCATATCGATAGTGATAAGAACCAAAGCCAATGATGCTCGTTCCCCATATTTTGGCTTCATGTCCCGTTGTCTCTGTAAAAATATCAAGAAGCTTATATGCATCTTCTCGTTTTTTAGGATTTTCCACAGCTTCAATAAAATCTAGCACACTATTGTCTGTTTCCTTTGTCTTTAGTTCATATCCCAATTATATTTCCTCCTCTATTGCAGAATACTTATTACAAAGCCTTCGAGACGGTGTTAATCGATAGTCGGCTCTTTCATATGTTCGATAAACTTCCTTCTATGTCCTTTTTAAGGTTCATAGATATGTGATGAGAACATAGCACCGCCAATCTTGTCATTTATTCTAAGAATTGCTATTAAAAAACCAGGGATTAAAAAATCCCCGGACGGCGTTCCATCAATATACATCTTTCCATTCATCGATATTGGTTTCATCGAATTTGAACGGATCTCCGAGCATAATCTGCGTACCTTCTCCGTCCTCGACCACTTCCACTTCACCAAGATCACGCAAGTCTACTTTCTCTCCTAGTTCGCCAGTGATGTTGCCTTCACCCAATTCATAAGCAGCATAAGCAGCTCCTTTACCGACATCAATCGGGTTCCACAAGTACATCCAAGGGCTAACACCGCTCTTAATATAAGTTGCCATCTCACTTGGTAAGCCTAGGCCAGTCAAAGCTATTTGGCCTTCTAAGCCTTTGTCTGTGAGCACTTTACCTGCTGCGGCAATACCAACAGTCGTAGGTGCAATGATTGCCTTCAAGTCAGGGTAAGATTTAAGCAATGCTTCCGTTTCTGATACACTCTTATCACGTAAATCGTCTCCGTAAGCCACTTTTACAAGTTCAATATCTTTATAATCTTCTTTTTCAAGTTCCTTCTTCATCCATTCGATCCATGTATTCTGGTTTGTAGCCTGGCTTGTTGCACTCAGAACTGCAATCTGGCCTTCGCCGCCGATCATTTCAGAAACAGCTTCGATCTGTACCCGGCCGATGCGTTCTGGGTTAGCTTGGTTCACGTGAATATCACGACTGGCAGCATTCACTGCTGAATCAACTGATAAAACTTTGATTCCTTGATCTTTTGCTTTCTTCAATGCCGGCTCCAATGCATCCGGATCGTTTCCAGCTACTGCAATAACATCTACTTTTTGCGTGATCAGCTGTTCGATTATCTGGATCTGTCCTTCGGCAGTTGGCTGATCTGGTGAGCGCAGAATGACTTCTCCGCCTAATTCCTTGATCGTACTCTCAAAACCGTCCAGCATTTTCTCACCATACGGATTTCCTGTATTTTTAAATACGAAAGCATATTTCTTTGGTCCGTCATTTGACTCTCCACCAGATGTACCACTAGATTCCGGTGCCCCTTGGCTGCAGGCAGCCAGCATAAATACTAACAGCATCATAGCAATCCATTTGCTCCACTTTTTCATCTCGGTCTCCCCTTATTATCTATTAGTATCAGCAAGCGCTGGAATACTCACTTTCTTTTCATCATGCCGCCAAGCTTTGGAATGGCAACTGACAGGATTAGCAATGCTCCTACAATAATTAAAAATATTTGACTTGGAAGATTGATAAGCCCGAGTCCATATTGCAAATAGCCGATGATGAAAACAGCTATGACAACACCTAACACCCGTCCTTTTCCGCCCGCTGTGCTGACACCGCCAAGCGCTGCCATCGCAATGATGTCAAGTTCATACATGGTAGCAATGTTCGGGCGAGTACTGCCCATCCTTGATGTAAGGAAAATTGCCGTCACAGCAGCTAACAATCCTGCCAGCATGAAGACGATCACTTTGACTTTATCTACCTTGATACCTGAAAAACGACTGGCTGTCGGATTGTTTCCAATGGCAAATACTTTTCTCCCGAAAGTCGTCTTGTGCAGCACGATGCCGAATAGCAGAGCCAACGCTGCGAATACAATCAGCAGAAACGGTATTCCGAAAACATATCCCCATCCAAAGAATCCGAACCATTCAGGAAAACCTCCTGCTGCCTGATCTTCCAGAATGATATAAGCAATTCCCCGGTAAAGAATCATGGTTCCAAGTGTAACAATAACGGCCGAAAGCTCTTTGAACTTCACAATCAAGAGTCCATTGATCAGACCGCATATAGCGCCTGTTGCTAGACAAGCAATGATGGCCACTTCCATCGGCAGACCTGCACTTGTATAAAGCGTGGCCATGACAACAGACGATAACGCAACTGTTGAACCTACAGAAATATCGATATCGCGCATGATCATAATCATCGCCATCGGAAAGACAATCAATGCTTTATCCAGAAAGACCATCGTTCCGTCCCGCAAACTCGGATAATTCAGGAAATAAGGTGACACATAGCTTCCGAGCAGGAGCACGGCGATCAATATGAGTAAGAGCATCCATTCCCATTGGAAGAAGAGACGCTTCCAGGAGAACGGCAAGTTCGTTTCTAGAGTACGAGGTTGATATGTTTGCTTTTTTTGTTCCATCAGCTAGCCCTCCTAAGCAGATGAGTTCGTTCGACACGGCGTTTCACGATGGCATTGACGATAACGGCAAGCAGAATGATAAAGCCTTGGATACCGTTTTGCCAGAATGGCGATACATTCAAAAGCGGCAGTGCATTGTTCAAAATCCCAAGCAATATTGCTCCGAGCAGAACGCCTGCTAGCTTTCCAGAACCACCAGCGATGCTAACCCCGCCCAATATACAGGCTGCAATGACTGTAAGTTCGTAACCCGAGGCTGTATCTCCTTGAGCCGATGCAAACTTAGATACCCACAAGACACCGCACAGACCGGATAATCCTCCCATGATGGTATACACAAGGAACAAGATTCGCCCCTGTTTAATACCGCTCACAGCTGCTGATTGCGGATTACTTCCGACTGCATAGATCTGCCGTCCTGTACGTGTGTAATTAAGAAAATAAAAGAATACGAGGCAGAAAATAACCGCAATCCAGATTAGATGATTCAGGCCCAGAAAAGTTCCGGTTGCAATTTCCACGAAGCTTTCTGACATTTGATACGAACTAACCCACTCTCCATCACTCACTAAAAACGTAAGACCACGGAAAATGTTCATCAAAGCTAGTGTAGCTATGATTGGCAGCAAGCCGACTTTAGCAACCAGCAGGCCGATGACCATCCCGCACAAAGCTCCGATTATGGTACCAATAAGCAAGCATAGAAACGGATTGACTGTCGGGTTGGCTGCCACAAGCTGCGCTGTCAGCATACCGGAAAGCGCAATAACAGCCCCGATCGACAAATCGATTCCCCTTGTAATCAGAACAATCATCATCCCCAACGCAAGGATGACAAGAATCGATGTATTGGTTGCCATGTCAAGGATGTTTTCTCCAGTTAAAAAAGAAGGATTTCGCAATTGTACCCCGATACATAAAATAACGATGAAGAAAAACAGCCCAAGCTCTCGGAATTGATAAAACAGTGCCAGCGGATTTTTCTTCTCCAGATCTCGATTTTCTGTTTTGATTTCCATTTTGTCGCCTCCTTCTTTATCCGCTTTTCTCTTGTACTTGCTCTTCGCCCATTGCTGCTTCCAAAATCATCTCTTGGGTGATGCCCCTGTTAACGAAGTCGGCTGCAATCCTGCCCTCTTTCAATACTAAGATTCGATCGCTCATACCTAGGATCTCGGGCATTTCAGAAGAGACGAAAAGAACTGCATAACCAGCTTCTGCCAGTTGCTGGACTATTTCATATATAGCCGCCTTTGCTCCGATATCGACACCTTTCGTCGGTTCATCCAGCAAAATCACTTTAAGTTCCTTTGTCAGCAGTTTCGCAACGGCTACTTTTTGCTGGTTTCCACCGGAAAGTGAATTGACCGAATCAAAGATGCTCGTTGCTTTGATATGCACTTTTTCACCGAATTCTTTGGCCTGCCGCTTTTCCTTATCACGGTGTATCCAAGTAAAGGATGATAGATCGGATAAGTTTGCTAAGGTTATGTTTTTTTCGATACTCCAATCAACCAGCAAACCTTGATCCAATCGATCTTCCGCCAAATATCCGATACCATTATTCATAGCTGCCTGTGGATTTTTATTGCGAATCGACCTGCCGCTCAGCAGTATTTCTCCCTTGTCAAAGGCTGTTATGCCGAATATCGCTTGGCATACCTCTGTTCGTCCAGCACCAACCAATCCTGTCATACCGAGTATTTCGCCGCTTTTGATTGAAAAACTGATATCCTCGAATTCACCTAGCTTACACAAGTTTTTCACTTCCAGAACTGTCTCTCCTGCGCTCGTCTTTTTATCAGGGAAAATCTGATTAATTTCCCTTCCGACCATCGCAACAATCAATTTCTCATTTGATATGTCTTCCACATCCCAAGTGCCGATGTAGTTGCTATCGCGCAGTACCGTAACACGGCTGGCGAGTCTGTACATGTCCTCGAAACGGTGAGAAATAAAAATGATGGAAGTTCCTTCATCCCGCAGCTTTTCGGTAATTCGATACAGCTCTTCACTTTCTCTTGCAGTCAGTGCAGCGGTCGGTTCATCCATGATGATGATTTTTGCTTTCGTACTTATAGCCTTAGCGATTTCGACGATTTGCTGCTGCGCCACGCTCAGCGTATTCATTTGAGCTTTAGGATCTAAACTGCTGCCCAATTCACGCAGCAGCTGCCGAGCCTGTTTATGCATCTCCCGCCAATTCAGTGTCTTCCATACTTGGTGCCTAATTTCATGATTCATGAAGATATTTTCAGTGACAGACAAGTCGGGATAACTGGTCACGTGCTGATAAATAGCCGCAATTCCATGCTGTTGAGCTTGTTTAGGATTTTGGAAAGACACTTTTTCTCCCACCAGAAGCATCTCGCCTTCTGTTGGTTGATGGACGCCTGTTATGATCTTGATGAAAGTGGACTTCCCCGCACCATTTTCACCCATCAAAGCGTGGATTTCCCCCTTCTTCAGCTGGAACTGCATATCGTTCAGAGCCTTTACACCAGGAAAGGCTTTTGATATCCCTTTCATTTCGAGTACAAATTCGTTTGTCATCTTTTGCCCTCCTTTACTACTGAATGCGCTTACATAAAGAGTATGAAAAAAGTCCCGCTTCGAGAAGGGGACGTCTTTCGGAATAGGAGGTTATTCTTCTGTTATTATCCTTATCGGCGCAAACGCCGATATTCTGATGGAGCAAATCCTGTATGTTTCTTGAACAGCTTACTGAAATATTTGTGATCATGGTATCCGACTGAATCAGAGATTATCGTTACTTTATCATCTGTATCCTCCAGCTTGCGCTTGGCAAGCTCTAACCTCTGTTTGGTAACATATTGCAGTACGGTTTCTCTTGTATGCTTTTTGAAATAAGCACAGAAATACGTCGGGTTCATATAGACATGTGCTGCTACTTGTTCAATCGTTATCGCTTCCTGTACATGATGATGTATGAAGGCTTTCGCCCGCTCCACCGCTGTTCGATCTGAATGTTGATCCAATCTGATGCACATATCTGCCAGATCTTTGGTCCAATTTTCAAATCCTTGAAGCAATTCAAAAGCTGGTATGGTTTGACTCGTGTATCTCCCTAACTTCTGGAGCATCCGGTTAACATCATTGACGGGCAATCGTTTGCTGACATCATACAGCATTTCGATACCTGTACTTTGAACAAGTGCTATTACCGAATCCAGCTGCTCTGCTGCAAGCTCGTCTTTTAATTTATATAAAGCAGCATCCACATTATCGAATACAAACTGCTTGAAAGAAAACCGCAATGTATGCAGGATATCCTGGGTGTCAGCATTGATGACTTCCGTATATTGACTTTCTGCAGAAGCAGGCTGGAGCTTTATCTCCATCTGCTCCGCTTCCATTGCCGCAGGCAGCAATTCCAATTCGTGCAGTATTTGACCAAGAGAAGCTGTTAGCTTGAAGAAAGTACGGTGAGACAGAGTTCCAGCAATATGATCGATAAATATGGATGGATTTTCTTCCTCAGTATGTACAAGCAGACCAAAGCTTTGTTCTTGATCCCACCACCACCAAAAGGATGAATCTGACCATTGATTTGACAGCTCTGCATTAAATATCCGGACAACTGCACTAAGCTCCTGGTGAAAACGAACAGGATCTCGTTTAGCTTTTTGCTGATGGAAGTTTTGAAGCTGTAAACGGCATGTGTAATACGTTCCTGATGGGAATATTTCTCTCCATTGTGTATCAGCCAGGCTGTTTTCACTCGAAAGAGCACGCAGCAACTGAAGCTGCTCTTGTTTCTGACTCTCCCGTTCTCGCACATTTTCTATTTCTTGTTTCTTTTCACACAGTTGCTGGAGCCGATCCTGCAGCTGCTGCCTATCGATTGGCTTCAAAAGATAATCGGTAACTTGATTCCGTAATGCTTGCTGCACATACTGAAAATCATCGAAACCGCTCAAAACAAGAAATTCTCCAGTGTAGCCAGCCTCTTTTAACTCTGTAATGAGCGTTAATCCATCCATAATCGGCATCTTGATATCTGTCAGAACAACTTCTGCTTTCTTACCAAGCCTCCATTCATCTAATGCCTCTTGCCCATTAGCAAACGTACCAATAACCGCGCATTGTGGCTGATTGCTGATAAAACGCTCTAGTCCCATACGAATTCGATATTCATCCTCTACGATCATGATTTGTAAATTCCGCATCCAGACTTCCCCTTTCCGAAACATGACGAAATGGCAAGTAAAGCCTTACAGTTGCACCCTTTTGATTGTTCTCCAATGAAACACCATAGTTATTTCCGTACAGCATTTTGATTCGATTGGCAACATTGCTTAATCCATAATGCGCAGATTTTG
The DNA here is from genome assembly GCF_902497585.1 of Terribacillus sp. AE2B 122. Lineage (NCBI taxonomy): Bacteria > Bacillati > Bacillota > Bacilli > Caryophanales > Bacillaceae > Terribacillus > Terribacillus sp. AE2B 122. Next base: position 449,395 of record NZ_LR700942.1, on the reverse strand, counting down.
AAGTTATGCCTGGTTCCAGACTAAGCTCTTCTTCCAGCTCCGTTTTAACTGTCGGGTCAAAACCTGGTCCATCATCTTTTATAGTCAGTATGAGCATATCAGGTGTTTGATGAATCTTGATATCGATATGAATGCTAGTCTTGGTTTCCAAGCCGTATTTAATGCTGTTTTCGACAATCGGTTGGAGTATGAATTTTGGAACCTGCACATCAGTGGAGATTTCAGGATAAGCAGTTTTCCAAGTAAGCCGGTCATAGAAACGGAACTGCTGGATTGATAGAAAATCCTCGACATGTCTGATTTCCTCTTTAAGGGAGACAAATTTGACGCCATTATCCAAGGAATACCGCAGCATTCTGCCAAGTGTCGTGATAATATTGATAACTTCCTCCTGTTCCCCTGCTTCTACCGCATAATTAATCGTTTCCAGTGTATTGAAGATAAAATGTGGATTGATCTGGGTTTGGAGTGCATATAACTCGGCTTCCTGCTGCTTGAGTCTAATCATATAATTCTTTTGGATCAAATCGCGTATTTCAACAATCATGTGATTATAGCTCTCCGTCAGCCTGCCAACTTCATCCTGTTTGGTTACCGGCAGCGTTTGCTGGAACTTCCCGCCTTGGACGCTGCGCATATTATCTATCAGACGCTTAATAGGCTGCGAGACATTATAAGCAACAAATGTGTACAAACATACACTGAATATAATGAACAGAAGAAAAAGAACAATTGAGATGGTTCGGGTTTGCTGCTGTTTGGCAAACAGTTTTTCTGTAGGTATTTCATAAATTAACGCATACTCCTGCTGTATGGCTGGAGTGATACCAACCAATTTACCATCCTGCAGAAAGCTTCCATTTTCGATTGGATAACGATCTTCCGGAACAACTTGATCACTTTTCTCCTTTTTCGAATCATATGCTATTCTTCCAGACTCTTTTTCCAAAAGCATAATTCTGGCAGCATTATGTTCTTTGAACGTACCTGTAATACGGTCGACAAATGATATATCCAACGCCAAAAACATTGTTCCCAGATATTCTTGGTTATCACGATCCTGCAGCGGTACACCGATTAACAGATAATCAGCATTATTCTCAAATACAAGATTTGTATCCTGCGGAAGAAGAATCATGCTTCCTTTTTCCAGCTCCAAGCTTTGGCCGTAAACAGCTGCTTCACCTTTAGAAAAACCGCTGTAATTTTTGGCTGCTGCCGCGAAAACTCTATTTTTAGAGAAGACAAACACACCGAGCAAATCAGAAGAACTACTATGAAGAAAACTGCTGGAAAGATAACGCTCCATCGTGTATTGCTGCTGCATTGCTTCCGCATGTAACTGAAAGCTATCCTGTCTCAATATCTCGATCATCTGCTGTGATTGATACAGTCTTTCGGGCATATTCGTTACATCCTGTACAGTTCGATCGATTTGCTGACTTGCCTGTTCCAGCATTTGCGGTACCAGCGCCCCGATTTGCTCTTCTGCTGCTTTTGTATATGCTGTATAAATGAAAAAACCGAGCAGTGCGACCGGTATGATGGTAAGTAGTGTATAAGATAGCAGCAGCTTATGCATTAACGAAAGATTGCGGAATTTCTTTTTAAAAATCATATTGATCCACATTCTCCGCCGTAAAATCAATCGGTTCCCCCATAATGATTTGCTCTCCCTTTACTTGGATCCTCCCAACATCTTCTATGAACATACCATCCTCGATTACCGTACCATCTTGCATCAGTTTTGCTATCATGACAGTCAAGTAACCGAGTTTCTTAGGACTCCATAAGGTGATTCCTCGGACATCTCCTTCCTTTAAATGTGCATTCATGTCACGCGGAGATGCCAAACCGACTATAACGATATCATTTGATACATTCTCTTCCTTCAGAACTGCCGCTGCGGCTGGCGGACCGAGTGAGGCAATCCCAATAATGCCCTTTAAATCCGGATAAGCTTTCACCACTCGTTTTGATTCCTGATAAGCTGTGACAGGACTATCATTTGTATAAGCCACTTCTCGAAGTATCAGATTCGGATAATAAGCTCGATTGTGCTGCTTAATCCAATGCAGCCATTCTTCTTGATTGAGCGATGACTGCGACCCGGAAAGAATAATATACTCTCCTTCCTCCCCGATTTGTGTTGCTAGACTGTCAAGCAAATGCTCACCTAGCATTTCAGCATCTACCATATTGATAAAATAATCTCTAGCTTCAGGATGAGCATCCGCATCCCATGTCAGAACCGTTATACCTTGCCGTCTAGCCTCTATCAGTACAGGTGAGAGTCGATCTGGGTCTATGACACTTACCGCCAGAACGTCGACTTTTTGTTTTATAAAAATACGAATGATTTCTTCTTGCTGAGCAGGATCTGCTGTTGTTGGACCTTTGAAATGAACAGTAGCACCAGAGGACTTAGCCGCTTCTTCCACTCCCTGTTGTACTGCTTGAAAATAGGGAATTTCCATCACTTTCGGCACAATAGCAATATCGATTTGTTCCGTTTGCTCTGGTTGTGACTCTGATGGCGGCGTTTCCTGTACATAAAGTATTTCCTTTTTGTTGCAAGCGCTTACAAAAATCAACAGAATAAGCAGGACAAGTGATTTCTTTTGCATAGTATCATCCTTAGCAACCCCGCAAGCATTGCTTTGCGGGGTCGGTTGATTAGTTCACAGCTTGGAACTCCATGTTTTGTTTTTCAAAATAACTTTTTGTGACAGAATCGATCCCTGTATCTGTGTAGACCTTTGAAATACGCCCAAGATCAGTGATCGTTGCAAAAGCACGCTTTCCGAATTTACTTGAATCAGCGAGCAAAATTGTCTGGCCTGCTATCTCGATCATCTGTTTCTTTACAATAGCCTGCTGTTCATTCGAATCACTCAAGCCGTGTTCGAGATGTACGCTTTTACAAGAAAGGAAGGTTTTATCCACATAATAAGTCGTTAATGACCTCTCCGTCAGTGGACCGACGAAGGATAAAGATTTTGATAGCAGCTGTCCGCCGAGCGAAGTGACTCGTATTTGATCCTTCGTACTGCAGGCGAGCGCCACCTTGATGCTGTTCGTAATGATCGTCAGCGGCATGTTTGGTAATTCCTTCGCCATATACCATGCTGTCGTACTGGCATCCAGAATAATCCGCTCCCCAGCCTGGATTTCTGAAACTGCTGCCTTGGCAATTGCCTGTTTCTCCTGCATTCGCATTACTTCACGCGCTTCATGGGCAATCTCAGTTGCCCCTTCCTCGATGCGAACTGCTCCGCCATGGCTGCGATGCAGCAGCTGTTCCTTTTCCAGCTTCTCAAGGTCACGGCGTATCGTTTCCTCCGTCACATGAAAGAGAGAGCTGAGTTCGGTAACCCGGACACTGGCCCGCTCGTTAACCAGTTCTACAATCTTCCTCTGTCTTTCTACAACTAACATCCCTTTTCCTGCCTTTTTCACGTTTTGATTATAGTGTAGCATAATCTAACGCGTTACCGATGAGCCATTTCGTTTCTTTCATACTCCTGGACATGCTGGAGCCAAGCTGTACCGCGCGGAACTTGCATCTCTTGACAGAAAAAATCCCACACTGCGCCGAATGGATAACTCTTCATCTCTTCCATCAGCATGAGTCTTTCAGTGAATTGTCCCTTTTCTTGATATTCTTTCAGCTCTGCATGCGGTGTCAGCAAAGCGTAAAGAAGAGCCTTCTGCATATTGCGGGTACCGATTACCCAAGCAGCAACACGATTGATGCTTGCATCAAAGAAATCGAGTCCGATGCGGATTTTATCAAGCGTGTCATTACGGACAAGCTCATGTGCAATTTCCTTCAGCTCGTCATCAAATGTCACCACATGATCACTGTCCCAGCGAACCGGCCGTGATACATGCAATGCAATCTTATCTGTAAATGGAAGCGTGCCGCTGAGCTTGTTCGAAACCATCTCCGTTGGATGATAATGCCCAGTATCCATCAGCAAGTGCTTGCCGCGAGTTAAAGCATATCCCATGTAAAATTCGTGAGAGCCGACAACATAAGACTCAGAACCGATTCCAAACAGCTTGCTTTCCACAGCATCAATATTGTATTTTTCATCAATTTCAACCGCAAAGATTTGATCGAGTGAACGCTTCAGGCGTTCTCTCGGTGTCAGACGATCACTTGGTACGTCCTTGTAGCCATCGGGTATCCAAATATTTGTCAGGCTCGCTGTACCAAGTTCTTTTCCAAAATATTCCCCAATCCGTCGTGAAGCGATGCAGTGCTCGATCCAGAATTGACGTATTTCCTCATCTGGATGTGCAAGAGTTAATCCATCGGCAGCTTTACCATGGGAAAAGATAGTCGGATTGAAATCAAGTCCAAGATCATGCTGTTTGGCCCACTCCACCCAATTACGGAAATGTTCTGGCTTGATTTCATTACGCTCCACATGCTGACCGTCAGTCTCTGCGTAAATAGCGTGCAAGTTGATACGATGTTTGCCTGGAATGAGACGCAATGCCATCTCAAGGTCTGCGCGCAGTTCTTCCGGGGTTGTCGCTTTACCAGGATAATTACCTGTCACATCAATTCCACCTGACAACTCATTCTGCTGCACTTCGAAACCGCCGATATCATCTCCTTGCCAGCAATGGATACTTATTGGTACCGTTTTCAAATTATCCAATGCCGCTTCAACATCGACTCCTAATCCCTCGTACATCGCTTTAGCTAGTTCATACGCTTTGATCACTGTCATATGCTTTCCTCCTCAATTTAAATGGAATACTTCTTTCGCCGTTTCACTGACCGGACTATGATCAGGATTTGTCTGCATAATATCTTGCATATATGCCCACCATCGCTGGCACACTTCCGTTTCAGCTATACGAGCATGCTCTTCTTCTGATTCAGCCTCCAAATAAGCAAATAACATAGCAGTCGGTTCATGCAGAAAGATACTATAGTTGCTGACTCCATGCTCCTTCAAAACTTCCTCCATCTCTGGCCAAAGCTGATCATGGCGTTGTTTGTATTCGTCGAATTTATCCTGATAAACATACATGACACTAGCTTTACGAATCATGGACTGTCCTCCTATTTTTCTCTATTGTATCTTGACTTGCTGGGGTGAAAATCTCGACAGGGAACGATTTACGGATAAGCTGTCTGCCAGCATCCAAGGAATCCAGCTCTCCTGCAGCTATCATTTGTACAATCATATTTCCGAGAGCTGTCGCTTCCGTAGGACCAGCAACTATGTGTAACCCGCTGTAATCTGCTGTCAGCTGATTTAGAACGGCATTCTGCGACCCGCCGCCGACAATATGCAAGGTTTGGATGCTCTCTCCTGTCAATGCTTCCAATTCTTTCAAAGCTTCGCTGTAAGCAATAGCCAGATTATGAAATACCGTCAGACTAAGCTCCCCAATACTAGTAGGTACATATTGATCTGTTTCTCGGCAATAGTCCTGGAGTTCTTCAATCATATTGTCCGGCTTTAAAAATCTGGCATCATTCAAGTTGACCGAAGCTACTTGTTTTAGGTCAGTCTGCTTTGCTGCTTCAACCATCTCACTAAAATTATAATCAACATGATATACTCTTCTGATTTCCTGGATAACCCACATACCGATAATATTTTTTAAGTAACGATATGTGTTATTGATGCCCCATTCATTGGTGAAATTCTTTTCTAAACTGCTGTTCTCAAGAATGGGCTGTTTTCGCTCCGTCCCGATCAGAGACCAGGTGCCGCTGCTAAGATATGCCCACTCTTTCCCACTCGCAGGCACACCGGCAATTGCAGAAGCTGTATCATGAGATCCGACAGCAATAACAGTACAAACGGGCAGATCATACTGTTCATTTAGCATCTCGTGGAGTTCACCAATAATTGTTCCAGCTTCGATCAGTTGGGCAAACTGCTTGGAATGGAATCCTGTTAAAGCAAGCAGGTCCGCGTTAAAATCCTTGGTGTGCGGATCTAATAACTGCATCGTAGAAGCATTGGTCGCTTCCATTACTTTTTTCCCGGTAAGTCTATAGTGCAGATAATCCGGGACAAGCAATATCGTATCCGTTTTTTGAATCAGCTCCTCACTTTCTGTGAAGAGCTGATAAATTGTATTGAACGACTGATACTGGATACCTGTTTTTCGGTAAATTTCACTTTTCGATACCTTTTCCCACACTTGTTCCATCACACCATCTGTCCTGGAATCGCGGTAAGCGATCACATCACGCAGCCGCTCACCATCCTTCCCAAGTAACACGTAGTCCACTGCCCACGTGTCGATTCCGAGTGTACATTTTGTGATGCCCTGCTGCTTGGCAATTTCCAAGCCTCGCAATATTTGCTCTTCCAAATGATCAATATCCCAGCAATGGTGGTCTCCTTGTTTCTGGTATCCATTCGCAAAACGGTGGATCTCCTGTATGACAAGCTTCCCATCTTTCAGTTCACCAGAAACGAGACGGCCGCTTGACGCTCCGATATCTACCGCAATATGCATGTGATATCCCCCTATCTAGTGAAGGCAGCCGGTACGCCGCCATCCACTGTTATCATGCAGCCAGTTGTCTTGAGTGCTGCATCTGAGGCAAAGAAAGCAATGGATTCTGCGATATCACTTGGATAGATATTGACACCAAGTGTCGTCCGTTTGCGATAATGCTCCTCCAGTTCATCTGGCGAAATGTTATAAGCGGCAGCACGCTCCTCACGCCATTTGGAGCCCCAGATTGCTGACCCTTGCAGCACAGCATCAGGCAGGACACCGTTCACTCGGATGCCATAGCTGCCGCCTTCTGCAGCAATACATCTAGCCAAATGCATCTCCATCGCCTTCACTGCACTATAAGCCGCTGCATTCTTACCGGCATAAACGCTGTTTTTTGATCCGACAAATACCATGCTTCCACCAATGCCTTGCTGCTTCATCAAACGGAATGCTTCACGGGCTACAAGGAAATAACCTGTGCCTAAAACATCCATATTAAGCTGCCATTCTTTTAATGTTGTTTCATCAAATGGACTGCTTGTAGCAAGCCCTGCGTTATTGATGATATGATCTACTCCGCCAAACTGTCGGACTGCTTTCTCAAAGGCTTCAGCGATAGCACTTTCATCTGTTACATCCATTTTGACAGCTATCGCACGTCCTGCCCCGTACGTTTCGTTTAGCTCCTGTGCAACCTTTTCTGCCCCTTCGAGATTGATATCGGTCACAACTGCATGAGCTCCGCCTTCCAGGAAGACGCGCAATGTTGCACTGCCAATACCGCCAGCTCCGCCTGTGACGAGAACGACAGAACGGCTGAACCTTGCTTCGGGTGGTGCCAAGGAAAGCTTATACAGCTCAAGTGGCCAATATTCCACTGCAAATGATTCCGATTCGGACAAGGAAACAAAGTCACCGAGTGCTGTTGCTCCCTTCATCACTGCAATTGCACGATGATACAAAGCAGCACTGATATCAGCAGCTTTTTTGTCTTTTCCAGTCGTCACCATACCTACACCAGGGATGAGTACTACTCTAGGCACTGGTTCGAACATCACATCTCCCTCAGACGCAAGGAGACTGAAATAATCTTCGTAATCTTTAGCGAAGTTTTGGATACCTTCTTCTACTTTTCGAAGCAGATCATCAGCGGTGTCAGCAGACGGATCGAATGCGATGTACAAAGGCGTACGCTTTGTATGTACAAGATGATCCGGGCACGCAGCACCTACCCGACTCAACTGCTGCGCTTGTTCACTGTTTACAAATTCCAGCACATCTACGCTGTCATCGAAGCTTAGAATCATTTTCTTTTCTCCGCTCACTGCGCCTCTAATGGCTGGCATCACTTTCGTAATAAGCTGATTTCGTTTTTCCTTATCCAAAACTGAAAATTTCTCTCCACCGAAAGCTTTTGTTTCTGACTGCTTTTGAGAAATATAGCTTTCTGCTTCATTAATGACAGCAATCGTACGATCATAGCTTTCTTTCGCTGTCTCCCCCCACACGACCAGGCCATGCTTCTCCATCAGCACAAGTTCCGCCTGCGGATTTGCAGCTACTGCCTCTGCAATCATTTTAGATAAAGTGAATCCAGGACGGATATAAGGCACCCAGACGAATCGCTCACCGAAGATCTCTTTAGCGATTTCCTGTCCATTGTCTGCGCAGCACAGACTGATAATGCTGTCAGGATGTGAATGGTCAACGTGTTTATATGGAAGAAACGCATGCAACAGTGTTTCAATAGAAGCACGCGGATGACTTGCATCAATCATGCATTGACTCAAGTATGAAACCATCTCCTCATCTGACATAGAATCACGTTCAATCAATGGGCGAATATCCTCCATACGCAAACCGGTGAAGTTATGCGCTCCCATTGTTGCCAAATCAGATCCGCTGCCTTTGACATACATAACTTCTACCGGGCGTCCGCGGAAGTCCTCAACCGTAGTTTTCATAGATGTATTTCCGCCACCCCAGTTACAAACAGAACGGTCACTTCCAATCAAATTAGACCGGTAAACTAGCTCCCCTAATCCTTCATAGTGATTTGCATTCGATTCATTCCATTTATTCTGTACCAATTCTACCACTCCTTCTGCATTTGATGAAGCGCTTTCAATTCATGAACTCATTATACATTAGATACAAGCAAATTTGTGTATTTATCTTTATTTTTATTTGTTTATTTTTGTTTTTTTAATTTCTCGCCTGACGATGTCTTTCTTCTGCTCTTCCATATCGATCCTCCTGGATTTCCTCCAATGACTTCCCTCTTGTTTCTGGTGCCATGATCAAACCAATAACCGCCGCGATAACGAGGAATCCAATCATGATCATACCTGCCGACTGGAATCCGAGTGAAGTTATCATCAAAGGTACAACAAGCGAAATCAACCCGACCGCTATTCTCGCCAAGGCAAAGATAAAACCTTGCGCTTTTGCCCGGTAACGCGTATGGAACAGTTCTCCAGCCCAAAGCCCATAAAATGCTTGGGCCCCAAATCCAGCAGCAATCCCCCAAAGGACGACAAATGTGAACAGCTCGAACATTCCCATTCCGCCAAACGTAAGAACAAGCCAAGCAGCGATTCCCATACCCGCACCTACTCCATAAAGAAGCTTACGATTTACCCGGTCACCGAGCTTAATGAAGACAAAATAAGTAGCTGCCACAGTTAATGTCCAAAGGAAGCCTTGCAGCAAGTTTGCCTGAGATGCAGATAATCCACCGACTGTTTCGTAAATATAAGGCATGAAATAGCCCATAACACCTGCAACAAGATTCCAAAACACATAAATGCCAACAAGCAGAACAATCGCTTTTAGATTGGCTTTAACAGTAAACAACTGCTTCCACGATACATCTTGTTTCCCAACTTCTCTTTGGCTTTTTTCTTTTTCTTTCTCTTCCGTCCATATTGTTGACTCATTGATCTGCTGCTGCATGATCCACGTGATAAGAGCCACGACAAAGAGCTGCGCAAAGATGATCCGGCTGCCAAGCAAACCTAAAGGAGCCAATAAAACTGATAGAAACAGCGTAATTGCCGGTCCGATCGACCAAGCAAACTGCCCCCATCCGACTCGTGCTGCCCTCTCCCCCTTAGGCGCTTCTTCCGCTATGTAAGTCCAAGCAGCTGGTATTGCCGCTCCGACAGCGATTCCAGTTACCACATAACCGACAAGCAGCATCGGAAAATTGAACGAAAACATGATTAGTAAAATCCCTAGCATGTACACAAGCAGATCATACTTATAAATGAATTTTCTGCCGAACTTGTCCACCAGGATGCCACCAAGAAAAGCTCCAATCGCCGACCCGAAGCCATTGGCACTCAAAGCACCGAGAAGTCCAAGCTTCGCATCATTCAAATTCAGGTACTCCATCCACAAAGTCAATCCGCCAGCTCCGGCAACAATCGAACCTGCCTCCAAGTAGTTGGACATTGCAACAGTAATTGTAGCTTTTAAACTTCCTTCTTTTGCTGCCACTATGCTTCCCCTCCTATGTATTACAGCAGTCTTTATAAAGCGCTTACATAACGCTTTACGATTGAATTATACACTAGATTATTTTGTTTGTCTTTATTTGTCTTTATTTACTTTGTTTTATTGTGGAAATAGGAATTATTACTCAAAAAACACTGAATAGTTTACATAATTATATTATGATAAACTATGGCATATAAAAAAGCTTGCATTATCGACTACTGATAATACAAGCTTAAAATATTGCTATTAAAGTGCGGTCCCTAAGCATTCGTTTTATTATTTACCTTGAATTAAAACATTCTAATCAAGAATACTCCTGCCAAGATCATAACAAGACCCACTATCTGTATAAAATCAATTTGAGTTTTATAAGACCCCATCAATCCTAAGCGCTGGATCAGCAGACTTCCTGCAATCTGTCCAAATAAGACTAAGACAACTGTTTGTCCTGTCCCCACTTGACCTACTAAATAAATGTTGATTAACACGTATGCTGCTCCTAAGAATCCACCTAACCAAACCCACCATGCCGCTTTTTGTTTTATGGGATTTCTTACTCCGGCAAAAGTGCGTTCTTTTAAGGCAACTACAACAATCAATGTAAGTGCGCCGATGAAAAAGGAGACAAAAGCGGCTTGTATGGAAGAATGTAGAATAATTCCTAGCTGACCATTAATCGCCACCTGTGTTGACATCAGCATTCCTGATCCTATTCCAACTAAACGCCAAATCCACAGATTCAGATTTTTCTCATTCGATTTTTCCCGTCGTGATCTGACTTCTTGTATGGCAATAGCAAAAAACACACCAATTATAACTAAAGCTATTCCTATTATTCGATACATATCAAATGGTTCCTTCATAGAATGGAACCATCCAAAATTATCAATCAGCATTCCCATGATGATTTGCCCTAAAATCGGCATGATGGCTGTTTGTACACTACCCAGTTTAGGGAATAACAAAATGTTGACAGTAAGAAAAATAACACCGAGCACCCCGCCAAGCCAAATCCAAACCGGTTGTTGGGAGATGAATCCCCATGATATTCCAAGCGGCGAACCTGTTATCAAAGTTATGACGGCCAAAGATAGAGCCCCAATCACGAATGAGATCATGGAAGCCAAATACGGTGAGATAACAAATTTTCTCAACTGTGAATTCACAGCAGTTTGAAATGACAATCCCGTACCTATTAAAATTCCTATTAATGCAGTAAACATAAGATATAACTCCTCAAGAAAATTATTTTATCACTGTTTTTGACAAAATAAGGAGGAGGTAATGAATTATAGCAATCGTTTTTCGTATGTATCTTCCTCTCCCTGATGATAGTTCTATTGTATACCCTTTAAGTGGCTGTTAGTCAACTGTTGCAGGCGTAATAATAACACAAAATAAAAACGCCTCCCTTATCGTCGATCGATAAACAGAAGCGTTAAAACCTTGAATTTATAGCTTAAGTATAACCGTTCTAGGGTTATTTATATAACGATCAATCCATTTCAGCCTTAACTGGCACGGTGCTCAAGCCGCAGGCGATCTGCTACCATTGCAATGAATTCAGAATTTGTCGGTTTTGCTTTGGAAATACTGACAGTGTATCCGAACAGAGAGGAGATGCTATCCATATTCCCGCGGTTCCACGCTACTTCGATAGCATGGCGGATTGCTCTTTCCACTCGGGAAGCTGTCGTATTGTATGTTTTGGCAATGTCTGGATAAAGAACCTTGGTAATAGAACCAAGCAAGTCAATATCGTTATAGACCATTGTAATTGCTTCACGAAGGTACATATAACCCTTGATGTGTGCCGGTACACCGATTTCGTGGATGATATTCGTGATGCTCGCTTCCAGATTCGGTTTTTTATCACGTTTTTTCTCTTTTACGCGAAGCGGACTTGACTCATAACTTCCGCCATATCCGCTTACCTGACGGATCTGCGCTGCCAGGTTCTCAAGATCGAAGGGCTTAAGGATGAAATAAGCAGCGCCGAGATCGACTGCCTTCTTCGTTACTTCTTCTTGACCGAAGGCTGTTAGCATGATCACATGCGGCATCGGTGCGGATGTTCTTTCTCTTAATGTACGAAGAACAGCCAGTCCATCGACATGCGGCATGATGATGTCGAGTACGACGACATCCGGCTGGATATCTTCCAGCATATCTAAACAATCTTTTCCATTATAAGCTGTTCCAATTACCTCTATATCGGATTGGTCTTCAAAATATTCCTCCATAAGCTGCACAAGCTCTCGATTGTCATCGACCAAAACTGCTTTTATCTTATCCATTCCCAGCTTCCTCCCTTAATATCCCTTATGATTCCACGTTATAGTTTCGACACATCAAGGTCAATTCCTGCCAAATTGAAAAAAACCACGCTTTTATTTCCAGAGAATGAAATATTGCCCAACATTCGACAACATGCGACACAGCGTGTTCCGAACAAATGTTTCTTGTCTTTACAGTATACCGCATGACTTGAAAAAGAAAAAGACAATCCTATTCGTAAACGAACAGGAATTGCCTTTATCAGCTTGCTTTTTTATCACTTTTGTAAATGTCGATACCTGCTTCCTGCAGCATCCATTCGATGTGTACACCATAACCGGATGTCGGATCGTTAACGAATACGTGTGTAACAGCACCAATAAGTTTACCATCCTGAATGATCGGGCTTCCACTCATCCCTTGGACGATTCCTCCTGTTTTAGAAAGCAGCCGCTTGTCTGTCACCTTGATGATCATACCTTTTGTTGCGGGATGGTCCTGCGGTACGCTATTGACGATTTCCACATCAAATTCTTCAATTTTTTCGCCATCCACTACTGTTCGAATGACTGCTGGTCCTTTTTTAACGTCCTCGCTTAAAGCAATTGGAAGTGCTTTTGCTTCTTCATTTTGACGCATATCACTTTCCAGTTTGCCAAAAATACCAAAAGGGCTATTTTTCGTGATAGTTCCGATATAATTGCGGTTCATGCTGAATTCAGCGAGTTTTTCCCCTGGTTTGCCATTGTTTCCTTTTTGAATGCTTGTAACATTAGATCTGACGATTGTACCGTCATGAATCTCAATAGGCTTTTGTGTATCCATATCCGATATAACATGGCCTAATGCACCATAGTTCTTTGATGCCGGATCATAAAAGGTCATCGTACCGATACCAGCTGCTGAATCACGGATATAGAGGCCCATTCGGTACTGCTTATCCTTGTCGTCCAGTGCAGGATTGAGTTCAGCAGTCAAAACTTGGCTGCCGCGTTTTACTTCAATGCTGACAGGCTTACCCGCTTTACCAGCTTTTTCGATCAGTGGAGCAACTTCTTCCATCCTGTGGATTTCTTTTTCATCGATTTTCAAAAGAATATCCCCAGTATAGATAGCTGCATCTTCTCCAGGAGATACACTTGTTTCGGCAGTTCTTACTTGGTGATGACCGACAACAAGTACACCTAATGTATGAAGTTTGACTCCAACTGAATGTCCTCCAGGAACAATGCGGACATCTGACAATACATCAACAGATACCTTTTTGACAGGTATACTGCCTACCGTATAAACAAGGTCTTGTTTGCCTGTTGACTGCCCCTGAAAGGCCTCTTGGTCAATAGCCTCTACAGCCTCTCCGTCACCAAAGGCCGGGAGAGCGTCAGAAAGATCGTTATTTGAAAACAAAGTCATTGTTTTGGGTATGCTCAAAAAGGACTGTACTGGTTTTGTCAATGGTGCGGCTAATAATACAGCCAGCAGACAAAGACCAATGGCGATGCGCAGTGCTGCTACCTTATTCTTCATTTTCTCATCTCCTAGAAGTCCTACCCCACAGCAGTTCATGCTTGTTTATGTACTTCTAGTTTGACTTTCACAGAGGCTTTTTAAACCCAGAAAACATCAGAAAAAGCACCTATCTTTTCCTTTATTTAAAACGAAAAAGATCCTGCCATATATGGCAGGATCATGAATGTTTGTATTGTCCAGCAAGTGTTATCAGTTCTCTCGCATGTTCTTTGGTCTTTTCCGTGAGAACTGTCCCAGTCATCATTCTGCTGATTTCTTCGACAGCAGTGTCCTGACCAAGTTCAGTTACTGACGTATGCGTACTGTTGTTTTCAACATGTTTTTCGATTAATAAATGCGTATCCGCCATGGAGGCAACCTGTGGTAGGTGGGTAATACACAATACCTGCGACCCGACAGAGATACCATATATCTTCTCTCCTATCGCCTGGGCAACACGGCCGCTGACACCTGTATCCACTTCATCAAAAATGACACTCGTCACACCTTGATGCCTTGAGAAAATTCGTTTCAGAGCTAGCATGATACGAGATAATTCCCCTCCTGAGGCAACTTTGTGCAGTTCCTTCAAAGGCTCTCCCGGGTTGGTAGAGATATGGAATGTAATCGCGTCAAAACCATCTGCCGTCAACTGGACAGGTTTACCATTCAATTCTGGATCACCAGAATTCCCATTCTTTAACTGTACGTCAACATGGAAACGAGCTTTCTCTAAATAAAGATCCTTCAGCTCATCATGGATGGCGTCTGTCAACTGGACAGCTGCTTGAACACGCAGGTCATGAAGCTGCTTTGCTTCAAGCATTGCGTCCTCACCAAGATCCGCAATCTGCTGCTCCAGCTGATGAATGTGTGAGTCGCGATTTTGAATCTGATCGATTTGATCTTCAATACTTGCTGCATATTCTAAAATTTCTTCGACCGATTGGCCGTACTTCTTTTTCAATCTGCTTATTTCATTCAAGCGCATTTCAATTTCATTCAAGCGTTCTGGATTATAAGAAAGTGAATCAAGCTGGCTGCTTAGCTGGAATGTGAGATCCTCCATCAGATAATATTGTTCACTGATCATCTGATGGTGCTTCTGTATATCATCATCATAGGAACTAGCCGATTCAAGACTAGCTAAAGCATGCCCTACCCAATCCAAGCCTTTCTGCTCACCGTAAAGTGCGTTATAAGCATCATGAAGCGATTGATATATTCGTTCATAATTCATCAGCTTTGTGCGCTCTTCTGTAAGTTGTTCGTCTTCACCAGGCTGAAGCTCCGCTTCTTTCAATTCGTTGTATTGAAATTTAAGTAAATCAAGACGCTGGGCCATTTCCTGTTCATTCGTATTCCATTCTTTGTAGCGCTTTTTCAATTTTTGAAGTTCTTTGAATTGAAGCGCATAGGTCTCCTTTGCTTTGCCGATTGCTTCTGCATCGTACAAATCCAAGAGCTCTATATGCTTATCTGCATCCATTAAAGATTGGGTTTCGTGCTGCGTATGAATATCGATCAATGATTTGCCGAATTCACGTAATATAGCCAAAGTCACCAGTTTGCCATTTACACGACAAATACTTTTCCCGCTTGTCGTCATGGTACGCTCCATAACAACCATTCCATCATCAATATCTACACCAAATTGAGCACCTACAGTATAAATAGGGTGATCAGGTGAGTCAATGATAAACAGGCCTTCCAGCTCTGCTTTTTTCTGACCGTGGCGGATGAATTCAACCGACCCTCTTCCGCCGCTAAGCAGCTGGACTGCATCAATGACAATAGACTTACCTGCTCCTGTTTCTCCAGTCAGCACAGTAAGCCCTTCTTTAAAATGTATCCTTATTTGGTCAATAATCGCAAAATCCTTAATCGAAAGTTCTGTAAGCATGGTATCCCCTCATTTCACTTCCGTTTACAGCATGGCCAGCAGTTTGTCTTTCACAAATTCTGTATCAGCTTCCGTACGGCAAATGATCAGAATCGTGTCATCCCCGCTAATCGTACCGAGAATTTCATCCCAATCCAGGTTATCTAAAAGAACAGCAAGCGCGTTCCCGTTACCAGGAAGTGTTTTGAGTACAATAAAATGACTTGTCGTATCAATACTCACAAAAGCATCCATGATAAGCCGCTTCAGTTTTTCAAGCGGATTGAACCGATTGTCTGCAGGCAAGCTGTATTTGTAAGCTCCCTCAAAGGTCGGAACTTTGACAAGGTGCAATTCCTTAATATCACGGGAAACGGTAGCCTGTGTCACATTGAATCCTAAATCTTTCAGATGATCTACTAGCTCGTCCTGTGTTTCAATATCGTTGTTTGTGATCAGCTCGCGAATTTTGATATGTCGTTGAATTTTACTCATTGTCTTCCTCCATCGCTTTCTCCGACACGGCTTTTTTCGCAGTTAATTGCTTATGCGCATCGTCGACGACTGATTGAATCGCTTCTGCATCAGGGAAATCAGCTGCAGTATCTTTATTCCAAGCTAAGTGAGCCAAGAATTCGATATTGCCGTCTCCTCCAGTAATTGGCGAAAAAGTCAGTCCTTCATACTGAAAACCAAGCGATTCACTGAATTTCAGTGTATCCTCTAGTACTTCAAAATGCACTTTACGATCACGTACGATTCCTTTTCTGCCTACTTGTTCACGTCCCGCTTCGAATTGCGGTTTTATGAGCGCGACAACATCACTGCCTGGCGCTAATATCTCCTTCAATGCAGGCAAAATCAATCGCAAGGAAATGAAAGATACATCTATCGATGCAAAATTCGGCAGCCCCTCTGTCAGCATATCAGGTGTGACATAACGGAAATTCGTTCTTTCCATAACAACAACACGCGGATCATTCCGAAGCTTCCAGTCGAGCTGATTATAACCAACGTCAATTGCGTAACTGCGAGCCGCACCACGCTGCAAAGCGCAATCAGTAAAGCCTCCAGTAGAAGAACCGATGTCAACCATTGTTCGGTCTTCCACATCGATTTCAAAATAATCCAAAGCTTTTTCCAGTTTCAGTCCGCCACGTCCTACATAAGGAATGACTTTACCTTTCACAGTAAGGTCAGCTGTATCGTCAACCTTCATACCAGGTTTATCTAGACGATCATTGCCGGAATATACGAGCCCAGCCATGATTGTCCGCTTTGCTTTTTCTCTTGTTTCAATAAGTCCCCTATCAACGAGGAGAACATCTAATCTCACTTTTGCCATTCACTCAAGCCCTTTGCTCTTCATTCATTCTTAGTATTTTACGGAGTCTGTCGATTGTATTTTCTTTGGTCAATCCAACTTCTTCCATTTGTTCCGGTACACTTCCGTGTTCAACAAAGTAGTCAGGTATACCCATTCGTTTGACAGAAGACGTATTGTAGCCATTCTCCTCAGCGAATTCCATCACACCACTGCCGAAACCGCCTTTTAGCGCAGCTTCTTCAATCGTCAGGATCGGTAAATCGGAAGCGAAAATTTCATGCAGCATCGCTTCGTCCATCGGTTTGATGAAACGAGCATTCACAACACGAACAGAAATATCGTCCGCAGCGAGTGACTCACTTGCATCCATTGCCAGCGGAATCGTTGTCCCAAATGTTAGGATAACAGCATCCGTTCCTTCTTTTAGCACTTCCCAGCTTCCGATTGGTAATGCATACGTTTTATCGTCTACAGGAACACCGAGAGCGTTTCCACGTGGATAACGCAGAGCAATTGGGCCATCTTCATGTGCCAAAGCTGTATGAACCATGTGCTGTGCTTCATTTTCATCCTTTGGCATCATTATGGTGAAATTCGGCATTGCTCTGAGGAAGGATATATCGTATACACCTTGATGCGTCTCTCCATCAGCTCCGACAAAACCTGCGCGGTCGATTCCGACAAAGACATTGAGGTTTTGTCTTGCAATGTCATGAAGCAGTTGATCGTAAGCTCGCTGCAGGAAAGTGGAATAAATAGCAAGGAAAGGTTTTACACCTTGTGTTGCCATACCAGCTGCCATCGTTGTGGCATGCTGTTCAGCTATTCCAACATCAAAAAGACGATCAGGCATTTCTTTTTTGAAGTTTTCCAGTTTGGAACCGAGAATCATTGCTGGAGTAATGACTGCAATCCGTTTATCCGTACGCGCTTTCTCAAGAACAGCTTCACTAATCACCTTACTCCAAGCAGGTGCAGTAGCGGAACTTTTAATCTTTTCACCGGATTCAATCTTATATGGTCCGACTCCATGCCAATTGTCTGTTTTATCACTTTCAGCAGGTTGATACCCTTTTCCTTTTTGGGTAACAACATGGATGATTTTAGGTCCTTTGGTCTTTTTAGCGTAATTTATTGCTTCTTCAAGGTCTTGGAAGTTATGGCCGTCAACAGGTCCGAAATAGGTGAACCCTAGTTCTTCGAAGAACATGCCAGGAACCATGAAATACTTCATGCTATCTTTCATTCTTTCTGCAGCGGTAGCAAGCTTCCCGCCAACAGCTGGAATCTTTTTAAGCAGTGTTTCCATTTCATCCTTCGCACGCTTGTACTTACCTGCACTGCGCATTCTTCCTAAAACGTGATGCAGCGCACCGACATTATTTGCAATAGACATTTCATTATCATTAAGGATGACGGTGATGTTCTTTTTCTCATCGCCGATATTATTCAGCGCTTCCAATGCCATTCCGCCAGTGAGGGCACCATCTCCAATAATCGGCACGACCTCATAATTCTCGTCCATCATATCTCTTGCTGACGCCATTCCCATCGCAGCAGAAAGGGATGTAGAGCTATGTCCTGTTTCCCATACATCGTGCTCACTCTCAATCCGTTTCGGGAAACCGCACATGCCTTTATATTGGCGTAATGTTTCAAAGTCAGCGGTTCTGCCGGTCAATATCTTGTGAATGTATGCTTGATGCCCTACATCCCAGATAAATTTATCCTGCGGACTATTGAATGCTTTATGCAGTGCTAGCGAGAGTTCCACGACACCAAGATTCGCACCAAGATGTCCTCCTGTGACGGACAGCTTTTCAATCAGAAATGTTCGGATGGAAGCTGCAAGTTCACTTAGCTCCTCATTCGACATCTCCTTCAAGAATGCCGGGTTCTTAATTGCTGTTAAATCCATATAACCTTCCCCTTTTGTCACCGGCCTGATCAGCCTGACAGCATAGTATGAATAGGTACATTTCTGCGCCGGACGAAGAAATCAATCCTGTAGGTTTATACCCTGTTTCTATCTCTCCAACATCAATTTCAGACAATTTCTGCACTTCGGCCGTGCAGGAGCCTATTTAAAAATAGCCGCTAGCACATATGTGATAACGGCGTTTTCTATGTTCGTACGTATCAGTTCTGTCCTATATTCCTAGTAGCAATATATCACAGTTGGCTATGAGCTTACAATCAATAACAGTCAGCTCGTCCTTCTGCTCAAATAAACGGTGAGCTCATGCAATCTGGAATCCTTGATTTCCGCTTGTTCCAAACACTGATGCGCCAGGTTGACGTATTTGTCCATTTGCGCCTTCGCTCCGTCAAGTCCAAGCAGCTTAGGATACGTGCTTTTCTTGTTTTCTTCGTCACTGCCGACTGGTTTTCCAAGGACAGATGCGTCCCCTGTTACATCCAGGATGTCATCCTGCACCTGGAAAACCAGACCAATGTAGGTGCCGAATTGTTTCATCAGATCCAGCGTTGCCGGTTTCACTCCGGCTAAGTAGGCACCGGCAACAATTGCATATGTTAATAACTTACCCGTTTTTAGATTATGTATTTGCTCTAATTCATCCAACGTGCTTTCTTTATCTTCTGCTTCCATATCCAAAGTTTGTCCAGCAATCATGCCAGTTGGACCAGCAGCTTCAGACAAATAAGACATTAAGTATACCTTTTCCTCAGGCTGAATCCCTGCGGCTTGCCCGATGACAGAAAAACTTCTTGTAAGGAGTGCATCACCTGCAAGAATCGCTGTTGCTTCCCCAAATTTCTTATGGTTTGTCAGCTGTCCGCGGCGATAATCGTCATCATCCATCGCAGGCAGATCATCATGAATCAAAGAGTAGGTGTGCACCATTTCAAGCGCCGCAGCGACTGGAAGGACTTTATCTCCACGTCCGCCGAATGATTCAAATGCTGCCCGCATGAGAATTGGACGCAGTCGCTTGCCTCCAGCTCGCATGCTATATAAAACAGATTCAGCTAAAGAGTTTGGAAGGATGTTGTCATGTTCAAGCAAATTCATCATGTACTCGTTTAGCTGCTGCTGTTCTGCTTTCAAATAATCCTGCAATGAATCACTCACTTATTCTTCCTCCTGTACAGTGAATGGCTCGGTTTCGCCGGCATTATTCACGATTTCCACCATTTGCTTCTCGACATGCTCGAGCTTATCGCCACAGATTTTGGAAAGCTTCATACCTTCTTGATAATAACCGATCGCCTGCTCAAGCGGAACATCTCCTTGCTCCAGCTTGCTCACAATCTCCTCCAACTGCTGCATTGCTTCTTCAAAGGTCTGTTTTTTCTCCTCAGCCATTTGTATCCTCCTTCACTTCCTTGACGATACAATCTATCGTGCCATCCTCCAGATGAATTTGCACATCATCGCCTTTAGTAACCTGATCCACGCTCTTTAGAAGGGTATCTTGTTTGTACGAGATACTATATCCTCGCTTCATCGTTTCCAATGGATTCAATAAAGATAGCTTATTGATTTGATGAAGAAACTTTTGCTGTTCACTTTGATACCTTTTTTCCATCGCTTGCTTTAATCTGGCTTGCAGGGCAGTCAGCTGCTGATCATAATTCTGAGCCTGTTTACCAGGATGAACAAGCGAAAGACGATTAACCAATGTGGTAAATTGCTGTTGCCTTGCCGACACAGTGGTCGTACCCGCTCTGCTTAGTCGATCGGAAAGCTTGTCCAGTTCTATTTCTTTCTGCCTGAGAAGCTGCCCAGGATAGCGAAATGCATAGGAACCTCGAAGTTTTGCCAATCGGTTCGCTTCTTGACTGTAGCCTTGACGGACAACATAATGCATCCTGTTAGACAGCTGCACTAAACGATGAAGCAGTTCTTCACGGGCCGGAACTGCCAATTCAGCTGCACCGGTCGGAGTAGCTGCTCTGACATCGGCAACGAAATCACTGATAGTGAAGTCCGTTTCATGGCCAACCGCGGAAATAATCGGGATACTTACTCGGTGGATAGCGCGTGCGACTATTTCCTCGTTGAAGCTCCAAAGCTCTTCAATCGAGCCGCCTCCCCTTCCGATGATCAGCACGTCGAAATCATGTTCTTCCGCATAGGAGAGAGCCTGTACAAGCGACGGAGCTGATCTATCACCTTGGACAGATACAGGCAGAACCGTCACTTTAACAATCGGATACCGCCTTTTGATTGTCGTCAAAATATCCCTTACAGCAGCACCAGTCGGGGATGTTATGACTCCAATATGCTCCGGATATTCCGGGAGGGGTTTCTTGTGAGCAGCGGAAAATAACCCTTCTCTTTCCAGCTTCTCTTTTAGCTGTTCATAGGCTTGATACAGCGCGCCCACTCCATCCGGCTCCATATGCTGAATATAAAGCTGATATTGGCCCTGCGGCTCATATAAGCCTATTTCTCCGCGGATCAGAACGGTCATCCCGTTTTCAGGAACAAATTTCATTCCTTTGTTTTGACTTGCAAACATGACAGACTGTATCCGCGCTCCGTCATCTTTCAAAGTCATATACATATGACCGCGACTGTGATGCTTGAAGTTTGATATTTCAGCTCTTAGCCAAATATCCTTCAAATGCTTGTCCGTTTCCAGCTTCCGCTTCATATAGCGGGTCAAGGCAGTCACGGTCAAATAACGGTCATCACTCATACTTTTCCTGCTCCTTACACTACCGCTGCTGCTTGGCGTCTAGCTGCTTTAATTGTGTTAAGCATCAGCATTGTAATTGTCATTGGACCTACACCGCCCGGCACTGGTGTTATAATAGAGGCAACTTCCTTCGCATGTTCGAAATCGACATCTCCTGTCAGCTTGCCTGCTGCATTCCTGTTCACACCCACATCAATGACGATAGCACCTTCTTTGATATCCTCAGCTTTGATCATATGCTCACGTCCAACCGCCACAACAAGGATATCTGCTTGTTTTGTAAAGCTTCTAAGATCCGGAGTGCGTGAATGCGTATGGATAACAGTTGCATGCTCATTTAAAAGCAATTGCCCGATCGGTTTGCCTACAATATTGCTTCGTCCGACTATGACAGCAGTTTTACCTGCAATCTCAACATCCTTCGACTTCAGCATTTGAATGATTCCGTACGGTGTACATGGATAGTATGTATCTTCTCCAAGCATCATCTTCCCTACATTAGCAGGGTGGAAGCCATCTACATCTTTTTCTGGATCAATGCTGTCAATGACAGCTTGTTCGTCGATATGTGCCGGAAGAGGCAATTGTACTAGAATGCCGTTCACATTTGTATCCAAATTCAATCGCTGAATAAGGTCCAACAGCTCCGTCTGTGTCGTCGAGCTTGGAAGTTCTATCAGATCCGAACTGATACCAATTTCAGCTGAGGCTTTTTCTTTTCCTTTTACATAAGATTTGGAGGCAGGATCGTCTCCTACTATAACAACGGTCAGATGAGGCAGAATATCTTGTTCTTTCAGTGCTGCTGCTTCTTGTTTCAATTCTTCCCGAATCGTTGCTGCAAGTTCTTTTCCGTAGATTAATTCTGCTGTCATGCTCATCCGCTCCCTTATTTTTTAATTATTCTTGATAGTACGCCGTTAACGAATTTGCCCGATTTTTCATCTCCGAATAGATTTGAAATCTCAATTGCTTCGTTGATGACTACACCTTGTGGTACATCTGAATGATAAAGAAGCTCATATACAGCGATACGCAATGCTGTCTTCTCTACACTCGCAAGCCGATCAAATGACCAATTCTCTAAATGCTCGGCAATTTTTGCATCGATTGCAGTTTTATGCTCTATTACGCCATTAATAAGACTGGCCAAAAAAGCATTCTGCAACGGCTCTCCTAATACATTTTCCACAGCCTCTTCTGGCTGAATATCGTTCATGTCCATCTGGAAGAGGACTTGGAAGGCAGTTTCCCGTGCCGTACGTCGTTTCATATTCTATCTCCTTTTAACTCATCTCATCAAATCATAACATGATATATAGGCTTAAATCTATCTTTGAACAAAAGAAAAGACCTCAGGGCCGAACCAGCCAAGGTCTTTTCCAACGAAAACAGTCTACTCGACAGTGTCCGCTTTTTGATCGAGTTGTATACCTACTATATGGACATTGATCTCTTTGGTCGCAAGTGCCGTCATCGTCTGCAGCGCCTGACGGATATGCTGCTGAATGTCTTTGGCTACCTCAGGCATCCTGCAATCGGCACTAACCGTGATAAAGACGTCGATTGCAACTCCTTGTTCTGTCAGTTCAACCTTGACACCTTTACCATGTGCCTTCTTGCCGAGCTTCTCTGCCACACCAGTGGCAAATCCGCCCCGCATTGCCATAACACCCTTCACTTCGCTTGCTGCAATTCCGGCAATGACCTCAACTACAGCAGGTGAAAGCATGACATTGCCAAGTGCTCCCTTATGACCGATCGATACGAAAGATTGCTCTTGCAAAGATCTCACACCCTTTAGGTTATTTACTCCATGATTGTGTAGTTTTCAAGGAAGTTCGTGTTGAAATCCCCTTCTACGAATACGGGATGCTCCATCATACGAGAATGGAATGGAATCGTCGTATGCACACCTTCGACAGCAAATTCACCCAAAGCACGCTTCATGCGGGCGATTGCTTCTTCACGTGTTTTACCGAACGTGATCAGCTTCGCTACCATACTGTCATAGAATGGCGGAATAGAATAGCCCTGATAAGCTGCTCCGTCCACACGTACACCGAAACCGCCAGGTGCAAGGTATAAATCAATCTTACCTGGTGAAGGCATGAAGTTTTTGAACGGATTCTCTGCGTTGATACGGCACTCGATAGCCCATCCGTTAAATGTTATATCTTCCTGCGCGTAACGCAATGGCTCGTTATTGGCAATGTGAATCTGTTCCTTGATAAGATCCACACCTGTCACAAGCTCCGTAACTGGATGTTCTACTTGAATACGTGTATTCATTTCCATGAAATAGAATGTATGATCTTTTCGGTCAAAAATGAATTCGATTGTACCAGCACCGGAATAATCAACCGCTAACGCGGCTTTCACAGCCGCTGCACCCATTTTCTCACGGATTTCCGGTGAAACAGCTGGTGAAGGAGATTCTTCGATTAGCTTTTGCATACGGCGCTGTACAGTACAATCACGTTCTCCAAGATGAATAGCATTGCCATGGTTATCCGCAAGCACCTGAATTTCCACATGTCGGAAATCCTCTATGTACTTCTCTAAGTAGACACCAGGGTTGCCGAAAGCTGTTGCTGCTTCCTGCTGTGTTACACTGATTCCTTTTACAAGCTCTTCTTCCGTACGGGCGATTCGGATACCTTTACCGCCGCCACCTGCTGTTGCTTTGATGATGACAGGATAGCCAATCTCTTCCGCAACTTGCTTGCCTTCTTCTGCGTCTGCTACGATGCCATTTGAACCAGGTACTACTGGAACACCAGCTTCACGCATCGTTTCACGCGCAACGTCTTTTGTTCCCATCTTATTGATGGCATACGCACTAGGACCGACGAACGTGATGTTACATTCTGCACACAGCTCTGCAAAATCAGGATTCTCTGCTAAGAATCCATATCCAGGATGGATGGCATCGACACCTGTCAGCGTCGCTACACTAATAATATTCGAGAAATTTAAATAACTATCTTTACTTGCCGCCGGACCAACACAATATGCTTCATCCGCCAGCTGTACATGTAATGCTTCTCTATCTGCTTCCGAATAGATTGCGACCGTCTCAATATCCAGCTCATTACAGGCGCGGATAATTCGGACAGCAATCTCTCCTCGGTTGGCAATCAATAATTTCTTAATCACAACGAGTCAACCCCTTAGTTAGCCTTCACTCTGAACAGAGGTTGTCCATACTCAACAAGCTCTCCGTTTTCCACTAGTATCTCGACGATTTCACCAGTTACATCTGCAGTGATTTCGTTGAATAGTTTCATCGCTTCCACGATACATACTACTGTGTCTTTCTCCACCCGTTCACCGACGCTAACGAAATCATCAGAATCTGGATTTGGTTTGCTGTAGAAAGTACCGACCATCAATGATGTAATTTCGTAATCATAATTCTTTGCAGCTGCTTCTGGAGCTTGTGCTGCCGGATCAGGCTGTGCAGCTGATACCGGAGCCTGCGGAGCACTCACGGCCGGCTGAACTGGCGCTGGTGCCGCTGCTACTTGTACAACTTCTTTGTTTTTGCGAAGAGAGACTTTTTCCCCTTCTGTTTCATAATCGAATTCATCTATTGAAGATTGGTCAATTAAGGTAATAAGTTCTTTCAATTCTTCTAATTTAAGCATATTGGCACTCCTTTACAATGGTCCTGCAAAATGGTTCCTACAGATTTAATCACTAACATATTTTACGCAAACGTTAAAAAAATCGCAACACCTAACGATTAACCTGGAGCATCAGCTGGTTGAGCTATGCTGCTTTTTTTCGCTCTGCAGTGCAGAATAGAAGCCTTTTTGCTCTATCAATTCATGATGGCTTCCTTGTTCTTTTATTTCGCCATCCTGCAGTACAAATATCTTATCTGCCTGTTCTATCGTATTGAGACGATGCGCCACTACAATACTTGTACGACCCTCCATCAATGCTTTCATTGCTTGCTGGATCCTAAGTTCAGTAATTGTATCAATGCTGGATGTTGCTTCGTCCAGCAATAGGATATCCGGATCCTTTAATAAAGCTTTGGCAATGGACAGCAGCTGACGCTGTCCATGACTAAGACCACCGCCATCCTGTCCGACTATCGTTTCATATCCATCAGGCAGCCTGGTGATGAAACGGTGAGCATTGGCCGCTTTGGCGGCTTCTATCACTTGGTCATCTGTAGCATCTAATTTACCATAGCGGATATTCTCCAGGATTGTGCCTTTGAACAGAAAATCCTGCTGTAACACAACCCCGATTCCATTACGATAGCTGTTTAAGTCGAGCTCAGATAGTGGCATATCATCGATTGTAACTTGGCCATTATCAGGCTGATAGAAACCGGCAATCAGATTCATGATTGTTGTTTTCCCAGATCCTGTCGGGCCGACAAAAGCAGCCATTTGTCCTGATTGAACAGAAAAACTGATATCCTTCAGAGCCGGTTCTCCTTCATAAGTGAATGTGACATTTTCGAAGTGTATGTCTCCTCGAAGTTTTGATATTGTTTGTTTCGCCGTCTCTTGGTGTTCTTCCTGCTCGTCCAGAATCCCAAAAACTCGCTCTGCTCCAGCAAGCGCTGAGAACAAGGAGTTAAATTGGTTTGCCAAGTCATTCAGCGGACGCGTGAATTGTCTTGAGTATTCCAAGAAAATGACAATCGTACCCACAGTTATACCCGCACGGCCATACCCGATTAAGAGAGCTCCAACGCCGGCAATTACCGCAAAACTGATGTTATTCAGCATGTTCATCCACTTTGGAATGAAACCGGAAAACGTTTGAGCCCAGAAACCTGCATGCTGCAGCTCCTCTGTTTTGCTACGGAAGGTACCGATAACTTTGCTTTCTTGGGCATATGCTTTAATGACTGCTTGGCCGGATATGCTTTCTTCTGCATAACCGTTCACTTTGCTGACAGCTTGCTGCTGTGTTCTAAAAGCATACCGGGTACGGTTGGTGATCCATTTGATGCCGATGAACATGATCGGCACAACGAGCAGTGTAATGATTGTAAGTATCGGGCTAAGAATGACCATGACAGCCAGTATGCCGATAAAGGTGATGATGCTGGAAACAATCTGAACCATTGACGTATTGAGCGTTGTTGAGATATTATCCACATCATTCGTCATCCGGCTCATTAGCTCTCCATGCTGCCGTTTATCGAAGAAAGCAAGCTTCAATTTCTGAAGATGGACAAATAAATCCTTCCTAATTGAATACACTGCAGTTTGCGAGATGGTAATCATCCAATATCCTTGCAGAAAGGTCATAACAGCAACAACTGAATAAATTAGCAGCAGCCAGCTTAATTGCTGTAGAAGATATCCAGCCGTATACTCCCCACTTACAAACCGGTCAACGATATGCCCAAGAATGACAGGACCAACCAACGCTAGTATAGAGCTTACAATAATCATACCGAGCGTACTGAAAAGAAGTCGTCTTTCGCGAAGCATGTAATGCCAAATTCTAAGTAGCGTGCCTTTAGGATTTTCTACTTTTGCTTTCTGTTTACGAGCACTTGCCGTATATGCCGGCCGTTTATAACGGAACGCTTCGGATAACTTTTTCATGATGTCGCCTCCCTCTGCGCTTGAGAAGCCTGAATCGCGCGGAACAGCTCTGATTGCTCCAGAAGCTCATCTGCTGTACCATATGCAGTTCGTTTTCCTTCTTCTACGATTAAAATCCGGTCACATTGCATCGCCGTACTAAGCTTCTGTGTGACAAGCACCGTCGTACATTCATACCGCTTGAGCGCCTCCAATAGTTTGCGTTCTGTCTGCAAATCTAGCGCACTTGTACTATCATCTAAGAGCAGAAGTGAAGGCTTTAACAGCAATGCTCTTGCAATCGTCAGCCGCTGTTTTTGTCCTCCTGAAAGATTGATCCCATTTTGACCAAGTCTTGTATCAAGCTTTTCTGGCAATTTGCTAATCGTGTCATAAATTTGCGCATCTTTTGCAGCACGAACAATCGCTTCTTCACTTGCATCAGGTATTCCCCAGGCGATATTCTCACGGATTGTACCTGAAAACAACTGCACATCCTGGGATACAAATCCGACTTCTCGGCGAAAAGACTTACTGTCCAGGTTAGGTAATGGCGTATCATCGGCCAATACTTGACCTTTGTCAGGTTCATATAAGCCAATCATAAGATGTAATAAAGTTGACTTACCAGACCCTGTTTCCCCTAATATGGCAACACGTTCTCCGGATTTGATTTCCAGCGTAAAATCTTCAATGACCGGTACTTTGCCATTTGGGTATCGGTAGGTTACCTGCTCCAGATCTATTTTTCCGCGGAAAGTTTCTGATGTTGTCTCACCATCATCTGCAGGAGGGTCTAGCTCCAGAATATCAGCAATTCTAGTACTGGATGCTTTCGCTCGCGCATAAAACGTGATCAGCATGCCGACAACACTCAATGCACCCGTAATCCTTGTTGCATAGTTAACGATTGCGACTATATCTCCGACATTCGTCTGCTGCTGCATTCCACCAATATATAAAATTGCCAGAATAGCGATATTCATCACCAAGGTGAGCAGAGGCACAGACAATTCCGTATAACGAAATGCTTTCAGCATATTTTGACGAAGCTCATTGCTGGTCTGCTCAAAGCGCTTCTGTTCGTGCTGCTCTCGAACGAATATTCTGATAAGCCGGAGTCCGACAAGGTTCTCTCGCATCACATGGTTGACTTTATCGACACTGCGCTGCACAGTTCCGAAATAACGGATGCTCCTTTTCATGATAAAACGAAGAAAAATCAGCAGTATGGGAATGACGATCAATAAGATAAGTGCAATACGTGCATTCACTACAAAAGCCATGACGGTTCCGCCGATAATCAGGAAAGGAGCCCTAATCATGAATCGAAAGAACATGACAAGTGTCAACTGAATTTGGTTTACATCATTAGTCAGTCTGGTTAAGAGTGTGCTCGTGCCAAAGCGCTGGATATCTTGAAGCTCTGCCTTTTGAACCTTTTCATACATCTGATCACGCAGCTCTTTTCCAACACTCTGACCAAGATGGTCGGCAAAGAAAATATTGATGATTCCAGCTCCAAAACCGACGATCGCAATGGCCACCATTCCAAGACCAAGCTCAATTACAAGTTCATTATTGCCGGCAGCAATTCCATCATCAATGAGCTTTTGTAAGAGAAATGGCTGCACAAGTTCGACGGAAAGCTCCATCATGATAAAGATCAATGAAGTTACGATTATGAGCCAATAAGGTTTAAGATAACTAAATACTGTCTTCACTGCTTACGCCTTCTCCCTGCTTATGTATAGCCTGCTGCTAATCATACCCTAGCATACCACCACTTCAAACAAAATCGTACTAAACACCCTCCCATAGAAAAAGGACTGGAACATAACTGGATTACCAGATTCGATGTGTGAATCGCCGCTCCGGAAATACACTACACTTTCTGCGTATTTCCGGAGCTAGTTAGTCTTTACGAACTTCTCTTTCATACAGGAGACGCAAACAGCACTGGCAGAATGAGAAGACTCCTTGAAAAATACAAATCGATTTTTTAATGCGATGATATGCTTGCAAGCCATTTTGGTTCTGTGGGAACAGCACGAGTCCGTGCTTACCGAAAGCGAAGTATTCTGTCGGAGCAGGATTCGTATTAATTAAAATACAAAAATCCGAACCTAAGCAAATTCACTAAGGAATTTGCATCGTTCGGATTTTTGTTTAGCCAAAACACTTTTGTCCCAGCCTCTCACTTCTTATTTCTGTGGAATATATTTTACATCCACGTTGGCACCGGTGAATTCATCTGCAGCCATCTGCATAATGCTGTTAGCTTCTTGAGCTGTCATTTTATCCGCTTTAACGGTAATCTGCACATGTCCATCTTCTGCTCGGACAAGCACTTCCTCATAGTTCTTCTCTGCGATGATTGATTCTTCCAGGATGGACTCTTTTGACGCGAATTGCTCCATTAGTTCGATTTGGCTGACTGCATCATTCTTTTCTTCTGTGCTTGTAGAGGAGTTGGCAACGATTTCTTCAAGTCTGGTTTTTGCTTCACTTCGTTGATCCATCGTTTGCATCCGGATGCTGGCAAATAGTTCATCGACATTAGCTGGTTCAGTCGTTACATCTGCTTCTCCTTCTTCTTTAGACTCAGTTTCTCCGGAGTCACCAGCAGTTGTGCTTGTCCCATTTTCATCCGCTTTGTCATTTATAAAAGCCAGTTCGTCTCCGTTCGGAGAGGTCATATAATAGACACTCAATACGATTAGCAAGCTCAGCATCGTCAATAGCCATACTGTTTGTTTTTTCAACATCATAATTCCCCCTTAATTTTTCGGCATAACCGAAATTCGATGTGTCGGTACATCTAGCACGCGTGAAACTGCCTGTACAACCCATTCCTGAACTGTCGCTTGTTCTGCTCCTTTTGCAACAACAAGCACCCCTCTCACTTCTGGCTTTCTTGTTTCGACCAGCAGCGGTACTTCTTGATCTCCTTGTCTGACAAGCACTACCTGCTGTTCCTCATTTTCATCTTCCACTACCCGTTCGCCGCCGTTTTGGTCGGTTTCTTCAGATGTTTGCTGGCCGATGATCAGATTCTTTTCATAGATTTTCTGGTGGGTGCTGTTCAGATTGACCATTACTTCCACCTCGGAAACACCTTTGATTTTTTCCAGAAGGCCAACCAGGTCTTGCTCATATGCTGCTTCCAAGTCTGTAGTGGAAGAAGAAGCGTCGTTTTCTTTCTTGGCGAAAGTCTCTTCTGTTTCTGCTGCTGTTGAATTTTGAGTCTGCTGGGTGCTTTGTCTATCCGGCTCTTTCTGTTCCGTGAATAAGCCGCTGACAAGTAAAAGTAAGGCACCAAGCAGTCCGACAATGACCAAATAACCAAGCTTTGTCGGTTTCTTATTCTGAGAATCTTTCAGCTTCCACTGTTCGGTAAGCTTGTCTAGTAATTTTTTCATTCTGTCCCCCCTTTTTGGGTGACCTCAAGCGGCAGATCCTCAAGCTCCCAGATTTCGGTCAGATAGGATTTCACTCTCTCCATATCCTCGGTCTGTTCATTTGCTGCGATTGGACGGGAACTGTCGATGACGACGTCGCTGATTTCTCCTTCCGGTAATTCCTGGTCGGTACTCTGCACCTTAACTTGGATGGAATCGATTGCTTCGGTCGTTTCCTCATCCTCTCCCTCCTTAAAGGCCACTGCGATGTCAGTAATCTGCATGTGAAACTTCTCTTGCAGCGTTGGATTTGCTTGGTCCTTCAATTGGACAGCCATCTGTTCCTCAATATATGCGCGCTGTATGGAATCTATTTCACTTTTCTTCTCTTCTATTGAATTTTCTATCGAAGGCGCATCTGTAAGGGCAGCAAAGCCTTCCATTGCTTCTTGCACTGCTCTCGTTGAATCAACCTGGAATAATGCGAATACAGGCTTAAGGAACAACAAAAGCAGCATAAGCCCCATGACCAACTTGACGTATTTGCGGATATCGGTGTCAGGCAAAACCATATCGAGTACAAAAGCGAGTAAGATGAACAGAATGATCTGCATCACCCATGATTGCAAAGCTTCCAAGTGATCAGCTCCTATCTCAGCATTAATGTAACGTTGCTCGAAGCGACAATGATCACAATAGCTATGAAGAACATGAACGCAACAACGAGCAAACAAGCAAAAATATAAAGGATATATTTACTCATCACTTGCATCGATTTGATGATCGGACCATCACCTAGCGGCTGCAGCAAGGCTGCGGCAATTTTGTAGATCAGTGCGATGGCAAGAATCTTTATTGCAGGGAATAAGGAGATTGCTAAGACGATCAGCACCCCGACAATTCCGATTGCATTCTTCAGAAGAAGCGAAGCACTAAGTACAGTATCAGTGGCATCGGTGAACATCCGGCCAATGACGGGTATGAAGTTTCCTGTAACGAATTTGGCTGTCTTCATCGCTACACCATCCTGGACAGCTGTAACGGCGCCCTGGACGGAGATGACACCAAGGAAGACAGAAAAGAAAATTCCTAACAGCCATAGCCCTATATTTTTCAATAAATCAGCAAGCTGGGTAACCGGGTATTCTTTGTTGATTGTACTGACTAGATGCAAAAGAGCGCTCATGAGGAATAACGGGATAATTATCTTAGCGATCAATAGACCGCTGGCATGAATAAGGAAAACGATTATCGGATGAAAGAAAGCAACAGCAGATAAACTTCCAAATGAAGCCATCAATCCGAGCAGCAGCGGAATCAAAGCCAGCATAAAATCACTCATACCATTGATAGCTTCCATTGCATAATTCACTGACAAACGGAAACTATTCAAAAGAAGTGTCAGAAGAACCATACATACGATCAAATAAGCAACTTTGCTGATTGAGCCTTTATTGAATGCGGTTTGGATCGTTTGGAGGATGCTGCTGAAAAGCGTTAAAAGAATCAAAATACCAAGCAGCTTTCCATTTAAGAGCAGCTCATACAGCAGATATTCAAAAAGCCCTTTCAGCCACGATTGGATGGAAATGTCTCCTTGCTGTTTGATAAAATCAACAAAAGAGCCTTTCTCCAGTTCCGGGATAAATTGGCCGTACTTATCAGATAAAAGCTCCCAATACTCAGTGAGTTCTTCTGTCGGAAGGCTATCGAATGCTGTGACCGCAACTTCCTGTTCTTCCGCTGGATCTGTCTCCCCATAAGCAGCTGATGGAACCGCAAGTACACCAAACAAAGCAAAAAGAATTACCAAGCAGCGTTTCAACGTATCCAGCTCCTTATCCGCCCGGCATGAAACTCATGATTGTCTCGATGACCGCTGTCAGAATCGGTATGGCCACCGTTATGATAATGATCTTTCCGGCAAGCTCTATTTTTGCAGCAATTGCTGACAATCCGGCGTCTCGTGTTAAATGCGCACCAAATTCCGTGATATAAGCAATGCCGATGATTTTCAAAATCGTCTTGATATAAAGACCTTCTACATTTGCCCGTTCACCCAGCTGCTCAATCAAAAGCAGGATGCCTGTAATCTTTTGCAAGATGAACAGGAAAATAATGATACCTGTCACTACTACTACGAAAAATGCAATGGATGAATTTTGTTCTTTTACAATCAAGGCAAGCAAACTTGCTACAATGCCAATGGATACGATTATAATAATATCCATCTTAATCGCCTCATCCCTGGAATAAGAACACCGACTTGATCTGCTGGAACAATTCCGATAATTTGCCCAAGACGATGAGCAGTACGAGTATGAATCCCATCAGTGTTGTAAATTGTGCAATCTCTTCCTTACCCATTTGCTTCAATACAGTATGAATGATTGCAACAATCATCCCGATACCTGCGATTTGAAATAGAATCATTGCTTCTCCGAGCATAGCGGACTCCTTTCCTACCTCGTTCAGATAAGCAGTAGTACGATAAGCAAACCTGTCAGGAATCCGAGGTTTCGGATCATTTTCCCATAGCGCTGGTTGGCTTCTTCTGATTCCTCCAGCTCCCGTTCCAGGTGGGTTCTGGCCAGCTGGATATGCTTTTGCTGCTGTTCAAAATCATGCTGACCAAGAGTACGGCCGAATTGCAGCCACACATCCTTCTCAGAAGGTTTTAGCGCTGTTGCGCCTATCCAAGATTCTGTCGTCTCTTCCCAGCAGTCATACAAATCCACCGGGTGCAGCAGCAGCTTATCTGATAGAGATCGAAAAAAGGCAGCTGCCGGCTGTGGAATTTGCTTGGCCAGATTATCGCTTGTTTCAATAATGCTTGTCTGACTATAAAGGATTTCTGCCTCCATCACTTGCAGACTGCTGATCAGCTGCCGGATTTGCTTCGGGCGCTGCTGCAGTCTGCGGGATAAATCGAAACCTACCCAAGTTGCTGCGATAAGTACAAGTATCGCTCCTACCCACTTCATGCGTTTGCACCTGCTGGGCTGGCTGTTTCCAACACTGCTTGTACTACGCCAGGGGACATCCCCTTCTTCAAAATGACGATGCGTTCAAACACTTCTTGTTCAAATAGGGGCCTTAAGGAAGGACGATGACGAATGGAATCTAAGCTGTCTCCATGAACACTGCAAACGATCTTTACACCTGCATGCAAGGCTTCCAACAGCGCCTGGACATCACGTTCGCTTCCAATCTCGTCAGCCACTATCACATCAGGAGACATCGATCGAATCAGCATCATCAATCCTTCTGCTTTTGGACAGGCATCCATGATATCTGTCCTTTTTCCAAGATCATGTTGCGGAATGCCATTTATGCTGCCTCCAATTTCAGAGCGTTCGTCAACGACTGCTGTCTTCATCGCTTTATATTGCTGCCAGCCTGTGGATAGAGAACGAACAATATCCCGAAGAATGGTCGTTTTACCGGACTTCGGCGGTCCTATGATAAGCGTGTGGCGACAAGTGCCGTCAGGCTTGTACAAGGAAGACATAATTCTACTCGCTGCTCCTGGTCTGGCCTTCGCAATTCTTATATTGAAGGAGGATATATGCTTGAGAGCCTTGACGACACCGCCCTCTGTATTAACTTGTCCGCTCAAACCGACTCGATGGCCTCCTGCAATGGTGATATAGCCTTCTCGTAATTCATTTTCAAGTGCATATAAAGAAAAATCACTCAATTGATTCAGCATAAACCGAGCATCCGCAGCCTCCATTAGCGATGCTTCTATCCATTCGGTTCTGTCATCGAAGCAGAGCTCAAGTTGCTGGTTCGTCCGACAGCGAATTTCCTGCAGCTTATCCCATCGCCCTCCTACTTTTTCTGACAATAGTGCTTGTAAAGGCGGTCGAAACAATTTCTGGATTTCCTTCATTCTTGCTCACCTCTAACTTCGATTGGACATGTTGCCCATACTGTAATGTATGTGCCTCGGGTTTGTTTATGCACAAAAAAAGAGCCTCTTCCCATATGGGGAAGAGACTCTTTAGATAGCTTATGCGCGGGAAACGTATTTCCCGTCAGAAGTGTTTATAAGCAATACATCACCTTCATTAATGAAGAATGGTACTTGCACACTCAAGCCCGTTTCAACGATAGCAGGTTTCGTACCGCCGCTAGCAGTGTCACCTTTGATACCTGGCTCTGTTTCTACTACTTTCAATTCTACGTTATTCGGAAGATCCACACCGAGTGTCTCGCCCCCGAAAGTCATAACGCTGATTTCCATGTTTTCTTTTAGGAATTTCAGTTCATATTCGATCTGTGCTGTCTGAAGCTCTAGTTGATCGTATGTGTCTGTGTCCATAAACGTATGTGTTTCACCTGAAGCATAAAGATATTGCATCTTCTTATGTTCAATATGTGCACGAGAAACTTTCTCACCGGCACGGAATGTTTTTTCCTGGATGTTACCGTTACGTAAATTACGCAGCTTAGAACGTACGAATGCCGCACCTTTACCAGGTTTTACGTGCTGGAAATCGATAACCTGCCAAAGGCCATTATCTACTTCAATTGTTAGGCCCGTACGAAAATCGTTTACTGAAATCATTGTTTTCCTCCTTCGAAAACGGCTGTTACAAAGTAATTAAATCCTTAGTGGAGAACGTCAGGCGTTCACTGCCATCAGCTGTCAGCACAAGATCATCCTCAATTCGGCATCCGCCTACTTCCGGTATGTAGATCCCCGGCTCTACTGTAACGACCATTCCCGGCTTCAATACCGTATCGGAGCGGAAGGATAGAGCCGGTGATTCGTGTACATCCATACCAAGACCATGTCCGGTAGAATGTCCGAAGTATTGGTCATAGCCTTTTTCATTGATATAGTCTCGTGTCAGTGCATCGGCTTCCTTACCAGTAATACCCGGTTTGACGCCTGCTACTCCTCGAAGATTCGCCTCTAGTACTATATCATAAATCTCACGTAATTTGTCACTTATCTCCCCTACTGCGAAAGTTCGGGTGATATCCGAGCAATATCCATTGTAAAGGGCACCATAATCAAGTGTGACCAATTCACCCTTCTGAATCTCCTTATCAGAAGCTACACCGTGCGGTAATGCGGAACGGTAACCGGAAGCGACGATGGTATCGAAGCTAGACTGTGTTGCACCCTGCTTGCGCATAAAGAACTCAAGCTCATTGGAAACTTCGATTTCCTTCATGCCTGGCTTCACGAAAGTAAGGATATGTGTGAATGCTGCATCAGCAATCTCGGCAGCGGTCTTCATGATAGCAAGCTCCGCCTCTGATTTAATCAGACGCAGCTCCTCAATCAGGCCCGATGCTGGGATAAGGTCTGCGTGTACAGCATTCTGGAACTGTTGGTACAGTGCGAAAGTAACATCCTCATGCTCGAATCCAGCTTGCTGAGCACCTTCTTTAAGAAGCTGTGCAGCCGCTTCCTGGATGATGGACTGTTTGTGCTCGATGATTTCAAAATCAGGTGCTTGTTCTGTTGCTTGCTCCATATAACGGAAATCAGTAATGAATAACTGCTTAGATTTAGTAATGATAAGCAATCCAGCACTTCCTGTAAAACCTGATATGTATCGGCGATTCTGAGCACTCGTTACGATGAATGCGTCCAATTTTTTCTTTTCCATTAAAGCACGTAATTTCTCTATTTTCTCCATCTGTTTCTTCCTCTCCCTTTATTTCTCCAGCAGTGCTAAAGCTGCATATCGGTAGCCTTTAATCCCCAGACCAACGACCTGCCCCTTACATACGGATGCCAGCATCGAATGATGACGAAATTCCTCCCGGGTATGGATATTGGATATATGTACTTCCAGAACCGGAATCGGGACACTGGCAATTGCATCCCTGATTGCGATGCTAGTATGCGTATAAGCGGCAGCATTCAGGATGATACCGCTGCATGTACGGCCAGCCTCTTGTATCTTATCCACCATTGCACCTTCATGATTCGACTGAAAGTCATCCAGTTCATATCCGAAGCTATCCGTCACTTTCTTAACTTCAGCTACCACATCGGCCAGCGTATGACTTCCGTAAATACCGGGCTCTCTCGTTCCGAGCAAGTTTAAATTTGGTCCATTGATCAACATTAAGCGATTCACGTTCTTCATCCTTTGGTTACATTATTTTAACTTTCACATAGTGTAACATAAGACGAAGCCTTTGTGATTGAAAATTCGAAATGCTTAATTATCCTGGTATGCTTCGCTTTGTTGGTATTCAAAGTTTATGCTGTATCCGATAAATACAGCATAAAGCAAATACAAGCACATTGTCGTGATATTTGCATTCCGATCTGCTTGGAAAGCACTATCTACTCCATGGATAACCGGGGCCAGCACTAATTGGACAAGGACCCAGAGCACAGCACCGAAGATCAGGCTGGGCAGCATGCCTTGCTGTTTCTTCAAGAATAGGAAATACAGGTAAGCGATTAAAATGGATAGAATCCCGACTAGGAATATGCTAATTAACTCTGCCACCCATGTCTGTGCCCAAGGCATCCAAACCCAGGAACGGAGGACGAAATCCGCCACAGACAAATCGGTGAAATGAAAGAAGTACGCTACCCATGCGAGAGCTGACCAAAGCACGCCGCCGACGAATCCGGTCACAACGGCACTTCTATTAAAACGTGATGCAGTTTTCCGATTTTGCTGCATAAAACTCACCTCAATACGTAGCATGCCTTGATTATACGATTTTAATCACAGATCCCATCTAGTGTTATCTGTATTTTTTTAGTAAAATAGAAGGAAATCGAAACGAGGCTGGTGAAATAATGTCAGATAAACAAACCAATACCTATGGCGGGCAAGCCGTCATTGAAGGTGTCATGTTTGCGGGAAAAAACAGCTTCGTTACAGCCGTTCGCAGAAATGACGAGAGCATTGACTACTTAACCGTCGAACGCCAAGACAATCCGAAACTATCCAAGCTGAAAAAGATACCTATACTGCGAGGGATCGCAGCGATTATACACGCCAGCGCTAATGGTACAAAGCATCTAAATTTTTCCTCAGAACGTTATGGGGTCAATCCGGAGGACGATGCTCAGATTGTTCCAGAAGAGAAGAAATCAAAGCTGGCGATGATTATCGGTATCGGTGCTGTTGGAGTACTATCCTTCATTTTCGGAAAATTGATATTTACACTGACTCCTGCACTTGTCGCCGATTTCTTCGACAAGTGGCTTCCTTCCAGATTCGAACAGGTTGCACTGGAAGGTTTCCTGAAGCTTATTTTGCTTCTCGCATATGTTTATCTTGTTTCCCTTACACCATTGATCAAGCGGGTTTTTCAATATCACGGTGCTGAACATAAGGTAATCAACTGTTACGAAAACTGCCTGCCGCTTACGGTAGAGAATGTCCAGAAACAATCTCGTCTTCATTATCGATGCGGATCGAGCTTTATGCTGTTTACTGTCATAGTCGGCGTGATCGTGTATATGTTCGTTGCAACAGATCCGCTATGGTGGCGTATGGTGAACCGTATCCTGCTCCTGCCGATTGTCATCGGGCTTTCTTTTGAGGTACTTCAGCTGACGAACAAGGTTCGTGATATCCCTGTTCTTCGCTTTCTCGGCTATCCAGGTCTTTGGCTGCAGCTAGTTACAACAAAAGAGCCCAAGGATGATCAAGTGGAAGTTGCACTGGCTTCTTTCAAAAAAGTGCTAGAAAATGATTCTGTACAGGTGAATAGTGGTATAAAGATAGTAAGATAAAGAAACCATGTCACCATCAAGGCATGGAAAGGAGGAAAATGGGTTGCGTAGATCTGGGTCTTCCATCATCGTCTTTGTTTTGATTGGCCTTGCTGTTATCGGTGTCAGCATGCAGCTCGTGACAAATCCAGGAGCATTCTTCCAAAATGTGCTTGTCTGGATCGGAGGTGCCGTTCTTTTCGGTGCATTGCTTTATTTTATACTTACACGCATGCGTGGCCGTAATACTTCAGCTGGGAGCGGCAGCAGCAGCGATATGCAGAAATATAAGAAAGCTGTAAAGCAATCCAAACAGAAATACAAACAGCCCAAAGCCCGCCCTGTCAACAAACCAGCGAAACAAGCTGCTAGCATTAAGAAAGCTTCCGTTGCTAGAAAAAAACGAACGGTTAAAGATCGGTCTGGCGGTCCACAGCTTCGTGTCATTGAAGGCAATAAACAGAAACGGAAAAAGTCGAGCATCTGATGCCCGACTTTTTTTATGGCCAGCGCTTTAGGAAGTGCTCTGCCTTCTCTCGGCCCCCTGTTATCAGTTTCTCCTTTTCTATAGCCGATATATTGAAATCGGCCATTCCGATGTCCTCTACCGGAATAAAGATGATATCCCTTGCTGTTTCCTGATTTATGTGGCGCATATCATGTGCTACCTTCATCGTTTTAAAAAGCGCATAAAACAAATCAAAAGATTGGTGGACTTTTTGAACCGGAATTTTTTGTACTGCTTCACTTAGCTTCATACCTAAGATCGGGCGTCTTAATAGACGTTCATCTCCATCCAGCGTCCAGATTGGGAAGTTACTTAACAATCCGCCATCCAGCAGTAGACTTCTTTTTCGGTTGCTGTATAGCAGCTTAGCCGGCATGAATATGTACGGAATACCTGCGCTCATCCTGATGGCCCGTGCTACTGGGAAACTTCCACCATCTATTCCATATGTCTCAGCTAAATCATCCGGAAAAACGATTAAGCGTCCCAAGGTTACATCTGCGGCAATCACTTTCAATGTTCTTGGCTTCAAATCTTGAAAGGTATATACCTGCTTTTTTGCCAATGCTTCATAAAGCCAGCGTTCCAACGCATTCCCCTTGTACAGCCCCATCTTGAAATAAAGCGTCAGCCAGTTGGCAAAAGGAATATACCTAGTAAGCTTAATAGGATCAGTGAATTTACTGATATCTGTTTCCTGTAATAATGCTTCCATTTCTTTTCCGCTATATCCCGCTGCCAGCAACCCGGCGACAATGGCACCAGCAGAGGTGCCCGCTACATTTTCAAACTCATATTTCTCCTTCTCCACAGCCTGAATAGCACCGATGAAGGCGAAAGCCTTCACCCCCCCACCTGAGAAAACGCCGTCTATTTTCATAAGCACACTCCATGATGACTTTTTATTATACCTAATCAGGAAAGTGCTCCTTTAGAACAAAAAAACCATCCAAATGGATGGTTTGAGTTAAGACTTCTGTTTTTGCTGTATTTTGATTAGCGCTTCTTTTCGTTCATTATCTTCCTGGAAGTACTGAACAAGATTGCCGATCCGCTCGATGGAATTCCAGCTCATATGATGCTCAATTCCTTCTACATCCTGATAGATATTCTCTTCCTCGACACCGATAATCCGCAGGAAGTCTTCCAAAAGTTTATGCCGATAGACAAGCCGTTTGCCGACCTGCTCTCCTTTATCAGTAAGAATCAAGCCACGGTACTTTTCATATTTCAGATATTCATCTTTGTCCAGCTTCTGCACCATTTTTGTAACAGAAGACGGATGTACCTGCAGGTTCTCTGCTATATCAGACACACGGGCATATCCCTTTTGTTCCATTAATATGTAAATTTGTTCAATATAATCTTCCATGCTCGGTGTAGGCATAAAATTCCTCCATTCAATCCACTGCAACTTCTACATCTTTATATGATACACCTTTTCG
Organism: Terribacillus sp. AE2B 122; assembly: GCF_902497585.1. NCBI lineage: Bacteria > Bacillati > Bacillota > Bacilli > Caryophanales > Bacillaceae > Terribacillus > Terribacillus sp. AE2B 122. The sequence continues at coordinate 409,114 of NZ_LR700942.1, read as the reverse complement.
AGCGGACAAACAAGCCAACAAAGTTGAAGCAGGTAAAAAGTGTTACACTTATATGAACGGCTATTAAAAAATCTTTGAAAATAAGCGCTTGCTTGCTATAATGTAAGTTGGAGTATCAGCAGATGGGGGAAATGACATGGAAGCAGTATTAGTTATCGGAATTGCACTGATTGTATTCATCGCATATAGTGTAATCCGCTATTTCATTCAGAAGAAACACCTGAAAACTCTTACAGAGGAAGAATTCAAAGCTGGATACCGTAAAGCACAGCTGATTGATGTTCGTGAACCGAAGGAATTCGATGGCGGACACATTCTAGGTGCACGAAATATCCCGTTAACCCAGCTTCGCTACCGTTTGGCTGAAATCCGCAAGGACAAGCCCGTTTATATGTATGATCAAAACGGTACACGTACTGTTCGTACTGCAGCAATGCTGCATAAAAAAGGCTATCAGGATCTTAATCAGCTTAAAGGCGGTTTCAAAGCCTGGAGCGGTAAGATCAAACGAAAAGGCGAATAAAAGAGCTTTGCACATGATGTGCAAAGCTCTTTTATTATTCTGGTATATAGCGAAGAATCGGTTTTCTGGCGGCAGTCGTTTCGTCCATTCTGCTCACTACTGTCGTATGCGGGGCTTCCTGCACGATTTCTGGATGACTTTCAGCATCCGCTGCAATTTCCAGCATCGTATCAATGAAACTATCCAATGTTTCTTTTGCCTCTGTTTCGGTTGGCTCAATCATCAGTGCCTCTTCCACATTAAGCGGGAAGTAGATGGTCGGTGGATGGTACCCGAAATCAAGCAATCGTTTCGCGATATCAAGCGTACGGACACCAAGCTTTTTCTGTCTGCGTCCGGAAAGAACGAATTCATGCTTGCAATGCTGTGTGTATGGCAGATCAAATGCTTCACTCAAGCGACGCATCATGTAATTTGCATTCAGGACAGCATATTCACTTACGCGTTTAAGCCCTTCTGGTCCCATTGTACGGATATACGTATATGCACGAACATTGATACCGAAGTTTCCGTAATAAGGTTTCACGCGACCGATTGAGTCTGGACGGTTTTCGTCAAGGATGATTTCTTCTCCTTGTCTGCGTACGACAGGCTTCGGCAGAAATGCTGCAAGCTCCTCCGAAACACCGACAGGGCCAGATCCTGGTCCTCCGCCGCCATGCGGACCAGTGAACGTTTTATGCAAGTTCAAGTGCACCACATCAAAGCCCATATCTCCAGGTCTTGTATAACCCATGATGGCATTCAGATTTGCACCATCATAATACAATTTGCCGCCTGCTTCATGGACAATCTTGGCCATTTCCAAAATATCCTTTTCGAACAGACCGAGTGTATTCGGATTCGTAAGCATCAGCGCTGCTGTATCTTCTCCAACGACGCGACGCAAATCATCCAAGTCTACTAGTCCTTCTTCATTGGATTTCACTGTTACAGATTCGAATCCAGCAACCGTCGCTGAAGCTGGATTTGTACCATGCGCTGAATCCGGCACGATAACCTTCGTACGCTGCATCTCTCCATTTTTCTCATGTAGAGCACGGATCATCATAAGTCCAGTCCATTCTCCATGAGCTCCTGCTGCAGGCTGCAAGGAAACCTCGTGCATGCCGGTAATTTCCTTCAGCTGCTCCTGAAGATCGAACATAAGCTCTAGTGCACCTTGGGCCGTTTTCGTATCCTGATATGGATGCACATGGCTGAATCCTTCCATTCGGATAACATCTTCATTGATTTTCGGATTATACTTCATCGTACAAGAGCCGAGTGGATAGAACCCTGAATCGACGCCGTAATTTCTTCTTGATAGAGCTGTATAATGTCTAATGATTTGCAGCTCGCTCAGCTCCGGAAGTTCTGCAGGCTCACTGCGGATATAAGCTGATTCAAAAACTTCTGAAAGATCCGTTTCTGGAACATCCAGCGGCGGCAAGCTATAACCTGTCCTGCCTGGTTTCGTTTGTTCGAATAACAATGGGAAATCAGTATTGTTTTGCATGGACTGCCGCCACCTCTCTTACGAATGTATCAATCTGTTCTTTTGTGCGCTGCTCCGTCACAGCAACAAGTATGTGGTTCTTCAAACGATCATCCGTCCGTCCCAAGTGATACCCCCCGATAAACCCTTGTGTAACCAGATGATCATTCAGTGCATCTGCATCGTCTTCTACTTTGATTACCAACTCATTAAAGAAGGCGCCTTGGAAGATGACTTGCAGCCCGTGTACTTCAAGCTGCTTTTTCATATAATGCGCTTTTTGAATATTCAAGTGAGCCATTTCAGCTACACCTTTCTTCCCCAGTGCACTCATCGCCACCGAGGAAGCCAATGCGTTCAACGCCTGATTGGAACAAATATTCGATGTTGCCTTATCTCGGCGGATATGCTGTTCGCGAGCTTGAAGTGTTAGAACAAAGCCACGTCTGCCTTCTTCATCTTTCGTCTGACCGACAAGTCTTCCCGGCAGTTTGCGCATCAATTTTGCTGAGCTTGCGAAATAGCCGCAATGTGGTCCGCCAAACTGTGCAGGGATACCGAATACTTGCGTATCACCAACGACAATATCTGCTCCAAAGCTGCCTGGTGGTGTCAAGAATCCTAGAGCCAATGGATTACTGGAGACAACCATCATCGCTTTCGGCTGTGCATCAATGATGTTACGAATATCGGCTAACGGTTCGACCTGTCCGAAGAAGTTTGGATATTGCACAATAACACTTGCCGTATCGGCGTCTACTGCTTCTTCCAGTGCTTGTAAATCTGTCAAACCATCCTTATGCGGAACAGTGACAATTTCCAAATGCTGTCCTCTTCCGTATGAATCGATCACCTGACGAGATTCAGGATGAACGGCTTCTGATACAACAATTTTCTTCTTCCTCGTATGACCAGCACTTAGTGTCGCTGCCTCTGCAAGTGCAGTTCCGCCATCATACATGGAACTATTTGCTACATCCATTCCGGTCAGCTCGGCGATCATCGTTTGAAACTCAAAGATTGCCTGCAGCTCGCCTTGAGAAATTTCTGGTTGATACGGCGTGTAAGCTGTATAGAATTCAGATCTGGAGATTACATGATCCACGATCGAAGGGATGTAATGATCGTATACACCCGCTCCAAGGAAGGAAGCATGTGTCTTCATCGTCACATTCCGACTTGCCAAAGCTGCAAGTTCCGCTTTCAGTTCACCTTCACTTTTCGGCTCTTTGATCTGAAGCGGTCCCTTTAAGCGAACTTCCTCCGGAATATCAGAGAAAAGTTCCTCCGTGTCTTTCACGCCTATCGTTTGAAGCATTTCTTCTTTGTCTTGCTCAGTCATCGGTAAGTACCTGAAATCCATGCTGTATCCTCCTTCTATTTCCGTTTATAGAATGGTGTTGCGACAATCTTGGCCTGCAACTGTTTCTTTCGGATCTGCACGTCCACAATATTGCCTTCTTCGGCAGCATTCGCATGTACGAGCGCAAGACCAATATAGCTATCTAGCGTCGGTGACTTCGTTCCTGTCGTTACCTCACCAATTTGTTCGCCGCCGCTGAAGATCGGATATCCATGGCGCGGTATACCTTTTTCCAGCATTTCAATGCCGACGAGCTTTCGCTTCGTTCCGTTCTCTTTTTGCTTCTTTAAGGTTTCTTTACCGATGAAGTCGGCAGATTTGTTCGTCTTCACTGCAAAGCCAATACCAGCCTCGATCGGAGTAATATCCTTCGACAATTCATTTCCATACAGCGGGAGATTCGCCTCAAAGCGTAATGTGTCTCTTGCACCCAACCCAACAGGCTGAAGATTGAATTGCTTACCTTTTTCGAGCAACAGCTCCCATACAGCTTGCCCGCTTGCGGCCGGTCCATAGATTTCAAAGCCATCTTCACCTGTGTAGCCTGTGCGTGAGATAAGAAAATCTCCTTCCACATCTTCCAGCTTCACTGGATAAGCGAATCGGAAAAATGAAATTTCCGACAATTTTTCATCTGTCAGCTGCTGCAGAATTTGCTCCGCATGAGGTCCTTGCAAGGCAACCTGCATGTACGATGCAGATTTATTCTCGATGTTGACATCTTCTCTTTTATGAGAAAGCAGCCATTCGAAATCCTTATCTGTATTGCTGGCATTCACCACCAATAAATAACGGTTCTCTTCCAGCATATAAACGATTAAATCGTCTACTGTTCCGCCATCTTCATAACACATCACACTGTACTGCGCTTTGTTCGGAACGAGCAAGTCAATGTCATTCGTCAGGACAAATTGCAGGAAGTCTTTGCTCGCTGGTCCTTCAACTAAAATCTCACCCATATGGGAAACATCGAACAAGCCAGCTGCTTGCCGCACTGCATGATGCTCTTCCTGGATGCTGCTGAAATGGACTGGCAGTTCCCATCCGCCGAAATCGATCGTCTTGCTGTTAGCCTGATAAGCAGGATAAAGCGGGGTTCTTCTCAACTCACTCATCATCTTGCTCCTCTCTTATGTACCTCGCAACAAAAAACAGAGCCACCTCGAAAAAGCTTTGAGGGGCTCTGTCCATTTACCAGAAAGTTTCTTATCGTCCTTTGGACCATAGTTGCTTCTTGGGTGGCTTCTACTACGGAAGCACTCTCCAGAGTTGCGTCCTGTTGGAGTTCTTTTGCCTGAGAGATTCACTCAATATTTGCTCCTTCGGCGCCGCATATAGCGGTCTCTCCTCCAACATTCACTCGCGGTTTATGAAATTGGAAAACGCGGGCATACTAACAGACAATCAACCTATAAAAAAGCAAAATCCAAACATTCTAATAAAAAATATTAATAATGTCTGGTTTCAGCCTCATTATAACATAACATTTTCAGGATGTGTCTATCTTTTTCGGCTTTTTAAATGAAACTCCGAAGAATAAGGAGATGAAATCACTATGCAGGTGCATATAAAAGATGATAAACCTTTCATCGACATGATGGATGATGTTTTGCAGCAAGAAGGAGAAACAGCCTCATGGGAGCATTTTCAAATGGCATATACAGCTGCAAAAGAAACGAATATTGATACGTTTACCGGGTTGGTTGCACCCGGGTATTTGCCACATATGACCTTCCATCCTCATCAGCTGGAAGCAAGTCGACGAGTTGTGGAAGAAATGAACGGACGCGCCATCTTGGCAGATGAAGTTGGTCTTGGGAAGACTATCGAAGCAGGTCTCGTATTGAAAGAATTGATGATTCGCGGCTTGGTGAAAAAAGTATTGCTGCTTGTGCCGGCGTCTCTTGTCAACCAATGGGTAAACGAATTGAACTCTAAATTCCATATACCTGCTGCCTCCCAGCGAAAGCAATATGTATGGGAGCATTATGATGTGATTGTCTCCTCTATTGACTTGGCAAAACGCTCCCCTCACAGGGAAATCATCCTAGAGCAGGACTATGATTTCGTGCTAATTGATGAGGCTCATAAACTGAAAAACAGCCAGACAAAAAATTATGCTTTTATCCAATCACTTAAGAAGAAATATTGTCTGCTACTGACTGCAACCCCTGTCCAAAACAAACTGAGTGATATTTATAATCTCGTATCCTTGCTTAAGCCTGGCTACCTTGGCAGCTATAAGCAATTCAAAGATACATATGGAGATGACCGAAGAGATGCAGAAGAGCATCATTACTTAAAGGAACTTATCCGGAAAGTGATGGTACGTAACCGGCGTGAAGAAACAGGACTGCAATGGACAAAGCGAAAAGTGGAAACTATTTGGATTGATTTTACCGAACAAGAGCGGCTAGTGTATGAGAATATGCAAGATTCCACCAGCGCCGCTGCGACTTTCGCAAAAATAACCTTACTCCGCGAACTCTGCAGCTCCAGGGAAGCAGCATACTTGTCTATGAAAAAAATGGTGGAGGAAAATCCGGAAACAGGTAATGCTTATTTGCCTGTGATGAAAGAAATCGAAAAGCTGCCACAGCATAGCAAGGCACTGAAAGTGGTAGAGCTGATCAAAGCTGCCCCGCCTGGAGAAAAGTTCATTATTTTCACAGAATATCGAGCAACGCAATTTTACTTGCAATGGACACTGAAGCAGCATGATATATCCTCCGTTCCTTTCCGAGGCGGCTTTAAGGCTGGTAAAAAGGATTGGATGCGCGAGCTGTTTGAAAAACATGCACAAGTTCTGATTGCAACTGAAGCCGGCGGTGAGGGTATCAACCTCCAATTTTGCAGCAATATGATCAATTATGATTTGCCGTGGAATCCTATGCGACTGGAACAGCGCATTGGCCGGATTCATCGTTTTGGTCAGAAAAAGGATGTACAAATCTATAACTTTGCCGTACGCAACACACTTGAAGCGCACATATTGGAATTGCTTTATAAGAAAATTAACCTATTCGAGCGGGTAATCGGTAACCTTGATCATATCCTTGCCGAACTGCAAGTTTCTGATGTAGAAAAAGAGATTAAACGAATTTTTGCCGACTCTCGTTCCGAAGGAGAAATAAAAGTGAAGCTGGATAATTTGACTGCGGTTATTACCGAGACAGGCGAACAGCTGGAAAGGGATAAATTACATGGATAGACACACACTCCATCAGTTTCTGAAGAAATTTTTCCTAACAAATGGCTGTCAGCTGATAGAGGAAAAAGAAGGGCTGCTCCATTTCCTGCTGACTCCAGAACTGGATGAAGAATTGATGAATCGCCCGTTTTATTGGCGATATAAGAAAAGACTTGGTCAAGAAGGCGACCCTATGGAGCTAACCCTCCTAACTGATCCAAACGAGACAGCCGAAAAAGCAGAACATATTCATTTCGGCAGCCCTCGTCTGCATAAGATTTTCCGTCTCATTCGTGACTCCGCTCAAGTTGCTCGTCTTTATGAAAAGGTGGATACAGCTTCCAGGACGCCGTTGTATCCGTGGCTCATCCGCAATATGAGTGTACATTTTTCCGGAAAACGCAAACGTACGGAAACACATTCTGTCGGATTACAGTTATTAAATGGGCAGCTGGAAACCGATTGGATGGAGAACTTCTCTCAGGTCGAATTCAAACAGCAAATCAGTGATCAATGCTATTGCCTTTCCCCTATCATCCGATATCAGAGCGGCTACCAGCGAATAAGCAGTTATATGCATACCTATCTGGATACTATCGATGACAGCTGGGTGAAGGAGACAAAAGATACACTCAAACAAGAAGAAGATTTACTGGCGCATTTTTTCGATCAAAGTGCTCAGGAAGAGCTAGAAGAAGAAATCCGTGAAGAAAGAGCTGCGTTATACAAGAACGAGCTGGATGCAGTGCATAAAAGACTAGTCCCATCCATTCAAATGGATACAATCAATGCCGGCATATTCTATCTCTCTGAAGAGACTGCACGGAAACTTTTCCATAAAAAAGAGGCCTGAATCATGTTCAGGCCTCTTACTTTTTACGACTACGGAAGAACAGCTTGAAAGCAAATGGCAGAACACCAAACCACTTTCCGTGCAGCTGGTGTTTTTCTTTTTCCTTCTGTTTCTTCTCCTGCTTGGGTGCATCCATTTTTTTCACCAGCTCCTGGGTTACGAATCGAAAATAATCATTCGAAGACATGTGCTATTGCCCCCTCTTACTTTTACTTGTAGCGTAGCCAATTTCATTTCTTTCCATACAACCTGTGTTAAGAAAGCTACTTTATTGGGAAGAAATCATTTTTACACGCTCATTCACTGCTGATTCCTGTATTTTCGCAGTATGACTGCTGTCAGGAACTTATAGTATTGTAACTGCAAAGGAGGTGATGTAAATGCTGGATAGCCCTTCCGTTTTTGCTGCAAGTTTGATGGAAGAAGCGATACAACAGCAGGCTTCTGACATTCATTTTACGCCGGAAGAAGACGAGACTAGCGTATTTATACGAATACATGGAAAACGTATCCTCCATAGCCGCTTATCGACTCCGAGCTTTCGCAAGTTGATAGCATACTATAAATTCGTCAGTGGCATGGATATCGGAGAAATGCAAAAACCTCAGGATGGGGCTATGCCGTTTTCGTACCAAGGACAAAAGCAATACTCTCTTCGTCTCTCAACTTTGCCGCTCAAGCAAACAGAAAGTTTGGCAATCCGTATACTTCCCCAAAGTGAAGCCCCCTTGCTCGACCAGCTGTTTTTGTTTCCATTCCAAATAACTTTACTACGCCAGCTTTTGATGGAAAGTACAGGAATTCTTTTGTTTACAGGTCCGACAGGCAGCGGGAAAACAACTACTATGTATAGCATACTGCAGGATTTATTGCGTATAAAAGCTTGCCAGGCTATCACATTAGAGGATCCGATCGAAAAAAGAATGGAGAACATGCTGCAGGTGCAAGTGAATGAGAAGGCCGGTCTAACGTATCAAGCAGGTTTGAAAGCAGCACTGCGACATGACCCAGATGTGCTGATGATTGGAGAAATCCGCGATGAATCCACAGCCAGCTTTGCCTTTGAAACAGCAAGGACTGGACATCTTGTCATCAGTACTTTGCACGCTAAGAATGCAGCAGGTGCCATTCACCGCTTAAAGGAAATGGGAATTCCTATAGCTGACTTGCAGCATACGTTAATTGGTGTCGCTTCGCTGGAACTTCTTCCTATTACAAAGCCCCACCCAACACGAGCTGCCATTATGGAGCTGGCCGACTCTGCGCAAATCAGCCGCCTGCTGAAAGCTAACAAAACGTCTTTCCTGACATTCGCGAAACTTAGGAGGAAAGCCTATGCATATGGCTTTATCACGAAAGAAAATTATCAGGTTCAAAAAGGAAGACAAACTGCTGGAGGAACAGCAGATGCTTTTCCTCCAGCAGCTTCATCGACTCAGAACACAAGGATATGATATGGCTCGCTCGCTGGACTTCCTTCACTGGCAACCGCAATGGCAAGGAGCAACCCAAAAATTACAGGAAGGTCTGCGGCAAGGTTTAAGGCTGGACGAGGCCTTTTCACACGCTCATTTCTCACCAATAATCGTCATCCATTTTTATGTGGCACATCATGACGGAAACTTGGAAGATGCATTAGCAAGAAGCTACACAACTATGCAGAAACAAATGCAGCAGCTTGCCAAGTTCAAAAAAGTCACCCGTTACCCCATCTTTCTTCTATTCAGTATTCTGCTACTGCTACTGTTTGTGAAGCTGTACGTCTATCCTTCATTTCTATCTCTATTTGCATATTCTGCAGACTCTGCAAACCTTCTCCACTTTTTCTCCAATCTGGTGAACTTTCTTTTGTATGCCAGTTTACTTCTTGGTGTTATTGGTATCAGTCTATATTTTCTCCAGGGAAATTTCAAAAAACGCTGGCCCTCAACAAAGAAACGCTATTACTTGGAGCGCATACCTGTTATTCGTACTGTAGCCCGTACAAGGACAAGTTTTCAGTTTGCCATTCAGCTTGGTAATCTTCTTTCGGCTGGGCTTTCACTGTATGAAAGTCTCCAGCTCTTGTCCAAACAGAAATATCACGACATGCTTCAGTTATACAGCAGTATCTTACTATCTCAGCTATCCTCAGGCTATTCATTGGATGAATGTCTGCCTAGTTTCCCACTGCTTGATGCCCAGCTTCAAAGTATTTTGATGAAAGAAAATGATGTGTCATCACAATCGGAGGATTTGCTGATGTATGCGGAGATCATGACGACTAAAATGGAAGACCGGACAAAATCTATTCTTTATCTGCTTCAGCCTATTTTGCTCTGTATCATGGCCTTGTGCATCATCATTGTCTATCTATCTTTGCTTCTTCCAATGTTCCAAATGGTCCATACATTATAGAAAGAGGTAATCAGATGCGAAATGAAAAAGGATTCACTTTAATTGAAATGCTTATCGTCTTGCTTGTTATATCGGTGCTGATGATTCTTGTTGTACCTAATCTAGCTGATAAGAATGACCGGGTCCAAACACAGGGCTGTGACGCACTATTAAAATTAGCTGAAAGCCAAGTACAAACATATAAGATAGACAACGGCACAGCTCCAACCTCTATTGCGCAGCTCCAAGACGGCTATTTAACAGAAACAACATGTCAGGGTGGTAAGCGTTCCTTGGTACTTAGTCCTGGAGGCGAGGTTTCTTTGACAAATGCATCAGGGTCATAAAGAAAAAGGCTTTAGTTTGCTTGAATTGATACTTGTACTAGGTATTGCTTCTTTACTGATTAGCATCGGTACAGGTGTATATTCTCACTTACTAGTGGAAGCAGAAGCAAAACAATTCAAAAAGCAGCTGGAACAAGACCTGCTCTATTTGCAGCAATATACGCAATTTGACAGGTCAGCTAAGCTCTATCTAGAGAATGATAAATATCAGATCTCTTCAAGCAGACTGAAGAAGGTTCTTTTAGTCCAGGAGATTCCAGAAGGATATACGATCAAGATTTATCCAAACGCAATGTCCTTCGGTTTCAATCAAACAGGTACAGCACTAGCACCGGGTAATTTCACTATCCGCACACCCGCTGGAACGGATAGGCTAGTATTTCCACTTGGCAAAGGAAGAGGCCGCTATGAAGACAGCAGATAATCAGGATGGTTTTCTCCTGCTCGAGGCTTTGTTCAGTTTCGCTATGTTCCTGCTTCTATGTACGCTGCTGCTGCCGTTATGGATTGATGTGAAAAAGGAACATTATATCCAGGAAAAACGGACAGTTTATTACAGTCTGCTGCAAAATGAACTGGCAAAATCCACACCAAAGAATCAAGAATTTAAAGATGATAAGCTGTCTATTGCAATAAGATTCGGTATCGAGGATGGTCTTAAAAAAGGCTGCATCGAAATAAGAGGAGAAGGGCGAGAGGAGAGACGCTGCTTATATGGGTATCTCGAATAATAAAGGCTTCACGCTTCTTGAAGCAGTACTTGCATTAGGCGTATTGATGCTGATCCTCGCTTCGGTTCCTCCCCTATTGGATCCTTTGACTCAAGACACAAAATCAGAAGCAGTGTCTGTTAGGCAAGCATTGCATTTCATTTCTATGGAAGTGCACAAAGGCGGTTCTGTATATACTGTGAAAGATAAGCTTTACATCCAGGATCAGCAAGGTCGAACAGCTGTTTTTGAGCAATACAAAGATATGATTCGACGACAAGTTGATGCGAAAGGACATGAAATCTACCTGCACCATATCGAAGATTTAAAAATTATTCAGGATGGCAGCTCGATAGTTATTACTGTCAAAGGAAAAGAGGGATCGTTATATGAAAAACGGATTGATATGGAATGAACAAGGATTCCTTCATCCATTCCTCTTGTTCCTGACAGCTTTCTTTCTTCTCTTACTCACTTCTGGCAGCTTGCTTCTTCAAACAAAAGTACAATCAACAAACCTGCTGTTCGAACAGTACAAATTAGAGCAAGCTGCATCAATCGCAATCAAGACAGTAGAAAAACACTATCTTCCGAATCTAAATTCGGATGATGATAAAACCTTTACAATCCATAACAAAGCTATGAAAGCAGATATAACGATCACTAAAGAAGAGCAGCATGTACTTGTACGATACGAAATAAAAACAGATGAAAGCCTGGAATCGATTATTTATTATAAGAAATATCCTTCTTGATGTATAAGATGGACAATCTCGTGCAAAATAGTCTATGTACGATGGGCTATAGCCAAGCGGTAAGGCAGCGGGTTTTGGTCCCGTTATCGTTGGTTCGAATCCAGCTAGCCCAGTAAAATAAGAAGATCCCACTATAAAAGCGGGATCTTCTTTTATATTAGGAAAGGATTCTTCGCTTGCTCTTCCCCTATCGTTGTTTCTGGACCATGACCTGGATATACTTCATAGAAGTCAGGCAGCGTCAATAATTGATCTGTGATGCTTTGCATCAACGTCGGTAAATCTCCGCGATACAAATCCGTTCTCCCGATGCCTCGCTGGAACAACGCATCTCCAACGATGACATACTTTTCTTTGTGGAAGATGAGAGACACACTTCCTGGAGAATGTCCTGGTGTGTGACGTACTTCAAATTCAAAATGACCTAGCTTCATATTACCTGGCTTTAGATTCTCATCTGCATCCCGTGCTGTTATCTGTTTGACTGGAAACATCTTTGAACCATTCTTTCCCGGGTCGCCCAGCCAATCGGCTTCTTCTTCATGCAAATAAACAGGAATATGATAAATGTCTCGCGCATCATCCACAGCACCGATATGATCGAAATGCGCATGAGTCAGCAGGATTGCCTGCGGTCGAAGCTCCTTTTGCTTGATCCATTCGATTAATTTGACACTATCACCGCCAGGGTCGACAATCAGACAGTCATTCTTTGATTCCAGTATGTAACAATTTGTTCCCATTGGTCCAAGACCTAATGTATGTATTTTCACTTTTACTCATCTGCTCCTTCCTGATGAATGCTTTTAAAAAATAGGCTCGACAAGCGTATATGTGTGTACTACTATATAGAAGGTATTGTCTAGCTTCCTCTATCACAAGTATAGCAGGAAACCAACTATTTTGCTCATAGGAGGACTAGCAAGTGATTCTTTCCATCATCTTGTTTTTTATTGCATTTCTTTGTGTTTGCACACTTATTTCCGAATGCAAAAAAAGACAAGTGAAACAGGCGATCTTTACATTTATTTCTGTAATTATCATTACGTTTTTTTCCATTGTGAACTTATTATAATTCATTGTAAAAAGGATCGCTGCAGAAACAGCGATCCTTTTTGTTAACTTGCTTTTTCCTTACCTTCTTGGAAATCATAGAACCGGAGCAAGTCGCCATAGATAATCCGATCAGAGTAATTCAGTTCTTTTGTTACTTGTTCCTGAATCGGTTCGCAAACACTTTCAATCTGTTCACCAGTCTCACCGGATATCTCTGCTTCTTCTCCTTCCATATCTTCAGCTGGTTCACCCGTCAGCCTGTCGTAGCACATATCATTGGTGAACAGATACTCATCACTGATGAAATCTCCATTTCGCAGGGCAGTGAAGTCTTTGCGATCTTCTGCAAACACATCATTACCGAATTGGATGTCATGTTCAGCTTCGACTCCCAATAGACTCAGGATGGTCGGCTTCACGTCAATCTGACCAGCCACTTGTTCCATTACCTGCCCGTTTCCATCACCAGGAATATGGATGAAGAACGGAACACGCTGGTTTTGTACTTGCTGGTATGGTGTAATATCTTTGCCCAAGTATTGGCTCATCGCTTTATTATGATATTCACTGATACCATAATGATCTCCCATCATCACGATGATGCTATCTTCATATTCACCAGATCCCTTCAGCTGCTCAAAGAATTGCTGTACTGCTTCGTCTGTGTAGCGGGCTGTTTGGAAATACTTATTTAGTGTCTGGGAATTGGAGTCGAACTGATCAATCGTCGCTTCTTCTTCCGGCAAATCAAACGGATGGTGGTTCGTCAAGGTGATGAACTTCGAATAATACGGCTTATCTATCTCCTGAAGATATGGAATCGACTGCTCGAAGAATGGTTTATCCATCAAGCCCCATCCGACAGTATTTTGATCTTCTCCTTCAGCGATGACGTCATAGCTGTTTTCATCATAGAAAGTGTCATAGCCAAGGCTGTCATACATGACATCACGGTTCCAGAAGCTGGAGTTGTTCGAATGGAATACAGCAGTTGTGTAATCGCTCTGACCTAAGATTTCAGGTGTTCCGTTGTATTCATTCTGACCGTGGGTGAAAAATACTGCTCCCCGGGGTAGCGGATATATGGAATTTTCAACTAAGAATTCAGAATCAGAGGTTTTTCCCTGTTCTGTCTGATGATAAAAGTTCTCGAAGTAATACGTATCTTTGTCCTCTGTCAGGCTATTGAGGAATGGTGTGACCTCTTCCCCGTTCAATTCATTATTGATCAGGAAGCTCTGCATGGATTCAAGAGAGATGAAGATGACATTCTTTCCTTCTGCCTGCCCGAATTTAGCTGATTTTTCTGTTTCCACTTCTTCATTTACATAAGAAAGGATCTCAGGAAGTTCATTTCCGTCAGCAAACACGCGCTGCGCTTCCGTCTTTGATTGCATGACAGCATCATATACATGGAAGTTGAACAAACCGATATTCTTGACCAGATATTCCCGGTCAAATCCGCGTGTAAACAACTGCGGGCGTTCTACTTCCGCAAGTCCGATGTTTATTACTACAACAGCAGCGATAGCCGCCATTGTTGATACTTTCTTTCTGCGAACGTAGTCAACCGTCATTTTTTCTTTATAACGGTAGCTGAGGAACCAGATGATAGCCAAATCCAAGACCAGCAGAATGTCCTGTGGATAAATGAGGCTGAGTACACTGCCGCCAAGATCTGCGGCATTGCTTCCTTGCATGAGGACCGGCACTGTAAGAAAATCACTGAAGTGACGGTAAAAAATTAAGTTGATGTACAAGATGATAGAACCCACGAGACTGATGAAGCGGATATACCGCATCTGCCATTTACGTGAGAATAAAACACTAAGTCCAAAAGCCAAAAAGGCACTGACAAACGGATTCAGCAGCAGTATGAACTCCTGCATCGCATTATCCAAACTGATATTGAATAGGAAGCGATAAATGATATACGTCTTCAGTCCAAACAAAACTGTCGCCAAAATATATAATGGTGCAGTGAATGTTCGTTTCAAGTAAAAATCCTCCTCATAATAGAACCAAGCGTAAAACAGATGGCAGCAACTTGCGCTGCTGCCATGCACGCGTTTCTTTATTTAGTTGACGCTCTCTTCCAGGTGCTGTTTGACTAAATAAGCAGCGCCATAGACACCTGCATCATTGCCGAGCTGAGCCAGCACGATTTCACATTCGTATGTTGTACGCGGCAGAGCATTTTTCTTGAACGCTTCCATGATAGGTTTCATCAAAGCATCCCCTGCTTTGGATACGCCTCCCCCGATAATAATCCGGGACGGGTTGGTAAGGATAGCCGCATTTGCTAAGGTTTTTGCCAAGATACTAGTTGCTCTATCCACAATTTTTTGAGCTGCTGCATCATTTTCTGCTGCCAGTTCGAAAACATCCTTGGAAGAAACGCGACCGTTTTCTGCAAACCGTTGGCCAAGACCGCTCTCTGGATGCACAGTGGCCGCTTCTGTTGCCAGCCTGCTGATACCTGTAGCAGAAGAAATTGTCTCCAAGCAGCCTTTTCGCCCGCAATTGCACGGGGCACCATTCTCTTCGACAGTGACATGGCCGATTTCTCCTGCCGTACCATTGATTCCATTCACGATATGACCATTTGCAATAATACCCGCTCCTACGCCGGTACCTAGTGTAATGGCAATGATATTACCCTGCTGGGCTCCTGCACCTTTCCACACTTCGCCGAGCGCAGCTAGGTTAGCGTCATTATCGATGAAAACAGGCAAGCCAGATAGTACACCAAGCTCGGCAGAAAGAGGGAAGTCGCGCCAGCCAACATTTACCGCTTCAGCGATAACACCATTGCTCGGGACTACGAATCCCGGCGCTCCGACACCGATGCCTTGGATTCTTTCCTTTGCAATGTCACGTTCTGTGAGCTTTGCTTGGATTGTTTCCCAAATCTGTTTCGGTATGTGCAGACCTTGCTCGTATTTATCCGTCTTGATCTCCCATTTTTCCACTATTTCGCTCGTTTCATCGATGATGGCGAGCTTAATTGTTGTGCCGCCGATATCGACACCGACCAATAATCCATCCTTACTCATTGTTTCCCGCTCCTTCTCGACTATCCGATAAAGCACTTATCTCTTTTCTAAGAATCAAATTTGCTTGTCCATATTCCTCTAAAGACAATAGGTTATTGTCATACAGCTCCCGCAGCTCTTCCAGCATCATCGTCAGATCAAGCTTACGGTCTCCGATATATACGAAAATACCGTACGTCTTCAATAACTGCATTACATCATAAACCGTTTTCATACACATCACCTAAGTTATTATAACAACCTTCACCTAAAATTGAAAATGATTTAAGACTACGTTCACACCTTCTTAACAATATGCCTTAATGTAAAAAAAATACCCTAAAGTCGATTGACTTTAGGGTATTTCTTTACAATTAAAACATATCGCTTTTCAAATAAGCATTTAACAACGCATACGTAGCTGTCAAAGCACTTTCATGCGTGCGTTCAAAGGCGTGTGATGCAGCAATACCCGGACCGATCAGACCATGACGTATATCGTATCCTGCACGAATCGCAGCGGATGCATCCGATCCGTAATATGGGTAGATATCCAGCTTATACGGCAGACCATTGGATTGAGCGAGCTCGGCAAGCTGTTCTCTTAAAGCATAATGGTAAGGTCCGCTCGAATCTTTTACACAGATAGATACATCATATTCTGTAGTAGCTTGCCCGTCCCCGATTGCCCCCATATCGACTGCAATATATTCCACTACCTCCGACGGTATACTCGAATTTCCTCCATAACCGATTTCCTCATTATTCGAAATTAACATATGAGTGGTGTATGGCAGCTGTTGGTTGTCTTCCTTTAGACCCCGAAGAAGTTCAAGCAGGATAGCAACACTTGCTTTGTCATCCAAATGCCGTGATTTAATGAAGCCTGAATCGCTACGGACAAAACGAGGATCGAATGACACAAAATCTCCAACACGAATACCGAGTGCTTCTGTTTCGTCACGAGACGTTGTCTGTTCATCGATTCGGACCTCAATATTTTTCTCGTCACGCTTTGCTTCTCCAGCATCCTTATAAACATGGACAGATGTTTGATGCATAAGAATTGTGCCAGTGAAGGCATTATCTTTGCTATGTATCGTACAATATTCCCCTTCGACACTGTTCCATCGGAAACCGCCGATCATAGCTAAGGACAATGTTCCATCTGCTTTTATTCCTCTTACCATTGCTCCCAGTGTGTCAACATGCGCAGTCAGCAGGCGATGGTGAGCTGTATTTTCACCTGGTACCGTAATAAGCAGGCTGCCTTTATTCGTAACCTTTGAATTGTATCCAAGTGAATCAGCAACACTGCGGCAAAAGTCTATTGCCTGTTCCGTATAACCTGAAGGACTTGGTATATGCACTAGATTTTCCAACGTTTCTGATATTCGATCAATTTGCTGCATTCGTATCCCCTCTTTCATAACATATCGGTCTATTACATAGTATCAATAAGCGAGAGTTTGTCCAATGAGGAGGAAAACTTATGCGAATATGGCTTATAATTTCCTGTATCTTCTTTTCCATCGTACTGTGCTCCACTTACATTATACGCATGCAGCAACCACAGCCTGTGATTCAGCATTTCCCACTTGATGGCTCTGCAGCTTTTACCGATACATCTACCTCAATGAAAAAGGTGGATTTCCGTCGCATACAGTGGCGTCTGACTAGCGCACTCGACACCGAAGCGTACTTACGTCAGGACGTTGGACTATTGTACGAAAATGGCAGATTGGTCGGGGTCATGAATAAATGGCTGCATCCTGCAAGCCGCCTTACGCAGGAGAAAACGCATATTCTTCAGCCGAATAAACAGCTGGATGCAGTTTCTTTTCATTTCGCTGAACTGCACAAGAACCAAATTACCAGTTCATTCAAGCTGTCCGGCGTTCGATCCTACACGTCTGATGCATACGAACTTTTTTCCTTTCCTAAAAATGAAAAAGAGATGCAGTCCCGGCAGATAGCAAAAACAGAGACGAGCCGGACACTGCAGCAAGTCTGGACCGACGCGAAACAGCAATTATCCATCCCAGCCGGTCAGTATACAGAAATACCGCTTACAGCTCTTCCGACTGCGGACTTAACGGGAATCTCAGGTCTTACGGAAGATAAGAAAAGACAGGAAATCATCAGTCGTCTATGGGAAGGTCTGTATCGAAATTATATATTGCCGATCGGTCCAGCAGTGGAAAAAGGCACAGCAGTTACGTATATCCCGCTTTTGCTGTTTGATAAATCTGGAAAGCATCTGCGTGTCCTCTATCAGGATGAGACAGGACAGCACAGAGAGCTGCTGCAATATTATTGAGAAAGCTTCTGCTGAAGCTGTTCATACTGACTTTCATCCGGCGCAAGCTCAACAGCTCTCTTTGCATGCTTCAATGCTTCCTCTTTCTTGCCTTCTGTCTGCAGGACAAGCGCTAAATTATAATGAGCAGCATGATCCTCCGGTGTTAATTTCACCAGTCGTTCATAGTCCTGTGCACTTTTTTCAATGTCTCCAGTCTTGTAGTAAGCTAAACCACGATTAAAAAGGAGCATCGGTTCATATACAGAATCCCCTTCATCCAAAGCTAGCGTTGAATCCGAAATAACAGAAGAATAATCGTTCTGCTTAACTGCATCTTCCACTTTAAGAACGTGACGGAGTGTATCATTCACAGATCCGGTCAGGCCATACCATATGAGACCAGCAATAAGTGCGATTGACAATAGCGTACCGCCGATGCGCGCTCGTGTATTTCTCTTACCAGGCAGTCCGACGAGCAAGGCACTGGCGAAGCCTCCTACCAAGCCGCCGAGATGCGCGAATACATCAATCACATGGCTAGCAGAGAAACTGATCACTAAGTTAATAAGCAAAATAACTATCAAACCATTCCCAATCGTTCGCCAGAACAACTTCGGATAAACAACGCCAAAATAAATCAGCGCTCCGAACAGACCGAAAATCGCACCTGATGCTCCAGCACTCAGATTATCTGAGAAAGCAAAGCTCGCCAGCCCGCCTATGAGCCCACCTAAAAGGTAGATGAGCAAGAAGCGACGATGACCAAATATTTGCTCTGTCAATGTACCTAAATAGTATAGCGACAACATATTTGTCAAAAGATGCAATGCTCCGATATGTAAAAACATCGAAGAAACAATTCGCCACCATTCATTCTCTGCAAGAATTAATGGATTGTGCTTTGCACCGAGCTCAATAAGTACAGTAGAATCAGTCGAGCCACCGAGTAGTGTTTCCAATAGGAACATCACTACGCAGATTCCGATAAGACCATATACAAGCAGCGGTTTTTTACGATGGAATACAGCTTGATCTGCCTGCTGCTGTTGAACAAGTAAGCTGCGGAGTCTGCCCTTCTCCACCTCAAGCTCTTGTTCATCAGCTGAAATCAATGTAACTTTGTCATCAAGCTTCAAATGGCGGAATAGTTTCTCCGATTCTTTTTCATAAGAGCCCCCATCCAAATAATAAAGCTGCATCGGAATAGGACGCTTGCTTTTGATGATCATCGGCTTCTTCAGCTTCGACCACTCATCTGCAGGTTCCTGCTCACCGAAATAGACATTATGGATGCGCGTCTTTTTCGCAAATAACCCTTTACTCATGTTCTGTATTTGATTTGCTGTTTTTAAGATATCCTGTTTTAAATGGTTTGCCCAAGTAAACGTTCTATAATTTAGTTTCACAACATGGGTGATACCATTCTGCTTCTTCTCGAGCCAACAGACACTTAGATCTTCTTCGGCCCTCACAAATGTAAAACCATGAACGGCTAACAAACGATTGATCATCTTATAATAGGCCGTTTCTTCGTTGTAGGTCATACCTCTCCCCCTCTTGCCTACAGTTTATCAAAAAAGTCATGGAAAAACGCCCAGTTTACACTGAGCGTTTAAATAAAATCGGCAGCATCCGGGAACGCAGAGGCTCAAATCCCATTGAAAGCCGAATAAGACCTTTGCGAAGAACCGTTACGGCTAAAAGTGCATTCAGCACCCGATACCGCTCCCGTATCAAAAATACGACACTTGCTGCCAACGTTAACGTTGTGATGAGGGTTTTCCACATCGGCGCTCTTCCTTTCCTCCGGGATAAGCCTAGTTTAACCCGAAGCCGAATACTCCTATTCGGTTAAAACAGAAATCCATCATCTGTCAGAAGATGATCAACTGGAAGATCTAAAGGTCCCACAGGTAATGACTGCTTAATCTGTTGTCTGCCAGCCAGTGACAACGTTTTATTTTGATAATCGGTTAGATAGCGATCATAGTATCCTCCGCCATACCCAATCCTGTAACCCGCCATATCAAAAAGAAGGCCAGGAACAATAATAAGATCAATGGTATCCTTTGAAGCAGGTTCGCAGCGATCGGCAATCGGTTCTTTGATGCTGAATGCTCCGTTCGTCAATTGGTTATAGCTTTCGATGTGGTAAAATTGCATAGCTCGATTCTCGATTGTGAGCGGAACACATATTCTTTTCTTTTCGAGCCAAGCTTGCTGAATTAGCTTAGTTGTATCCCATTCATGTGGGAGAGCCATCGTAATACCGATGCTCTTTGCATCTTTCCAGACGAAGGAAGCAAAAAGATGCTCCGCAAGCCGATGCTCGATTTGCAGTTTATCCGTTTGCGGCATTTCTTTCAGCAAACGAAGCCCTTCCTGTCGAAGTTTTTCTTTTTCTTCCATTTGCTCCGCCTCCTTGATATGTAAAAAAACTCCCACTAATTGAAGGGGAGTTTTTTTGGTCGAACTTATTTTGTTTCGCGGTGCAGCGTATACTTTTTCAAGCGTGGGCTATATTTTCTAAGCTCCATGCGTTCTGGATGTTTACGCTTATTTTTTGTTGTAATGTAGTTACGATCTCCTGTTTCTGTGCAGGCGAGAGTAATGTTTACACGCATGTATAATCCCTCCCAACAATCTTAAATAAGTGTATGAAAACTTAACGATCTTCAGACCATCTAATAATAGCAGACTTACCTAAGGTAATCAACCGTTATCAATAACTATTTCAAAAAATGTCGAAAACTATATATCCGGTAGCTGCTTGGTATGGTATAACTAGGTTAGCAATAAGTAGGAGGTTTATACTAACATGTTAATTGCTTCTATCACCTTTCTTACAGCTGGTATCATATTATGGATTTTCTCTTTCTTCATGCAAGATAAATTCAAACAAATGGATCAACAGATTGAACAATTGACCCTTTCGACTATGCAAGAAACATATACGTTGAACAAGAAAGTCAAAATTCTCGAAGAAGAGCTGCTGCCAACTGTACAGCATGAGCCAAAACCTAATAAGACATCACAGAAACCTGCCATCTTCCAGCAGATTCTAAAGCTGCAACAGCAAGGATATTCCATCAAGGAAATTGCCAAGCAGACAAGCCTGGCTGAAGATGATGTATACCGAATCGCCAAACAAGCAGGAGTTCAGCTATGAAGCAGGTAATCCAAGGATTCGCAACAGCTCTTCTGTTAGCTGGTGCTTGTATGCTGACCTTTTATTTTACAGGTACTCCGAAGACTGAACAAACAGCAACAGCTTCAGCGGCAGTCAAAACTGAAAAACCTAGTATAGACGAAATAAAAAAAGAGCTTGAAGAAAACGACTATCATGTGTTATCTAATCAAGACTATGATGAGCTAAAGAACGCACAGCAGAAGGCTCCAGAAAAACCTAAAAAAGAGGAGCAAAAAACATTTACTCTTAAGCTAGAGACTGGCATGACTAGCCAAGACGTTTCATCTGCACTTGAAAAAGCAGATATCATCGAGGATGCATCCGCATTCCGTACGTATTTGGATATTACAGAAGCAAGTGAATCTCTGCAAGTCGGTACCTATCATGTGAGTTCGGATATGAAGTACGAAGACATTGCTAAATTAATGACAAAATAAGAAGCA
>NZ_LR700942.1:377496-387222 GCF_902497585.1 Terribacillus sp. AE2B 122 | reverse complement strand
TATGAAGATTTACAATATAGTTCGGTTTTTTATATGGCTAAAACACTTTTGTCCCAGCCTCTTCTTATTTATTTAGATCAACTGCAGTCCCTTTTACAAGGTAAAGGATACTTTCTCCGATATTCGTAATATGGTCTCCTACACGCTCAACAAAACGTCCAACAAAGACGAGCTGCATTGTCTGTTGATGCTTTCCTGACTGTGCCTTGCGCTCATCAAGCATGTCACGGAACAACTCTCCGTACATACTATCTACTACATTATCCAAATCAGCCAGCTTTTTTGCTTTCGTAATATCTTCCTCTTCAAAGGCTTGAACAGCACTATGAATCATTTTGCTGACAACTTCCTGCATATCACGGATAGCCGGCGGAATGTCATACGGACTTAGAACATTCAATCGATTTACGCTTTTCGCGATATTTTTTGCATGGTCGCCCATTCGCTCCAAGTCGGAGGATACACGAAGGAAAGCGACTAAGCGACGCAAATCAGTTGCTACAGGCTGCTGCATTGCAATTAATTGAATAGTCGCCTCATTGATTTCCTGATCACGTTCATTCAGTAACTCATCATTCTCAATTACTTTATAAGCAAGATCACTATCCCGCTCATATAATGCGTCGATAGCTTGCTTTAAAGCTGTGTCTACTTCATACGCAAATGAAATAATTGACTTCTGAATTGATTCCAAATCTGCTGAAAACTGCTCTCTCGCTACCATAGTTCTCCTCCAATACGTAATTAACCAAAACGCCCGCTAATATAATCTTCTGTCCGCTTATCTTCCGGGTTAGAGAATATCTTACCTGTTTCCGCTGACTCTACAACACGGCCATGCAGGAAAAATGCTGTTTTATCTGAAATACGGGAAGCCTGCTGCATATTGTGTGTCACGATGACGATACAATATTTCTTCTTAAGCTCAGACATAAGCTCTTCGATTTTCAATGTGGAAATTGGATCCAATGCGGATGTTGGTTCATCCATTAAGACGACATCTGGTTTTGTCGCAAGCGCACGCGCAATACACAAACGCTGCTGCTGACCACCGGAAAGACCCATCGCAGAAGACTTCAGACGATCCTTTACCTCATCCCAAAGTGCAACATCCTTCAAAGTCGTTTCCACGATTTCATCCAATTCGCTTTTCTTCTTAATACCATGAATTTTTGGTCCATACACGATATTATCGTAAATTGACTGCGGGAAAGGGTTACCTTTTTGGAAGATCATCCCCACTTTACGACGCAAGTCCACCAAGTCAACTCTGGAATCAAGCAAGTTTTTGTTCTTATAATTAATTTCACCAGTCATTTTAACACCTGGCTCCATATTTATCATCAGGTTAAGCGTTTTGATGAATGTGGATTTACCACAGCCAGATGGGCCGATAATAGCATAAATCTCATTATTCAAGGCTTCCAAGCTAACATCCTTCAATGCGTGGAAGTCGTCATACCATAGGTTCAAATCATTTACTTGGAAAATTGTTTCTTTCGCTGCTGCCACTTGCATAGCTGTCGTGCCTCCTACCCGAATCTACCGGAAATATATTCTTCTGTTTTCGTCTCAGAAGGATTAGTGAAGATTTTCTTCGTATCATCGTATTCCACCACATCTCCATTCAAGAAGAAGGCTGTCTTATCAGACACACGAGATGCCTGCGACATATTATGCGTGACGATGACGATGCTATAATCTTCTTTCAGCTGCAGGATAAGTTCCTCAATTTTGGAATTGGATACTGGATCCAGCGCTGATGCAGGTTCATCCAATAGAAGGATCTGCGGTTCCATTGCCAACGTACGAGCAATACATAGACGCTGCTGCTGACCACCGGATAATGATAAAGCTGATTGATGCAGACGGTCCTTCACTTCATCCCAAAGAGCAGCTTTGCGTAAACTTTCTTCAACAATTTCGTCAAGGACCTTCTTATTTTTCTGACCGTTGTATTTCAATGCATGTGTAATGTTGTTGTAGATGGATTTAGGAAATGGGTTCGGTTTTTGGAACACCATGCCAATCTCTGAACGCAATGCTACAACATTGATGTCATTACGAAGTATATTAATTCCGTCATAAATGATCTCACCTTCTGCTCGGCTGGATGGGATCAAGTCATTCATACGATTGATGGAACGGATGAATGTAGATTTTCCGCAGCCGGAAGGGCCGATCAGTGCTGTTACCGCGTTCTTCTCGATACCCATATTCGCCCGTTTCACTGCTTCATTATTACCATAGAAAATGCTGAGATCCTTTACATCAAGTACAACTTCTTTCTTAGAAGCGCTTGTATTGGATGCAGCCATTTCATCTTCTGTTTTCGTTTCCGTTGGTTTATCTGCTGTATAGTTCATGTCACGAACTCCTCTCTTCATCATTTACCTGCTGTTAGCTTCTTATGAATGACACTGCCCAACCATCTAGCGAGGAGATTGAACACAAGTACAGCAATGACTAGAACCGCTGATGCACCATTGGCTACTTCACGTACATCTGGAATAAGACCCTGTGTATTAACAGACCAGATATGAACAGCAAGTGTTTCAGCTGGTCGGAAAATGTTCAGCGGAGAATTCTCTGCGAATGGATTCCAGTTTCCATAATCAAGTGTCGGTGTCGAAAGGCCTGCTGTATAAAGCAGTGCTGCTGCTTCCCCAAAAACACGACCGGAAGCTAGAATTGCTCCTGTAAGAATACCTGGGAAGGCATATGGAAGTATAACTGTCTTAATTGTATGCCATCTTGTAATACCTAAAGCCAAGCTCGCTTCTTTCTGTTCTTTTGGTACGCTTCGAATTGCATCCTCTGTTACTCGCACCATTACTGGAATATTGAAGATAGTAAGTGCCAAAGCACCACCTATGATTGTGTAACCCCAACCAGTGATGTTAACAAAGATCAAAAGACCAAACAAACCTACGACGATAGAAGGCAGCGAAGCCAGCATCTCGATACATGTACGAATAAAGTTTGTGATTTTGCCCGGTTTTGCATATTCTGCCATATAAATCCCGCCACATACTCCTAGTGGCACTGTGATGATCATCGTGATAAACAGGATATACAAGGAGTTGAACAGCTGGTCACGAATACCGCCGCCAGCTTGATAAGAACTGGAAGGAGACGTTAAGAAATCCCACGTTACCTGCGGCAACCCATTAGATAAGATGAAGTAGAATAGATAAAGCAACAATGCGACCATGATTGCTGCGATTGTGTAAAATACACCTGTTGCGATACGATCTGTAATTCTGCTGTTCATTAGATTTTCCTCCTACCGGACAAGTAACGGACAACAAAGATGAATAGGAACGAAATGATGAGCAAGATGAGACCCATCGACCAAAGTGTGTTGTTCTCAATACTGCCATATGTCGTATGTCCGATGTTCAGTGTAACAATTGTTGTCAAAGTTCCAGCTGTGTCAAAAATGCTGCCAGGGATATCTCGTGTGTTACCGATAACCATTTGTACAGCTAGTGCTTCTCCGAACGCACGTGCCATTCCTAATACAATAGCTGTGAGTAAGGAAGGCAATGCTGCTGGAATTAATACCTTACGAATTGTCTGCCAGCGTGTCGCACCTAGTGCAAGTGAACCTTGTCGCAAGCTGTTTGGCAATGACCGCATGGCATCTGTTGCTATAGTAGTAACCGTAGGGAGAATCATAACAGTCAGGACGATAACTCCTGCAAACAAACTAAAACCGATACCAGGAAAATGATCTCGTAATAATGGCACTAGGACAACAAGCCCGATGAAACCATACACAACAGAAGGTATACCTACCAATAGTTCGATAACCGGCTGCAGTACTTTTTTACCGAATTTTGGTGCGATTTCAGACATGAATATCGCTGCACCAATACCAAGTGGTGCTGCAATTAATGCAGATAGGAA
Source organism: Terribacillus sp. AE2B 122 (assembly GCF_902497585.1). Taxonomy (NCBI): domain Bacteria; kingdom Bacillati; phylum Bacillota; class Bacilli; order Caryophanales; family Bacillaceae; genus Terribacillus; species Terribacillus sp. AE2B 122. The sequence goes on along the minus strand of NZ_LR700942.1, from coordinate 383,310 downwards.
AGTAACAGCTAACGAGCCGAAAATAAATGGAAATATACCAAATGATGCATTCTCGCCGCCTGTTGGATTCCAGTTCGCGCTAGTTAGATATGCAATTGGATTAATATTATTAACAGTAAATGACTGCAGACCTTTTTGGGCAAGGAAAACAGTAACAGCAATTGTCGCTGCAATCATAATTACTGCACATATAGTAACGAGGGAACGTCCACGCACTTCATCCCATCGTCTGTTTTTCTTCGTCAGAATCAGCCGTTCTTCAGCTGATGGAGATACTGATGCTTTTGCCAACTTGTACAACTCCTCATGAAAACAACGGAAAGGAACACCCTAAAAAATGGTCTCCCGCTGTCTGTGATATAGCTAATTTATATAACCACAGTAAGGTAAATGCAGTATTACACTGCATCTACCTTATGTTTTTAGTATTATTTTTCAGTAAGATTGCCTTCTGCGTCGCGTTCAACCTGCATGTCAGTCATTGGAACGTAGCCTTGTTCAGGTACGATTGTAGTTTGAACTTCGTCGCTTAGCATATAATCTAGGAATTCTTTCGCTAGGCCTTCAGGCTCTCCGTTTGTGTAAGAGTGCTGATATGCCCAGATTGGGAAGTCACCAGATCCGATTGTTTCGTTAGTAGCTTCAACACCATCGATTTTAGATTTTACGATTGTATCGTCATCGAAGTAAGATAGTGCCAAGTAACCGATCGCTCCGTCTGTATCAGCAACGATTTGCTTAACAGTGTTGGAGGAATCCTCCGTAACACCTTCTGCAGGTGTTTCGCCATCAAGTGCGTATTTTACGAAAGTATCACGTGTACCTGAAGAATCAGGACGGTTAACAAGTGTGATATCCATGTCTGCTCCGCCAACGTCAGACCAGTTTGTCACTTTACCTGTGAAGATATCGATCAATTGTTGTTTTGTAAGATCATCTACATCAGCTTTAGGGTTGATAGCTGCAGTCATACCAACAACTGCTACTTGATGATCAACAATTGCTCCTGCATCGATGCCTTCTTTCTCTTCAGCAAATACGTCAGAGTTACCGATGTCGATCGTACCTTCCTGAACTTGGCTTAGTCCAGCTCCTGAACCACCTGCTTGAACCTGAATGTCTGCATCAGCGTTTTCACCTTTGTACTGTTCAGCTGCTGCTGCTACTAGAGGCTGCATTGCACTAGAACCTGCTACAACAATGGAAGTTTCAGAAGCTTCTCCTCCGCCACCGTTGCTGTCCCCGCTTGTGTCTCCTTCAGATTCATTGCCGCCAGCGTTACCGCCACATGCTGCAAGTACACCGATAACTAGTGCGAACATTGCTAGCAATACAGATAGTTTCATCTTCTTCATGTTTAATTTTCCCCCTACGTGATTCGATTAGTTCATTTGCCTTACAAGTACAATATTAACTTGTCTTCATTAAGGAAAAATAAACGGAATGTAAAGGTTGTGTAAATCCAAGTATTAATTTGCCGAAAAAAAAAGAACCACCCCGTTTATTGGAGTGATTCTATGGGTATAACTATTATTCGTTTTTGTCTTCGTCGTCAGGAGCTGTATGCTCGTAATAATATTCAAGCGCACGGTTCATGATGTTGTACGTGATAGGATATTGCGTTCCGCCGCTGATGATACCTAAGTTCGGTACCATAACAGCGAATGCGATATCAGGATTTTCGTCATCGGCGTATCCAATCAGAGTCCAGTTCTCCAGGTCAGTACCATTTATGCTAGTTTGAGCAGTTCCTGTCTTACCTGCAATATTATATGTTTTTGCTTTTGCACTCAGATGGCTGTAAGCAGTACCTTTTTGCGTCTGGAACACCATTTCGAAACCTTGTTTGACTCGATTAATCTGATCATCCGTAGCAGTAATCTTATTTAATACTTCAGGAGACTTTGTTTCCGCGAGCGGACCGAGTTTATCCTTCTCATTTGACGGTTCATGGATCTCACTTACAAAATGAGGTTTAATTCGATATCCTCCATTGGCAATGGTCGAAACATATTGAGCCAACTGCATCGTAGTGTATGTGTCGAACTGCCCGATCGAGAAGTCAAGCAGGTTACCCGCTTGACCAGTAGTTCCTACATAACCCACAGACTCTGAAGGTAAATCTATTCCTGTCTCAACACCTAAACCAACTTGATTGTAGTAATTACGTAATTTTCGAAATGCATCTTGATCAAACGAGACACTTTCTCCATTCTTTTGATCATATTCGCCACCTATACGCAAAGCAACATTAAACATGTATACGTTGGATGACATTTGCAAAGCCTGTAAATCGTTTATCCAGCCCATATTTTTATAGGAAGATTTCTCAGGGGTATCTTTAATTTTCATTGGTGTATCAAAGAATTGCTGATTCATCTTCACAACGCCTTCCTGATATCCAGCAAGCAATGTCGCTCCCTTAACGGTGGAACCGACCGCATTTGCGCTGAAGACAGTATTCATATCAGCAGATTCATATTTATTATCTTCCCGGTCGTAATGCTGTCCACTGGCTGCGTAAATTTCACCAGTATTCGGGTTAAGCATTACTGCCATTGCATCTTCTAGGTAACGGTTTGCACCTGGGTGCTTGTTGATGGCACTCTTCAGTTCATCACGTACGATTTTGTCCAGTTCTTTCTGGAAGTCCATATTGATGGACAATTGAAGATCCTGGCCGCGCTGTCCTTCAGAGATGACATCCTGGGACACAATGCTGTTGCTGTTATCCGTTACGTAGCGTACGCGTTTTTTGTCACCTTTCAGGAGACTTTCATATTGCTTTTCAAGTCCACTCGTACCAATCCGGTCATTCAGCTGGTAGTTACGGGACTTATAATAATCCTCTTCCCCTTCTGGGATACCTGTCTTGATTCCGCCAAGGATGCCGCTGAGAGAACCATCAAATGGATAATAACGTTCCCAGTCAGTTGCAACGTTGATGCCGGACAATTCGCCCATATTTTCAGCAATCGTCGCATATTCCTTCTCGGAGACATTTTTATTCTTGATTACATGCGGCACAAGCTCAGTGGCGCTATCGATTTCACGTTTGATAGCGATAATTTGTTTGGCATGATCATCACTTTCAAGTTCCTTATAATCATCTTCTGTAATCCGCTCTAAAGTTAGATCGTATACTTCTGAATCATCAAGGGTCTCTTTTTCTGAAGCAGTGATCCTGCCGTTCGCTTCGTCTGAGTTCAATACGTACCAATACTCTTTGTACTCACGCTCGGTTATCTTGTCAATTGCCTTATCTTCCATCTTGATGATGTCGGCAAGCTTTGTAGCAATCTCCAAACGTTTTTCAGAAGAATCTCCGTTTTTTGGCGGAGTATATGTGATGGAATAGACTGGCTCATTCCCGACAATCACATTTCCTTCGCTATCATAAATCATTCCGCGTGGAACAGAAATTTCAGCGATATCATTTGTCGTCTCTTCCAGTACTGCCTGGTGCTCCTCCCCATTGATAATCTGCACGACTCCAAGCTGCAGAACCAAGGCAGAAAACAGCAGGAAAACAATCGCAAACAAAACATTGAGACGGAAAGGAAGCAGTGCACGCTTCTTCTTCCTTTTTTTAGACATAATGTTCCCCCATTCTTACATACTGGTCTCATTATATCATCATCCACGGTACGCTTCTACTATAGACTGTCAGCGATTGTCGTCTCCTGCAATTTCATTTTTCGGAAGCTTCTTAACTGATGCAGCTGGCGCGAAGCTCTTGATATGCCTCGTAAAAAAGTAGATGAAAAATGGTCCTGTTCCAAGAATAAACATTAGATAGGGAATAGAAGCATCCGCCCAGATCCCCACCCCGATAAGCAATAGTACAACGGAAATAATCCTGCCTATGTTCGTAGCCACATCACTAAGGACAATATATTCTACTCGCAGTTTTGCAGCATCCCTCGCCTTCCCGATTACATCATAGGTAAGAGACAAATAAGGCACGTATAGAATCGGATAGAAAACACCGATGATACCAGCATAAATTAACAACGTAGTAAAATTTAGCTCAACTAGCAAAAGCACGACACTAAGTGAAAGTGCAACACCACTTAGGAAGATAGCCATCTTTCTCTGACGGCTTTTAATGTAACGGGTCGCAATATAATAGAAGATAAACGAAAAAGCGGAATAGACGAGATTAAACGTACCAAGCGAAAGCTCACTATTCGTAACGATAAAAACCCATACAGATATGATGAATGTATAGATACCTTCTCTCACACCTTGGAACACATGTGCCAATACCGTATTACGCCAAGCCGAATCGCGTTTAACTTCCTTCCATACCTTCCTTAGTCCGAATTTACCTTCTGCCCCTCTTCTTTTTATACCCGCTGTACATAAAACAGCTAAAAGGAACAAAAAGAAAGATACAGCGAAAATCAGTGTATAGCCATGAGAATTGTTCATTCTGGTAATGATATATCCGGCGACAAATGGACCAATCATACCTGTTAATGATTGCAAAAGGCCAGATACGCCATTAAAAAAGTCTCTTGTTTCTGGTTCTGTCACCTCAAAAGTAAGTACAGAATAAGCCAGCCAGTACATCCCGTAGCCTATTCCAAGCACCGCGCCAAGAAGCAGGTTATAAGAAGCGGCTTTTTCCCCAGTAAATAAAACGAGAAGAAAAAATACACTCAGGAAGAATACACCTATACGGAGTATGATGACTCGATCGATTCGTTTCGCCCAACTCCCAGACAATGTAAAGAGAATTGTTTGAGCAACATAAATCGCTAAGTTGTACATCGCAATATTAATCAGATCATTGGTCTGTTTCCATAAGTAAATATTGACAAACGTATTCGACAGAAATATACCGAGAGAGTAAAGGGCCCCGATAATTAGCAGCACATGCAGCTCTTTCCTGGCAGAATCCGCGGTAAATAAGTTCGGCTTCATAATGCCATCTCCTTTTACTGCTACTTAGTATCCGTCAACAGAAAAGAGATATGCACAAAAAAAGACACCAGCTAAAAGCTGATGTCTTTTCGAATTACCGTCTTATTTTGCTTCTCTGTAAAGACGCTCTACTTCATCCCAGTTTACAACGTTCCAGAAAGCACTGATGTAATCAGGACGTTTGTTTTGGTATTTCAAGTAGTAAGCATGCTCCCATACATCAAGGCCAAGAATTGGTGTCTTGCCCTCCATAACAGGGTTGTCTTGGTTTGGCGTAGATACGATTTCAACTTCACCGTTTTCTACGATAAGCCAAGCCCAGCCAGAACCGAAACGGCCAGCTGCTGCAGCTGCGAATTCTTCTTTGAATTTATCTAGTGTACCGAATTTGTTTGCAATGGCACTAGCTACTTCGCCAGTCGGCTCTCCGCCGCCATTAGGAGAAAGAAGCTTCCAGAATAGGCTGTGGTTGTAATGACCGCCGCCATTGTTGCGTACAGCTGTCTGTACGTCGGAAGGAAGTTCGTTAACACCTGCAACAAGCTCTTCCAAGGATTTGCTTTCTAAGTCAGCTTTCCCTGCGATTGCGTCGTTTAACTTAGTCACATATGTGTTGTGATGTTTTGTGTGGTGGATGTTCATTGTTTCCTTATCGATATGAGGCTCAAGTGCGTCGTATGCGTAAGGCAATTCTGGTAGTTCAAATTTAGCCATGATTATTCCTCCTTAAATGATATGTAATTCAAAGGTGGTTACCTTTTCGTAAAGCGTACCAAAGCTTGTCTGAAACGGCAAGCATTTTGCTTCAAGAGCATTGTATATTCTTCCCAGCCTTTTGTATTTAACACACAAAAAAACAGCTATTCATTCGAACAGCTGCCTTAG
>NZ_LR700942.1:377049-377430 GCF_902497585.1 Terribacillus sp. AE2B 122 | reverse complement strand
TATGGCGGAGGAAGAGGGATTCGAACCCCCGCGAGCCGTTAAGCCCCTGTCGGTTTTCAAGACCGATCCCTTCAGCCAAACTTGGGTATTCCTCCGCGTTGTCATATGAAATTCTTCAAATGGTGGACCCTGCAGGACTCGAACCTGCGACCGATCGGTTATGAGCCGATAGCTCTAACCAACTGAGCTAAGGGTCCGGTTATGTTTAAAGGGCGATTGATGGGAATCGAACCCACGAATGCCGGAGCCACAATCCGGTGCGTTAACCACTTCGCCACAACCGCCATGACTTTTAAATTATATGGTAGCGGCGGAGGGGATCGAACCCCCGACCTCACGGGTATGAACCGTACGCTCTAGCCAGCTGAGCTACACCGCCAT
>NZ_LR700942.1:354715-377039 GCF_902497585.1 Terribacillus sp. AE2B 122 | reverse complement strand
TCGAACCTGCGACCGATCGGTTAACAGCCGATAGCTCTACCACTGAGCTACTGTGGAATAATTTGATAAGTTATGTTTTCGTAACTAAGTTATGTATTAGCGACGTTATATAATTTATCATGCATTCAATAACTTGTCAATCGTTTTTTCATAAGTTTTTATTATGTTTTTTTGTTCTTGTTAACTGACAGGAATACTATAGCATGTCTGTTCATATTTGCGCAAGCAAAAAATAAAGACAGGAGAAATTTCTCCTGTCTATTCACTCAAGATCAACTGCGCAATATTGACGGCGTGATCTCCGATACGCTCTAAATTACTGATAATATCAACGAATACAATTCCAGCGGATCCGGCGCATCTCCCTTCATTCAGACGAATAAGATGCGACTTGCGGTAAGCTCGTTCCATCTTATCAATTTTATCTTCCTTCTGAAGAACTGCCAGTGCGGTTTCGCGATCCTGCTTGTCCAGTGCCTCGAGGGCCTGCTTTACAGTCATGATCGTCAAATCAAACATGTTGTTGAGTTCCTGTTGGGCTTCTTTCGTCAGCTTGATATTACTCGAAACTTGGAAATCGACAAACTCAACAACGTTCTCAAAATGGTCTCCGATACGCTCGATATCCCGGATTGCATCCAGTAGAGCTGCGTGCATGGTACTCTCTTCCTCAGATAGCGTATTAGTTGAAATCTTTGAAAGATACTCGGTTATCTCCCTATCCTTCCGATTCACTTCCTTTTCCAGCTGCATAGCCAAATCAGCGAATTGTCTTTCATGATTATTCGCATATGTACTTGCCTGTTCCAATCCATCTACAGAAAGCCTGCCCATATGTAATACCTCCAGCTTTGCTTGCTCCAATGCAAGAACCGGAGATTGCTGAATGAATAATGGATCAAGATGGTTGGTCAACGCCATCGGTTTCTCTTCTTCACCAGGTATTATTTTTGTAATAAGCCAGACGAACGGAGCGAGTAATGGCAGAACTATTATTGTGTTGGCAAGATTATAGAAGCCATGCGCACTTGCGATTGTCAGCTTATCATTGAGTTCGAATGCATGCTGCATCCAAGCCACAATATCGACGAATAGAGGCATAATCAATAAGAAAACGACCATTCCGATCGCATTGAACATAACATGACTAAGCGCTGCTCGCTTAGCCTGTACAGTGGCTCCAATTGCAGCTAGCATTGCTGTCAGTGTCGTCCCTAAATTATCCCCGAGCAATACCGGCATAGCCGCATTCAGATCGATTCCATTCTGCGCATAAAGCTCCTGCAGGATAGCAATTGTTGCGCCACTGCTCTGCACGACAACTGTGGTGAATGTCCCAATTGCAACACCTGTTATCGGATTCGAGTGCATACTTGCCGCCAAGGACTGGAATGAATTCATGTCGAGGATAGGGTGCAGCCCTTCCCCTATCAGAGTCAGTCCATAGAAAATACCCCCGGCTCCGAATAACACTTTCCCGACCTGCTGTGTACGCTGATTTACGAAGAAATAGATTAGAAATGCTCCTAGAGCCATGATCGGCAGACCGAATTTAATTAAATCAATTCCGATAAAGAATGCCGTCAAAGTCGTCCCGATATTTGCTCCCATAATGACAGAAACCGCCTGTCTTAAAGTGAGATAACCAGCATTGACCAGCCCGACGACAAGTATGCTTGTTGCGGTGCTGCTTTGGATAAGAACTGTTACGACAAGGCCTGACAGCACACCGACAAGCGGGTGGACGGTGAATCTGTGCATAGCAAGCTGGAGCTGTTTGCCGTATGCTCGCTGCAGTCCATCCCCAAGATAACGGATAGAAAAGAGAAACAGGCCCAAACCGCCGATAAATTCAAAGATGATAAATTCCCAATTAGACAAAGCAAGCCTTCCTTCCATTCTCTGTGATTCCTTCTTAATTATTGAATTTGTCAGGGGGCTTGTAAAGGTCTTGTATAGAAATTCACAATTTATTTAGTTGTTTTTGTAAATTATTTTGAATTCTCTTCTACTTTCTCCACCATAATTCTCGCTCCGCTTACATTCGTCACTTTAATTTTGCTGCCTCGATCCAGCCACTTTCCATCTGTGATAGCACTCAACTCACGGCCGTCCACCCGGACTGTACCCGATGGGCGCATCGGTGTTACCGTTTCTCCCTCTTGCCCTACAAGGACAGCGTACGTCTCATTCATTGAGTTATATCCCTTTTCTGAACTGAGTGTATCAAGTAAAGCTATTTTCCCCCACATATCTCTTTTTGGGAATGCCTTGAGGAAAACGAAGGAACCAACCGCTCCAATGATTACTCCAATAATTGCATAGATACCTGCTGTCCAATTTGGTGCTGTGAATCCGACGGTTAGCAGCATCGTCAACAACCCGATGACGCTAAGCGTACCGTCATTCAAAAGCTTTCCGTCAATGACGATTAATAGCATTCCGATAAAATACAACGGAAGCATGTACCATATTGCAGAAGGATCCAAGTAACTGATAAAGAAAGTACTGATAAAGCCTGCTCCTAATAAAAAGAGGATCCCTTTGGTTTTAACTAAAATTTCACCTATAAGAAACATTGTACCGAGACCGGTCATAAAGACCGGCAGCCAATTATAATCCAACATGCACATACCCCTTTCTCCTACTATCTATATACGAGTTAAGATGCTTTTTGTTTCATCATAAAGGTATTTTCCTTCCTATGCCTAATACTTAACATACACGTAAGAAGAGCGGAGGAGAATTTATGTGGAAACGAATCGGTATTTTTCTGTTTTGCTGCGCATTATTTATGAGCATATGGAAAGATCTCACGATAGGCAGTCCGGTACCTGCCACACCGACAGAAAAGACAACGGAAGAACCAGAAACCGATGAAAAGCAGGAAATGACTCAAGAGACGTTTCAACCCGTGCTTCTGCAGGTAAAACAAGGAGACACACTACTTTCTGTAGCAAATGAGTTGAACAATCATGACTTGCGCGTTACGATGGAACAGGTGATCGTGGATTTCGAGGAATTGAATCCCGGGAAGGATCCCTATGCACTGGATGCAGGATCCGCCTATTATTTCCCCCATTATCCTAGATGAAGATTTTATTAAAGTTAAGCCTAGTTACTTCTAATTTAGCAGTATTAGCATTATAATGGGAAAATATAAGGATATATCCCTGTTTTCCTCGCGATAATCAAAGGAGCGATATATAAATGGCATTAATACACAGACAAGATACCCGTCAGGTCAATGTTGGTAATATTACGATCGGCGGTAAAAACGAAGTTGTCATCCAATCTATGACAACAACAAAAACGCATGATGTGGAAGCTACTGTAGCGGAAATACTGCGTCTTGAGGAAGCTGGCTGCCAAGTAGTAAGGGTAGCTTGTCCTGATCAGCGTGCAGCTGAAGCGATTCCTGAAATCAAGAAACGCATAAATATCCCACTAGTTGTAGATATTCATTTCAACTATAAATTGGCTCTCAAAGCAATCGAGGGCGGAGCGGACAAAATCCGGATAAACCCAGGTAACATCGGGAAGCGGGAGAAAGTCGAAGCTGTCGTAAACGCAGCTAAAGCAAAAGGTATTCCGATTCGAATTGGTGTTAACGCCGGTTCACTGGAGCGTCATATTCTAGAGAAATATGGCTACCCTACTGCAGATGGTATGGTAGAAAGTGCATTGCATCACATCAAAATACTCGAGGAGCTTGATTTCCATGATATCATCGTTTCCCTTAAGGCATCCGATGTATCATTGGCTATTGAAGCATATGAAAAAGCGGCAGAGGTAATTCCTTATCCGCTGCACCTTGGTATTACAGAATCCGGTACACTATTTGCCGGTACGGTGAAAAGTGCTGCTGGTTTAGGAGCTATCTTGAGTAAAGGTATCGGAAGTACGATGCGTATCTCCCTAAGTGCAGATCCAGTTGAGGAAGTTAAAGTAGCTCGTGAGCTACTCAAAATATTCAATTTATCCTCCAACGCTGCTACACTGATTTCCTGCCCTACATGCGGACGTATTGAAATCGACTTAATCAGTATTGCAAATGAAGTCGAAGAGTACATCAGCACAATTAAAGCACCTATTAAGGTAGCAGTACTCGGATGTGCGGTAAACGGCCCTGGTGAGGCACGTGAAGCGGATATCGGTATCGCTGGTGCTCGCGGTGAGGGTCTGCTGTTCCGCCACGGTGAAATCATCCGTAAAGTACCTGAGGAAACAATGGTAGACGAATTGAAAATCGAAATCGATAAGCTTGCCGAAGAATATTTTGCTGAACAAGCAGCAAAAGAAAAAGAAGCAGCTGAAGCATAAAAAAGCTGACTCCAGACGGAGTCAGCTTTTTTTATACATATGGTGCTGTGAATAGAGAAATGACAATTGCTACTATACTTATGACTAAGGCGATATTCCCTAATACATTTGCCCCTCTTCTCTTTGCGAGTACGCCGAAGACAATACCAGCTGCCCCGACAAGGATCGGTGCAAAAAAGAAAGATGCAACAGATAAGATCAAGGCAATATAGCCAAACATTTTTCCAGAATCAGTCGTTTGCTGTCCGCCTTCTTTTTCAGAACGTCGATAACGGTCTTCAGCAGGAGAAATCTCCGCTGCCGTCTCTACATCACGTTTTGTTTTTACATCTTGATCAAATTGTTCCTTATCCATGTGATACCTCCTTATCTGGGGTAAGGTATGGTTCTAGTTTGTGTGGATTGAGCATAAACTTACCAGGTAGATAAAGGAATTAGCACGCTACATTCACATCATAGAGCTGGAGGTTTCAAATGAATTTCATCGTTCATAAACTTGTGCTGAATAAGCTGCGTAATCTAACCGTTGATGAGATCCTGGAGCATAGCCAAGAATATCAAGTTCCTCTTTCACCCCTGCAGGCATCCCAGATTGTCCAATTTCTGCGTCAGAACAGGTTAGATCCGTTTAAAGAAGATGATCGGCTGCAGATGCTGAAAGCTCTCGCACAGATTACAGACACACAAACCGCTCAAAAAACCCATCAAATTTTTCTGCAGCTAGCAAAAGAACACGGCATCAAATTGTAGAAAAATACCCCGAGGCAGGTGTGCTGCTTCGGGGTATTTCATTAAGCCAGGATATTTTCTTTTAAATTCGGGTTGAAGCTGTTGTTCATGAGCATATCAATTTCATGCGCATATGGTGCTTTTTTGTTCTTTTTATCTTCACCAACGAATGGTGTCTCCAAAATTTTTGGCAGCTGCTGCAGCTGGTCGTGATGAACGATATACCGTAGAGCATCGTAGCCGATATGACCGAATCCGATATTCTCATGTCGGTCTTTTCTTGCTCCGCGTTCATTTTTACTGTCGTTGACATGGAGTACCTTCAGTCTGTCTAGACCGATCACTCTGTCGAATTGATCCAATACACCATCAAAGTCGTTCACGATATCATAACCTGCATCATGCGTATGGCAAGTATCGAAGCAGATGGAAAGCTTGTCATTATGTGTGACACCATCTATGATACGCGCCAGTTCCTCGAAGTTCGATCCTACCTCAGATCCTTTTCCAGCCATTGTTTCCAAGGCAATCTGAACATTCTGGTCCTTCACCAGTACTTCATTCAAACCCTCAATGATCTTTTGGATACCCGCAGCGACTCCTTCGCCTACATGCGCACCTGGGTGCAGCACTATCTGCTTCGCTCCAATAGCTTCTGTTCGCTCAATCTCACTGCGAAGGAAGTTCACACCCAATTCGAATGTCTCCGGCTTGATTGAGTTGCCGACATTAATGATATAAGGAGCATGTACAATAATATCAGTGATACCATTACTTTTCATATGCGCTCGGCCAGCTTCAATGTTCAGCTCCTCAATCGCCTTTCTTCTTGTGTTCTGTGGTGCTCCTGTGTAAATCATCATAGCATTGGCGCCATAGGAATAGGCTTCTTCACTTGATCCCAAGAGCATTTTCTTACCGCTCATACTAACATGTGATCCGATTATCATAAATCCATTTTCTCCTTACTTTCGCTTACGATCTTGTCGGTCCAGCTTCTTCTTGATTTTATTTTTCTCATACTGCATTTTACGCTTGTAGCCTGGTTTTACTTTCTTCGGTTTACGTACCTGGTTCCAAGCTTGAGATTCATTATTAGATTCAGTTTTCTTCCGTGTAACCCTTTCGTTCCAGGCTTTCAGTTCTTTCCATTCTCCATTAGCAATGTCATAAGTTGTGAATTCGAGACCTTTTTTATCCAGTTTCTGAATCAGTTCTAAGTCATGATCGCTGTAAAGGCTGATTGCAGTTCCTTCCATACCAGCACGTGCAGTTCTTCCAACACGGTGTACATAGAATGCTTCTTCTTTCGGAAGCTGAGCGTTAATAACGTGGCTGACTCCTTTGATGTCGATACCGCGCGCTGCCAAATCTGTCGCAACAAGATACTGGAAACGCAGTTCCTGAATATCTCGAAGTACACGTTTTCTCTCTCTTGGTGTAAGTCCGCCGTGCAAAAGACCTACCTGTAATCCTTTATCAGTCAGTTCGGCTGCAAGGACATTGGCTGCGTCCTTTCCATTCACGAAGATGATGGCCATATATGGCTGGATGACACTTGCTATTTTCATAATCGTCTCTGCTTCATCACGGTGCCGCATCGGAACTAAACGATGCTCCATCGTTTCCGGAGATAAATGACCTCCGATTTCAAAGTGCTTCGGATTGTTCAAATACTTTTTCAAGAACGGCTGCAAACGCTCAGGTATTGTCGCAGAGAAAACGAGCAGCTGTACATCCTGACGCATCCGCGTCAAAATCTGGTCTACTTCTTTAATAAAGCCTAAATCCAGCATCAAATCTGCTTCATCAAGGACGAAGCTGGTAGCTGGATATAGATCTAGCGCCTGTTCCTCCATAAGATCCAGAATTCTTCCTGGTGTACCAATGATGATCTGCGGCTGTGTCTTTAACTTCTCAATTGATCTTTTCTTGTCTGTTCCGCCAATGAAAAGCTTTGCATGCCAATCGTTCTCTTTACCGGCAAGCTTAATGAAATGACGGGCTTCGTCGTAAATCTGGATAGCAAGCTCGCGTGTCGGTGCTGTGACAACGAATTGCGCATTTCGCTCGTCTTCCTTCAATTTACTGAACAATGGAATCAAATAGGAATGTGTCTTACCAGATCCGGTATGGGATTGGCCGATAACACTTTCACCCCGCAGAACTGCCGGGATGACTTTTTCCTGAATTGGTGTTGGGTTTGCAAAGCCTAGTTTATCAATCGCTTCGTTGACAGTTGGCTGAAGCGCGTATTGTTTAAATTGATGATTTTTCATGTGTAACTCCTTTTGGTCATTCTCTTACTTTTATATTATAGAGGACTTTGTTATATTTTGCACGATTACACGAGGATAATAAACAATCTTTGTCATATTCCTTATTAGCCTTTATAATGGAGAAGACCCAGAAATAGATGTCCCGTGTAAACGGAGAAGGGGGAAACACAGCGAATGAACGTAATTAAAATAGCGCCACGAGGTTATTGCTACGGTGTGGTAGATGCCATGGTGATTGCGCAGAATGCCGTGCGGGATGAGAATCTTCCCCGGCCGATTTATATTCTTGGCATGATCGTGCATAATGCCCACGTAACCAATGCATTTGAAACAGAAGGTGTCATCACACTCGATGGTTCAGACCGAATGGAGCTTTTGGAACAAATAGACAGCGGTACCGTTGTATTCACTGCTCATGGTGTATCTCCTGAAGTGAAACAGCGTGCACATGATAAAGGGCTGACTGTCCTGGATGCTACTTGCCCGGATGTAACTCGTACACACGACCTAATCCGTGAAAAGGTAGCTGAAGGCTATGAAGTAGTTTATATCGGTAAAAAAGGGCATCCAGAGCCAGAAGGCGCAATAGGCGTCGCTCCCGGAAAGGTACATCTTGTCCAAACAGAAGAAGATGTACTAGGGCTTGAATTGGATGCTCAAAAGCTGATCGTAACCAACCAGACAACAATGAGTCAATGGGACGTTTACGATGTAATGCAGCTCGTGAAAGAGAAATTCCCACAAACTGAAATGATTCAGGAAATCTGCATGGCGACACAAGTGCGTCAAGAAGCAGTTGCCGAACAGGCCAAAGATGCTGATCTGACATTAGTTGTCGGTGATCCGCGAAGCAACAACTCTAATCGACTCGCACAGGTATCTCAAGAGATTGCCGGTACGACAGCATACCGTATCGAAGATCTTTCCCAGTTGAAGCTTGAATGGCTGGAAGGGGTCGAGACAGTTGCTATTACTGCTGGTGCCTCCACTCCTACCCCTGTGACGAAGGAAGTTATTAACTTTATTGAGAAATTTGATCCAGCGAAACTGGAAGATGTGAAGCTGGAATTCAATGTTGATCCGAAGAAGATTCTTCCGAAAGTCAAAGTTAAAAAAGCGTAAAAAAACCGAGTCCTTTTTGGACTCGGTTTTTTATATTACTTGAAATGGATCCGTATTTACTTGCGACACATGTATTGGCACATTTGTGAATGCAGTTTGTAGATAATCTGCCACTTTTTGCTTCATGATCTGCTCTGCATAATGTCCGGGATCAATCAGACAAAGGCCCTCTAGCATTGCATCCTGCGTCTCATGAAATGTTAAATCACCTGTAATGTACACATCTGCCTGCTGTAATGCCTGGTCAATATAATCCCTGCCGCTTCCTCCGAGAACAGCAACTGTTTCTACTGAAGCAGATGCATCACCAGTGAATCGTACATGCTGGATATTATACCGTTGTTTCACCAGTAGAGCCAATTCCACCAAGGTCATTGGAGCAGGTAATTTTCCGGTACGCCCTAATCCGTAGGCTTTTCCTTGCATTTCAACAGGGTAAATATCGTAAGCCACTTCCTCATATGGGTGTGCTTCTATCATTGCAGCTACTGCACGTCTTACGTTCTCTTCCGGCACCAGTACTTCGATACGTACCTCTTCTACACGTTCCATTTCGCCTGCATGGCCGATGAACGGCTGCGCCTCGGCATTCGGTTGAAAATAACCATTTCCTTCCGAAACGAAACTGACTTTCTCATAGTCGCCCACATTTCCGGCTCCATTGGAATGCAATGCATCCTTCACGTTTTGTTCATGTGTTTTAGGAACGAAAACGATCAACTTTTTGAAAGTTTGGTGCCCCGCAGGAAGGAATACCCGCTTCTGTTCGAGACCCAATGCATCCGCCATCAAATCATTGACACCACCTTCGACTATGTCGAGATTCGTGTGCGCTGCATACACAGTTATATCATGCTTCATAAGCTTTTGGATGACACGCCCCTTGGGCGTAGTAGTATCTAATTTTTTTGGAGGCGCAAATAATAATGGATGATGAGCAATGATCAAATTGGCATTTTGCGAGATAGCTTCGTCCACGACAGCTTCAGTTACATCCAAAGTAGTCAGTACACCTGAAACTGTTTGATCAAGCGTCCCAACCTGCAGGCCGACATTATCCCACTTTTCTGCAAGCAAAGGCGGGCACCATGATTCAAAATACGTAATCACATCTGCTATTAGCATCTGCTTTTCAGTCATTCAATTCCTCCTCTAGCCAAATAAGCTCTTTTTTAAAGGATGCAAGCTTCGCTTCATCAACATGCTGCGCCTGTTGCATATTCGCTACATTGCGCTCCAGCTTCTGCTTGTAGTCCAGCCATTTCGCTCGGAAAGCTTCATTTTTTTCCTTCAACAAGATAGGTCCGAACAAAAGCTCTTTTTCACGTACGGCTACATCCTCATGATAAATACTCTTTCCCTCACGTACAGCTACTAACACCTCATAAATGTGTCCAGCTTCTTCTAAGATCTGTTCCTTTTGCAGAACGAATCCATTATTCTGGAACCATTTACGCAAAGCTCTAGCATCTATATTAGGTTGGACAATTAGCTGTTCTACATGACCAAGCTTATCTTTACCTTGTTCTAAGATTGAGGCAATTAAAGGCCCCCCCATACCTGCGACGACGACTTGTTTTACCTCGTCTGGTGCAACGACTGCAAGTCCATCTCCCTTTCGTACATCTATTCGATCAATTAAGCCTTGAAGCTTCACCTGTTTTTGAGCACTGCGAAATGGCCCCTCATTAATTTCTCCTGCTACAGCCTTGCTGGAAGGATCCTGCAAACATACATAGCAAGGAAGATAAGCATGATCCGATCCAACATCGACAAAATGCGCAGATTTCGGCAAATGGGCAGCAACTGCTGAAAGCCGCTCTGATAATGATAAAACGTTCATTATATCCAACTCCTTTGTCAAATATACGTGTTTTTTGTAAAATATCCTCCCACACTTTTTACTGAGAGAATTTGCATTCGGCTTTCAATTTTTGTAAAATGTATGTATTCCTAAGGGCAATAAGAAAGCCCAGCCACATGCGATTATGCACATGATAGCTGAGCAAAGCCTTCTTATTCTAGGAAATCTTTCAAGCGTTTGCTACGGCTTGGATGACGAAGCTTACGCAATGCTTTAGCTTCGATTTGACGAATACGCTCTCTGGTTACGCCGAATACCCGGCCAACTTCTTCCAGTGTTCTTGTTCTTCCGTCATCAAGTCCGAAGCGCAAACGAAGCACATTCTCTTCTCGGTCAGTCAATGTATCCAGTACATCTTCCAACTGTTCTTTTAGCAGTTCATACGCTGCATGATCAGAAGGAGAAGTTGCTTCCTGATCCTCGATAAAGTCACCAAGATGGGAATCATCTTCCTCACCGATTGGTGTTTCAAGGGATACAGGTTCTTGAGCAATCTTCAAGATTTCACGTACTTTTTCCGGTGTAAGTTCCATCTCTTCACCAATTTCTTCAGGAGATGGCTCACGCCCTAGATCCTGCAGAAGCTGACGCTGTACACGAATCAGTTTATTGATTGTTTCTACCATATGCACAGGGATACGGATTGTACGCGCTTGGTCAGCAATTGCACGAGTGATTGCCTGACGGATCCACCAAGTAGCATACGTACTGAATTTGAAGCCTTTACGGTAGTCAAACTTTTCAACTGCTTTAATGAGTCCCATGTTACCTTCCTGAATTAAATCCAAGAACAGCATGCCGCGACCTACATAACGTTTTGCAATACTGACTACAAGTCGCAAGTTCGCTTCAGCCAAACGGCGTTTTGCTACTTCATCACCCGCTTCGATACGTTCAGCCAGCGCAATTTCCTCTTTTGCTGACAATAAATCGACACGGCCGATTTCTTTCAAGTACATGCGTACAGGGTCATTGATCTTGATGCCCAGTGGTACACTAAGGTCATTCAAATCAAATTCTTCCTCTTTCGCAATTTGTTTCATATTTGGGTCCTGGTCGGATTCACCAATCACTTCCACATTTTGTTCGTTCAAGTGCTCGTAGATTTCATCCATCTGATCGGAATCCAATTCAAAGCTTGCAAGACGCTCACTTACCTCTTCATAAGCGAGGACTCCACGCTTTTTACCCATTTCAACAAGGAGTTCTTTTGCTTGCTCCAATGTCATTTCAGTCTCGTTCACTTTAGAACCTGCTGGCTTATTCTCTGCCATAAGTCCTCCTCCTTCCAAAACATCAAGCTATCTATTGTTACAGAGAACTTTTTAAAGTTCTACGTATTTCCATGATCTTCATGGCTATCTGTGCTGCCCGAATTGGATCATTTTCCTGTTCGGCTTGCCTCTGTTCCGCCAGCAACTGGCTAATATCTGTCTTATTCACTTGCTCGCGCTTAATGGTGCGGATATAATCGCTGATTTCTTGATCACTTATATCCTCGACCACCGGCAACATGGCTGTTTGGATGACCAGCTGCTGCAAGGAAGGATCCTCCAATGATGATACGAATTGGCTCACATCCGCATCATTGCCTTCTTCATAAAAAGCGTACAGATGGGTAGCAATCACCTGGACCTGATCCGTTATGAACGAAGCCCCTATTTCTTCCTGAACTTTATACGCAATTGCCGCTGTTCTAAGCATATGCGCCAAGAGTTGTTTTTCTGCCGTCTGAAAAGCAGTTGGTATTTTTTTTTCGTAATGACGGGATTGTTGCTTTGGAGCCGGCGCTTTAGCCGAGTTGCTGACTCCTCTCTTGCTTTCCCGTTTGCGGAGTCTGGGTTCAAGATCGGAGACAAGCGTATCCATGGAAAGATCCATTGCGTTCGACAGCTCCCGCAAATAGTGTTCCCGTTCTACAGAGCTTTCAATCTGCGCAATCTCATCCAATACTTTTTCTACATACTGCAGGCGATCTCCTTCAAGTGAAAGGTTGTAGTCCTGCTTTAAGTAGTGCATCATGAAGGACATAGCCGTCAGCGCAGCATCGATGATGGATCGTTTGAATTTTTCTGCTCCATGCTCGCGGATGTAGTCATCTGGATCCAGACCGTCCCGGAGCATTGCAACTCGTACATGATTTCCGTTCTTTTGCAGGATTTGTAATGCACGATAAGTCGCTTCAAAACCTGCCTTATCGCCGTCATAGCAAATGACTACCTGTTCTGCATACCGCTTCAACAGCCTTGCCTGGGTCTCTGTTAGAGATGTTCCAAGCGTCGCAACCCCGTTTCTTACACCAGCTTGATGTGCTGCAATTACATCATTATATCCTTCGAATACAACAACCTGGCCAGACTTGCGGATCTCACTTCTTGCCAAATCGAAATTGAACAGCATTCTTCCTTTTTGGAAAAGCTCACTTTCGGAACTGTTCAGGTATTTTGGTTCCTGACCTCCGCCTAGTGTACGGCCGCCGAAGCCAACTGTCTTACCGAGATGGTTCCGTATCGGAAAAATAACCCGCCCGCGGAAGCGATCCTGAGGCTTATTTTCTTTATCGGTTGAAAACAGACCCGTATGAAGCAATTCTTGCGGCTTGTACCCTTTTCCTTCAAGGAATTTCACAGTAAAATCTCTGCTGTTCGGTGCAAAGCCAAGCTGGAAGGTGTCAATCGTCTCATCAGTCAATCCACGGCCGAGGAGATACTCATAACCAGTCTTACCTTCTTTCGTATTGCGCAGCAAGTTATGGTAGAGCTTAACAACCCACTCATTCGCCTCAAGCGCAGTCTGGTCTTCACGCGATTGTCCGCGTTCCTGCTGCTCTGTTACGGAAGCAGGCACTTCTGTTCCGCTTCTTTCGGCGAGCTTTTGAACCGACTGGGAGAAGGAAAGACCCTCCAATTCCATTAGGAAAGTAAATACATTTCCTCCCTTTCCACAGCCAAAACAATGGAAAATCTGCTTTTCCTGGGTCACGGAGAATGATGGAGATTTTTCACCATGGAAAGGACAAAGTCCGAAGTAGTTCCGGCCTTGTTTCTTTAATTGGACATGCTCACCTATTACATCGACAATATCATTTGATTTGCGGACTTCCTCAACTATTTCTTCTGGTATTGCACCAGCCATTCCACATCACCAACCTATATAATTCAACAACTTTCGTCTGATTCCTGCATTTTTCGACAATAAGACGAAAAAATAGTAAGGAATCTTCTTCTGTCGGCAGCTGTCAGCTTGGAAGGTCCCTTAATTCGTTTGCCCTGTCGTTGATTTTGGATTCGCATGTGCTTTCTTAGAAGTATCTCATCGGCATCTTCATCCGTAATCAGCTCTCCGCG
The DNA here is from genome assembly GCF_902497585.1 of Terribacillus sp. AE2B 122. Lineage (NCBI taxonomy): Bacteria > Bacillati > Bacillota > Bacilli > Caryophanales > Bacillaceae > Terribacillus > Terribacillus sp. AE2B 122. The sequence continues at coordinate 363,375 of NZ_LR700942.1, read as the reverse complement.
AGGTGTGATGACTGTTACGTCCTTAGCTGTGAGCAAAGTAGCCAATGCAAGGTCTTGCGTTACAACACAAGCTCCAGGCGTAATGTGATTCAGAATATACCAATCCACCGCCTGATCCACAGGGTCAAGAACCACCCAGGAATCATCTGAATCACTGCTCAGATGATTAATAGTGGTTACGAATCGGACAGGAACGTGATAGGCTGCACATGCAGAAACAATCTCCTGCTTGACAGGACAGCTATCTGCATCCACATAGACAATAGGGTTATGTGATTTCATGTCTCACTAATTCTACAATAAAATGCGGAATCCTTCCTTTTTCGTAAAATTTTTATAAACCTTTTTACCTCAAGGGTTACCATTTAAACATTTTTAATACTAACAACATTTTTTCACAAAAACTAATTATAATACAAAGTATTTAAAAAAGCCATTATTTTAACTGACGTTCAGGATGCCTTGGAATGCTTCAGCAGACTGCTGTTCTTCGCTAATTTACCGAAGAATAACGAAGCAAAAGGCACGTAGCGATGAAAAAGATAGATGATCAAAAAACAAACTCCCATTACAACAAGATAACGCAGCAGTATTTGGACATGAAATAAATAGTTGCTGTATGCAGGAATGGTTCTTGTCACATAATCCAGAATGAGCGGATGCAGCAGATAGTAACCGAAGGAATAACTCGCAATTTGCTGTAATCTGGCTAGTGTCGATGTCGAAAGTTTATCTGCAACAGATTCAGCGAATCGGAAAATGCTGTAACAGCCTGTTATAAGGAAGACATAATTCACGCTCTCATACAGAATGTTGTTCCACTCGAAGACACCTAGAGTTCCAGAAAGGTAATAATAAATCGCAATGGCTGATCCTGCTATGCTACTGATCAGCAGCCATCCCCAGGTCGACCAGCGTTTGCTTTTCGCTTTTTCCCTATCATAATGTATGCCTATCCACCCTCCGAGCAATAAAGTCCCCATCAATTGCAGAAATAACGGAAACGGGCTGGACGGCAGATAGGTCTGAAGGACAATGTATCCAAGCTGCAGTATGCCCCCGAATACAAACATATATCTTCTGAAGATGGATACTTTATGATCCAGCCAAATCAACAAAGGCAGTACTAAGTAAATTTGGACAATAAGAAATATAAAGTGCAGCTGATAATAGCTTTCTCCAAAAAATATCCGCTTGGCAATTGCTGCTGGCTGGAGATCTCCAAAACCGAGAATCGCTTTGTGCAGCTCGTATACAATTGCCCAAATGATGTAAGGAATCAGGATGAAGCTGACTCGCTTCTTGTAGTAGTCTTTCCATAAGGACTTAGTCAACTTTTTGTGTTTGTATTGATAAAAGAAAACCAGGCCGGTAATTGCTATGAACAAGCCTGCTTCTATCCGGATGATTCGGTTAAGAAAATGATATTTTTCGTACGCATCGCCTGCAAACGGCAGAACAGTAGCATACGCGCCCGTCACATGGACAAGCACGACAAGTGACATTGCCAAGAGCCGCATCAAATAAATAGATTGGATCTGCTGTTGTTTTTTCATGTTAGGTCTCCTTGTAGACATCATTTTACGAAATAGAAGAGGTAACAACAGTTATCTGCTGTCACCTCTTCTGTTTTTATCGTAAAGATTCTACCAAAGGACCGTCAACATGATAAACAGAATCTTAACACTAACTTTGTACTAACTTAATCCTGTTGGTTGAGAACAGTCAAGATACTATTTGCAGTTTCTTCAACTGCTTTATTGGAAACATCAATCACACGACAGCCAATTCGTTCGGCAATTTTATCAAAATGTTCCAATTCATGATTGATCCGATCGATATTGGCATAGCTCGCTTGATCCCCAAGACCAAGTGCTTTCAGTCGTTCCTTACGGATATCATTAAGCTTCTCAGGACGGATGCGAAGACCTATGCATTTGGCAGGATCCACTTGGAAAAGTTCCCGAGGCGGATCTACTTCCGGAACAATCGGGACATTGGCGACTTTTAGACGTTTATGCGCCAAATATTGGGATAATGGTGTTTTGGATGTGCGTGATACACCAATGAGTACAATATCAGCCCGGGCAATACCGCGTGGATCACGCCCATCGTCATAACGGACCGCAAATTCAATTGCTTCGATTCTTCGGAAATAATCTTCATCCAGACGATGGACAAGGCCCGGCTGCAGTTTTGGCTTTTGATGGAACATATCTGCCATCGCATCCATAAGCGGCCCCATCAAGTCGATGCAAGGTATACCTTGTCTTTGTGCTTCGCTAGTAAGGAAAGACCGGAAGTCCGGATTAACCATTGTGAAGGCAATAATTGATGGACGGTCGCTTGCTTGCTTTAGTGTTTCTTCCAATATAGAAGTGTTCTCTACATAAGGAACACGCTGTAAAGCAAACGGCTCTTCCAAATTGTACTGACTTAATGCTGCTTTTACAACGAGCTCTGCTGTTTCCCCTACAGAATCTGATACAACGTAGACGATTGGTTTCTCCATCGGTTCCCCTCCTGGATATATTTACATAAGTTCATTTCGAGCAAGTTCTACGAAAGCCTTCGTGATCGTTGTCTTTGTAATACGCCCAACTACTTTTGCGCCAGTCTCATTAGATCTTTCTATGACCGGCAGACTATCAATTTGTTTATCGATCAACCGATTGGCTGCTTCCACCAACAATTCATCCGGATAACAAACAGCAACATTCGGCATCCTCGTCATAATGATGTGCACCGGAATATCCTGCAGCCCCTGATTGCCGATACTTGCTCGCAGTAAATCCTTACGAGAAACAACTCCAACGAGATTATTATCTTGATCAACTGCAAAAAGTGTTCCGACATCACTAAGGAACATTGCACTTATCGCATCGTAAGCTGAATCGTCCTCTTTGACGACAATCGGCATCGATTGGAAGGTCTCCACTTTGTATTTCATCAGTTTTTCTGTAATGATTTCTGAACCTGTCTTACCTGTATAGAAGTAACCAACACGCGGTCTTGCATCCAAGAACCCTACCATTGTAAGGATTGCCAAATCAGGACGCAAAGTCGCCCGTGTCAGATTAAGCCGCTCCGCGATCTGTTCACCTGTTATCGGACCCGCTTCTTTCACTATCGCGATAATCTGCTGTTGTCTTTTAGACAAATCCATGTTCATCACCTCTATCCAAGAACTGCCCTCATTGGACCTGTTTCCACTGTACTTTTGTTACGTCTGCATAGCTGAGAATCAGTGCAGCCAATTGGTTCAATAATGATAAGCGGTTCGTTTTCAATTTTTCATCCTCTGCCATGACCATTGTATGGTCGAAGAAAGCATGGATAGTGTCAGCGAACGCTGCCAATGTATCCAAAGCTTCTTTTGCTTGACGGTTGCTTGCAGCCTCCATATAAGCCGTTTTCTTTTGGTTGAGCATGCTGTAGAGCTGCTGTTCGTATTCATTTTCGAACAATGCTTCTTCTACCCCATGATCCGCACCTTTTTTAGCAAGGTTAATGACGCGTCCCAATGCTTCCTGAACTGGTTTGAAGTTCTCATCTTGACGCAATACTTGCAATGTTTTCGCTTTAGCAAGTGTATACGGATAGTTACCGATTTGTACAGAAAGAACTGCCTCCACTACATCATGAGAGATGCCTTCTTCTTTCAGCAATTGAGAAGCACGCTGTTTGAAGAAATTACGAATATCTTCTGTATAGGTATCTCTTTCAACTGTCGGCAATGCTTGCTGCTCGAACAATTCAACGGTACGATTGACGATTTCCTCTACTGTGATCTGCCAGTCTGTCTTCAGCAGCATTTGGATGATACCAATTGCCTGGCGACGCAAACCATAAGGATCCTGGGAACCAGTCGGAACATTTCCGATGACCATGCTACCTACGATTGTGTCCAGTTTGTCGGCAATGCTGACAATTGTACCCTCTACAGATTCAGGAAGCGCTCCGTGGGAGGAAAACGGCATATACTGTTCGCGAATTGCTTGGGCAACAGTGTCAGATTCGCCGAAGTGGCGTGCATATTTCTCACCCATAATACCTTGTAATTCAGTGAATTCGTTTACCATATTCGTCACAAGGTCGAACTTGGCTATGCTTGCTGCGCGCTCTGCTCGAGCAGCAGTTTCCTGATCGATAACTGCAGCTTCACTAATCATCTTCGCAATTTTCGTCACACGGTCCACTTTATCCTGCAAGGTACCGAGTTCCACTTGATAAACCATTTTAGACAGTTTTTCTTGTGCTTTCACTATCGGCTGCGCTTTATCCTCAGCATAGAAGAATTCTGCATCTTGGAGTCTGGCACGAAGCACCTTCTCGTTACCGCGAGCAACGTTTTCCAAGTGATCGCTGTTACCGTTTCGCACACCGATGAAATGCGGCAGCAGCTGACCAGAAGGATCTGTTACTGGGAAGTAACGCTGATGTTCTTTCATGCTCGTAATCAGCACCTCTTGCGGTAGATCCAAGAAGCTGGCAGCAAAATCACCATGGAATACAGTTGGGTATTCCACCAAATACAGTACTTCCTCCAAAAGATCTTCATCGATTGGAATATGCCAGCCGTTCACTGTTTCCAATTGACGAATACCATCGATGATCATCTGTTGACGTTTCTTCTGGTCTACGATGACAAATTGCTCTTCGAGTACAGAAGCATATGCAGCAGGATTTTCGATTGTAGCCGTTTTTCCAAGGAATCGATGACCATAAGTAAGATTTGAAGATTCTATTCCCGCTATCTCCATAGGAATGACAGCTTCATCGTACAATGCAACGATCCAGCGAATCGGTCGTGCATAACGCAGGTTGCCGGATCCCCAACGCATATTCTTCGGAAAATGCAAGCTGAGCAGCACATCTTTGAATGATGGAAGCAAGTCTACTGCGTGCTGACCTTTGACAAACTTTTTCACATAAATATATTCTGTGCCATCCACATCTTTCGTGTAGATATCCTCAACTGCAGCACCTTGACCGCGCGTGAAACCTTGCGCTGCCTTCGACCATTGTCCTGCTTCATCTTTTGCAATTCGAAGTGCAGGTCCTTTTACTTCATCTTCAATGTCAGGCTGCTTGTCGGAAAGTGAAAGAATTGTAACAGCAACACGTCTCGGTGTAGCTTGTACAAGTACCTTTTCAAAGGAGAGGCCTAGCTCATTCAGCCATGCTGTCGTTTTGGATTCCAACTGCTCAATAGTGCCGGGCAAAAAACGCGCCGGCATTTCCTCTAAACCAATTTCAAAAAGTACATCCTTATTCTGCATGCTCATCCGCTCCTTCTTTCAGCATTGGGAAACCAAGTCGTTCCCGTTCTGCTACATAGCTCTTCGCAATTGATCTTGCCAAATTCCGCACTCTGCCGATATAACCAGTTCGCTCAGTAACTGAGATGGCACCTTTGGCATCAAGCAAGTTGAATGTGTGGGAACATTTCAGCACGTAATCATACGCAGGGAAGACGAGTCCTTCATCCATGATTCGTTTCGCTTCTTTTTCGTACATATCAAATAGTTGGAACAGCATGTCTGTATCAGATTCTTTAAATGTATACGTGCTATGCTCAAATTCCGGCTGCTTAAAGATATCCGCTACAGTAACGCCATCTGTCCATTCAAGCTCGAAAACATTTTCTTTATCTTGGATGTAAGAAGCAAGTCGTTCCAGACCATATGTAATTTCGACTGAAACAGGTTTTGCTTCCAAGCCGCCGATTTGCTGGAAATAAGTGAATTGTGTTATTTCCATACCATCAAGCCAAACCTCCCAGCCAAGTCCAGCAGCACCAAGTGTCGGGTTCTCCCAGTTATCCTCAACAAATCGGATATCATGCTTCAATGGATCTATGCCTAGTTTGCGAAGTGATTCCAAATAGAGTTCCTGGATGTTGTCTGGTGAAGGTTTCATGATCACCTGGAATTGATGGTGCTGGTATAAACGGTTTGGGTTTTCCCCATAGCGGCCATCGGCTGGTCGTCGAGAAGGCTCTACATAGGCCACGTTCCACGGCTCAGGACCAAGACTGCGCAATAAAGTCATAGGGCTCATTGTTCCTGCCCCTTTTTCTACGTCATATGCTTGCATCAATAGACAGCCCTGGTCTGACCAATGCTTCTGTAACGTCAAAATCATATTTTGGATATTCATCGGATTCCCTCCATCTTCTTTTCATCAACGTCAGGATGGACAAAGAAAAATCCCGTCCCTATGCTGCCTAAACAGCATAGGGACGGGATTACCGCGGTTCCACCCTAATTGCTCCCAAATGGAAGCCACTCTTTTTTCCTTTTGCTCCAAAGCGCCTTCTCCGTCTTCCTTTGTTCTGGCTCCCACTATCCCAGATTCGCTACGCAAAGTACCAGATGGATACTACTCTTCTTCAACGCAAGCCGTCGATTTTGTAACTATCATACTAAAATGCCATACTAATTGTCAACAAACCTTATTGAAGTTTATCCAATTGAGCAAGGAACTTCTTGCTTTTCAGGAAATACCCTCCGTACCGGTCATAATAAGTATCAAGCAGCTCGTTCAAAAGTCGTTTCGTTTCTGGCTTAACTGAAATATTGCCTATCCGGGAGATATCAATACTCGAAAATAGCTGCAATAGCTTTGTAACTTTTTCTGATAATACATATGCATCTGGATCGAGATGCATACAGCGTCTGCAAAGCATACCGCCTTCCGGTACGGAAAACCGGTAAGGCAACTCCGTATTTCCGCAATTAACGCATTGATGTACTGTAGGTGCGAAACCTCCACGGCGGAACATCTTTAATTCATAGATTATGCGCAAAACGTCCGCATCTTTCCCATCATTGATCCATTCCATCACTTGAAGCAGCTGACGGAATAAATCAGGGTCAGGCTTATTATTATCTGTCAGCTTATCTGTCATTTCCGCTATATAGGACGCATAAGCTGTTTTGATGATATCTTCACGGATCGACCTGAAGCTTTGGAGAGGTTCTCCTTGCTGCATGGCTCCCATACCGGAACCAATCTGTACTAGGAATGATCCAAAGATGAATGGCTGTGCGATGGCAGCCATCCTACTTTTCGGTTTCTTTGCACCCCTGGCCATTACGGCAATCTTACCGCGATCTTCCGTGAAGATTGTTATGATCTTATGTGTTTCCCCATAATCCTGTGTGCGCAGGATTATTCCTTCTACATTTTGGAGCAACGCTCTCTCCCCACTCCTGTTGCTTACATTTTAGATTGAAGTCTATAACTTGGGAGCTCAATAATGTTATCTCGCTCCGGAGGTATTAGTGAATTGTACATTGTTTCAATTTCTTTCATCAATAAGTAGGTTTCGATACTCCCGGTCTTGCTAAAGATTTGCCAATGGAAATCAATCACAGGAAGTCCACCTTTCTATGCTTTTTTTAAGAAATGAACATACAAAACATTCTCCTAGTTAGGATGACACCTACTCCTCAATCCATGTGCTTTAAATATTACCAGGTATCAATATTCTTCACGACTGAAACCGTAATCATTGAGTTGCGCCTGCTTATTTCGCCAATCAGGCTGCACTTTAACCCAAAGCTCGAGAAACACCTTACTGCCAAGCAGCATCTCTATATCTCTACGCGCCAGCTTCCCGACTTGTTTGAGCATACTGCCCTGTTTGCCGATAATGATTCCTTTTTGGGATTTACGTTCCGTAATAATTGTCGCCTGGATGAATACTTTCTCCGTCGTACTATGGCGATTCTCGATTGCTTCGATGACAACTGCGATTGAATGCGGTATTTCTTCCCGTGTCAAATGCAGTACCTTCTCGCGAATGAGTTCACTTACAACGAAGCGCTCCGGGTGATCCGTCACTTGGTCTTCCGGGTAATATTGTGGCCCCTCAGGCAGATAACCTTTTAATGTTTCAAGTAAATGAGCCGTATTATTACCTTCCAGTGCACTAATTGGAACAATTTCAGTGAAATCCAACTTGTCCTTATACAGCTCGATAAGTTCGAGCAGCTTATCCGGATGGATCTTATCAATTTTATTCAAAACTAGGAAAACTGGGCCTTCGACTCTCTGCAGACGTTCGAGGATGAATTGATCCCCTCTGCCATAGCCCTCCTCTGCATTCACCATGAACATGACAGCGTCCACTTCATTCATTGTATTCTCTGCAGTCTTTACCATAAAGTCTCCGAGCTTATGCTTCGGTTTGTGAATACCAGGAGTATCAATAAAGATAAACTGTGCATCATCCTGTGTGAGTACTCCTTGAATCCGATTACGCGTTGTCTGCGGCTTATCACTCATAATAGAGATCTTCTGACCGACAAAACGATTTAATAAAGTTGATTTCCCAACATTCGGTCGCCCGATGATGGAAATGAAACCTGAACGAAATTCTTTCTGCATGCTGTTATATTCCTCCAAGTACTAGTACGACAAAAACATCAAGTACTATAAAAATGTTGTATCTCTATCTTACTACAAATCCCCCGCCACTTCATCCATTCGACAAAAGGGGTTAAAAAAAACCAAAAGCGGAGGGAACCGTTAGAAACGGAGTGGTAAGCAAGAAAGCCCAGAGTGGGTGTTTTCCCCACGGCGGGATTAATTGCTTACAACATAGTTTCTGGTTCCCGCAGCTAGCCGAAAACCAAAAGCGTAGAAGACCA